>DVDT01000075.1 GCA_015296085.1 Trichormus sp. M33_DOE_039 | reverse complement strand
TTAAGTTTCAATCCCTAATAGGGATTAGTTTGAATTGCAATAACTACTACATCTTAGAAAGTCATTAGGGGTTTAATGTTTCAATCCCTAATAGGGATTAGTTTGAATTGCAATTCTAAAGGCACGGCGGCTTTATACTGTTCTCCCTCCCAGTTTCAATCCCTAATAGGGATTAGTTTGAATTGCAATCCTAGATTTACATACCCTAATGGAGATAGATTCCCCGTTTCAATCCCTAATAGGGATTAGTTTGAATTGCAATGCTTACTATCAATGAGTCGAGCGATCGCACTCCTCCAGGTTTCAATCCCTAATAGGGATTAGTTTGAATTGCAATGCGTTGAATGATTCCCAGTCTTTCTCGCTGATCCGGTTTCAATCCCTAATAGGGATTAGTTTGAATTGCAATAGCTGGAGCTGAGAAGCTAGTTTGTATTTGATTTTCAAGGTTCGGTTTCGCGGATTGGTAGATTATAACATTAAAAAATGTAAGTTGATTTACGTGAAATAGCTGAAATCCAGGTTGGGTAAGGTGCGCGGATGATTATAATTTAATTTTTCTCTAAAAGCCTGTCCCATAAGACATACAGCTATTTATCTACGAGAGAAATTTTCTACACCAACCCATTCGCGCATTTGACCGTGATGAGTAGGAGTGTAGGAGAAAGAAGTAAAGAGGAAAAGATAGATTATATTTATTTCCAATGCCCAATTATTTATACGCTAACAAGAGTGCTACTTCTTTAACAAAATAGGTCAAAATCAAGTCAGCACCAGCTCGTTTCATACTAGTTGAAGCTTGCACTGTCATGATCAGAAATTTGATAAGATTGATAACGATTATCATCTCACAAAAATAAGCTAACCGAACCTCCTGATAAATTGGGAGGTTCAGTATCTTTATATCTGTAACTTTATGCCACAGTGACATAGAGTTACCCGAACCTGATACATTGGGAGGTTCAGTATCTTTATATCTGTCGCACAGGGGGCGCACAAGCCGCCACGAATGAAACAAACACCTTCTTCCCTTATACCCTTATTTTCACGAACTAAAAGCGCAACCCAACACCACCTTGAACAGAGACAGCCGCACCGCCACCGTTACGGTAAGCATCAAAAGCGATAATCGCGTTTCCGAAAAACACAGTATTACTATTGGGGACAACGTAATCAACACCTGGTTGCAAAGCAAAACTAATTTTGTCACCCACTGGAGAAGCACTATCACCGCCAGCCAGTACCAAACCAGCACCCAAGTAAGCATCAGTTTGCCAATTCAGAGGTACATCATAAGAAAC
Source organism: Trichormus sp. M33_DOE_039 (assembly GCA_015296085.1). GTDB lineage: Bacteria > Cyanobacteriota > Cyanobacteriia > Cyanobacteriales > Nostocaceae > Trichormus. The sequence continues at coordinate 94,350 of DVDT01000075.1, read as the reverse complement.
CGTAGGTACAACTGCTGTATTCTGTCCTACTAAAGCTTGAGCGCGAAAAGAAATTGGTGCTTCTAGAAGCTTGTAGCGAAAAGCCAGCACCCCACCAACCTGCACACCATCAGTCAACCCAACCGTCGGCCCCACACCTACATAACTACCATAGGCGACTTGAGCTTGTGCTGGCTGAGTGTTGATAGCCAAACTCAATATTGAACTTGTTCCTAAAGCTGCAACTAAATAAGGTAGATATTTCATTACCCAAGTCCTCACACCATCTGAGATTCTCCCAGTTTAATTGAATACTTATACTAAAAGCAAAAATCTTTACTTGGGTATTGGCAATAGCTTATAGGTATATATGACAAATTTATGGGTTCTTGTGAGATTTTGGTGATGATGAAAAGTTACGCACTTTCACTTACAAGTTGCGTTTAAGCATATTACAAAGCTAAAAGTTCTAAAATAACTCCGTTAGTCCAACCAAAACCTATTTCGTTAGAACTGTAGCCAAAGCAAATTTCATCGGAAACTTGAGCAGAACATCTTTCAACGTCGTATTTTTCGACGAAAAAACCACATCGCATAAATTCTTTAATAGCCATAGTTAGGAATTTATCAGCAATTTCATTGCCCTCTGGATGATATCCATAACGGCGAAGTCCTTGGATAGCAATCAACGTTAGCGGCCCCCACCCAAAAGGAGCGTCCCATTGGTTTCCGGTGACACGAGAACTTGTGAAAATTCCCCCTGGTGCTGCAAATAAAGCCAGATTTTGGACAATTTGTTGGGCTTGTGCAGGGGAAGCAAGTCCTGTCCACAGAGGGTAGAAGGTAGTAGCAAACTCATAACGACGACGTTGTCCCGATTGGAAGTGATAGTCTAAATAAAGTCCCTGTTCTTCATCCCAAAGGTATTGATTGATCCGCTCACGGCGGAGACTGGCGCGATCGCTCCATTGTTGTCTAAGTTCTGGATTACCCAAAATCTGGTGAATTTGTGCCAAGTCTTGTTCCATTTGATAAAGCAGACTGTTTAAACAAACAGGTGCATAGTGGATAATATCAACACTGAAGGGGCCAAAGCGGTTGGTGATATCAAAACCAGACTCGCGCATGGAGCGATCGCCTTTGTAAAATAAGTCTGTTAGTTCGTCTTTTTCCCGGTCATAAAACAGATTGACATCATAGTCATCAATCTCAAATGTTTGGTAATAGTGCTTGACGCGTTCGTAGTGGCTGCGTCCTTCCTCATCTAGTTCGGAGAATAAGACTTCTGGTGCTGGCCCTTCTCCTAAAGCATAATATCGGGATAAGCCTGTGGCAGCATTCAGATGCGGTGGTACTACCCAGTAGTAATAAAACTGTTCTAATAATGGCAAGGTTGATTTTAGCCATGCTTGATCTTGGGTGTGTTGGAATAACGCCAGTACCATCATACTCAGGACAGGAGGTTGCGATCGCGTCAGCATATAGGTACGGTTGGCATTGAGGATAGTCCCGTAATGCTGCACTTGATAAAGTAACTGGTCAACTTGGCTTTGGGCTAGTTCCCATTCTTCATCCCGCAACAAGCCGAGCAAAATAAAATAGCTGTCCCAGCCATACATTTCATTAAAACGCCCACCAGGGACGACATAAGACCCCGGTAAATATAACAACCCGTGTTCTTGGATGGCTTCGACATCGTTGGGTAAGGTGCGAATTTCTATTTGCTGCATTTCTGTTGCAGATAGCGATCGCTCTAATACAGATTTGACTGTATTACAGTCTTCTTGGGGGGAGATATAGACTAACCACGGGGTGTTAGATTTGTGTTCTAGTTTGATATCTTGGGCTGATTGTAGTAGATGGTGATGTGAGCGGGTTAGGGTTTTCCAGGTCTGTTTGATGTAGGTGCGGACGGATTGAATTTGGGCAGGGGTGAATTTCATGGGTTTTGGCTCACGCAGAGGAGGACACTTGCGTGGGCGGGCAATGCCAGACTTGAGCAAAGTGTCCGCCACGCAAAGGCGCAAAGGAGGAAGGAAAGGGTTATTCAGCGACTAATAAGGCTACTGGGAAGTGGGAGAGGGCGGTGGCGATGGGTAGGGTGTTTTGGGGCTGTAGGGTTTGGTGGGTGAGGAGGTTTCGCCAAGTTTTGGAGGGGAGTTTTAGGTGTGTATCTTGCCATACGGACTCACCTAATGGGGGTTCTCCCACTTGGATGAGGGTGGAAAGGAAACGGGGGACAATGGCGATCGCTGTTTGATTGTTATATTGTCTGGCAAAGGCGATGATATGGTTGGCGTGAGTTCCTTGAATTTGTAGGGGGATATATTCGCCGTTTTGGAATAATGAGAGATATTTTGTTCTGGCTTTGAGTGCTTGCAGTGTTAAAAACAGTTTGATTCTACCGTCGGTTTTATTGGTCAATAGTTCGGCAATTAAGCTGAGAATATCGGTTTTAATTTGTTCTTGGATGGAACTCAAGTAACTACGTCTTAATTCAAAATCTACGGGGCGGCGATTGTCTGGATCAACTAAACTTAAATCCCAGAGTTCTGTTCCTTGGTAGAAGTCGGGTACACCAGGAGCAGCAATCTTGAGGAGAGTTTGCGACAGGGAATTAAAGATGCCATATTCAGCAATTTTTTGCTGGAAAGGGCGGAAATTATCTAAAAATTCTGCTGATAAGTTGGGGTCAAGGACTTTCTGAATAAAAGTGGTACAAGCGGTTTCGTATTCATGATCGGGACGCAACCATGCAGTATGAACTTTCGCTTCCCGAATGGCTTTAATCATATATTCTTGCACCCGTTGCACAAAGGATGCTTGTTCATGTTCTGCAAAGGGAAACGCACCTACCAGAGTTTGATAGAGAAAATATTCATCGTTGCGATCAACCAGACTACGATGTTGTTGATTGAATTCACTCCATCTATTTACTTTTTCTTCCCATTCATGGGGGATTTCTGACAACACATTTAACCTAGCTCTGACATCTTCACCGCGCTTGGTGTCATGGGTGGCTGTGGCGTTCATGGTGTGAGGCCAGTTCGTTTGGTGCTGTTGGTTGAAGCTATGAAATTGTTCAATAGTAATACCAAAATGGCTAGGATTTCCGCCGACTTCATTAAGTGAAAGTAGACGGTTGTAAACATATAGGGTAGTATCTTCTACACCTTTAGCCATGAGTGGGCCAGTGTATTGCTGCATCCGCAACACAAAATATATCCATTGTTCCCGTTCTGTTTGGGTGAGAGATTCATCAAATTGCAACAGCATGACTTTTTCTAAAAAGTTCATTTCGTGCTGTAAAAGTGGTACTTGTTTTCTAGCTGTGTTAATTACTTCTTGAATGCAGGTCTGATCACTATCTGGAATTGCATCGGGGGTGATATATGTGCGATAGATGGGGAATAACATTAAAACTTCTGCGATCGCTCGTTTTAATCCATTCAATGTAAAGTCATTACCATAGCGATATTTACTGGCAATATTCTTCAGCAAAATCGCGAGATTATCAACATCACCTGCTAAATTCTTTTCTAGAATTAGATGTTTTTTCTCCTGTACAAGTAATGGATAATCAAAGCGTGAACCTATAAATGAATGATAAATTTTATCAAATAATTGTTGATTTTGAGATTGACAAAATACACCATTTATATAATTCAAAAAATCATAACCTGAAGTGCCTTGAATCTGCCAATTGTTTGGTAAATCTTCCGTTAGTTCCAAAATCTTCTCAACAGTGATATAGATATCACCCATTTTATCCCGCAGCCGTTCTAAATACTGCGTTGGGTTATATAGCCCATCAATATGATCAATTCTTAAACCAGTGAATACTCCCTCTTCCACCAACTTGTGAATTAAACTATGAGTATTATTAAACACTCGCATTTCTTCAACTTTCACAGAAATGAGTTCGTTCACAGTAAAGAAACGACGATAGTTCATTTCCTCCGCCCCAACCTTCCAGAAGGCGAGACGGTAAAACTGATCATTGAGTAAATCATCTAGTAAATTAAAACTTTCAGAATTACCTGGTTCTCCATTAAAGATGCTGAGATTTTCGGTAATGAATTCATGTATATGATCATTAGTACTGTAAAGTTCCCAAATCAAACCTTTGATAAAAGTGATTTGGTCTTGACGTTGTTTACCTGCAACTTCTGAGGGAACACTTTTAAGAATATAGAGAACACCTAAAAGTTTAATAAAATCAGGATGATTTCTGCCTAATGTGCGTGTGAGTTTACCGAGATTGTAACTAATAAATTTAGTGTAAGACTCTAAACGCAATGGCAATTTTAAACTGTAGTAATTAACAGTTAAACCATTCTGCCCATATTGCAGTTGAATATCACCTTTTTCGAGAGCTTCACCATAAAAATCTCCCAACAAAGGAGCGAGAATCCGCTCTTGACTATTAGCAAATGGAGAATTCCAACATACATCAAAGTAGTCGGTATAGCTAGAATCTGCGCCATGTTCCAACACATCCATTAAGTAAGGATTTTCGCTACTATAAGCCATATGATTAGGCACAATATCTTGTAACCAACCCATATTAAGAGACTGTAATTGAGCAACTAACGCCTCAAAAGCCTCAGTAGTTCCTAACTGGGGATTTAATTGTGTAGCATCTACCACATCGTAGCCATGTGTACTGTCAGTTCTAGCCTTGAAAATAGGGGAAGCATACAAATCAGAAATCCCTAAATCTGATAAATAGGAGGCGATCGCTCTAGCATGATCGAAACCAAATTGGGGTGTAAACTGAATTCTATAAGTTGCTTGGGGTATTCGCATAAATTTTCACTTGATATAAATAGACCCGAAAAAAACTCCGCGTATCTCTGCGTTAAACAACCTCATACAAAACCAAACTCATAGCCTCTAAAACAACCTCATCCCCCACAGACAAATTCTCTGAAGCTTGAGAACCTGAATCTAATAACTTCCGCGCACTCTGCTGAATTGGTAAACTTACCGCCACAGACGACACGTTAAAATTCATCGCCAATACCACTTCCCTGGATTTGCACCAACGCCGCACGAAAACTACTTTTTTATCTTCATCGCTAGTTGCTGCAATACTTTCGCGGTCATAGTTCAACAACGCCGGATGAGTCTTGCGTAAATGAATTAACTGACGATACCAATCCCATAAAACCTTGTGCTGGCCTTGGTGGCGTAATTCCCAGTTAAGTTTACACTGCAAGAAAGTTTCTGCAGATTCTGGGTCTGGTGGGTCTTCCGCATAGTGGAACGCCTCAAACTCTTGTTTGCGTCCAGCACGCACAGCTTGAATCAAATCGGGGTCAGAGTGACTAACAAAATAGATAAAAGGTGCAGTGTCGCCATATTCTTCACCCATGAAGAGTAACGGTAAGTAAGGTGACAACAACACCGCACCAGCCGCTAATTTCAAACCTGCAAAAGAAATCCGCTCGCTTAAGCGTTCCCCTTGCATTTGATTGCCGATTTGGTCATGATTTTGAATACATACTGAAAACTGAGATAATGGGCGATCGCGGCAAGAGATGCCATGAAATCGCCGCCGATGGGGAGCATACCGCCAATCGTAGACAAACGTATCTTGGTAAGCTTTGGCTAAATCAGCACACTTCCCGAAGTCTTGATAATAACCTTGGCGATCGCCTGTTAACAGTGTGTGCAATGCGTGATGAAAATCATCACTCCACTGGGCATCAATTCCATAGCCACCCAATTCAGGCGGACGAATCACTTGCGGATTATTCAGGTCACTTTCAGCAATTAAATAGCGTTTCCATGTCTCTCCATCAGAGAAGTTATGCACAACTTCCGCCAATTCCCACAAAAAATGCTTTGCGCCCAAATCATAAATTGCCTGAATTGCATCCAGTCGCAACGCATCTATGTGAAACTCTCTCAACCAATACAGCGCGTTTTGAATAAAATAATTTCGCACACCTTGGCTATGAGCGTCATCAAAATTCATGGCGTTGCCCCAAGGAGTCTTGTATGTTTTAGTAAAATAGGGTGCAAACTCACCCATATAATTACCTTCTGGGCCGAAGTGGTTATAAACTACATCCAAAACCACAGCAATCCCATGTTCATGGCAAGCATTCACAAATCGCTTTAAATCAGCTGGGCTACCGTAGGAATTCTGTACAGCATAAAGGTAAACGCCATCATACCCCCAGTTGCGGTATGCCAAATTCGGCTCAATATGATCGTCACCTGGAAATTGCGCGATCGGCATAACTTCAATGGCGTTAATTCCTAACTCCCGTAGTTCTGGTAAACGAGGAATAATCGCCGCAAAAGTTCCTTCCAGCGTGAATGTCCCCACATGCAGTTCATAGAAAATCATTGATTCCAAGGGAATACCAGCCCAGGCTGCATCTGTCCACTCAAACTGATGATCAATAACTTGAGAAGCACCGTGGACTCCCTGGGGTTGAAACTGAGAAGCTGGGTCAGCAAAAGCTTTTTGTCCATTTAATCTATATCGATAAAGTGTACCTGGATACACATCATTCACTTTTAGCTGCCAGTATCCCTCTGCTTGAGGTTTCAGCGGAATTAACTGCTTTTCTGGCGTTAAAATCTCTACTGCAACGCTGTTTAATGTGGGAGACCAAACAGTAAACTCACATTCTCCGTTACCTAAGTAGTGCGCGCCAATTTTCACGCAGCATCCTCCCGTTAAATAATTTTCTCGATGAAAGTTTGCCAATAGCAAATGTCATTAATTACACACTTTTTATGAGTGTGACAAATAGAATCATTGTCTGTTTCTCAGTCAATTTACTAGAACCAAAAGACATATTTATCCATAGCTAAAAGTAGGATAAGTACAAGGCTTCAGATCCCAGACTTTTCAAAAAAGTCTGGGATCTGGCTTAATATCAGCTTTGGAGAGTGCTTCATCTCTACTCACCCAAAGATAGATGTTGGAAAATAATTTTTAATTAGATAATACCTATGGTCTTGAAAAATACACGAGTACATTTTTGTACTGTATCTAATACATAACTCTATATCGCATTAAAAATTGCATTTTATTATGGTAAAAACACCACCATCACTCTTTTCTGAAGAACAATATCAAGTAGAAAATGCCAATGCTGAAGTACAAGCGTTAATAGAAACACCCTCATCAGAAACAGAAATAGACTTAGAGTTTCTTTACACTAGAGATATTGAATTTCGCCAAGAAACTATTTACTTCCTAGTGGTAGATCGCTTTTATGATGGCGATCCCAAAAATAGTGAAGGTAATAATCCCGAACTTTATGATCCTCAAGGGGAAGATTGGGGTAAGTATTGGGGTGGTGATTTGCAAGGAGTCATCGATAAATTAGATTACTTAAAAGATATGGGAGTAACCGCAGTTTGGTTAACTCCTTTGTTTGAACAAGTTGAAGAATTATTTGTTGGCAATGCCGCCATGCACGGCTATTGGACAAAAGATTTTAAGCGGCTGAATCCCCGCTATATTGGCGATGGAGAAGACCCTTCATTAAATAATACTCAAGAAACCAGAAATACGACTTTTGACCGCCTCATTGAAGAATTACACAAGCGGAAAATGAAGCTGGTTTTGGATATTGTCTGTAACCATAGCAGTCCTGATACTAGCGGTAGCAAAGGTGAACTCTATGATGATGGGGTCAAAATTGCTGACTTCAATGATGATGTCAATCATTGGTATCACCACTATGGTGAAGTGCAAGACTGGGAAGATGATTGGCAAGTGCAGAACTGTGAACTTTGCGGTTTAGCTACTTTTAATGAAAACAATAGTGAGTACCGTCAATATATCAAGTCGGCAATTAAGCAATGGCTAGACCGGGGTGTAGATGCACTGCGGGTAGATACAGTCAAACATATGCCCATCTGGTTTTGGCAAGAATTCACTGGCGATATGTATAATCACAAACCAGATGTATTTATTTTTGGTGAGTGGATTTACAGTCATGCTAGCGACGATCGCTCGGTGGAATTTGCCAACAATTCGGGTATGACGATTCTCGATTTTGGCTTATGTGTGGCAATTCGTGCTGCTTTAGCCCAAGGTGCAGAAGGAGGATTTCATCTCATCCAAGAAGTACTGGATCAAGATTATCGCTACAACGGGGCGACAGAGTTAATCACCTTCATTGATAATCATGATATGCCGCGCTTCCAATCCCTCAACCCCGACCCAGCGATGTTGAAGGTAGCGATCGCTTTAATTATGACCTCACGAGGTATTCCTTGTATCTATTACGGCACAGAACAATATTTGCACAATGATACCAATGGCGGTAATGACCCATATAACCGCCCCATGATGGAAAATTGGGATAAAGATACTGATGTTTATCGATATATCAGATTGCTATCTGGTATCCGGCGGTTAAATCCATCTGTATCAATGGGTAGCCAGTGGCAAAAATATTTAACTCCAGATGTTTATTGTTATGTCCGCCGTTATCGTTCTTCTGTGTGCTTTGTCGCTCTGAACCGGGGCGGAGATGTCATCTTGCCAGAAGTAGAAACAGACTTACCAGACGGTGAACACACTTGTGCGCTGACTCGCAATAAATTTGAAGTCAAAGACGGTAAAATTTACAATCTCCAAATTGCAGAACGGGGAGTAGTAGTCTTAAGTCATGTCGGCGAACGGGTGAAGGCGCAAACCATTGTGCGCGCTCAACTCAACGGCGTGCATACCCAACCAGGTGAAACCATCGTAGTTGTTGGTGATTGTCCAGAGTTGGGTAACTGGGATATCAGCAAAGCTTATCCCTTGGAATATATCAATGCGAATACTTGGTTTGCAGAGATTCCTTTTGACGAAAGTGCAGGCAAACTCATTAGTTATAAATATGCCCTGTGGCGTGAGGGGCGATCGCCTTTACGGGAAAACACTTTAAATCGTCGTTGGGTAGTTGCTAAAGAAGGCACAGTGAAGTGGCGTGATACCTGGGCATCAGGTAGGGAATCTTAACATCCACCCATAAATACAGCTAAAAAGAAGGGCTGGGGAGCGATCGCTCCCCAGCCCAACTCATCTATGATTGAGGGCAATAAGGCAAAAAGCATTCCAACTTTCACTGCTTCGGACTGCTTTCTGCCTCTGTCTTAAACAATTGCGAATCTACGGACACCGGGGATGCAGGCCGCCTTGAGTACAAATGTAAGCAATTTGTCTAGGGTCTAAATTTTTAGCTTGGGAAAAGTCTACGCCTTTAACTACCGCCGAGACTGAACCGATATCTGGGGTTTGAACAAATTGATCTGCTGGATCTTGTCTATTAGGGGTAAGAATTGCCCCTTGGAAATCAGCACCAGCGACGTTTGCACCCCGTAAATCAACCAAACTCAAGTCAGCATTTTGCAAATTAGCATTTTCTAACTGGGCAGATCTTAAAATCGCACCCGTCAGACGTGTGGCACTTAAGTTAGCATTGCTGAGATTAGCCCGTTCTAAGTCTGCGCCAGATAAATCTGAAGCTTGCCAATCAGTTTTAGTTAAGTTAGCAAATGATAATTGCGTACCGATCGCAATCACGCGACCAAGACGCGCACCATACAAGTTTGCATCTTTAAATTTAGCGTCTCCTAGGTCTGCTCCCGTCAGGCTAGCATTTTCTAGAACTGCGCCACGTAAATCAGCCCCTACTAACTGACTACTGCTGAGGTTAGCACCAACTAAGCGGGCATTAGCTAAATTTGCTCTGTTGAGGGTAGCACGACTTAAATCACTACCAGTCATAATCACACGACTGAGGTTAGCATCAGTGAAATTAGCTTGTTTCATCTGAGCTTGAGTTAAATCAGATATTACATCATCATAAGTGTCTAAACGCCCGTCTTCACCAGGACTACGGAAACGGCTACCTTTAAAATTAGCTTGATTGAGATTGGCTGATTTCAACTTGATTCCTGATAAATCAGTGTTATCGAGAACCAAGCTAAAGAATGAACTCCCAGGAGTACCGCTTTGCCCTAGCTGGATGCGACTCAGATCAAGATTTTGGGCTTTCCCACCATATACACTGAGAATTTTGTTAATAGTTTGCTGGTTAATTTGTAACCGCTTTTGTTTGATCTCCCGTTCCGAGGATGTGTTATTGACAGACTGCAACTCACCCGCCAAAAACTGATTTTTGTTGTGTAATTCGGGAATTGCGGGAATACCTATACTAGTAAGTGCTTGTTGAATTGTATCTATCAAAATAGGGTTGCTTTCATTGACCATCATATCCGTTAAAAACTGGATAGACTGTTGATCATTGAGACTACCCATAGCCAGAATTAAGCTTTGGCGTTCTGCAATAGTAGCCGTAGAATCAGGACTCAATTGTTTGACGAGTGCCAAAAATTGTTGACTATTGATTTTTTGCGACTCCCGATTGCTTTGCTGACTTTGGAGATAGACTTGTGTGCCGATTAAAGTAGCCAGCACCGCCGTCATACTCGTCAGGGCTACCCCAAACAAGGTTAAATTGGGGTTTTGCTGCATCCGCCGCCACAATGACACTAAACTGCTGTTGTCTGAAGTAATGGCCATTGCGGCTGTCGTTAGTGCTTCATTTTCTTCTCGTGCGATAGTTGAACCACTAGTAGCAGGTAAACTGCGCCCACTAGCTGCCACATCTGCTGAAACGGCAGGACGGTGGGCATCGATGACACAAGTACCTGCTAACCAATCATGCAAAGCTTTACGTCCTCGGCGTGAAGGTAAAGCTAAACCTTCCCCTAGGATCATTAATACTGCTAGAGAAGTGAATAAACCTAAATTGGGGAAAGCAAAGCTATAACGCCAGAGAATGTAGGCAATGGACATAGGCACAGTTAAGCGGCCAATACCTTCCCGAACAAACACAGCTGCTAAACCTGGAGGCGTTCCTTCTTCATTGACCACCTTGATACCAAACCAACGCTTAGGTAAGGTACTGCCTGTTTTTGCCAGTAAATATAATTGCCACCAAGACAGGACTGTGGGAGCAAATAAAGCAATTGTCCAAAGGAAATTAGTCGGCCATGCCACATTACGAATGCCATAGCTAGCAGGTAAAGCCAACGGACGAGCGATCGCTCTTTCTGTTACTACTAGTACAGGGTTAAGTGGCACTCGATTGAGATCGCTGCGAGAGTTGGCGTACACACCCAACCCAAAGGGAACTAGCCCACTAGCCAACAACAGCGTCATTTCTGCCGTCCAAGCAGCAAAGCGTCTTGTGACTAGCGAATTAGTTTTGGCTGGATTTTTAGTACGGTTAGATTGATTAGTATTTTTTTTAACAGTTGGAGTAGCCATTACATAATTACCTTAATTACCTTTGTATTTATTTTTATGTCCCTTGTGTGGGAGTGATGGGTGCTGAGTGCTGAGTAAAAATACGAGTGTTTTCCCAGTCCCCAGCCCCCAGTCCCCAGTCACAGCTATTGATTTTTCGCGTTACCAGATACAAAAAATTTGTATCCAAGATACACTAACCCTGCTAACAGTGCCAGACTGAGGGCAGATACTACTAATTTCAGTACCATCTGCACAATTGACAAGCCAAGTAAGCCAGCAACGCCGATAAATACTAGCTTGCCTGTCCCTGATAAACTCTGAAACCAAAGTTTTCCTCGTTCTAACTGTTGTTGCCAATTTAACCAACTAAACTGGGAAGTCTGTTTTGGTGCTGACTCTCCAGATGCGGAATTAATATCAGCCTCTAGTTGCTGGAGGCGGCGTTGTAATTCTTCTTCTGATTGAGGATTCATTAACGTTGTACCTCAGTTAAGACACTTTTTGAATGACAAAACCATCACATTTTATTCATGAGAATTTCCGCAAGGATAGCTGAAAATCAAGTTAAATTTACTACTTGGTATTGTGAATTGTTGCGTAGCGAAACCTACAGTAAGCTGCGCTAACGCCTGTTTCTCAAATTTGAGATTTTTCGTCCCTGCATCAGTTCCCATCATTTCTGGTGGTTTTGTTTGTGATTTTAGCTAATGTCTTGGTATGGAGTACCTGTTTGTGTGGGTAAATTTAACTATTGACGCTGGTTGTTGGATTTAGATTTCACGATTCATAACTCAATTTGCATATAAGAATTTTTGTAATTCTGTAGATATATACTGAAATTATTGCTAGTTTCCTCATAATTTCCTTACTTCATCGGATTTTCACACTTTAGTTATACATAGAGTTAAACAAATTTATAAAATTTTATACATAACTATCAGGAACAACGCCTATTAATCAGCGTCTATTTAATCAGGATGTTTATGTCAAAAATTATTCTGAGAGATACTTATATATGAATACTTTTACTTTATTAAAAGTGCTTACTACTACCTTGGTAACAAGCTTAATCCTGACGGAAGCGATCGCTGCTCAAACACCGATGATTCAAATGAGCCGTAACTTAACTTCAGATCCACTTGTTGTTAATGGTACATCTGATAAAACTGTTCCGAGCAACTGTGGTAATGTTACCACCGCACCCAATCAAGTGATTAGAGTAACGGAGGCTTTACCCTATTTGCGCGTCACAGCCAAAGGCACAGGAAGACCCACATTGCTAATTGATGGGCCTGGAGGACGTTTTTGTGTGCTAGCAGAAAGTTCCACTAATAATGAGGCCGAATTATCTGGTTACTGGCCCACAGGTGATTACTCAATTAAGGTCGGTAATTTATCTCAACAACAATATAATTACACTATTGAGATTTCACAACAACAAAAACCGAAGAGGTAGGGTGTAGGAAAGCAGGGGGAGCAGGGGGAGCAGGGGGAGAATAACTAATGACTCAAGCTAATTGTTCAGGTGAGAGATGATGATTTCTCAGTGGTGCTTTCATCCATTGAAAAGCGACAAGATTTAATAGCAAACCAATCAAAAATAGTAGCACCATCAAAGCAATTTGATACCAGATAACCTGGGGCAGAAGTAAGTCTAGTATCAAATGAATTAAATTGAGGATGCTATAGAGTATTGTGAACCCAAAGTGAATCACTCGATAGCGTCTATTAGCAGTAAAAGCTGTCGCGATGATTGCCAACATTGGCAGAGTAAAAAATCCTAACATCCCCCACATGATGCTCGATATTTGATTAATTGATGTCGCTTTTTGAGATTCAATTACACTTAATCCATGAAAAAGCGGCATTAAACCTAATAGGGTATGAAACAGTATTCCTAGGAGAAATACTATCCATAGAGTAATGATTTTTTCCTGATAATTATTAGACATATTATTGCCATTGTTTATAACTTATAACCAATGCGCCGGAGCAAATTATGTCGTGTGTTCACATCCTCAGTTGTTTCTATGCCTTGAGGTGAAAAGCCATCAATCACCCCCAGAATACCTCTCCCCTGCTCGGTTTCAGCTAAAATCACCTGTACAGGATTAGCTGTGGCGCAGTAAATTGTACAAACCTCTGGACATTGCTTAATAGCATTGAGGAAATTAATAGGATAGGCTTGTTTGAGTAAAATAATAAAGCTGTGACCTGCACCTATTGCTTGAGCATTTTTGGTGGCTATTTCTTGTAAGGATAGATCATTGCCAGCAATTCTAATCAAACAATCTCCCGAAGCTTCACAAAAAGCAATACCAAATTTCACTTGTGCTGATATTCCCACCATAATTTCATAGAGGTCTTCTATCGTTTTAATAAAGTGGGTTTGCCCCAGGATGAGGTTACAATCTTCAGGAATTTCTAGAGAAACTGATTTAAGTTCCATGTTGCTTAAAGGTGTGGTGTATTGTTCCACTTAATAGCAAGTTTGTTGGCATTGCTGCATAAAATTAGGAAAAAGTTCACGAGGAGATGCAGAGAGTTTACCTCAGCGTACCTTTGGTTGTAACGTTGCGTCTCTTAGCGTTTAAATTTTCCGACTCAATTGTGCCTGTAAATCTCTCCAATTAACACCCGCGAGGCTAGGGAGAACTATATGAGCTTTTCCTACTCGTTCTGCAGGGCCGATACCTATAGCCCACATTCCCCCAGCTAAGGCGGCTTCAACACCTGCGGCTGCATCTTCCACAACTACACATTGGGCTGGATTTAAACCTAGCTGACGGGCAGCATAAAGGAATAAATCAGGGGCGGGTTTAGGTGTTTGAACACTGTAACCGTCAGCCAAAGAGTCGATGAGATTAGCAATACCGAGTTTTTCGATGACCGTGCGAGCATTTTTACTCCCCGAACCGATCGCAATTTTAATGCCAGCTTGCCGCAGTTCCTGCAAAAGTGCGATCGCTCCCGGTAACAAATCCTTGGGTGTGATATGTTCAATCAACTCTACGTAATAACGGTTTTTTCGTGCCATCATCTCCTGAATTTGGTCTTCTGAATAAGGTCTATCTCCAATAATCAGCATTAAGGAAGCACGCCGAGACACACCACGCAAAGCCTCATTCGCCTGCCGATTAAACGGAATACCTTCCTCATTCGCCAATTTTTGCCATGCTAAGTAATGATATTCAGCCGTATCCGTTAGTACGCCATCTAAGTCAAAGATAAACCCGCGAATGTCCGGGGATTGATCATGCAGCGCGGTCTTCGGGGTTTGCCCCGTGTAGCTTGCTTCCCTGGAGGGGTGCGACTCACGAACCCCCAAGGGTGGATTGGGTAGATTACCCTTCTCCTTATCTGTTTCTTTCCCAGTCCCTAGTCCCCAGTCCCTAGTCCCCAGTCCCTTATCCCCCAAGTCAAACTGATACCACTGACCACGCCACTGTAGCTGAAATTGCAGGCGTGACCAACTGGGGGGTAAATGGGGGTTGGCTATAGGGCCATTGTCTGTAAACTGAATACCCCCAAAGCCGAAAACTACTGCTTGCCAAACACCACCCGCACTCGCACCGTGAATACCATCTTGGGTGTTACCGCGACTATCTTCTAAATCTACCATTGCCGCTTGCATAAACCGTTTGTAAGCTCTCATTGAGTCGCCTAAGTCTGAAGCTAAGATGGCGTGGATAGCTGGCCCCAAGGATGAACCATAGGTGATATCAGTGCGGGGTGCGTAGTAATGCCAATTTGTTGCTAATATTTTTTGGTCGTAAGGAAACTCTGCTAATGGTCGCATCAAGTACAACAGCATTAAGACATCTGGTTGTTTGAGAACTTGAGTCTGGTTCGTTCCTTCCATCCCCAAAACAGCTTGGATTGATTTTTGGCGTGGTTCGTATTCTTTCAGGTCAATATCTTTTAATTGGAAAAATCCTTCAAATTGTTCAATTAGTCCAGTTGCGGGATCATAAAGAATCCAAATTTTATTGATGATGTCTTGCCAATAGGTTTGGATTTCTGAGGAAAGCTGCAACTTCTGGGTGAGTTCGGCGGCGCGTTCCGGGAAATGTTGCTGCAACCATGTGAGAATTTTCGAGGCTTGTTCTAAATGCCATTGCACCATGCGGTTAGTGAAGGTGTTGTTATGCACAAATTCGTGATATTCATCTGCACCAATCACGCCGCGAATTTCGTATCTATTGTATTGGGGATTAAATTCTACTCGACTACCCCAAAAAATAGCCGTATCTAAGATCATCTCTGCACCATAGTCGCGCATCCATTCATCATCGCCTGTAGCTTGCCAATAGTGATAGGCAGCGTAGGCAATATCTGCACTGTTATGAATTTCGCGATCGCGGCACCAAATTCTCACGTCTTCACCATAATAATCATCTGGTAACGACCACCGGGGGGTAACTTCATCGCCTGTATCTGCACTTTCCCACGGATACATTGCGCCTTTAAAGCCGTAATGAGCTGCTTTGCGTCTTGCGCCTGCTATGGTGTGATAGCGGTAACTGAGTAAGTTGCGGGCGACATCGGGCTGGTTATAAGTGAAAAAGGGCAAGATAAAAATTTCTGTATCCCAGAATATATGACCCCGATAACCAAATCCTGACAGGGTTTTGGCAGGAATACTCACTTGATCATCATGGCGCGGGGCGGCAATTAATAGCTGAAACAGATTATAGCGAATAGCAAAAGCGGCTTGACTATCGCCTTCGATCACAATGTCGCTGGTTTGCCAAACCTGATCCCAAGCTGTTTGATTGTCTGTGAATAATGTGGTGTAATCAGCTATGTCTGCAAGTTTTGCTTGGGCGGTGGTGATTGGTGTTTGAGTCTCCCGCGAAGTAAATACTGTCACGATGTTTTCCACTGTCACGGTTTGTTGGGGTGCGGCTAAAAAGGTGGTGCTGATGGTGGGATAACCAGGTACGGTGCTAACTTGCATAGCAGCTTCTGTTCCCGATATCGTCATTTTTGCCGCCATCCCAATTTCAATGCGCGTGCTGCGGGTACGACTTTGTAACCAAATCCCCTGATCGCTTTTACCTTGGTCTATCCCTTCCCAGTGATTGAAACCTTGGTTTTCTGCATAACCATTGATGCTGGCTTGAAATTCAATCAAAGCCTCGCCATCATAGGATGTTAACTGACAACGCTGTCCTAAAACATGGACATCCGCCAGAGAGGCGAAGCGTTCAAAGCGGATGTCAATAATTTTATTTTTGGGACTACGCCAACGCACCCAACGACTTAAAAGACCATAACGCAAATCTAGTTGTCGTTTGTATGCTAATACTTCTCCTTGATCGAGACGAAAGCGATCGCCATTAATCGTCACTACCAACGGTAGCCAGTTAGGACAATTGGCTAATTCTGTATAAACAATCGGTACATCATCATAAACGCCATGAATAAACGTTGCGGGTAGAATACGACTGTAACCTTCCTCAAAACTACCCCTTGTGCCTAAGTATCCATTACCAATCGTAAAGATAGTTTCCCTAGTATTGATTTGCTCAGGTTTAAACTGAGTTTCAATTAATCTCCAATCTTCATAGATAAAATCACCAGAGGTATATTGTTGATTCATAGCCCATAGTCTTCATTAAATTGTCAAATTTTATGCAAATTCTTATTTTTACTTTTTATTTCCCCATATGCTTTTCTAAAATCTTTTCTGCTCTGGGTTTATAAATTAAATGGAATAAACTTTCCATATAACGCACCCTCGCTTCTGTGTTTTCTGGTGCAACAAAGTTCCAAAAACTGTAGATTTTAGCTAATGAAAGTAATTGATTTGTATGTAACTGCCAGTTGTATTTGTGGTGAATACGCTGACTTACCCACTCTGAGATTTCTTGCCAGTATTCGGGATGGCGATCGCACTTTTCTAGAAATGTCACTATTTTCTTAGCTGTCCCCTCTAAATCTGTAGGGTTGATATGAAAGCCATTACCATAATCTTCAATAATCTCTAAAGCCCCACCGAACTTAGTAGCAAAGGTTGGTAAACCGGAAATCATCGCTTCTAAAATACTGCGACCAAAGGCTTCAAATCTGGCAAAATGCACATAAATTCCTCGCAAATCAGCTACTATTCGGTATGCTTCTCCTACTTCTACATTAGGTAGACGCATTCCTACCCAACGAATTTTATTATAGAGTTCGTACTGATTAATCAAGTTATGCAGTTTTTGGATTTCTGCTGCTTCGGCTGGGTTTGCGGCTTCTGAAGTATGCAGCTTACTAGTGATAATAATTAAGTTGCAATGCTCTTTTAATGCTGGACTTTGACCAAAACATTCTACCAAACCAGTAAGGTTTTTCATTGAAGTTATCGGTGCTACAGCCAGGATGGGACGCTTTTGCCCATCATCTAATTTACCTAGAATTTGTGGGTGTTCTTGATGCAATAGTAAGTCAAATATTTTTGTAGTTAAATGGGGTTTACGCTGATTTTTCTGACTGTAATCAAAGAAAACTTGCTCATTCACTCCCGGCGGGATCATATTAAATTTAGGATTAAATAAATCTATGCCATCAATTACATGATATAAATGAGGCATAGTAAAGCATTTGTAGGATTCATATTGTCCTATACTTTCCGGTGTACCGACAATTTCTTGATAAGACGATGTAACGATAAAGTCTGCCGCATTCATGGTGATTAAATCGGCGGTAAATTGGGCAGAAAAGTGATATTGTTCTTCAAAGTTTTGCCAATAAAGATCGCTGAATAAATGTTTGGGTTTTTCTAGGGAATGGGCAATATTACAATGGGTAACTTTTAACCGTCGAGCCATCAAAAAGGCAACTAAATTACCATCTGTATAATTGCCAATGATTAAGTTTGGTTTACCCTTAAACTGATTGATTATTTCTTGTTCCGCATCGCTAGCAAAGGTTTCTAAATAAGGCCAAATATCAGATTTAGCTATCCAGTTGTTAGTAATATCTGGATTAAATTCCCCAAAAGGAACGCGTAATATCCAGGCGTTTTCTGTACCATCTACTTTTTCCAAGCGCAGGTTACAACAAGTCCCTTCACAGTTAGGAATGAGGCGGGTGAGAATAATTACATGAGGTCGAATACCGAGAATGTCAAGACCAGCAAGTTTGATTTCTTCTCGGAGTTTGTTTTCTAAACTTCGTGCTTGTTCCAAGACATAAATGACTTGTCCCAAAGTTTCGTCCCGTCCCATCACATCTGCTTGTGCTACCCAACCGTGAATAGAAACCAGAAGCACACGAGAGATAGCCGGAACACGCGAAACAAATGCTTCCAGAATCGCTGGTTGCGGTGCTTCAATGAGTCTTTCTAAAAGGGTGAAGGTTTCTAAGGTGCGAGAAACCGTGTTTCCCCACCCTGGTTCAAAACCTAGTGCTTGCAAGTCATGGTGAAAGTTGCTGTAGGGCGCGTCAGGTGGTTGCTGACTGAGAAACTGAATGGCTTGGCGAATTTGTCTCGCTAGTTGAATACCAGAGGAAATGCGATCGCTCAGTAATAAGCGAGTACCATTGTATCGCAAAGATTGTAAGGCTAAATAAATCAATTCAAACCAATACTGAATGTCAGTATCTAGTTGACTGCATAGATAATGGTTGAGGAAGGCTAGACCTTGACCAATGTTTCTAGGGTCGCTGATTCTGGGGGAATTTTCATAAAAAGCCTTGAGGTCAATTTCTAAAATGTGGGGGTCATAGGCATTGACCAAGCGATCGCTCACATCTAATAATGCTTCAGGTGGCATCACCTCAAACTTGGAAAAATCTAATGTCAGTCGCCAAACTTCTCGTTTCGCAATTTTAGGACGCACCACAAACCAAATAGCTTCTTCCTCCAGAATGATTTCGTGAGTGCAGTGAATTAATTTAGCAACAGAGGAAGAATAATAAAAGTACGTCGGTTTTTGAAATTGATGACAGTATTTAGCAAAAGTTTGCAGAATCTCATTTCTAAGAAAGTAACGCTTATCTAAAGCCTCTAGCGCAAATATCAACTGACGCAAGGTAGTTGTTTCTTCACTATTAGCCAAAATCGATTGATGTAGTTCATACATGGCAAATTTTAGTACCCTGTTATGGCTAGTAGTCAGAACTTCCTCACTACTAACTTGTTGAGAAGTACATTTTTCCTTGATTTATCCAGCGTAGGCCAGCTTTAATACTCGTTACTTCTAGCTTTAGGATGAAATCACACAATTCCTGATTCAATATTTCCGGGTGCAGAGTCATAAAAATAACTCATGAATCGGCATTTGGCATTTATAGAAAAAATGCCAATTTGGCTTAATTGGTCTCAAAAAACTAGTATTCTGTGTTGTAGTTGACTGTTTTGTCCCCAATTTCCTGTTTATTTAGTGAATTTCTCATTAAGAAAACTTTATGGGTAAGTAAAATCTTATGAAACTGTGAGGCAGAATTTCAACATTCAAAAAGAGCATTGCTGAATTAAAAGATGAATCTTTTGAGGTGGGTATCATGCACGCCTAAAAATACAAGGGACGGTCAAGATTGCCCATCTCAGCAAAACTATTAAAGTCATCTACATTTATGCAACGCCTCCACAATCTGGCTAGACCAACAAGAACGAAATCATCGTATGTTGTAGATAAATTGCAGATATTCTGCTCAAACAATTTCAAAAGATGTAATCATACAGGCATGATTATTTGGTGAATCTCAATTCATATAAATTACATGAGAGACAGCTATGAACTACCAAATCAATTCTTCTCAGAAAAGTTTTCATAGTACAATTACCAATGAACAGTTGCATCAAGTTATTGAAGCGATTACTGACGGCAGATATTCCTGGGCTTGTGTGTTAATTTTGCGTTTTGTTGGTTATAATCCACTTCATTTTATTCCCCAAAGAACCTATAGCCGTCTCATCAAAGAAAATAAACAAAGTACTACTATTTCTTTACCAGTAAATAATCATTAATTGAGAGATGATTTATAAAGTAAAGCTTAAATTGTAGGGTGGGTTAAAGCAACGCGTAACGCACTGTATGATCATGGTGCGTTACGGCAATTTATACTGTCACTCATACTCAAATCATGAAAATGCCGTAACACAACGGCAATAAAGCGAGAACTCAGAGCGGCGGAAGCCGCCGCTCTGAAGTTCGGTGGGGAGGAAAATCCACACCGCTTTTTGCCTCCCCTACTTAATTTTTACTTTATAAAGAGGCTCTTAACGTCTTCACCTCCATGTTTTTTACATGATGCCTTTTTCACGTAGATACAGAGTTGACATTTATATTTTCAGTGTAAGATTTAAGTTAAAAAATGTTATCTAGATTACGTAAGAAAACTCCCGCCACAGCTTTAGCTTGGCGGGCATCCTTGAATAAGACATAATGAAAAAAGCATAGAGAGTAGAAGGGTAAGAGAGCCTTCTTCAATCAACGCTATTTTTTAACTATCGACCTCATTTTCTGTTTCCACCGGATTAATTTCACAGACAAGTTCATATACAGTGGTTTGCGGTGGGTGAGCAAATAATGGCATCATCTGTTTTAAGATATGCTGATAAGCCTCATTGTGATTAGATGTCATATCTTCTACACTTTCCCAAAAAATTATGGAAATACCCTTATCTGTACCTGGTTCTTGTAACAGATAAGCTCCTTTGAAACCATTATTGTAAGTTAATACAGCTTCTTCATATAATTTTTTGGCAGCCTCGAATTTACCGGGCTTGAATTCTCCAATCGCTACTTGTGCAAATTTATGTCTGAGAAAATCTTGAAAATCCATATAAATTTCTATTCTTAGACTGTGTTTATTGATACTATATATCTCATCCAAATACTTATCAACAAAGTTAATATTAGTCCATATTTTTATATGTATCTAAACAGATTCTTCACGCTGTTTTTTATCAATGTAGTGCAAGATAGATAAAAAGATTATTACAACTAGATACAAAACTTAAGATTTAGCATTATTTCTCTTTACTATTACCTTCTCATACTAGAATGTTATTAACTACTTAGTTGATATTGTCTCTATACACAATATGGCAAACAGCACATAAATATGGACAATACCTATAAAAAAGTCAGAAAAAGATAAATATACACTGGATTTTGCACAAATTATTGGACTCAGATCTGATAATATGCGCTTTGCCATGTTGATCAATAAACTAACGACATATTCCTGGGAAGGAGTATAAGTTAAATTAGTAATTTGTTTGAAGTTATGTCCACTAGATATAGTCAGTCTCATCAGCTTCAACTCCAATCAGTTTAAGTTATTTATTCACTGATTCATCCTCCTGTGGCTAGATAGTTTACCCAGCCAATTATCGATTCTGGTCATAGATATCTTTGATGTATGTAGGCTATGTTGGATATTAAGTATTGATTGTAGAATAATCATCAATTGATAGAGAGGAATCTATGCTGATATTTTCAATATATTTTACTAATGAATGTTACTTCTAACACTTCTTTCTATTTAAATTAGACCAGTAGAAAGCTGTATAAACTTGCTATATAGAGGATTTTACGAAACACAAAGGTAGAGTAAAAACATACATTGTAATTGCAGCGATCGCCAAATCTTAAAAAAGTTATATCTTATGAATCAAAACTTAACTAGACGAATCAAAGCATTAAATAGGATAATTCCCTTAAAGATAAAAACTGATCATATTCACGATTTAAAAATAAAATGACTGTTAAGTATCCCTAGACAGTAGCCACAATCCCAAAGCCTCTATTAAATTCATTCGGCACATCAAATTAGCTGACTGCTCAGAATATCCAGTGATCTGATAAACTCCCGTAGCAAATGGCTTGATTTTTATAAAATTGCCATCCAAAAGACCTATCGATGACCGTCACTAACTCATTCGGCAGTCCATAAAATCATGACAACTGACGAATTAACTATGCAATTCGACGAGCAGCTCATTGATTTAACCCATTTATATCATGCCCTCAATCGTCATCCTTTGACGATTGATCCTAATAGTTATCTAGTTGATGCTATTAGCATGATGTATCAGACAAGAGCTGAAAATTTACCTCTGACTAATCTACACTCAGTATGTAAATCCCACAATAGGTATTTACAACGAAATAGCTGTGTTTTAGTTGTAGAGGCACAAAAGGTTTTAGGAATATTAACAGAACAAGATATTATCAGGCTGACCGCGTCAGGAAGAGATTTTGCTCAAGTCAAGATAGCTCAAGTCATGACACAGCCAGTCATAACTATGAAACTGTCAGATTTGCAAGATGTGATGACGGTCTTTTCAGTACTGCACCAATATCAAATTCGTCATTTGCCGATAGTGAACGATGAGGAACATTTAGTAGGAATTATCACTGCGGCAACTTTATTACAAGGGTTATATCAGTTACCATTAGTAGGTATTGTTGAAGCTTTACACCAATTACCAACGGATTTACATCAACCATCCAAAACGTTAAATAATCCAACTGTCAACAAAAGGAATTTCGGAGCAAATCTCACAGAATTGTATTGTTCCCAAGAACTGTGGCAACAAGCAATTCCTGATTGTCAAATAGTACAGGAAACAATGCGGCAGAGTGAAATACTCTATCGTCAAATCATAGAAGGTCAAACAGATGTAATTCTCCGTGTTGATGAATTAGCAAGGATTACATTTGCTAATCCCGCAGCCTGTGAAATTTTTGGCAGACAATTGCCGGATTTTCTTGGTTTGTCATTGTTTGACTTTTTTCCGGCTCATGAATTGTCTCAAGCGAGAGAAAACTTCACTGATTTAAAGTCTCCACCTTACGGCTTAAGAATCAAAGAGCAAGCATTAATGACAGTTAAAGGTATTCGTTGGTTTGAATGGAATATTACTGGTATTCAGAATGATATTGGAAAAGTTGTCGAGTTTCAAGGAGTAGGAAGGGATATCACACATCGCAAGCTGATGGAGGAAGCATTGCGAGAAAGTGAAGAGAAATTCCGCTGTTTTTCCGAAAATAGCCATGCACTATTTTGGATAGCTGATATAGATTCAGGGGCAAACATCTACGTTAATCCAGCTTACGAAAAAATTTGGGGACGCTCTTGTGAGAGTTTGCGTAAACAACCAACATCTTGGTTAGAAACCTTACATCCAGAGGATCGCGATCGCGTCATTGCCAAACTAGAGCGACAAAAACACGGTGAAGTCACCAATGAAGAATATCGCATTTTTCGACCTGATGGCTCGGTACGTTGGATTTGGGATCGGGGCTTTCCTTTGCTTGATGCACAGGGCAAAATATATGCCTATGGAGGCGTAGCCGAAGATATTACCGAACGTAAGCAAATCGAAGACTCACTGCGACAGAGTGAAGAAAGATTGAGTTTAGCCCTCCAAGCTGCACAAATGGGGATATTTGACTGGAATATTGTCACAAATGATACTCTTTGGTCAGAGAATATGGGTTTGCTCTATGGTTTATCCCAAGGTACTATCTGTCCTAGCCCCGAAGACTTTCTGCATTTACTGCATATTGAAGACCGAGCAGCCTTTAAGAAAGCAGTTAAACATAGTATTGAGCAAAATCAAGAATTTGCGCTCGAATATCGAGTGATTTGGCCTGATGGCAGTATCCACTGGTTAAGTAGCAAAGGTCAAGCCTACTATAACGAAACTGGTCAGCCTCTCAGAATGGTTGGTACAACCAGAGACATCAGTGAACGCAAACAAGCAGAGCAAAAAATCTACGAACAAGCAGCTTTACTCGATATTGCTACCGATGCTATTTTCGTCCAAGACTTAAACAACCACATACTATATTGGAATCAAGGCGCAGAACGTCTGTATGGTTGGTCAAAAGCAGAAGTTTTGGGAAAAGCAACTCAGGATTTGCTTTATTCAGAAGAGTCATTAAAAATTCGTCAACAAGCTCTAAAAACTGTCATTGCGACTGGTGTGTGGCGAGGAGAGTTGCAAAAACTCACCAAATCTCAGCAAGAGATTATGGTCGAAAGTCGGTGGACACTGATGCAAGACTCAGCCGGAAACCCTAAGTCAATTTTAATTGTCAACACTGACATCACCCAGAAAAAACAACTAGAAGAGCAGTTTTTTCGGACTCAACGCCTAGAAAGCTTAGGCACGCTTGCAGGTGGAATTGCCCACGACTTGAACAATATTTTGACACCGATTTTAGCTGCCGCTCAACTCCTAAAGAATAAAAATAATCACAAGCTAGAGCGATCGCAACAGCTATTAGAGATTATCGAAAACAATGCCAAACGAGGAGCAGGTTTAGTTAAACAAGTATTATCCTTTGCGCGGGGATGTCAAGGAGAAAATAGCATAGTCCAACTCAAACACCTGATTACCGATATTGTCCTCATTGGTAAACAGACATTTCCCAAATCAATTGAATTTACCACGAAATTACCCGAAAACCTGTGGGCTGTCTCTGGAGATGCTACTCAATTACATCAAGTCCTGATGAATTTGGTAGTCAATGCCCGTGATGCTATGCCAGAGGGCGGAAAAATTACCATTTCTGCGGAGAATACCTTTCTTGATGAAGCTTACACCAAAATGAATATTAATGCCAACGTCGGGCATTACATTGTCATCAAAATCAAAGATACAGGCATGGGAATGCCGCCCGAAGTCTTAGATCGAATTTTTGAGCCATTCTTCACAACCAAAGAATTAGGTACTGGTACGGGATTAGGTCTGGCTACCGTACTTGGTATCACTAAAAGTCACGGTGGTTTTGTAACTGTAACTAGTAAAGTTGGTCAAGGTAGCCAATTTAACTTATTCTTACCTGCCGTGCAGACCATACCAGATGCAACCGCAGACGATAATGCCACACCTCAAGGTAATGGAGAATTGATTTTAGTAGTTGATGATGAGGTCAAAATTTGTGAAATTATCAAAATGATTTTAGAGCAGTACAACTATCAAGCTCTGACTGCTAATAATGGCATCGAAGCGATCGCTCTCTATGCCCAACACAAGCATAAAATCAGTGCGATCGTCATGGATATGATGATGCCGGAAATGGATGGAGTAACTACCATTCGTACTTTGCAGAAAATGAACCCCAATGTGGAGATTATCGCTTGCAGTGGACAGAATTCACCAGACCTTTTAGCAGATGTACCCGGAGTTAGCATTAATCAAATTTTACCCAAACCCTTCACGGCGCAGGAATTATTACATAGTCTGCACAATGCACTAGCAAGGAAGTAGGAGTGTGAGGGTTTAGGGGAGAAAGACTAATGACTATTGATTATTGACTAATTTCCCTTCTTTATAGGCTTTTCTGAGAGCGATCGCCTCGGCTACGATTTGTTGCGCTGTTAATCCTTCTGCATCCATCATCGCTTGTAAAGTAGTGCCAGTTTGTTCTGATTCTTCATGAATGGGGGGAATTTGGCAATATCTGCCACCATTCTTTAACCGTCGCCAAATACTAAGTTTTTCCGCTTTTTTCGATCTAGGAGTGCGCTGTTTTTTAATCAGCGATCGCACAGTTTCTTGGTTAATTACACTTAAATCCAGTAATCTATCCAGCACTGGTTGATACTTGTTGCTTCTTTCTGCAAGTTGATAGATAGTTCTTGGCTCAACTTGAGCAAAGTCTTGCGGTTCAAACTTCCCAAAAGTGGCAGCAATCTTTAAATACTTCTTTTCTTCACCTTGCCAACCTTGGTCTAAAAGTAACTTTCTATACTCTCGCAGTGATAGATAACGTTTCTGCTCCGCTAACCAAAAGGCATGACGCAAAATTGCCTTAGTGACATCAGCAAGCGTTTGCAGAGATAAATTCTCAATTGCATCAGGCTGTTCTGGACTGTATTGTTCAAACTCGTGTGACTTAACTGGGGTTGCAGTTCCACCTTGCCTAGATGTCATCATAATTATGATCTCACAGTAGGGTTTTTCTTATAGGCAATACAACTCCGGCTGGTAGGTGTACATCTCTACCAACTAAGTGTCATAGCCAAGGATGAAAATCTCTTTGGTACAATTGTACTATAAATTTTCAGAAAACACCCAAACTCATCCAAGATTTTGTGATCATCAATAAAACTTTTATCAGACAAGGTTTTGGGATGATGACTGCTTCACCTTTGTAATCTTGAGCAAACTATAGCGTTTTAGTTAAGATAGAAATCCCTAAATATGTCCATATTTCTCAAAATAACGGGCTAATAGCCAAATTAAAAGCTATTAGCCACAAAATTGTATTCTGCTAAAAAATTGGTCAGTTTTACTGCCAAACGTAAAGCATGATAAACAAAACAATCCAAATCACATCGACGAAGTGCCAGAACAAAGAAGTAGCATTTACGCCGAAGTGACCATTGTCGTAGTTGCCTGGAACAAAAGACCGCAACAGAATAATTAGCTGTAACAAAATCCCGGTCAAAACGTGCAAACCGTGGAAACCTGTTAACAGATAGAACATCCCGCCAAATGTACCGGAAGTAAAGCCAAACTCTAAATTACTCCACTCAATGGCCTGTCCTGCCAAGAAGTAGCCACCCATAACCATTGTTGTAGACAAAAATATCCGGAACAACCGTAAATCGTTGCGTTTGAGGGCGACTTCTGCCAAATAAATCACAAAACTACTAGCAACCAGCACCACAGTATTAATTGTTGGCTCTTTAACTTCTAACCCAGAAATTCCAGGTGGTAGCCAGTTAGGATTTGAGAGTTTGTAGACAATATAGCCAGCGAAAAAGCTTAAGAAAATGACACTTTCAGACAATAAGAACACAATAAAACCAAACATTTTATTGGCTTCTTCATCATGTCCATGTTCGCCGCCTGCGTGATGCGACGGCTCTTGTAATTCATCGGGAACAATATAGCTATCCATCGGTGCAATTATTATTTGTGTACTGTAAGTTCTTGTAGGGGAACACCAGACAAAAAGAAACTCGCTCTTCTTGTCTGGAAACTCTTCCTCAATTGCATTTCCCTAATCTTGATGACTGTGTGCTTCTGCCACTAACGGTTCTGATTTACCGTAACAGTAAGGTTCAGAAATCACGACGGGAATCTCTTCAAAGTTCTCTACTGGTGGGGGTGAAGAAACCAACCACTCCAAACCAATAGCACGCCAAGGATTATCAGGTGCTTTCTCACCTTGCATCCAAGAAACTAGGATATTGAAGATAAAGGGTAATGTAGACATACCCAACAAGAATGCACCTAAGCTAGCAACAATATTCCAGCCTTCATACTCTGGCGCATAGGAAGCAACTCGGCGTAACATCCCTTGCAATCCTAATGGGTGCATAGGTAAGAAATTGAGGTTAGTACCGATAAATGCTAACCAGAAATGGACTTTACCCCAACCTTCGTTGTACATCCGTCCGGTCATTTTGGGAAACCAGTGATAGATGGCTGCATACATCCCCATCGTCACTGTCCCATAGAGGACATAGTGGAAGTGTCCGACTACAAAATAGGTGTTGTTAACGTGGATATCAACGGGTACAGAAGAAAGCATAATGCCGACGATACCCGCAAACACAAACATAATCAAACCACCCAAAGCAAACAGCATGGGTGTATTCAGACGAATTTTGCCACCCCAGATAGTCGCTACCCAGGCAAATACTTTAATCCCAGTAGGTACAGACACCAACATGGTGGTCATCATGAATAGCATCCGCATCCAAGCAGGTGTACCACTGACATACATATGGTGTACCCACACGATCGCACTGACTACAGCAATCAGCATGGAAGACAGTGCAACTACCTTATAACCAAATAAAGGCTTACGGGAATAAACAGGGAACAGTTCCGAGAAAATCCCGAAGATGGGCAGAATAATCACATAAACGGCAGGGTGAGAGTAGAACCAGAAGTAATGCTGGAACATCACCGGATTACCGCCATTAGCGGGGTTAAAAAAGCCAGTGCCAACAGTGATGTCAAGTAACAGCATGACTGCACCGGCTGTTAAGGCAGGTAAGCCAAACAATTGAATAATCTGCGCGCTAAATACTGCCCAAACAAACAAAGGCATCCGAAAATAGCCCATCCCAGGCGCACGCATCTTCACAATGGTAGTCACAAAATTAACTGCCCCCATAATTGAGGACACACCAGAGATAGCAACTGCCAATAGCCAAATTACTTGTCCATTGATTAAGCGACCTGTGGGATTTTGAATACTCACAGGCGGATAAGCCCACCAACCAGCTTGAGCCGGGCCACCGGGGACAAAAAAGCTCGCCATCAATAGAATGCCGACAACGGGAACCATCCAGAAAGCAGCGGCGTTGAGGCGGGGGAAAGCCATATCCCGCGCCCCAATCATTAAGGGAACTAAATAGTTAGCTAAACCAACAAGGGAGGGGAATGTCCACAAAAACAGCATCACAGTGCCGTGCATGGTAAACATCCCGTTATAAACGGTGCGGTCAATTAAATCTGATTCAGGGGTGATGAGTTCTCCCCGCAGAATCATAGCAAAGATACCACCGACGAGGAAGAAAATGAAAGAAGTAACAAGGTATTGGATACCGATAACTTTGTGGTCGGTGCTAAAGCTGAAATATTCTTTCCAGCCACCGCCAGAACCGTGGTGAGGCTTCTCCACAGGAAGATCAAGCCTATCAATAGGGATATTGGTCATTTGTTGATGTTCCTTTAACCTGGGTAATTAACCAAAGGTGCAGCGGCAGGTGCAACGGTTTCCCAACCGGTTTTGACTGACTGATTGCTGGTTTGGGTGTATTCAGCAGCAGCTTGGTTGTAGGCGGGCATGGGTTTGTGAGTAGCAACCTTGGTTAACCATTTGTGATATTCTTCTGGAGACTCCACAACCACATTCGCTTCCATAGTGGCGAAGTACGTGCCGCTATATTGAGAGTCGGTCAGACGATATTGACCTTCGCGGATGGGTGTAAATTCAAAGTCAATGGTTTGATTGGGAACGATGTCTTGTTTGAGACGGAATGCAGGGATGTAGAAGCCGTGGAGTACATCTTGGGAATGTAGAGCCAAATGGACGCGGCGATCGCTTGGTAAATGTAACTCAGTACTGGTAACATCTTTTTCGGGATAGTGGAAAATCCACGCCCATTGTTTTGCCAAAACGTCAATTGTCTCACTGGGTTCGGCTACCACTGCACCACCTTCATCATTGGTAGCAGCATAAGCCGACTTCATTTCCATAGGGTTATGTAGGTGTCCCAAGGCTGTAGATCCTTGAATTCCCATTTGTTCATATATTTGGTAGCTATAACCCGCAATCCAAAAAACTAAGAAAATGGGAATAGCTGTCCAAACTACTTCTAAGGTGACATTCCCCTCAATGTGAGGGCCATCGCTCAAGTCGTCTTCAGCTGCCCGATGGAACAGTAAAGAGTACATGAGAACAGCTGTCACTCCTAGAAAGATGAACGCACCTAGAGTTACCAAGAAGCTAAATAAATCATCAATCAAGTGAGATTCAGCCGCCGCTTGGGGGGGCAACCAAGAATAGGCGAGTTTACCTATCCAGAGACTAATAGTAGAGATAGCGATCGCTCCTACTATCAGTGTAAAAATATTGAAAAATGTCCGCATTTTCATAGTCGATAGTCAAGAGTCGATGGTTAACGGGCATCATTGGGCATTGAGTCTTGTCTTCTTCCCAGTCCCCAGTCCCTTTACTTCAGGATATTGTTGAGGTCTTCACCTAGGCGCAGCAAGCTATCGGCGGTATTGTGTACACCAAACTCAGCCGCAAGTTGCGCTCCTAAAGTGCCGTGGAGATACATAATAAACATGATGAACACACCTGCGGCCAAATAACCCCACTGCACTTGTTGATCCTGTTCCACTGACCAGACATAACGCTGCCACGCTCTCCAGAGAGTCATGAGAGCAATCAAACCTAAGAGAAATACACCACCTACCCCATGCCACAGCATGGTTTGCATGGCTTGTAATCCCCAGGCACTTTTGATATCAGGGGTTGGTGTGGCGAGGAACATTTCGTAAAAGCCTGCGGCCACTGTGAAAAATGTGATGACGGTTGAACCCACCATGTTGTACCAACCAACATCAAAGAGGTTTTCCCGTTCCACAGTCAGCCCCAAAAATTTGAACACCCATTTCTGGAAGGGGAAGAGAACAGCAACGATATCAAAGGTAATGCCAATGATGAATAAGCCTAATGTCAAATGAACTAGATTAGGATGAATCGGAATTGTGTAAGGTAATCCGTTAGCACCTAATTGGATATTTAATTGCTCAATCAGTTCTGAGTTCATGGCAGCATTCCATCCTTAACAGCTTCAACAACTGGGACTGTGTGCAGCCCATAGACCCAAACGAGTTCATCTCCGAGATAGACTTGCATACCAACAATTAAGACTAAAATTAACCCTGCTCCCAAGTAATGAACAGGGATTTTTTGTGGGTTACGCGCCCGGAGAACATATCGCCAAGCTGTCATTGCAGCGATAATACCTGACAGTGACCAACCAATTAGTGTATGCAAATTCAGTACTGATTTAGCCACTTCATAGGGTTTTGCCAAGCCAGCTTCAAACTGACCGAAAATAATGGCAACAAAAATGGCAATAGTCGCGACAAATAGATTCCACCAACCCACTTCATAAAAGCGAGCTTTACCTGTGAAAAAACCAATTGCATCACAGGCAAAAGCAAACAAAACCATCGCAATTACAAAGTGAACAACGATAGGATGGAGTGTGTCTGGATATGGTAAATTGTGGTCGTTCAAAGATGTAAGATAATCAAGCATTCTACTCTCCTAGGCATATTGCCTCACCTCAGTTAAATCTCAATAATTGACATTCACTCACATCAAGATAAGCTCTCAAATATGACCAGAATTGGTAAATCAGATAGTCGTAGCGAAATCTGTCCACGCTGCTTGGTGTCAAATTATATGAGGCTATTATTTATAGTCAAGGATTGAGTTTAATTCATTTGTTCATAGTGATAAGCTACAACAGCGATTTTTAATTTACCTAACAAAATTACTGTTGTTTGTTGATTGAGTGAGACCTATTTATTAGCTTAAGGATTTTTTTTGTAGTTGTCAAAAGTTATTCAAACTTTTTTTAAAATTTTTTGATTAGCAAAAACAAGTCTTTTATAATGTATCTTTACTTGCCAATTAGTATATTGCATATACAAAATATTTAAATGTGCGATCGCAACATTCGTCAATTATTAATTTGTAATTATAATTACAATTATTGCTGAGTAAATTATAAATATAATCAACAACGACTAACTAGTAATTTAAATGCTAACGTAAGTTTCTATTTATAAGAGTCAGTGATTTGATGATCAACAAGAAACCCGACTTCTTGAAAAGGTCGGGTTTCTATAGCTTGCAATTACACTTAATACTCAACAAAAATGTTGGTGAGCTAGTTTGAACTATAAAAGTTTTTCACCATTAAATACAGCTTCGATCTTCTTATTAGGATAAGCTTTTTTGTTCCATTCCAGATTAGCGATCGCTTGTTCCCTTGTCCAAGATGGTTCAAAGCCGACACGTACACCATCCCAAATCAACTCATAGCCAATTTTTTGACCATTAAAGAAACCTTCAACCTTCTGATTAGGATAAGACTTTTTGTTCCATTCTAGGTTAGCGATCGCTTGTTCTCTTGTCCAACTGGGTTCTGTACCGACACGTACACCATCCCAGAACAACTCATATTTGCCAATTTGAGATGGTGCTTGAGAAGGGGGTTGTACAGGATTTGAGGAATTACCTGTACCGGTTAAGTTCATAGCAAAATCTTTACTCTTACATCTGCGGACTGCACAAGCTTCCGCTTTGCCTTCAAAACGCACTGGACTACCTTTAATGCAACCTTTAACTTGGGCATGAGAACCAGCAACGCTAATTGTACCGAAAGTTGCACAACCTCCATCACGACCAATGTATTGTTTTTGACTGGTGACTGGGCCAAACTGGGCATAGAATTCATAGCCTTGACCCTTCTCTTCGGCACAAATCCCGATATTCTGTACATCAATGCAGTGACGGTTGTTGGCTGATTGTGCCATTGCCGGACTTTCAAAAGATACGGTGAATAGAGGAAGACTTGCACCAATGAGTGCAACTACTTGTAACAGGGACTTGTTGAATTTGGTGTTGTTGATAATAGACATGATGAAAACTCCTAATTGTTTATCGAGTAAAAATTAATTTGTGTGAACAAGCATCCGCCAAGATGATGTGCAGTAATTGCAACCATCGGCGTTAGCAAACGAAAGCATTGAGTCTGACTAAAATTTTTCAGGAGAGCAAAAGTATATTTAACTTTCACTAACCCTGTTAGACTTATCTCTAAACTCCTGAAATTCGGAGAGTTTGGCGATTGAGGTAGGTTAGTTAACTCACCAACCGTTGTCCTCGTTTCGATGAATTTAAGATATCCCGTAATCAAGGTTGCCCACATCGAATAAATGTCATGTCACTGGGATGACATTTGTCATTGGGCTAATCAATTCAAAATTCAAATCAAAATTCAAAATACCTGTGGGAAACAAGCTACAAAATTCAAAATTAAAGAAATCCGGGAATTGGGCATTGGATTTTTTTACCCTTACACCCCTAAACCCCTACACCCCTACACCCTTACACCCCTAATTCTCTAATTCTCTAACCAAGACATAAAAGAATTCGCCACTATTGCTGCTTGGGTGCGATCGCGTAAATTGAGGCGCGCTAAGATATTGCTGATATGATTTCTCACTGTCCCTTCGGAAAGAAAGACGGCTTGGGCAATTTCACGATTACTCGCGCCTTTGGCAATCATAATTAAAATTTCTTTTTCTCTTGCTGTTAGTTCCGTCATTCCCGGCGGTAACTCTTGGGGCTTGTCGGTTTCCATCACTGACACGTTCGCCATCATCTTTTCGACAATTCCCGGCCCAAATTGGGTGTAACCCTTATGGATTGAGCGAATGGCTTCTGCTAATTCCTCCGCAGGTGTATCTTTTAATAAGTAGCCCTTAGCCCCAAAGCGCAACGCCTCAGACACATATTTAGCATCATCAAAAGTGGTGAGAATTAAAATCTTCGTACCGGGGAACTGTTGGCAAATTAACCTTGTGGCTTCTACTCCGTCCATCACCGGCATCCGAATATCCATGAGTACAACATCCGGTGGGAGAAATTGCGCTTGTAAACTTTCTATGAGTTGAATTGCCCTTTGGCCATTCTCTGCTTCGCCAACTACTTGTAAATCTGGCTTAGTTGTTAACAAGGTTTTCAAACCTCGCCGAACAATCTCTTGGTCTTCCGCAATTAATACTCTAATCATGCCACTAGCCTCGGAAATCTTGCAGTAATTCGACAACCAGCACCAGGTTGACTGTGAATTTCTAATTGTCCACCTACAGCTAATGTTCTCTCACGCATTCCTTGCAGTCCAAAACCGGCAGCAGACATATCAATGCACATTCCTTTGCCGTTATCTTGGAGAATCAACAACAAACCCGCAGCAGTAGTCTGAATTTGAATCTGCACCTGAGTTGCGTTTGCATATTTGCAGATATTTGTCAATCCTTCTTGAATGATTCTGTAGACAACGGTATTGACTTGATGAGAAAAGGGGTGAGATAAATCGATCTGGCATTGAGGAAGGATGCCAGTAGTGCGATAGAATTCTTGGCTAAGAGTAGCGATCGCATTTTCCAAAAGTTGACCTTGCAATGGGTCAGAACGAATATCTGAAACCGACTGACGCACAGCTTTCAAGGCATCAGAACCCAGTTGTTTCGCCTCTTTTAAAAATTCGTAGGCTTGTGTAGGGTCAGTCTGCCATAAAGTCAGGGCAGTTTCCATTTGAATATTGAGTGCAACTAGGGCGTGTCCTAGAGAATCATGGATGTCACGGGCGATGCGGTTGCGTTCTTCTACAGTCGCCATTGCTTCTATGCGTTGGTTGAGTGCCTTTTCCTGGGCTAAAGCTTTCAATAACTGTCCTTGCAATCTACAAATCGTTAACTGATTCTCCACCCGTGCCAAAACTTCCTCAACTTGAAACGGCTTAGTAATATAATCTACTCCCCCAGCCGTAAACGCTTTGACTTTATCAAAGACTTCATTTAAAGCACTAATAAAAATAATCGGAATTCTTTCAGTTTGAGGATTAGCTTTTAATCGCTGACAAACTTCATAGCCATTCATCCCTGGCATATTAATATCCAGCAAAATCAAGTCAGGAGGTTGGGCTTGTGTTCCCATTAATGCTGTTTGGCCATTAGTGACACTGCGAACCTCATATCCCTGCTGCATCAACATTGTCGATAACAGACGTAAATTATCTAACGTGTCATCAACAATGAGGATGTCGCCTTTTGAGGAATTGGCATTCATAAGGGACGGGAATGTCAGGGTAGAGGGGTGTATCTGCGTGCGTCAAAAATCTACACTCAGAAAACTTAGCTAAAATTATATACTTTTGAACATACGCACATGAGCAGAGGGGTGAAAATGCTCAGAAAGCTAAAACTGGGGACAAAATTTACCTTACTACTCACACTAGTATTTCTAGGTGGGATTTGCTTAAGTGGGATAATTCTGGCTTCAGCCATGCAACGCTTTGCAGAGGAAGATGTCAGTACCAAAGCAGAAATGTTAGCTCAGACGATGAACTCTGTCAGAGAATACACCGACAATAGTATTAATCCCCTCTTAGAAAATCAACTACTCACTGCGCCAGTATTTATCCCCGAAACTGTTCCTGGATATGCAGCCAGACAAGTTTTTGAACAATTTCGCACCCATTCCGAATATAAAAGCTTTCTCTATAAGGAAGCGACACTCAATCCCACAAATCCCCGTGACCAAGCGGATGAGTTTGAAATCAATTTAGTAGAACAATTTCGTCAACAACCGCAGAAGACTAAACTTTCTGGTTATCGGCCTATTTATGGGGAAACTCTGTTTTATATTGCTAGACCGCTAAAAGTAACCCAGAAAAACTGTTTAGTGTGTCATGGTCAGCCAGCATCAGCCCCCAAAAGCATGATTCAAACCTACGGAACACAAGGTGGGTTTGGTTGGAAGTTAAATGAGATAGTGGCAGCACAAACAGTTTATGTCCCAGCCGATGAAGTTTTTACGCGTGTGCGTCACACTTTGACTTTAGTGATGAGTATTGTGGTGACTGTGTTTGCATTGGGTGTGTGGTTCATCAATCGATTTTTGAAAGGGACAGTCATTCAACCACTCAAACAACTAACTGCGATCGCCCAACAAGTTGGTGCTGGTACAATCACTGTTGAGCAAGTCAAAGGCTTTGATTCGCCAGAAATAATCAAAGTAGCGCAACGAGCTGATGAACCGGGACAACTAGCACGCACATTCCA
Source organism: Trichormus sp. M33_DOE_039 (assembly GCA_015296085.1). Taxonomy (GTDB): domain Bacteria; phylum Cyanobacteriota; class Cyanobacteriia; order Cyanobacteriales; family Nostocaceae; genus Trichormus. The sequence continues at coordinate 58,729 of DVDT01000075.1, read as the reverse complement.
ATACATGGCGCATGAAGTCGCCACCCGTGAACAAAATCTGACGCAAGTAGTCAACCTCCGCACCGCCGAGTTAGCAGCAAGTATTCAAGAAGCAGAAACCGCCAGGGCAAAAGCTGAAGCTGCGAATAAAACCAAAAGTTTGTTTCTCTCCAACATGAGTCATGAACTGCGAACTCCCCTAAATGTGATTTCGGGTTTTGTGCAGTTGATGCTGCGTAATGGTTCTCTCAATTCCCAACAGCAAAATTATTTAGAGACCATTAGGCGCAGCGGTGAACACCTGCTGACCTTAATTAATGATGTGTTGGAAATGTCCAAAATTGAAGCCGGTCGCACCACACTCAACGAAACTAATTTTAATCTTGCGGCTCTTTTGAATTGGCTGCAACAAGTATTTCAATTTAAAGCCCAGTCGAAAAATATTGAACTAATTTTCGCCTTTGCAGCTAATTTACCCAAATATATCTACACAGATGAAAGTAAGTTACGCCAAATTTTAGTCAACCTGTTAGGAAACGCAATTAAGTTCACACCCAAAGGTCAGGTAACTTTGCGGGTGTCAGTAGTGAATCAACAACCACTGACACTAAAATTTGAGGTAGAAGATACTGGTCTCGGTATTTCACAAGCAGAATTAGCAAACCTCTTTGAACCTTTTGTGCAAACCGAAAGCGGCCGTAAATCCCAAGAAGGAACGGGACTAGGATTAGCAATTAGTCGTAGTTTTGTACAGTTAATGGGCGGAGATATTACCGTTATTAGTCAGGAGGGATTTGGCTCAACTTTTCAATTTACTATTCAAACTCAAGCAGTTGTCACCGCACAAATTGAAATACCAGCACCCAGTCAGCAAGTTATCGGACTCATCGCCGGACAACCAAAGTATAAAATTCTCGTGGCTGAAGACAAACCAGAAAATCGGCAATTACTGATAGAGTTGTTGACACCTGTAGGCTTTGAAGTGCGTTGCGCCACAAATGGACAAGAAGCAATTAACTTGTGGCAAAGTTGGCAACCGCATTTAATTTGGATGGATATGAAAATGCCCGTACTGAATGGTTATGAGGCGACCAAACAAATTAAAGCAGCAGGAACTCCCCCGACAATTGTAATTGCATTAAGTGGTAGTGCATTTGAAGAAGACCGCCAAATCGCATTATCAAGTGGTTGTGATGACTTTGTACGTAAACCTTTCCGTACAGAAGAAGTGTTTGACAAAATGGCACTGCATTTAGGCGTACGTTATCTTTATGCAGTCGAGTCAAGCAGCAGCACCAACAACAACTACACCCTTACACCCCAAGATTTAGCCGTCATGCCGGCTGCATGGATAGCCCAACTACAGGACTGTGCCACTAAAGTTAATGCCAAGCAAATTCTGCAATTAATTAATCAAATTCCCCCATCTCATGCTCATTTAGCGAATGGTTTAACGCAGTTAGTCAATAACTTTGATTTTGAGAACATTTTGGTACTAACGAAATAGCACCTGCAAACTGGTCAGCATCCTCATTTAATTGAGCCTTCTGTCTTCTGACTCGAAAGGGGTGTAGGGGTGTAGGGGTGTAGGGGTGTAGGGGAAAGACACCTTTCCTCCTTGGCTGTGAAACTTGTTTCATTGGGACTGCCTTCTTCAATTGATTTCTGAGCGTTTTTCCTCTTTAAGCGAGTTTTAGAGCAATTGATCAGATTTTTGTTACTATACAAGTGATTAACGTCAGTAATATTACCTTAATCTAGATAAATAGCCAGATTTAAGAGTTAGAGTTTACCTAAGATGACTGATGTACGTCTTCAAAGTCTTGATGGTGTTCCTACCAGAAAGATTTTGATTCTAGCAGCCAATCCTAGAAACACGACTTCCTTGCGACTGGATCAGGAAGTGCGTGATATAGGTGAAACTTTACAGCGATCGCAATACCGACAGCATTTTAGTTTAGTGTCAAGGTGGGCAGTTCGTCCTAGAGATATTCAAACTGCGATTTTAGATGTCAATCCTCAGATTATCCACTTTTCTGGGCATGGTGGGCAAGAAGAAGGTTTAATTTTTGAGAATGAAGTTGGCGCAGCGACATTTGTTGATGGTGAATCATTAGCAGGTTTATTAGAACTTGTAGCTGATCAAATAGAATGTGTAATTTTGAATGCTTGTTACTCAGAGATACAGGTAAAAGCGATCGCTCAACATATTTCCTATGTAATTGGCATGAAACAGGCGATCGGAGATCAGGCAGCGCTCGAATTTGCTTTTGGTTTTTATAACGCTTTAGGAGCAGGGCGTGACATAGAATTTGCCTACAAATGGGCGTGTAATTCTATCCGTATGGCTGGTATTCAAGAACATTTAACCCCTGTCTTACAGAAAAACCCAAAATTATCTGCTGCTCATCAAAATATTAATCCTCCTGCTAAAAAATTAAACAACTGGCAATATCGTCATCTAGAACAGGAGCATCAAGGCTTGCAGCAGCAATACGATTTGTGGCATGAAAAGCTACGACGCTTGAGAAATGCTAGAGCTATTGAAACAGATGAGGCAGTTTGCTTTAAGTTAGAAAAACAGATTGAACACGCCCAATTAGAATGTCAACGCATCACAGAACAGCTTGAAACTATCAGTCATCAACTCCCATAAATTTTTTATTTATATCAATAAAAATTATTAGATATTTCAATGTTTTATAATTCTGACTTTGAGAATGACCTTGAAGAAATCCAGCAGCAATATCACCTTTTTACTGAAAAAATCAACAGATTAGGTAATAGTTTAGCTATTGAAACAGATGTAACTAGATGTCTTCAATATGAACAGCAACTCCAACAAGCTCAGGCAAAACGTAGTGAACTTGAGTGGCAAATTTATCAAATAAAAAATCAACAACTCTATCACTTACTACTAAGATTAGACTATACAGACCAAACCCAGCTATTTTCTAGATTTATTAGAAGGAGTCAAATAGCAGCTTTCCTAATACATGGTTTTTCTCAGGAATATGGACAACATTGGTTAGCAAATAGATTGCTCAAAGAAATCCGCAGAGTTTCAGATAAACCAGTCCTAGTGGATCTTGACTGCCTAGTTTATAATCCCCATCCTCAAACAATGTGGCGAGCATTAGGCCGTCACTTTGGCGGAATTAAAGATTCTCCGTCTGTAATTGCGGAAAAAGTATTTAAATCTTGGACAACTAAAAATATTTACATTGTTGTGGACAATGTAGAATTTATGTCTGAACAACTCTTGCAAGAGCTAATCCAAAGTTTTTGGATGCCTTTAGTAACTCAAGCTCAAAATATCGCATCCCAAACCAACTTTAAATTATTGATGTTTTTAATAGATCACAAAAGTTCAGTAGAAAGCCAAAAATGGAACATTTCCTTTTCAGAAATTTTTGAGTCAGGCTGGAGTTCTCATGTACCCATAAAACTACCTGTAAATAAAATTTTTTCTGATCAAGTATTACGCAATTGGATTGTTAACGAATTTCAATATTTACCAGACCAATTAGTAGAAAATGTCGATTTATCTGTGCAAACAATCTTAGAAAACAGCGATGCTGGTTTACCCATACCAGCGTTTTGGGAAATATGTAATCTATGTGAGTGTGAATGGTTGGAAGAATGGTTAAAAATTTGTTGAGAAACTCTGTAGCTGAATACACAGGCTTAGTTCAACCTCATCCTGGAGAATGCGACCCCAAAACAGGACAATTGCTTTATCCCTACTTACCAAATCCTGAATTAGTGGAAGCGGTTAACCTGGCAATATATCTACAACGTCCTTTGTTGCTTAAAGGAGAACCCGGATGTGGTAAAACCCAATTAGCTAGAGCAGTTGCTTATGAATTGGGACTAGATTTTAAAGCTTGGTATATCAAATCAACAAGTCGAGCCAGAGATGGTTTATACACCTACGATGCTGTTGGTAGATTACGAGATGCTCAACTTGCTGCTTCCAATCGTCTGACCCCAGAACAATATCAGCGCATTGATAATCCTGCAACCTATATCACCTGGAATGCTCTTGGAGAGGCTTTCATTGCAGAGCAGCCAACAGTAGTCTTAATTGATGAAATTGATAAAGCAGATATTGATTTTCCCAATGATTTATTGTTGGAATTGGATCAGCTTTTTTTTATTGTCAGTGAAACTCAAGAGGTGATTCAAGCCAATTTTCCGCCAATAGTTGTTATTACTAGCAACGATGAAAAAGACCTCCCCGATGCCTTTTTGCGGCGTTGTCTATTTCATTATGTTGAATTTCCTAACGTAGAACAATTATTTGCGATTATCAATGCTCACTTCCCTACGGAGTCAGAAGCTTTAGTCAGAACAGCACTCACTCGCTTTGTAGAACTACGTGAAAAAATGCTGCAAGATAAAGGAGAAGCTGGTAAAAAAGTTAGCACCAGTGAATTAATTGATTGGTTACGAGTGTTAAGACGATATCCTGAAGATGAAATTTTGTCCAAGTTAGAGGGAAAAATTCCTTTTGCGGGTGTATTAATTAAAAACTGGGATGATCATAAACGCTATATTCAATAATTTCTCGTATTTAAACAGTATTTCTCCACAATTAAATGGATAATTTGCCCCTCTTAGAATTATTTACTCGATTGCGAGAAGCAGGATTACCGCTTGGTATAGATGATTATCAAGCAGTTTTACAGGCTTTACAGGCAGGTTTTGGTCTAGAAAATAAAGCGGCTTTAGCTAGATTATGCCGGACTTTATGGATCAAATCAGCACAAGATCAAAAATTATTTGATTATCACTTTGAAAAATCTATTCTCAACTCCAATGAATTACCTCAAGCTTCTAGATTAACCACTGTTAATGCTATTCCTGAACAAGTATCTCCAGATGACATTGTAGTAGAAGCATATAAAACTGTCAGATGGTCTGATTATTTAGTTTTGTTAATCAGTTCTGCAATTCCAGTGGGAGTTTTTGTTTTAGTCTTTGGAGTCACTATTAATATTTGGCGAGCCAATAAAGTACCAATTTTTATTAGTAAACCGATTGAGCAAGTAGAAAAAGGTAAATTATATCGATATCAAATTAAAGCTTATGATGTTAACAGAAAAGATAAATTAACTATTAAAGCTGTAACCTGTCCCTCATGGTTAAGCTTCAAAGATTATCAGAATGGGACGGCAGTTTTAGAAGGTACAGAAGGCAGTGAAGAGGGTAACTGTCAATATGATCCATTTGAAGAACTACTGAATAATAGAAACGTATCGCCAGAAAAACCAAAGTTCTATAATGTAAAGTTGCAAGTAAAAGATGAACATGGTGCGGAAAGTGAACAAAGTTTTAATATTAAGTTAATTAATAATAACAATACTGTCAGAGAAGTTTCAATCTGGTCAATTATTAGGGATTATGCTATTGCTATTTCTATATTGCTAACTATTACATATGTTACTTTAGGCAGAAGTAAAGATAAAAATACACGAGAAAAAAATTTCTTTGCGGGTAAATCAGTTAGTAATAACAAAAGAGAACAAATACAATCTGAAAATTCTGTAATTATTAATAATGAAATCAAATTAGCAGAAACTCTGATCAAAACATCTCAAACGGAAAATATAAAACATCTTAACCGATTTATTCAAATAATCGAATATCCTCCTCTCAGTCGTCGCCAAATGAAACAGAGTTGGCGTTACCTACGCCGTATGGTGCAAGAAGGAGTTCCCACTGAAATTGATGTAGAGGCAACAATTAATAACATTGGCAGACAGGGAGTTTTCCTAGAGCCTGTTTTAGTCCCATGTCGGATTAACCGTAGTAAGTTAGTTTTACTTGTTGATCATGATGGCTCGATGATACCGTTTAAAAATTTATCATATCAATTAACAGAAACGGCTATGCGCGGTGGACGTTTAGATAATACTGATATTTATTACTTTCACAATTGCCCGATTGATTATTTATACCGCGATCGCTACTACCAAATGCCAGAAACAATTGAAGATATTCTCAATCACCTACGTTTACCCCACACATCTGTTTTAATCTTCAGTGATGCTGGAGCAGCGAGAGGCAGCTTTAACCCAGAACGAGAGGAAGTAACAGCCCAATTCTTACAACAACTTAAACAACAAGTTCGTCATATTGCTTGGTTAAACCCTATACCTCGTTCTCGTTGGTTAGGAACTACAGCAGGTAAAATTGCTCAACTAGTCCCCATGTTTGAATTAAGTCGTCAAGGTTTACACAATGCAATTGCTGTACTACGTGGACAATCTGGAAATTCTAGACTGTAGAAATTTGGATAATTAAGAAAATTAATTTTTTATATGACAGTTATTTCTAATCTCAAACCAGGTATTGCGGCTCGAAGGATTGCATTGTTTGAAAAACGCTTCGGTCAGGCGCATCTTTTTTTTGCTTATCATGCAGCTTTCCCGTTGGTACTTACCTCTGATTTACTTTATGCCTTGTGGATCAACTTTCGACAGAATATCCGTGGACAAGCCTTAAATATTCCTTGGATTGCTGTAGCAGATTTAATGCTTTCTAGTCTGTGTAATGAAGTAGGGTATGAAATATACCAAATGGATGCGACAGTCAGACAGGAATTACTCAATCGTTTGCAAAAAGATGATTGTTTTGGCAAAAGACGAATTGAAGAGTTATCGAAATTTTTACTAGACTATATTCGCCAACAACTACAAAGTGATGATCTGGAAATTCAAAATATTGCCAAAGCACAGCGATGGGCTGCTTTAGGCTATACTCGCCCCCACAAAACTACTTATGAACTAGCACTAGCATTTTCTCAACTAGATTTTGATCATCCTGCTGAAATCTTACGGATGTTGGCATTACTAGAAGCTTTAGCATTACCGCGACAAGAGTTTCAATCTTTGCTGAACTATGCTCACGGTATTGCAGCTTTTGTACGTGGCAATATGGAGTTAGCAGCAAGACTTTTAAATGATTTGGTAGATGTGAATAACCAAATCCGCATAGCAGGTGTAAGTTTGCCTACCCCTACACCTGTTTTATCAAGGATTAGTGCATTACGTTCTCAAGGGAAACCGAACTTCTCTCATGAGAATTTACAAGGTCGGTCTTTTAAAGGACAAGACTTGACAGGTGCAGATTTTAGCTACTCCAATATTCAAGGCGCAGATTTTACCAAAGCTATTCTTGTTGGTGCTAACTTTGCATACTCCAAAGCCGATTTACAAAATATCTGGTTATTAGTTTTAATATTTTGCTCAATATTCCTATCACTAGCATCAGGTATTGGTGCAATTATTTCGGGATATTATTTACAAACCTTGCTAATAAATCCTAATAATGAAGCCACTTATATTTTTGCCATCAGTGTACTGATATTGTTTCCAATTATCTGCGTTGTAATTCTCCGACGAGGTATTGAAGCCACTATAGGAGCTTGCAGTTTAAGTATCGCTGGTATTTTAGCTTTAGGTGCTATGGGACTACCTGCTATTTGGAGTTGGCCCGAAAAGACAATTTTAGCAATAGCAGGAATTATAGCTGTGATTATTGGTGGTAGTGGCGCAAGGTTAGGAGTTTTAGGTTTTTTGGGTAAATGGTCTACTCGCTTGACTCTAATGATAGGAATAACATTTGGAGGTTGGAGTTTATTATTAATGAGTGGTTATAAAGGTTCTGCAAGATCAATATCTGATATAGCTGACCCTAAATTTAAGGCCTGGCTTGAGTCTGTATTAACATCTACTCAGTTTGAACTAGATAAATATATTATTTTAGCTATTAGTATTGCTTTATTTGCAACTGTTGGTTTTATTTTGCTAGAAGCTGTAGGAATGGCTGTGGCTATGCTTGTAAATAAAACATTGGCTGTAACAGTGGGGTTATCTTGGATTCCAATTTGGTTAATATTTTTAATTTTAAGTGAAACAGAACTTAGCTCGGCTGGAAGTTTACTGATTCTGACAAGTATGGCTGGGCTAGGTTTTTATGTGGGTTGGCAAGCTATAAATGGCAGTGATAAATATGCGTTTGTTTTAAATACTGCCGTTGCTACAACAAGTTTATGCTTGAAGAGTACAAGTTTTCAAGGCGCTGATTTGCGTAATGCTAATTTTTTCAACACCACACTTAAATGTGCAGATTTCAGTGATGCTAATCTGAAGCACACTTCTTGGTTTCAAGCTAAAAAATTAGAATTTGCCTATCTTGGTATAACTAATTTGCAATCACCACAAATTAGAAAGTTAGTAATCACAAGCTTAGGTAAAGGTCAGAATTTTGATCACTTATGTTTGAGCGGTTTAAATTTATCAGGTGCAGATTTGGCCGAGGCGAGTTTTATTGGTACTAACTTAAGTGGAACAAATTTACAAAATGCGAACCTTTCTGGTGCAAAGCTGATCAAAGCTAATCTTGAACAGACAGATTTGACTGGTGCTTGTTTAACGGGTGCTTGTATTCAAGACTGGAAGATTAACACTGTCACTAAACTTGATGGAGTGGAGTGTGATTACATTTATACCAACTTAGCAACATCAAATAATCCAAACCCCCACCGTCAGCCTGAAAACTACCAAAGAATCTTTGAACCTGGTGAATTTGCCGATTTTATTTTAATATCGACAATCTCTAACTAATTAATGCCTTTAAATTTCTTTTGTCTGCATTCAAGATTCTGATAAACATTAACATATCATAGACAGTAGACAACGGATAACTAAAAAAGAAATTAATTGAGATATTAATTAAATTATAGGAAATAAAAACTTGCTGATTGATTGATGAGGCATCTCGATTAACATCCCAAAATGAAGCACCAAATACAAAAGCAGTTATTAGACTAGATAAGATGTTTAATGTAGTTCTAATAGAAAACGAAAAAGTTAAGAGATTCCAGAAAATTTGCCAGCCATATCCTTTTGTCATGTACCAACATCTTTTAATCGCTTCTGCTGTCGTCAAATCTTCAATTATTACTAAGTAGCGGACAAAATATAAACGAGGTAATAGAAATGTTATTATTCCTAAAAGATTGATAACTTCTAAAAAAATAATTTCTGGAAACTTGTTAATTGTTACTCTTAAAGAATCATATACTGTAACGTCTTCATAATTGAGTTTTTTATATACAAGAAAAACTCTTGCTCCGATTACTAGAATACCTAAAGAGAAATAGTACAGTATATAAATTAGAGAAAATGCGATTTCAGAAACGGCAAACTTAGATAAAGATAATATGATGTACGGAATTAAAAAAAATAGGAGATTGATGTAAACAAGTAACATCAATCTCAGAGAATCTTTCAGGAGACGAATGGGAGTAATTGATGGAGTAAGCATGAGATAAATTTTTATAAAAATATGAAATAATTCGCTCTTTAGAGGAGAGATAAAAATAGGTTTCCTCAAACTAAAATTAGATGGGTTTAGGTATTTCGTCCTAATTTCCTCACTTGACTTATGCAATGCTTCTGCATCAAGCCAAACGTAGTTTTACTTATAAATGTGCATAAATAAGGAATAACCGCTAGCCGCCAAAATAAACAAGGCTGTAGCGGAGAATACGACAACATCTCTAACTATAAATAAAATCCAATTTTTTCTCAGTTCTTGTTTAAATTGCAGTTCTCGCAGTTTACGCTCAAATTCTGCATCTTCCTGGGACTTTTGATTGACTATTGATATAATGAGTGGGTTTTCACCTTTAGTATTAATTATCTCTGATAAATATTTTACATTTGTCATACTCTTAGATGCCCAAAATTTCAGTTTCCAGATTTTGATTATCATCTAAAATCCAGAGATGTTTACCTTTCTGTTTGGCTTCTACAGCTATTTCTAAGAGTGCGATCGCTTTTAGCAATACCTCAACCTGATCTCCATTCATTTGTTTACCTAGATTATTAATCGTTTCATATAATTCTGGTGATAAATCTAAATTTAATTGTATTCGTTGGTATTGGTCTTCTGAAGTCATAGAAGATGCACAAATTATAGAATTATGCTTTAGAATGTACCCCTAAAAGCAGCATAGGCAAGAGTAATGATAATTGGCAAAATGATAGACATAATAATTATCATTCCCGTTTTACCTAAACGAATTTCTTGCCCATCTGCTTTGAAAATGGATATTACACCTGCGCTAGCCATTAAAATCCAGATGCTCCCAAAGATGATAAATATCGTGAATACTGAGTCATTCATAGCTGTTGATGATTAATATTTATCTTTATCCTTATCCTTATCCTTATCTTTCTCTTTATCTTTATCCTTATCCTGCTTACCCTTTTTAATTATTTCCATATAGATATTAATTTCATCTACTTCTATATCATGTTCAATTCTAATTACTTTCCAACTCTCTTTCCTGAGATAAACTTCTTCTCCTACTCTGGGCAGAAATTGTAGATCATAGAATTTCTTAATAAAGTCTCTTTGATTTTCTTCCCATAAGATTACTTTAGCTCCTTCTATACTCATGAGTGAACCTCTTTTATTACTAAGTGTAAGTTAGCAGTTGCATGGCATATACTCATTGAGTTTATCTTAGTAATTCAAATCAATGGCGTAGTTAAAGCCACATTATTTTCTCATACTCATTTACTTTGTAATCAAGGGGGTATAAAAAAAGGCTGACTACGAAAATTATAGTAGCAGCCGTGTTTAGAGTATTGCACTGGAAAACGTTCAAGACGACTGAGTATCTTTATAGCTAGCAACAGCATTTCTGAGATTACCTTGGTGTGCTGATAAAAGCTGTTCCCCGTCCTCCTTGCTTAAACCAGTCCAGTGCATTAATAATGACAGCTTCACCCATTTACCGCTACGTTCCAATAAATAACCAGCTGCTTCTCGACTTAAACCTGTGAGGTCTTGTAAAATCCGTAGAGCGCGATCGCGTAACTTTTGATTCGTAACCGCTACATCTACCATGCGATTGCCGTAAACTTTGCCGAGTTTGACCATCACTCCAGTAGACAAGATATTTAAAGTCAGCTTGGTGACTGTACCAGCTTTAAGACGGGTAGAACCTGCTAACACCTCTGGCCCTGTTAACAGGCGAATATCAATATCAGCCTCAAAATGTACCTGTTCAGATGGCACACAAGCGATGAAAATTGTCAATGCCCCCCGTTGACGGGCAGCATTCAGCGCACCGTGGACAAAAGGAGTCGTCCCACCGGCAGTAATTCCCACCACTACATCTAACTGAGTAACATGACGTTGAGCGATCGCCCCATCTCCATCTTCCGCCCTGTCTTCTAAATCCTCAGAACTACGTACCAACGCCCCAGCACCACCAGCAATAATCCCCTGGACTAACTCTGGTGGGGTACAAAACGTTGGGGGGCATTCCGCCGCATCTAACACCCCCAACCTGCCACTCGTCCCCGCACCCACATAAAACAAGCGTCCACCCTGACGCAAACGCGTTGCTGTCTGTTCAATAGCTTGAGCTATCTCCACCTTAGCCGCCGCTACCGCCGCCACCGCTTTATAGTCTTCACTATTAAACAACTCCACCAACTCCAAACAACTGAGTTGGTCTAGATTCAGGCTTAAAGGATTGACTTGTTCAGTCAGTAAATGCCCGCGTTCCTGCAAATTTGTCATTTATACTAGCCTGTGCGTTTGTTTTTTATCTTTGTCAATTTCCATCAACTAGGAACTATTGACCAATGACTATGGACTATTGACTAAATGACTAAGTTACAACAATCCTTCTAATTTGCGACGAATCTTTTCCAACTCAGCCGCAGAAAATTCTGTTTCTTCTGCGGGTGGTACATCGTCAAAGTCTAAACTGCTGTCGTCGGTATCATCATATTGCCCATCTGGTTGCCAGTCTGTTTCTTCTACATTAATTTCTGGGGGAATGACAAGATCACTATTTTCTGGGATAATTTCCCAGTCATAATCAGCACTGTCGCAAAACTCCTTAATTTCCTCAGCGTCCATTGCTTCGACAGTAGGCGTAGGGAAATCTTGAGCTTCTAACATCAGGGCAAAACGGATAGCATCATCTTGAGACTCAAACATTAAAATTTTATTGCGATCGCCCACGCGAACTGTATGAATCCCCTCATTTTCCGTATTAGCATTAAAAATCAACACAAAAACCCGCATTGGCGTAATCATCCGTCCTTGTATTTTGAAGTCTATTTATAAGTTTAGGGGTGTAGTACCAATTCAAAATTCGTCTTGAAAAGTTTGCTCAAGTCGGGAGACCCCTTCGGGTTCACCAATGCAGCTTATGCCGGGAAACCCTTTAGGCAGTTGCTCCAAGCTGGGAAACCAGACGACACTTGCTATAAGTCGGGCATTGCCCGACGACACTTGCTACAAGTCGGCAAAGCCGCCCAAAGCAGTGTCTCCCCAAAGCAGTGTCTCCCCAATGCACTGGCTCAACTTTTCGCCAAATTTAAAATTCAACAAGTGAGAAATAGTCTGGGTTTCAAGGTATAGAGGTGTAAGGGTGTATTAAGAGATTTTACCCCAATGCCCAGTGACGGCAGTTGCTACAACCAAAGATACTTCCCTCCGGGTTCATCCCCTACGGCGGGAAACCAGACGACACTTGCTACAAGTCGGCAAAGCCGCCCAACGCAGCGTCTCCCCAAAGCAGTGTCTCCCCAACGCCCTGCCTCCCCAATTCCTAATACCCAATTATTGACTACGCATTCATCCGAATGTCAAAACATGAGATTGGTTTGTATCTTGGTATTGGCGTAGTAATATGCCCATAGTGCTAGTAGTGTGCCTACCACATCCAGCGAGAAAGAAGTGAAGCCACATGAGTAATTCTTCCCATCCAGATAATGAGTCCCGTAATTCTGACCGCAAGCGTTTGTGGTTGCTGGGTTTGAAGCGTGGTGGTATTGCCCTAGGGGGTATTTTACTACTGGGTTTAATGGGCGGTGCTTGGCGATTGTGGATTTTTGTACAGAAGGAATTAACGCCGTTAGCAGAAAAAAGTCTCACCAGTACACTTAACCGTCCGGTCAAACTGGGTAAAGTCACGCAATTTTCACTCACTGGGGTAAATTTTGCTGCTTCTGCTATTCCTCCCACGGCTACAGACCCAGATAAGGCAGAAGTGGAGGCTGTGGAAGTAACTTTTAATCCTTGGCTGTTAATTTTTAATCGTCAGCTAAAACTGGATGTCACCCTAGTTAATCCTGATGCTTACATTGAACAGGATAATGAAGGACGCTGGATTACTACAACCTTAGCTCCGCCGGGAGCAGCGGGAGCAATTAAAACTGATTTAAATACAATCCGCTTACGTAATGGCAATTTAGTACTTTTACCCCAGAAGAAAGAGGTTGCCAATCTAGGGGAACAAGGGAACAAAGTAGACCAAGAGGATATTTCTGCTTCTCCTATAGTACTTTCTCAACTTTTGGGATCTGCTCAATTATTAGAAAACAACCAACTGGTTAAATTTGCAGTCCAAGGTCAAGCGGATACTGGCGGGAAAATTTCTCTAGCGGGAGATGTACGTCCTAAGACGTTGGTAGCTAATTTGCAAGTACAAGCCGAAAAAATACTAGCTGCAAACGTTACTAGTTTAGTGAAATTACCACTGGAACTACAAACAGGTCGAGTCAACGGGGATTTACAAATCCAACTCGTGCCAGAGCAGAAACCATTGTTGTATGGTAGTGCTGATTTAGAAGGCGTAACGCTACAAATTCCCCGCGCACCACAACCATTTATTAATAGCCAAGGTAGTATCTACTTCCAAGGTACTGTAATTAAACTGGAGAATCTGACTACTAACTACGGCAAAATTCCGCTGTTGGCGGCGGGAACTATTGACAGCAGTAAAGGCTTCAAGTTGGCTGGACGAATTAATGGGGTAAGTGTCGCCACAGCCCAAGAAACTTTGAAGTTAAAACTACCTGTACCTGTGGCTGGACAATTACAAGCAAAATTGCAGGTGATAGGGGATACTACTAACCCGGTTCTTGTAGGTACTGTCACCACCGTTAAAACTGCCCGGATCGATAAGATTAATTTTAAGAGAGTTAGTAGTAAGTTTGAATTTAATCCCCAGGAAGCCTTAGTGAAGCTGGAAAATGTTCTGGGAGAAACTGCGGTAGGTGGTGAGATTAGGGGTGGTGGTGTGATCCAACTGGGAGAAAAACCCCAAGTCAATTTGAGTTTTGCGGCGAATCAAGTCCCTGGGGATGCGATCGCTAAACTCTATAATCCTGATATTGCCGTGAAAATCGGCACAGTCAATGCTACAGCCAGGGTGACAGGTACACCCACCAACGCCCAAACTTTTGTCCAATTTTCCGCACCAGAAGCAATTTATCCGACTACTGGGGAAGTGATAGTCGGTGCTAATCGTAACTATAACTTCCGCAACGTGGTGGCACGGGTGGCTGGAGGAACAGTCCGGGGTAGTGGGAGTTTTGCTAATCAACGTTGGCAAGCCGTAGCCCAAGCTGCCGGCGTGAGTTTACAACCCTTTGTTAATCAAAATCAACTGCAAAATATCTCTTTAGCTGGGACAGAATTAAATGGTCGCTTTCTTCTGGCGGGGACAGCAGAACCCTTCCAAATTGTGAGTATTCGTCCCGATGGTGCGGGGGTGCAGATTGGTGGCGGTAGAATTGCGATCGCTAGTCTCCAATTACAAGACAAAAACTTTGCCGCCCGCTTCATTGCTAATAATGTTCGCCTGGGACGCATCCTCAAAAATGCTCCTCCAGCTTTAGCTAATCCCCTAGATGGAACATTCCAAATTGCCGGGAACAGAGAAAATTTTAGTCTCAAAACTCTCCAAGGCAGTGGCGAAGCGCGTTTACGGGTAGGTAACGGTACAATTACTGCGGCGAATATTCAACTGGCTAACGGTCGTTATCAAACCCAAGTCCAAGCCAATAATGTCCCTGTACAACGTTTAGCAGCAGTATCACTACAAGGTAATTTAACTGGTCAATTAAACGTAGCTGGTTCGGTTGATTCTTTCAGTCCTAAAACCATCCAAGCTAGCGGACAGGCGAAAATTAACGTCGGTAATGGCACAATTACCGCCGCGAATATTCAACTGGCTAACGGTCGTTATCAAACCCAAATCCAAGCGAATAATGTCCCTGTGCAACGCTTGGCGAAAGTGCCGCTACAAGGCGATTTAACTGGTCAATTAAACGTAGCCGGTGCAGTTGATTCTTTCAGTCCTAAAACCATCCAAGCTAGCGGACAGGCGAAAATTAACGTCGGTAATGGCACAATTACCGCCGCGAATATTCAGCTGGCTAACGGTCGTTATCAAACCCAAATCCAAGCGAATAATGTCCCTGTGCAACGCTTGGCCTCAGTACCGCCCCAATTTCAAGGTGATTTAACTGGTCAATTGAATGTAGCTGGGGGTGTAGATTCCTTTAGTCTCAACAGTATCCAAGCTAGGGGTCAAGCACAACTGAATGTCGCAGGGGGTCAGGTAACAGCGTCTAACATTCAACTTGCCAATGGTCGCTATCAAGCAGTGGTGGCTGCGGCTGGTGTGCAGTTAAATCGGTTCAATCAACAACTGCGCGGACAATTGGGCGGACAGTTACAATTAGCTGGAAATTTGGGTTCGACCAGATTAGCAGATGTCGAAGCTGCTGGCCAAGTGCAGTTATCCCAAGGCTTACCAGGAATTGAACGCCCCTTAGTGGCTTCCCTGGCTTGGACTGGCGAACAGTTGACAATTCAGCAAGCCACTGCGCCTGGATTAAATATTAGTGGTCAAATAGCAGCTAATGCTACTAGGCCGGGTATCCCAGAAATTACAGCCTTAAATCTTAACGTCCAAGCCCAAGATTTTGATTTGCAACAGTTACCTGTAACTTTACCTAATCAGGTGGCGGTAGCCGGCAGAGTAGATTTTAACGGGCGAGTGACTGGGAAGTTACCATTACCCAATGTAGCTGGACAAATTGGCTTAAAAGATTTTGTCGTGCAAGGTATCGCCTTTGAACCTTTGTTAAAGGGTAGTGTGCAGTCAGCCCCAGGACAGGGTTTAAATTTAGACTTGAGAGGCAATAATGACCGCATCGCCTTCAATCTCAATGCTAATAATCGTCCCGAATCATTCTTGGTACAGTGGCAACAAGCCTCAGCACAAGGTCAAGTCCGAGGAGACAATTGGGGTGTGAAAGTTGCCAACTTCCCCTTACAAATCTTGAATGTGTCACCACCGCCAAGTCTGCGTTTAGGAGGGGGGAAACTCACAGGATATTTAACGGGAGACCTGCAATTTAATCAAAGCACATTTGCAACTACAGCTAATTTAGCGATCGCCCAACCAGAAATCGGTCGGATTAAAGGCGATCGCTTTGCAGCTCAGTTCCGTTACAGTGATGGAACAGCCAGCATTACTAGTAGTGAATTTATCAAAGGTAATAGTCGCTACGCCCTAGCTGGTAATATTGCTCAAACTGCTAAAGGGCCAAGAATCCAAGGTAAACTCAATGTCAGCCAAGGCAATATCCAAGACGTACTCACAGTAGCCCAAATCTTTGACTTCCAAGATTTCCAAAACAATGGCTCAGATCCTAACTATGGAAGTGCAGCAGACTTAACTACCGAACCCCAAGGTTTGCCAAATCGTCCTTTATTAGACCAACTTGAACGTCTAGCCCAAATTAATCAGTTAGTAACTGGACGAGAACAAGAACGCACTGCTTCCCCGATTCCTGAACTAGCAGATTTACAGGGAACTTTTAGCGGAGATGTGGCTTTAGACACTGCTACTTCCAACGGTTTATCCGTACAGTTTAATTTGAACGGACAGAACTTTACTTGGTGTAGGGAAGGAGAAGAAAACTGTTTTTATCGTGCTGACAAAATCGTTGCGGAAGGTAGCTTTGACAATGGCGTGTTGCAGGTGCGACCATTCCGCATTGAATCGGAAAATAGTCTTGTAGCTTTTGCAGGTAACATTGGCGGTACCGAACAATCTGGGCAATTACGAGTGAGTAATTTCCCCCTAGAAGTACTGAATAACTTTGTCAGACTGCCCATTGGTATCAATGGTAATCTTAGCGGTACGGCAGCTTTAGCAGGTAGTGTTGCCAATCCTCAAGCCAGAGGAGAACTGCAAATTACCGAAGGTAAACTCAACGAGAAAGCCATAGAATCAGCCAACGCCAGTTTTAGCTACGCCAATGGTCGTTTGAATTTCGGTAGTATCGTTTCTGTAGCTGGGCCACAACCTGTCAATATTAACGGCAGTATTCCTTATAAATTGCCTTTTGCTACCACTAATCCCGATAATGACCAAATCAGCTTAGATGTGAAAGTGCAGAATGAGGGATTGGCATTATTAAACTTGTTAACCAACCAAATTGCCTTTGAAAAAGGGGAAGGTGAAATAGACCTAGCAGTCAGGGGAACTAGACAAAGACCCATATTAAACGGGACTGCGACTATCCAAAATGCCACTTTCTCCGCTCAAGCTTTACCCGGAAAAGTCCGACGCGTCACAGGTAAAGTACAATTCGATTTTGACCGCATCTTAGTAGAAAGTTTGCAAGGCAGATTTAGCCGTGGCAAAGTAGAAGCCTCCGGTGAATTGCCCGTTTTCAATACCGAACTAGCGGTTAACAACCCTCTGACTGTTGCCCTAGAGCAGCTAAACTTAAACCTGAAGGGACTGTATCAAGGTGGGGCGAGTGGTAACTTACAAATCACTGGTTCTGCACTCAAACCTGCGATTGGCGGGAAAATCAGTTTATATGATGGTCAAGTATTGCTAGCAGAATCGACCAACACCGAGCAGCAAAATAGTAATGTTGGCATATCGCTCACAAAACAGAATAAGCAAGATAAACAAGAAGTTAATGGTACAGGTGCGATCGCTCGCTTTAATAATTTAGAACTAGAATTAGGCAAAAACCTGCAAATTACCCGCCCACCTATTTTAAGCTTCCGCGCTACAGGCAACCTCACAGTTAGCGGTACTTTTGCCGACCTCATTCCCGTGGGGACTATCCAGTTAAAAGACGGTGGGGTCAACTTGTTTACCACCCAATTTAAACTAGCTGGCGGTTATAAACATACCGCCACCTTCAGAGCCAATCAACCCCGTGACCCCGATTTAGATGTACAGCTATTTGCTAAAGTCCTTGATGTAGTCCAAAACAGTGACTTTAGTGATAGCAGATTGAGTCCTACCGGGTTAGCCGCATTAGAAACTGTGCGCGTTGAAGCCAATGTCAAAGGCCCAGCTAGCAGACTCAACGAAAGCCTGGAATTAAGAAGCAGTCCCTCTCGCAGTGAAAACGAAATTGTCGCTTTATTGGGTGGTGGATTTGTGAACGCTCAAGGACGGGGTGACAGTACCTTGGGTATCATTAACATAGCAGGTTCAGCAGTGTTTAATAATTTTCAGTCAGCCTTTAACCAAATTGGGACTGCGTTTGGTTTAAGTGAATTGCGAATATTCCCCACCGTAATTTCGGATAACCCAGAAGCGGGTAAGAGTAGTTCATCTATCGAATTAGCCGCTGAAGCAGGCGTTGATATTTCTACTAGATTATCGATTTCTAGTATTAAGATTTTGACAGCTAATGACCCCTTTCAGTGGGGAATTAATTACCGTATTAACGATAAAGTTCGAGTACGTGCTTCAACGAATTTAGAAGATGATAGCCGGGCTGTGATTGAGTATCAAACTAGGTTTTGAGGAATTAAAGAATGGGATGGATTAGATTTCTTAAATCTTCAACAAACTGGGATAAAACTGATTACCAAAAATCATGCTATTCGCTTTATTTTAATTGAACACTTAAAGCGTCAAATACTTGGAGAAATTCACAATTTAAAGTTCGTTAGAGTGATTTTCTGTGGTAATGTAACGTGAATTCGATAGACCTCTCCCTCCCAACCTCCCTCTCCTACAAGGCGAGGGAGGAGCAACGAAAAATGAGGGCTTGACTCCCCTCTCCTCGTAGGAGCAAAAGTCTGATCGCCTGAAGTCGGCGATCAGACTTTTCAAGACAGTCCCGATGAAGCAAGTTTCACAGTCGAGGAGGAAAGGTGTCTTTCCCCAACACCCCTATACCCTTACACCCCTACACCCCTAAACCCCTTTCAAGTCAGAGGGGCTGATGGTGAGATCAAAAAGCACTCATCGAATTCACGTTAATATAGCTAACAACTAAAGGCGTTAATTCGCTTTCTAATTGAGTGATCACGGCACGGTCAAAATCTGACCAAATCCTTTTTTCACCAAACACACAAGGCTGCAAAATTCCCCAAAGTTGACCATCTTGGCACAGATGAGCATGAATTAACGCCCGATGTCCAAAGTTTTCGCGCTCAAACTCTTTATTAACTACTTTGGGGTTAGCAGTTTCCACATCTTCAATATAAATAGAAGCTTCGGTTCGCAGTGCCGCAGCAAATAAAGGATCTTCCTGGCGTAATAAGTCTGGCTCTAACTTCCATTCGTACTCAGCAATATCTGGGATAGTGTGATCTCGCCGCCAGCAATATGCGACTTTACCAAAGTGAGTTTGAGGATTTCTCAAGTAAAGAAAACAGCGATCGCATTTTAAAACTTCTCCAATTTGCGGCAGTACTGCCTGGAAAACAGCATCTGGCTCAAAGTGCTTTTCTAAAACACTTTGTATGGTTTCTAGTAAAGCTAAATCACTCATTGAAAAGCAAGTCTTAAACTTGAATATTTTGGCAATCGCCTGAATATTAACCAAAAATTTTTCTTCTCTACTCCTATCTTGTGCAAGCAATTTCAAAAATTAAATCGGATGGCTACATTACATTTTTCTTTCATTAGGTGAAGCTGCATGAGGCAATGTAGAGGACTCCTCATCTGGAGTAATTAGAGGAATATTTAAATGTTTCCTTGCTGATTCCTCCGCTAGCTTGTGGTCATTTTCGCTTTCAAACTGACTCTCATCTAATAGATATCTTTGCCGCGCTGCCTCATCTCGGCTTGGTGGTCTGCCATTCTTCCATCTGTATCTAAAGTCCATAATTAAAAACCAACCTTGTCTGCATTTTTACTTCTATGGTTTTAATAGTAAGCATTAATTGAAAATGTTTCCTCCGTCATAGGTAAACACCGCAGATGAGATTGATTTTACTTGTCAGAAAATGGGCTGATTACTTCTAAAAGTTCAAAACACTAATTCACCAGTAAATAGGTTTGTGAAAATAGCACAATTATCTTCTGACAGATAAGCTAAAACCCTCTTTCCTTCTGCCTAACCTGCGGGAATGCTTTTGCTGCTTACTGCCTGATCCCAACTAGAAATATTTAAGCCGTTCTAGCTTGAAAAAGGGGTTTAGGGGTGTAAGGGAAAGACTTTTTTTTGTTTTCTTATGTACGCAGTTCATGACGGCTACTTACTTAAGTTCTGTTGGCGGATGCGTAATTTCTCCCTCACTGTAACCTAAGTCATACATACTAGCAGCTTGAGCATCTTGTTCTGGTGGCACTTTGGGTCTGCCTGCCCAAGCATCAGATTTCCCTTGATTGAACCAATCTTCGTCAGTCATTCCAGAACTGAATCTGTTCTTTGTTGTTCTATTCATCAATGCCCTGGTGCGTAGCTAGGGTTTGGTAGCACATCATCTATCATGTTCGCACTCAGTTTGAGCAATATCCTGTACCTAGGGAAAGAACAAGTATCTTTGTGGCAAATGTAGTTTGCTACACAACTTATGAGATGATTATTCATCTATCTTAAGACGTAAATATTGCTATCTAGCGAATTTTATTTTATAAATGAAAAATTACTAAAAAACGCTCATAGCTATTACAAGACTCACTACCGACAAGCTAGTGGTTGTTTTCCTGTCAAGTCACAATGTTTATCTGACCAAAGTGGATTTTGGACGAATTAATCCACATTTTTACTGAAAATGAAACACTGGATCAGGCAATTAGCAATTTACACGATTATATTGTGGATTTTTTTCTTAAATGTTGATGGCGCAGGAGCTAACCAACTGGCCGATCCTGATGTGCAGCAATTCAACCCAATTTCAGTAGTGGAAAATTTAGCCAGTGCTAATAGTTTTGATCAAGGTAGGAAAGAAGATTTTCGCCGATTCCGCGATGTAATTAAAGCCACAGAGAAACTAGATGGACTGTTCAATCTTTATTACAGTCAGGAATCAGGACAAGTTTACTGGGAAATTAAACCTGAGCAGCTCAATCAAAATTATCTAGCAACAGTGACGTTAGAATCAGGGATTGGGGAAAGTGGGATTTATAGTGGCTTACCTCTGACTGATTTTCTGTTCTACTGCCAACAAGTAAACAATAACTTGCACTTTGTGGTGCGTAATGTGAAGTTTCGCACTGATGCAACAGAACCAGAACAGCGATCGCTTGCCCGTTCATTTAGCGATTCAGTGCTGTATTCACTCCCAATAGATAGTATTAATCCTTACAATCATAATATTCTCATCAACCTGGATGATCTGCTGATGCGGGACTTTCCAGGGTTAACTCCCCTATTAAAATATTCTTTACAAACCGATTACCGTTTAGAAACCAGTAAGTCTTATTTTGGCGATGTCAATAGCTTCCCAGAGAATGTAGAAATAGATGCTATTTACGGGTTTTACTCACCAGAAGGGTCAAATTTAGTTACCTTGCCTGATAGCAGGGCGTTGAGTCTGAAGGTACATTACAGTTTTTCCCAACTGCCCAAAAATAACGGCTATATTCCCCGACTAGCGGACGACCGAGTAGGATATTTTATTACAGCCTTTCAAGATTTTTCTCACAACGACTCACCAGACACCTTTGTACGTTACATCAATCGTTGGCATCTAGAACCATCTGATCCTAATGCACCTTTATCTTCACCAAAACAGCCGATAGTATTTTGGATTGAAAATGCTGTTCCCCTAGAATACCGGGATGCAATCCGCGAAGGTGTGCTGATGTGGAACAAAGCTTTCACCAAGGCTGGGTTTGAAAACGCGATCGAAGTGCGGCAAATGCCTGATAATGCTGATTGGCAACCAGGTGATGTCCGCTACAACACAATTCGCTGGTTCAACTCCCTAGATGCAGGCTTTGCCAAAGGGCCAATTCGCGTCAACCCCCTGACCGGTGAAATCTTAGATGCGGATATTATCATCGATGCCAATATGGTGCGTTCAGTTCAGCAACAATATCGCGCCTTGAGAGAAACAACTGCATTATTGGGTAATAACTCCTGCCAAAAACTGGCATCGGAATTCTGCTATGGGATGGAATCTACAAATCAAGCTGCAATGGGAGCTTTGGCATTGTCACTTTTGCCAGATACTAAACCGCAGCATGAACTCATGCAAGAGTATGTGCATCAATATTTGCGTTCTGTGATTGCTCACGAAGTTGGGCATACCCTGGGTTTGCGCCATAACTTTCACGGCAGTACCATGTTATCGCCCGCAGAATTAAATAACACTGCCATTACCCACACTAAAGGTTTAGTTGCTTCAGTGATGGATTATGTACCCGTGAATATAGCACCGCAGGGAGTAGAGCAAGGTGACTATTTTCCTTGGGTGATCGGCCCCTATGATGAATGGGCGATAGAGTATGGCTATAAACCAAGCCCAACAATAGAACCCAGCATACCGGAAGCGGAAAAAGACTTTTTAGAGCAGATTGCTTTGGCATCGCCGCAACCAGAATTATCTTATGCCACTGATGAGGATATTTGGGATATTAATCCTCTGGCCAATGTTTGGGATATGAGTAGTGATGTCTTATTGTATTCTCAGTGGCAAATGGATAACGCCCGTGTGATGTGGCAGCATCTCAACGAGGATGATCTGATGAAAGGAGAAAGCTATAGTAATTTGCGTGTTCTCTTCAATAGAATATTGCAATATTATTTCCGCAATGCCACCTTGGTTTCTAAGTATATTGGGGGACAATCGTTTCAGCGTCTCCATGTGGGTAATGATCATTCTTGGGCTTTTGTAGCAGTTCCACGCGTCCAACAACATCAAGCATTAGCCAAGTTACAAGAGTATGTCTTTGCTGAAGATGCTTTCACATTCTCACCGCAATTACTGAATCAGTTAGCACCGTCAAGATGGGAACACTGGGGTAGCTTTGTACCGAATAACCGCCTTGATTATCCGATCCATGAACGGATTTTGCAGTTCCAAAGCGGGATATTACGATCGCTCTTAGATAGCGATCGCCTGCATCGGTTACGTGACATAGAATTAAAAAACCCAACCGATCAAGCCCTATCTATTCCAGAGCTGTTTGATACTTTACAAACAGGTATTTGGACAGAAATTTTAGCTACCGCACAGCCAAAGCCAATTTCTAGTATCCGTCGTTCGTTACAACGAGAATATCTCAATATTCTGCTAGAAATGATCCTCGATCAAAATGATTTACCAGAAGATGCTTGTACACTAGCTTGGTACGAACTACGTCAACTACAACAAGCTATTGATCATCGGCTCAAACAATTTAGTGAACAACTCGATACTTACACACTAGCTCACTTACAATTTTCTAGCGATCGCATTACTAAAGCATTAAATGCACAATTGCTATCTAGGAGTTAGAGACTAGAAAACTTGCTCTAATCCGCAATATCCATGCTCAATTTCCCCAAAAACGTCTTTAGTTTCTGTTAGCTAATATTGTTTAGTACTCGCTTTAAAACATTCCTAATGGCATTAGTAACTGCTACATCAATATGCCTGGGAATTTTCACAGATTAGCATCTTGCGACCATCATATAAACTGCACCCAAGTATTAAGGGTAGCTATAATCCAAATAATTACACTAAACTAAGTGATTTGTGTGCTTTCAACGAAAGAGCATCACAATATTCACTAAAACTACATTATCCTCACATTGGGAAGTTAGGTTGCATAAAACAAGTAGAAATCAAGATTTGAAAGCTGTCGGTAGACGCACACTTTCTTTGAAGTGGCATCTTTTGCTACTTGTGGTAGGGGCGTTACTTCCAGTCGTTCTTTTTGCTGTTGCCGTTGTACACAAACTTTCACTCAACGAGCGTACAGCATCAGAACGCCGCTTGATTCTAGCAGCACGCAATCTCACTCAGGATGTAGAACGCGAGGTTTCCAGTACAACTAGGACACTCCAATCACTGGCGGCCTCTGACCGAATTGAGCAAGATGATTTAAAAGCCTTTTATCAGGAAGCACAGCGCACAGCGCAGACGCAGCCGACTTGGTTAGGTGTGATCCTTCTCACGCCGGACGAACGCCAGGTTTTCAATACCTTTCGTCCCTTCGGGACGCAATTACCCTTGGCGAATGAGCCTAAAAGTGTGCGGCATGTCATCGCAACAAACCAGCCGGCAGTGGGTTATCTCGCCTTTGCTCGTCGCAAACAGAAATGGGCTTTTCCCATCCGTGTCCCAGTTATGCGCGGTGGTAAGCTGCGATATGTGCTTACTGCTCTCATCACCTCAGAAGCACTAACTAGCGTCCTCAAAACCCAAACAACAGTTGACGGAGAGTGGACGCGTACTGTCGTTGATGGTCACGGTATTGTTGTAGCCCGGACTCGTGATCCTGAACGCTTTGTGGGGAAGCCAGGTACTCCATCTTTTCTGAGGCGAATTGCTCAAACAACCGAGGGAGTCTACCGCGAGAGGACTTTGGAAGGAGCATCAGTATATGTTGCTTTCCGGCGGGCGAATTTCTCTGACTGGACGACGGCTGTTGTTGTTCCCGTTGACACGATTGAAAGTCCGGCTCGCCGTGCGATGTGGTTGGTTATTGGGTCGGGTTTATTATTGCTGGTGGTCAGTGGGGTGGGTGCGCTTTTTTTATCGCGCTCGATGTCTCAAGGCATCACCTCAGCTGCTATCGCCGCAGAAGCACTGGCCAAAGGTGAGTATCCCTGCATGATTCCCTCACAAATTAAAGAAGTCGTCTTGTTAGGAGAAGCATTAGAATTTTCGGCTGACCTTCTACAAAAGCGTGAACGTGAGCGGGATGAAAATTTAAAGCAGGCCGAGACTGCACGGGCAGAGGCAGAAGCGGCTAACCGTCTGAAGGATGAATTTTTAATTACAGTCTCACACGAACTGAGAACCCCTCTGAATGCTATCTTTGGCTGGTCTCAGTTGCTACGCACCGGGAAGCTCAACGCGGAAAAGGCGCAGCAAGCGATCGCAATCATCGAGCGAAATGCTAAAGCCCAAGCAAAACTGGTGGAAGACCTCCTCGACACCTCACGAATTATCGTTGGTAAACTTCATCTCGAACTACAGCCGCTCAACTTAGCCGCTGTCATCATCAGTGCAGTAGATTCGATGCGCCACACCACCGAAGTGAAAAACATTGAATTACAGATGCAACTGGCTCATGTGGAATCTGTCTTAGGAGACCAGAATCGCCTTCAGCAGATAGTCTGGAATCTCCTCAGCAACGCCGTTAAATTTACGCCTCCGGGTGGGCGGGTCGATGTGAGTTTAAGCCAGGTTGACTCCCTTGTCCAAGTCATAGTGAGGGATACTGGCGTGGGTATTAAGGCAGAATTCCTACCACACGTCTTTGAACGCTTCCGCCAAGCTGACGGTTCAACTACTAGGAAATTTGGTGGTTTGGGGCTAGGTCTGGCGATCGTTCGTCACTTGGTTGAGCTTCATGGTGGGACAGTGCAGGCTGACAGTGACGGTGAGGGTCAAGGGGCAACTTTCACTCTGAAACTTCCCGTGAATACTCATCAGGAGAGCTTTAGCAACCCCAAAACCACTGCACCATCTACAAGCCTAGATAGGCTTGTGGGTGCGCGAGTACTTGTGGTTGATGACGAACCCGACGCTAGAGATGTGGTGGCAGCAGCTCTGATGCAACAGGGAGCAGAAGTTCGCGCCTGTAGTTCAGCAGCAGAGGGATTGAAAGAAGTCTTCGCTTGGAAACCTACTGTCATTCTTTGCGATATCGGTATGCCACAAGCAGACGGCTACGATTTTATCCGCAAAGTCAGGGAGTGGGAGATTCATGTAGGTGGTCATATCCCCGCCATAGCAGTCACAGCATTTGCACGGGAAGAAGATCGGCTCAAAGCGATCGCCTCTGGCTATCAAGCACATTTCCCCAAACCAATTGAAACTACACATTTAGTTGCTGTAGTCGCTAGCCTAGCTGAGAAAATTTAGAAGATTACACCTGAAGATGACTTTGCTGTCTGCCAACAGAGAGATGATTTCGTCCCAGAGCATTGCTAATCTAGCTAAGGAAAAACGATTTAAAAGTTACAACAAAAGTCTATGGCATCTGCAAAACCATTGCATGGAACTGACCTAGTAGATTGTGCTAGGGCAAATGCCAAGCAAGGAATTGAAACTGCTGCTTATCAATGTGGTTACGGCGAAGATATTAATACCTTCGCACGAGAACTTCGACAAGCTTGTGAACAGATGAATTTACAAGTGAAAGAATTGAATGAGTTAGTGACTGACCAAGACATGATCTTAAAAACGATGGGTGCTGGCGAAATCATTGCTCCAGATACACCTACAGAATTGTAGAACTTATGAGGTTGTGCCAATTTTGGCTTTGGGATTTTAAATTTTGGATTCCAAAACTTGACTTATAGAATATTCTATTCGACACGGTCTAGATTAACGGTATCCATTACTCTTTGGTTTTACAGCCGTAAAATGACTCGTGCCAAGTTGAAGTAGATTAGCACACCCAACACATCAACAGCTGTAGTAATGAATGGTGCAGACATCAAGGCTGGATCTAAACGCAAAAAGCGAAATAAGAATGGTAGTGCTGAACCGGAGACAGAAGCTAATACGGAAATAGCGACTAAACTAGTCCCAACAGCGATCGCAACTTCTATTCGTCCTTGCAAAAAGAAAGCCCAAACTGTAGCGATACTGCCTAACATACCACCCAGCAATGCACCGGCGATCGCTTCCCGGCCAATTACCTGTAATGTCCCCAAGGATCTAATTTCATCGGTGTTCATCCCCCGAATTACTACTGTTGAGGATTGCGCTCCCACATTACCACCAGTACCAGTCAATAAGGGAATAAAAGCGGTTAAAGTGACAACTTTGGTCAGAATATCTTCTTGAGATTTAATAATCGTACCTGTAACAGTATTGGTAATCAGCAATACGAATAACCATAAAACTCGCTTCCGGGCTACCTCCAGTAAATCCATTTGAAAATAATTATCGCCACTAGATTGCACACCACCGCCTACAGCGTAGATATCTTCGGTAGTTTCTTGTTGCAAAATATCAATGACATCATCGACAGTGACAATTCCTACTAAGCGTTCTTCTCTATCTACTACAGGTACAGCTAAAAAATCGTATCTTTGAATTAATCTTGCAACTTCCTCTTGGTCTGTATCGGTGTGAATGCAAATCACATCGCGGGTCATGATTTCGCCCACGATTTGTTCAGGCTGAGATGTGACTAACTCCCGTAAAGATACAATCCCTGTTAATCGCCTAGCAGCATCAGTAACGTAAAGATAGTAAATCATTTCACTGGCATTAGCTAGGCTGCGTATCCGTTCTAGGGCTTGACTTACCGTGAAATTTTCTTTCAATGCAATGAATTCTAGGGTCATAATCCGCCCAGCGGTATCAGCCTCATAACCCAAAAGTAAAGCTGTAGCTTGGCGTTCGATGGGACTGAGTTGTTCTAAAAGACGATTGACAACTTTGGCTGGTAGTTCATCAAATAACCTAGCTCTGTCATCTGAAGACATCTGATCAACAATATCGCGGACTTCTTGACTTTTCAATTCCTCTATCAGTCGTTCTTGAACGCTATAGTCCAGATACTCATAAACTTCTATCGCCTCACTTTTTGAAAGTAGACGAAACGCCAAAGCGTGCATCGCTTCTGGTAAACCTTCAATCGCCTCAGCTATATCCGCAGGCTGTACAGGTACAAGAATAGCCTTAGCTGCTTGCAAATCTCCAGCTTCCAATAGCATTCGCAGCTGTGTCCTGACTAAATCTCGCAATTCTCTACGTGAAACATCCTGAAGCGCAGTGTTTAAATTGTTCGTTTCCGTCACTTTCCACTTTCCTCGACCAGTCTTAACAAAGTTTCTGCCCCTAGTCTAAGGGATAGTGGCAGATGTGACGTTAAACTTGTCGTGATTTTTGCGCTTTAGACAAAACCATATTGCCGGAATTATGTACTTATAACATTTAGAGATCATGTTTTTGCTGGTTTTAAGAGTGGCGATCGCTGTCAGAATAATTCACAGATGAAAATCTATAATACTATGCGTTGTCCTTGTATAAGGAATTCCGCTAGGGAACGCTAACATCCGAGTTTTAATTTTTAGGCTTAACACGCATATGTACTTTAAATTAAAGTTAAGAATCTGACCTTATAGAATTAATTTGAATATTTGTAATCTAATTTAGCATTGACCAAATTTGATGTTGATGGCAATCATTTATTCTGAATTGAAAAAGCTGTGATTTTCCCAATTTCTTGATGAAATGATTAATCTTGTATATACAACTACCCTGTAGGAGATTGTCTACATTCCTCAAGTGTAAATTATTTAGAACAATTTTCTTGTACACTAACATCGCCCATCTGAAGCAAAATCAGATTTTTGGAGAGTACTTGCATCTGAAAGCCTTGATTAATAGATAAAAAATCACATTTTCTATGTCTGACTGAGAAGTATGCAAATTCAGAAAACACTTATATATAATTAAGTATGTTTTAATTAATGGTATATAATGATATTGGTTGGTCAAATGTCGCGTTTAGTGGAAATCACGTAAAATTACTGAAATTTACAAGTCCAGCGACTGGAAAATATAGACAAAAAGTATATATTTCAGGAATATATTGCTTTTCTCTGGATAATCAGGTGAAAAGGTTAGGTAAAACGACAAGTAGTTAATATAGCTAAATCAGTTTGTATATTATGTCATTACCTGAATAAATACATTTTCGTTGTGAATTATATTTTCTCAACCACCACTAAGCCAGCATCTACAATTGCATTTCTTGGGCTATCAAATGTAAACACATAATCAGCAACTCAAACTTGTATACAAAAATCCCTAGATAGATAGATGTCATGAATACTTCCAATCATCAACTTATTAGTTTATCGCCGAAATCAGCAGAACAAATCATGGCAGAAGAGCGTATTCATGACGTACTTCTATTGTTGGAAAATCTGTCATCTAGGGAAGAAACAACAGTTAAGTTGATATTAGATTGTTTATATGATGTAGGAGCAACTAATTTAATCAACCAAAAGTTCCGCTCCCATACCGTTAATAGCACATTGAAAATGATTGCTAAATTTTCTAAGCCTGTATTTAGAATGCTGGCTTGGCGATGGTTTAAGAAAAACTGCCCACAATTAATTACTAATTGGTTGTACGAACAAGTTAAATTTGCCAGTGTAGCACCACAACAAGCAGCAAAAATTGTAGAAAATCCCCAGCTTACTACACAACTACCGATGAATTTGTCAGAGCAAACACAAGAAATTAAATCTCTGCGTTCTCAAGTTAGATTATTAATTACTGTTTGTTTAATTACCATTACCTCTTTTGGCGGTAGCTGTGTTTGGCTCAGTTATAAATTAGAGCAAGCACACCTACAAACTAGAGAAGAAATGCAAACTCAGTTGAAAGTTAAAGAACCTATTATTAATGGCTCTAACTGATTCTTATTAGTTTATAGAAAAATACAGCATTAATATTTTGTGTGAAATACACGCATAATTACTCCTCAATTACCAATTACCGTAGCAATTGCCTAACAACAAATTTTAGTCTTTGTAAACGAGGGATTGGGTCAAGACATTTAAAGTTGTTATGGCTGTAACTATCCAAACTCTGCGATTTTTGGTCATTTCACACCTCCAAAAGTGGCATAAGACTACGACAAACTGCGATCGCCCCTACAACTCAGCAGACACACTTACAATAGTAATCGCAAGCCATATATCATACTGACCAGTGAACGCGCCTACCAATAACACATCCATCCCCACCCAGTCACGTAAGGCAGATCACATCCGCATCTGCTTAGAAGAAGATGTCCAATGTCACGAAATCACTAATGGACTAGAACGCTATCGCTTCACCCATTGTTGTCTACCAGAATTAGACCGCGACGACATCAATCTCAAAACAAATTTTTTCGGTAAAACGCTCAACGCACCTTTGTTAATCTCCTCCATGACTGGAGGAACTGAACAAGCAAAAATGATTAACCAGCGTTTAGCTGCAGTCGCTCAAAACTATAAATTGGCGATGGGTGTTGGTTCTCAACGGGTAGCAGTAGAAAAACCCCAAGTAGTTGACACTTTTGCGGTTCGCAAATATGCACCAAATATTCTCTTGTTTGCCAATGTCGGTGCTGTGCAGCTTAACTATAAATATGGCTTAGAGCAATGTCTGCAAATCATTGATATGTTAGAGGCAGATGCTTTAATTTTGCATATTAATCCTCTGCAAGAGTTTATTCAGCCTAGAGGTGATACAAATTTTCGCGGTTTACTTGATAAAATCGACAAATTATGTTCCAAATTGCCTGTGCCAGTGATTGCCAAAGAAGTCGGTAATGGCATTTCCGCAGCAATGGCCGAAAAGTTATTAGCAGCGGGAGTCAGAGCAATTGACGTAGCTGGTGCAGGTGGAACTTCTTGGGCAAAAGTAGAGGGAGAAAGGGCAGAAAACGCCCTGCAAAGACGTTTAGGTCGCACCTTTGCAGATTGGGGCATACCAACAGCAGAGTGTATTACTAGTATTAGAGCGATCGCTCCCCATATACCCTTAATTGCCTCCGGTGGCTTACGTCATGGCTTAGATGTTGCAAAAGCGATCGCCCTCGGAGCAGACATCGCAGGCTTGGCTATGCCTTTCCTCAAAGCCGCAGTAGAATCAGAAGCCGCACTGCAAGATTTAGCCGAGGTATTAATTGCAGAAGTCACTACAGTATTATTCTGCACAGGTAACACAACTTTATCTGAGTTAAAACACTCAAAAAGTTTACAAACAATACAATAGGGGATAGGGAGCAGAGGAGAAAACACGGACAACTGTTGAGTGTTAACTATTAACTAATGACCATTGACTATTAACTAATGAATAACTTTTTAAAACAAACTGCTGCTAGCTTACTAGGAACTGTATTAGGACTAATTATTTTCTCTGGGATTAGTACAACAGGACTATTAATATTGTTATTGACTCTGGCAAGTTCCAAAGATCCGGGGCCTCTAGTCAAAGATAAGTCTGTAGTCGTCTTTGACTTATCAATGAATATCACTGACAGAGAACCCAGTTCTGGTGAAGTATTTCAAAATACTTTATCTGGAGTAAAACAAGAACGGATGACCCTCCGTAGTGTCCTAGATACTATCGCTAAAGCCAAGAGTGATAAGCGGATTGTAGGCATTTACTTAGATGCTACCCGCACTGGGGGAGCGAATAGCTTAGGATTTGCATCTCTCAAAGAAATTCGTAAAGCCTTAGAAGACTTCCGTGCTAGTGGCAAGAAGGTAATTGCCTATGGTATGGAATGGGGAGAAAAGGAATATTATCTCAGTTCTGCAGCCGATACCATTGCACTGAATCCCTTGGGTGCGATGGAAATCAACGGTTTCAGTAGCCAACCCATGTTTCTGGCTGGAGCATTGCAAAAGTATGGAATTGGGGTGCAGGTTGTCCGTGTAGGCAAATTCAAAGGCGCAGTGGAACCTTTGGTATTGAATCAACTTAGCCCAGAAAACCGCGCACAAACCCAAAAATTGTTAGATGATATTTGGGGAGAATGGCGTGCGACAGTAGGCAAAAGCCGAAAAATTAACCCACAAAAATTACAAGCGATCGCCGATAATCAAGCCATATTAGAAGCGACTACAGCGAAAACAAATGGTTTAGTTGATCAAATAGCGTATAGCGATCAGGTAGTAACTGACTTAAAGAAATTAACAAATAGCAAAGAAGATGAGAAAAGCTTCCGCCAAATAGACTTAATGGAATACGCACAAGTACCCGACAAGTCTTTACCAGTAGAACGCACAGCCAAAAATAAAGTTGCTGTCGTCTATGCCGAAGGTGAGATTGTTGATGGTAAAGGTGACGACACTCAAATAGGAGGCGATCGCTTTGCGGCTATCTTCAACAAAATCCGTCAAGATAAAAATATCAAAGCGGTTGTTTTAAGAATTAACAGTCCTGGCGGTAGTGCGACAGCATCCGAAGTTATGCAGCGAGAAGTGCGACTGACTCGCCAAGTTAAACCTGTCATCGTCTCTATGGGTGATGTCGCCGCCTCTGGAGGTTATTGGATAGCCAGCGATTCCAACCGCATCTTTGCTGAACCCAATACTATTACAGGTTCGATTGGTGTATTTGGGATATTACTCAATGGTCAAAAGCTAGCCAACGACAATGGAATCACGTGGGATTCTGTCAAAACGGCCCGTTATGCTGATAGTCAAACCTTTGCGCGTCCCAAATCACCCCAAGAATTAGCCCTCTATCAACGTAGCGTTAACCGCATTTATAATTTATTTCTCAATAAAGTCGCCCAAGGACGCAAACTACCAGAACAAAAAGTAGCAGAAATTGCCCAAGGTAGAGTTTGGTCTGGTGTCGCTGCTAAACAAATTGGTTTAGTCGATGAAATCGGTGGCTTAAATGCAGCCGTGGAATATGCTGCTAAACAAGCCAAACTGGGTAAAAATTGGCAATTGCAAGAATATCCCAAAGAAAGCACATTTGGCGAACGTTTGTTTGGGCGGACAGTTGACGAAATTAGTACCACTTTAGGTTTTCAACAATTAGACATTAAGCCAACTAATCCCCTCACTGTTGAATTCCAAAAAATCCAAAAGGAACTAGCAATTATGCAAAATATGAACGACCCCCAAGGAGTTTATGCACGATTACCGTTCAATTTGAAAATCGAATAGTTATATATTGTATTTTTTCTCAGTACATCTCGTTAAGTTCCCAGCAAAGAAGCCGGAACTTAACGAGATGTACTTTATTTCAATAGGAAAGTTCATCATTGAAGGGTGTGTTTACTAAGGGGAACTACCGGAGATTGAGGTATAAAAAAATTTGTGATAACTGCTAATTTTTGCAAATTAATTTTAAAATCTCTTAATACCTCACTGCGGCAAAAGTGAATTTAAATTGACATTGCGTAACATCTGCCCAAAAACTTATCCATACGCTATTTTCAAAGTTGATGGCCCACTAAGTAAAAAGCACATTTTGTTACGACAACAAACAATAAGCTTTGAGCGAATCCCTTATTCTTATCTCGGTGTCTCATGAGTTCACATACTTCTCACTCTGGCAAAATTCTAGTTGTGGATGACTCTCCTGATAATGTGTTTTTAATTAAAACCATCTTGGAGGAAGAAGGCTATACAATTAGTACCGCAGAAAATGGCTTCTCAGCATTAGCACAACTGCAAGCATCTCCTTGTGACTTAGTACTGCTAGATCTAATGATGCCGGGAATGGATGGTTATGAAGTTACCAGGCGCATTCGTGGGGAAATGCAGTTACCACAATACATTCCCATCCTCTTAATTACCGCCCATGATGCACCGAATGTAGCACAGGGATTAGATTTAGGTGCTGATGATTTTATCCGCAAACCCGTGACAGTGGATGAGTTATTAGCCAGGGTGCGATCGCTGTTGCGGTTAAAACATAGCATGGATGAACGGGATGAAATAGCCCGCCAGAGGGAAGATTTTGTGTCTCGTCTTACTCACGATTTGCGAACACCCCTAGTAGCAGCTGATCGGATGCTGACACTGTTTCAACAAGGTGCATTAGGCACATTATCACCCCAAATGCAGGAAGTGATCGTGATTATGGGGCGTAGTAATAGCAATCTGCTATCGATGGTGAATACTTTATTAGAAGTTTATCGCTTTGAAGCCGGTCGTAAAACCTTAGCGTTTCAGCCAGTAAATTTGAGCCAATTACTCAAAGAAGTAGTAGGAGAACTCACACCCCTAGCCCAACCAAAAAGCTTAAGTATTAATCTAGAGTTTGATGGTACAGCAAATTCCAGCACCGTCACAGGCGATCGCTTAGAACTACATCGCCTATTTACTAACCTTATCGGTAACGCCATCAAATTTACTGAATCTGGTTCAGTGACTATCCGCCTGCAACATTCTAATTTAGATCAAGCCGACTATATAAATATAGAGATAGCAGATACCGGGCGAGGAATTCCACCCGCAGAACAAGCTACTCTATTTGAAAGATTTCGCCAAGGTAGTCACAAAATTTCTGGTAGTGGTTTAGGTTTGTACCTTTCCCGGCGCATTGTCGAAGCCCATCACGGTAATATTGTTGTCAGTTCTGAATTAGGAAAAGGTAGTGTATTTATTGTCAGCCTACCCATTCAACATTAATATCAATATCAATTAACGTAAGTTCGATGGATATGAAGAACACCTCTCCATAGCTTGCTACCCGCAGTGTACCCCTCTCTGCTTCAGCTACCGTGTACACACATCTTTGTTGCTAAGTGCAAAATGTGGCTTGATCCCCCTAAATCCACGCCACTTGCTACAAGTCGGCAAAGCCGCCCGACGCAGTGTCTCTCCAACGCAGTGGCTCCCTTTCAAAAGGGGGACTTTGATTCTTGTTCCCCCTTTTTTAAGGGGGGTTAGGGGGGATCAAAACGTTGTCGGGCTAGCTTATTAGACTTGTGTGTACACCGTAGCTCTGCTTCAGGGAGAGGTTTAAAAAATCTATTTTTTCTTACCAAGTTGTAGATTTTCTGCCCCTTCCCTAAAAGGGAAGGGGTTGGGGTTAGGTTTTGTCGAACTTACGTTAATTAAAAGTAGAAACGTTGCCATGTACTATGAATACTTTAAATATTCAAGAAATCATACAAAAACAGCGTCAGTTTTTTCAAACTGGCCAAACTAAAGATATCAACTTTCGCCTTGCCCAACTCCAAACACTCAAACAATTAATTAAAAGTCATCAGCTAGAAATTATTCAGGCTTTAAAAGCAGATTTGCATAAATCGGAGTTTGAAACTTACGCTACAGAAATCTTTATTACTAAAGAAATTGACTACGCCATCAAGCATCTAAAAAGTTGGACTCAGCCTAAAAAAGTAGCAGTCCCATTAGAACTTTTTCAATACTCAGCCCAAATTTGCCCAGAACCCTTAGGAATTGTCTTAATTATTGGGGCTTGGAACTACCAATTTCAGTTAATTATTGCCCCCTTAATAGGTGCGATTGCGGCTGGTAATTGTGCCATTATCAAACCTTCAGAACTTGCACCTCATACTTCTAATTTATTAGTTGAAATTATTAGTAAATATTTTGCCAGTGATTATATTGCTGTAGTTACAGGTGGGATAGAAACCAGTCAACAACTATTAGCAGAAAAATTTGATCATATTTTGTTTACTGGTAGTTCATCCGTTGGTAAACTCGTGATGATGGCAGCAGCAAAAACTCTCACACCAGTGACGTTAGAATTAGGCGGTAAAAGTCCTTGCATTGTCGATACAGATATTAATCTAGAACATACAGCAAAACGGATTATATGGGGTAAGTTTATTAATGCTGGACAAACTTGTATTGCACCAGATTATCTGTTAGTTAATCAAACCATTAAACCAGATTTAATTGCAGCTTTAACAAGAACTATCAGAGACTTTTATGGTGAAAATCCAGTCAATAGTCCAGATTATCCCAGGATTATCAATCAACAACATTTTGAGCGTTTAAATCAACTGTTGAATAATGGTGAAATTATCATTGGTGGTGACACTAAACCTGAAGAATTATATATTTCTCCCACATTAATTGATCATGTATCTCTAACAGATCCGATAATGCAGGAAGAAATTTTCGGGCCGATTTTACCCATCTTAGAATATACCAATATAGAAGCTGCGATCGCCTTAATTAATTCTCAACCAAAACCCTTAGCTTTATATCTATTTTCACGCAATCAAAAACTCCAAAAATATATCTTGCAAAACACATCATCTGGTGGAGTATGTATCAACGATATAGCCATGCAATTTGCTGTCTCGTCTCTCCCCTTTGGTGGTGTAGGTAATAGCGGTATTGGTAGTTATCACGGAAAAGCTAGTTTTGACACCTTCTCACATTACAAAAGTGTCTTAAAAAATTCCTTTTGGCTAGACTTAAATTGGCGTTACGCACCATACAAAGGTAAACTATCTTTGTTGAAACTAATTATTAGGTAGAGGTTAGGGATTACAACTTATCAAATAGGTAAAATAGGAAAGGGATTAATTCTTTTCCCTTCCTTTTTTTCTAGTAACTATATCGCTCTTGCGCCCAAGGTTCGCCACGGCGATGATAGCCATTGCGTTCCCAAAAACCTAGTTCTTCCTGGTCTAGAAACTCCAATCCATTAATCCATTTAGCACTTTTCCATGCGTAAAGGTGGGGTACAACCAACCGCATCGGCCCGCCATGTTCTCCTGATAATGGTTCACCAAATAATTTAAAGGCGAAAAAGTTTTCTTCTCTAACAAAATCCACCATTGCAATATTAGTAGTGTAGCCCCCATAGCAATGTTCCATCACATGAGCTGCTTGGGGATCTACCTCAATTAAATTCATGAAATCTGTGACTTTGATTCCTGTCCACTTGACATCAAGCTTAGACCAACGGGTGACACAGTGAAAATCTGCGGTGAATTCATGTTGAGGTAGACTCATAAAATCTGACCAACTCAACACTACAGGTTTAGCCAAACCCCAAACCCGAAATTCCCATCCTTCTATACTAACTTGCGGTGCTTGACCGTAGGTTAACACAGGAAAACCTTTAGCCAAGTGTTGTCCTGGGGGGACGCGATCGCCTAAGGCGGGGTCTAGCCCATCGCTATTTCCTGAATTTGGTTTTTGAAAAAATTTCCCTAACATAATCCCATTTTAGGTAGAGGGTGTATGAATATGGGCGTGTAGGGGTGGGGTAAGAGTTTCCAAGACTTATACAATTCAATTTCAGACAATGACTATATTAATATGGTTTCCTTTACACCCCTATACCCTTACCCCCTACGCCCCTATTTCCAAGTTAAATATTAATTTTATTGAAAATCAAAAAATCAGAGGCTAGATATACTTTACTGTTGATGTGATTATTTGATCATCAGTCATGGGTAAAAGGTAATGGGTAATTAGGTAACTCTAATTACTCATTACCGATTTTTTCTTATTCTTCTTCGTCTTCTTCTTCAGCAGTAGGATAGACAAATGTAGAACGTCCCGTCAAAATAGATTTACCCAAGGAAAGAGCTTTTTGCGCTTCAACAGCAGCCTTGTGTCTCCAGGTAGCTCGACGTTTATCTCGTTTAGATTTAGATGTTTTCTTCTTAGGAACAGCCATGATAGCCGATATCGCAATTCTTGACAACCTTTCTATTCTAAGCGATCGCTAGCCGAAGTCAAATAAATTGGGCATGGGGGAGGCAGTGACTCACAGGTGTAGGTTTTTTACGCTTTGCCTATAAGACACTGTTTTAGGGTGTAAGGGTATAGGGGTGGATGAAAATCTGACTTTTCCCTAAGTGGAGCAACTGCCATCATTGAGCATAGTAAAGAAAGATTGCATTTACCCCTACA
Organism: Trichormus sp. M33_DOE_039; assembly: GCA_015296085.1. GTDB lineage: Bacteria > Cyanobacteriota > Cyanobacteriia > Cyanobacteriales > Nostocaceae > Trichormus. The sequence goes on along the minus strand of DVDT01000075.1, from coordinate 21,137 downwards.
TCGCTAAATTCCTCCGGTCTCCGGCTTCTGGCCTCCTGCTGCTGGTGGAACTACGGGAGTATTTCCTCCTACTTCTGGTTTTTGGCTTCCTGCCTCCGGTGAGGTTGTGGGAATAGTTACTGCGGCAGCTGGGTTGGGAGTGGATGGTTGTTCAAAACGGAGGAGCGATCGCGCATATTTATAATAAGTTGCCCATCGACGGGGATCGGGACGGGTGCGCCATTGTTGGCGGCTAACACCTAACGTTAATATTGGGGCGATCGCTCCATAACTTTGTACGGAGATAATTACAGAAACATCTGTTACTAGAATATCTTGATCAAAGCTACGTTGTGCTGCTGCTCTAGCAGTCATTTCGGCTCGTCTGAGAATGGCTTCATAGCCTTCATCTGGTAATCGATCAATAGTCAAGTCTACTCTGGCTGTGTAAGCTTGCACAATTTGGGGGAAAATCGTTTCTGTGATTATCCATACAGACACGGGAGAAAGGAGCAAAAATATTAACGGAAATGTCCGGATTTTTTTGTCAAATTGGCTAATAAATGAGAAGGGAATGATCGATGATAGTTGGTGTACACCACTTTTGGTCATAACTTTATAGCTCCCTGGTGAAGTTCAATATTTTGAATAATCTGAGGGTTTTATTGAGACTCTATGTAATATTAATTACATAAAATCGGTGAATCCAAGAGAATCACCAAAACTATAAGACATAGGTTAGCTTTGTTTTTTCAGCAAAGCCAACCGCAATTTTAGGCAAGCACACAACAACCTACAAAGGGCGGGATGGCAAACTACTGGGCGATCGCCATAGGCATCAATCAATATCAGTTATTTCAACCTTTAAGTTGCGCTCAGGCTGATGCTGAGGCGTTAAAAGATTTTTTAGTGCAGCAAGCGGGTTTTTTAAATCAACGTTGTCTGCTCATGAGTGATACGTCACCACCAATTGGCGACCGATCCACCTATCCGACTAAAGAAAATATTCTGCTACTGTTAGAAGATTTAGCAGCGGCCTGTTGGCAACCCCAAGACAGTATCTGGTTATTTTTTAGTGGCTATGGGGTCAACTATGCAGGTAGAGATTACCTCATGCCTGTAGATGGCGATCCCAAACGTGTCCCGGAGACAGGCATAGAAGTGCGATCGCTAATGCAAAGTCTGCAACTAGCGAACTTCAATGTCTTGTTGCTGTTGGATATTAACCGGGCTTTTGGTGCAGCCGGGGATAATCTTGTCGGTAAAGAAACCCTAGAACTAGCCGAAGAACTACAAATAGCAACAATTTTTTCTTGCCAACCAGAACAATTTTCCCAAGAAAGTAGAGAACTTGGTCACGGCATCTTTACTGCGGCATTGTTAGCCGCTTTACGTTCTGGTTATGGCATTAGTTTGGCGGATTTAGAAAAACACCTGAGTATTATCACCCCAGAATTATCTCAGCATTACTGGCGACCTACCCAAAATCCAGTTGCCATCATCCCATCTACGCCACCAGTGATCTTACCGCCAGTTGAAACTGCGCCAAATACCAATAAATTACAATTTAGAGCCACAATTCCTCACACATTCATTCCTAGTACATTAGAACCATCAGTCACAGAACCAATTATTTTTCCAGAGGAAAGTTTTGCCGTCGCATTAGCTGCGCCATCACTAGGAGAAACATCAACCAATACTACAGCCAATTCATACCCCATGAGTATGTGGTTGGAAGCTCAAAATGCAGAAACGGCGATTAAAGATAGATCCCAAGCGTTATCATTCCCAAACCTGACATTTAATGAGCCACAATTCCCCAATATCAGCAATAACAGCCAATCTTTTGCCCCAACAGCCACGGATCAAGAGATGAGTAGCAGATTTATACCTGAAACTCCCCAACCTTATATCTCACGTCTCCCGGAAAACAAACCAGACTCTTCATTGTGGCGACAATTTCTGATTTGGGGTGGCGGTACGATGCTGGTAGTAACTTTAATTACAATAGTTTTGCTGCGTAATCAAGCCAGAGTTTTGCAGGCGAGGGAGGAAGTATATTCTACCGCTATTAATAATAATGAGTCTCCCATCATCAAAACTGCCTCAAGTTCCCAATCCACGCCCAAAATATCACGACCTCGCACCCCAAAAAACCAATCAACAGCCCAAATTGCAGCGATTTCTGAATCACAAAAACGAAACCAAGCTTTACTAGATTTAGCCAAAAAATCTCTCAGACAAACTCAAGCGAGTGATCTCAGCTTGGCGATCGCCACAGCAAAAAAAATCAACCCTGGCGAACCCCTCTACGACCAAGCGCAGGAGAATATCAAAATTTGGAGTCGGATGATCCTCGATTTAGCAGAAGGTCGAGCAAAACAAAGACAATATAATTATGCGATCGCAGCTGCTCAATTGATCCCCAAAGGCGAAAACCTTTATCCCCAAGCCCAAACGGCAATTACTCAGTGGCGCACAGAAGCTAAACAGTATCTTGCCAATACCACCCTTTTAGATGCTGCTAATGCCTTAATTAAGCCGGGACAAGCATCCACTTATAATCGTGCCATTGAAGTCGCTAAAAGAGTTCCACAAGGGCAACCTGGTTACGACTTGGCCAAAAAATCTATTAACCAATGGAGTGAAAAGATTTTAGACTTGGCGAAAACCCGTGCTGAACAAGGCAACTTTCAAGCTGCGATCGCCACAGCGACTCTAGTTCCAGAAATCACCCCTATCCATGAGGATGCTCAAGAAGCTATCCAAAAATGGCGAACTAGAAAAAAGGGTCAATAATCATCAAAGATTGTGGACAAACAGTCAGATACCCGACTTCTTTGAGAAGTCGGGTATCTGACTGTTGATGAATTAGTTTTCAAACATTGACTAACAATATTGCGATACATCCTCGCCGCACTCATCGGCTAGGTAGCACATGGCCCGAAAACGTAAACTCACCACTTCTTCATATAGGGGATTGAGTTTGCATAATGGCGGAATGTGCAACAGAGTTTTGCCAAACAAATTAATATCGCGTTCAAAGGGGCATTGGGCGGGGATCAACTGACACAGGCGGTGAGCAAATTGGCGATCGCATACTTCAATGCTATCTAACCATCGGCGTAGAGGTTGGAGAAGATCCCATCTACCTGGAGAATTAGAGCTTGGCAATGGCTGGGGATCATGTTTAATTACTTCTTGTTGATTAACCCAAACCCAACTTGCCAGAAAAATCTTTTTTGTGGTATTATCAAATACCTTCATGGTTGTGCCTCTGTGTAAATGAGGGTATTCACCCTTCCGGTGAATATATACAGCTTGAAAATTACCTAATCGGGAAAAACCCTGTCCTGACTGAGATATAATGAAGTTCGTGACTAGCCACTGAGATCAGGAAACAACTTATTACTACGTCAAGTTAATCGCAATTTTTCCAGAATTGGTAGTGTGGCTATACAATCTTGTTGATAACTTGACACAGTTTAAATTCTAATAAAGACATCCGCCAGTGGGTGGATTTTATGTTAATCGTTACAAAACTTGATATAAAAATTTTTCCCAATTGAGCATATTGGAGATAGGCGTACATTGTTCTATCTTGAGTTAACAATCAACGTAAAAGCTTCATCCAGACAGTGAAAATCATCCAATTTGGAGTTTATAGCGTATTGGGTATAACCTACCTAGGGTTAGCACTGGGTTATCTTCCCGGCTTACGAATGAACCGTGCCACCATCGCTTTAGTAGGTTCGGCATTTTTGTTGGCTTTGGGTGTCCTGAATCTCCAAGAAGCTTGGCAAGCAATTGATGCTAACACCATTGTGTTTTTGTTAAGCATGATGCTAGTCAACGCCAACCTTTCCTATGCGGGGTTTTTCGAGCAAGCCTTATCCGCCCTACTCAGGTTGACTCGCAGTCCCTTTGGTTTATTGATAGCCTTAACCTTTGGCAGCGGGATTCTTTCCGCTTTTTTCTTGAATGACACATTGGCCTTGGTGTTCACGCCTTTGACTTTGAGTTTGGCGCAAGCCTTAAGTTTAAATCCCATTCCCTATTTATTGGCGATCGCCGGTGCAACTAACATTGGCTCTGTAGCAACTTTAAGCGGTAATCCGCAAAATATCCTAATTGGCTCATTTTCTGGGATTGGCTATCTAGATTTTCTACAAGCATTAGCTCCGGTAGCGATTGTCGGCTTATTTATCCAACTGGGATTACTATGGTTACTTTATCCAGATGTGCGCTCAATCAAACCTTGCCCGGTTGCACTTCCTACTAACCAAAGAATATTTAAACCCCTATTTAAGAAAACATTAATCATTACCACCTGTTTACTGATCGCTTTTGCAGTAGGTTTACCCTTAGCAGAATCAGCTTTAGTGGCTGCTAGCTTATTATTAATTACTAGAAGGATTAAACCACAAAGAATTTTAAAAAAAGTAGATTGGAACTTATTAGTAATGTTTTCTGGGCTGTTTATCTTAACTAAAGCCACACAAAAACTAAACTTACTACAACCATTTACTCATACAGTTAATTCTGCGGCGAGTTTATTAGGTTTAACTGTTGTGTTATCGAACTTAATTTCCAATGTCCCGGCTGTACTACTATTACAACCATTAATTCCTCAGGGTGATACTAAATCTTGGCTATTGCTAGCTGCCGGTTCAACTTTAGCCGGCAACCTCACTTTATTTGGTGCAGTTGCGAATTTAATTACTGTAGAAGCGGCTGCGGACTTAGGATATAAACTCACCTTCTGGGAACATCTCCGCTTTGGTGTACCACTAACTTTATTAACTGTAACTATCACTTATTTTTGGGTTCACTAAATAGACATCGCCTCCCATAAAAAAATTCCTCAGTACAAAGCGCAAAGACCCTCATCTAGCCTTTGCGTCTTTGCGCCTACTCGTATGCGTGAGCTAATTCTTAGGAAGCCACCTGAGCAGCCGTCCGAGTCCGCCGCCTTCTACCATCAGCCACTTTCACAGGGGCTTCATCTGGAGTCTGCATCAACAAAGTCACCGAAGGTTGACATTGCAATTCCCGCTTAATAGAACGGTGCAATTCCCGCTCCAACATCCCATGTAATCCACCCCAATCTACTTGCGGTTGCTCGGTTGTTCCAGTCGCAAACTCCGACCACCGAACGCTGAGTATTTCTTCGATGCGCTGTTGCACCCATTTTTGTACGAGCGATCGCTCTACACTGGTAACAACACCCCGCAGGTGAATTTCCGGCTTGGCCATGAGCTTACCCTGCCAATCAATCGCTGCGGCAATAGTAACAATGCCTTCCTCTGCCATGCGTTGCCGTTCTTGTAGAACTTTGGCACTGACCATCCCAGAACTTGTAGTATCTACCAGTTCGATTCCAGATGGCACTTTCCCCGCCACCCGAATGGATTCTTCCGTCAGTTCAATCACGTCCCCATTCTGAATAATTACCATATTCTCTGCTGGCACACCCATCTTCCGCGCTGTTTCGGCGTGTTTCACCAACATGCGATGTTCCCCGTGGACTGGAACAAAAAATTTGGGACGGGTTAAGGCAATCATCAGCTTTTGTTCTTCTTGACAGCCATGACCAGAAACGTGAATCCCTTGCTCCCGTCCATAGACTACTTTTGCCCCTTGAATCATCAACTTATCGATGGTGTTGACGACAGCAATAGTATTGCCGGGAATAGGGTTGGCGGAGAAAACAACTGTGTCTCCCTCACGAATTTTAATGTGGGGGTGTTCTTGGTTAGCAATGCGGGTCATAGCTGCCATTGTCTCACCTTGAGAACCTGTAGTGAGAATCAGGACATTTTCATCAGGCATACCGCGAACTGTATGCAAAGGTTGAAACAAATTATCTTCACACTTGATATAACCCAGATTACGAGCATGGGCAATTAAATTCAGCATGGAACGCCCCACAACCGTCACCACACGATGATGCTTTTTAGCCAATTGCAAAATCATGTTAATGCGATGCACGCTGGAAGCGAAGGTAGTAACAAATAATCGCCCAGTTGCTTGACCAAATACTCGATCTAGGTTCGGAAAAACGGCTGATTCTGAGGGAGTAAATCCAGGTACTTCGGAGTTAGTTGAATCGCTCAACAGACACAGTACGCCTTTTTCGCCGTGTTCTGCGAGGCGTTGCAGGTCAAATCTCTCGCCATCGACGGGGGTGTGGTCAATTTTAAAATCGCCGGTATGAATGACGACACCCAAAGGTGTATGAATAGCGACGGTGAAACTGTCAGCAATCGAGTGAGTGTTACGGATGTACTCGACAAAGAAGTGTTTGCCAATTCGTACCACATCACGGGGGAGGACTTTTCTTAATTCGGTGCGATCGCGTACTCCTGCTTCTTCCAACTTCCCTTCTAACATGGCCATAGCTAGTCTTGGCCCGTAAATCACCGGAATGTCAAATTGCTTCAAGTGGAAAGCAATCCCGCCGATGTGGTCTTCATGACCGTGGGTAACAATCATGCCTTTAATTTTGTGGCGATTTTCCCGCAGATAAGTCATATCTGGAAGGACGATATTTACTCCGTGCATCGCCTCTGTAGGGAAAGCCAATCCTGCATCTAACAAGATGATTTCATCATCGTATTCAAAAACACAGGTATTCTTACCAATTTCATGTAAACCACCCAAAGGAATAATTTTGAGGGCGGAGGTTGCTTCGTTTTTAGCCATTTTCTCCTGATGTTGTTGTTTGTGGTTTTAGGTTTAATAAATTCAAACTTATTAGTCTTGTATGAATGACAAGATTAGCCTGCTGTAGTTCAGCCGCCAAATTTTACTTAAATTTGTAATTTGTTGAGTCAATAAAAAGGACTTTACATTGAATATTTCACTGTATATCTATCTAGTTTTCTCAAAGGTGTTCTCATCAAGATTAATCAAAATTATGCCGACTTAATTAACAAATAGTAGCAATTAACAAAGACTACAATAACGGTAATTATGATTAAATTAAATCGAGTTTTTTCATGACTCCTGCTAACTTTTCACTAACATCTTGGTCAGCTTCACATAATGGCAGACGAGTCGAACCAACCTCCCAACCTTGAAGTTTTAGTGCTTGTTTAATAGGAATAGGATTTGTAGAGAGAAATAATGCTTTAAACAGTGGGAAAAATCGGAGGTGAATTTCACTAGCCAGTGCAACTTGTCCTGCATTAAAAGCTTGAATCATCTGCTGTAGCTGATTACCTACAAGATGAGAAGCCACGCTCACTACACCCTTTGCCCCGATCGCTAACAAGGGCAGGGTTAACGAATCATCTCCAGCGTAAATCTGAAACTCTTGTGGTGTCAACCTGCGAATTTCACTGGCTTGATCAAGATTGCCACTAGCTTCTTTTATGCCAACTATATTCTCAATTGCAGCTAATTGTACAACTGTCTCTGGAGAGAGATTTTGACCAGTCCGTCCGGGGATGTTGTACAACAATATCGGTAAGTCGGGACAGGCTTGTGCTATTGCTTGAAAATGCTGGTACAGTCCAGCCTGTGGGGGTTTGTTGTAGTAGGGTACGACCTGTAAAGTACCATGTACACCTATTTTAGCTGCTTTTTGTGTCGCTGCGATCGCTTCTTTGGTGGAATTAGAGCCACAGCCTGCTATTACTTTAGCTTTGCCTGCTACAGCTTGCAAAACTTCAACAAACAACTGATATTCTTCGTCCCAACTGAGAGTAGGAGATTCTCCAGTCGTCCCACACACTACCAATGTATCTGTACCGTTATCAGCTAGATGTACTGCTAGTTTTGCTGCGACATCATAATCGACACTACCGTCTGCTTTAAACGGCGTAATCATAGCGGTTAAAACTCTGCCAAAATCGCCCACCCTTTTTTTACTCCTAACTACCTTGTCGTGTTTATGTCTTGGTGGTTTTTATTGTAATAACTTATTTCCCACTGCCTTACAAGTTGGGTCTTGGTATGGGGAATTGGGCATGGAATTTTCTATTTACTGCCCCTATCCCCACTCCCTACTCAATACTTCCTACGAAGAAGCGTATACCTTTGTTGGTTGGAGCAGATTTTTCTCTACCAACAACTCGGCAATTTGAACTGCATTTAATGCTGCACCTTTGCGAATTTGGTCGCCACACAACCATAGTTCCAAGCCATAGGGATGAGAAATATCTTGGCGAATTCTACCGACTAAAACTTCATCTCGACCGCTGGCTTCTATAGGCATGGGGAAGTAATTTTTCCCCCAGTCTTCTACTAATTTTACTCCCGGAGCTTGACTTAAAATTTCCTTGGCTGATTCTGGAGAGAATGGTTCAGCAAACTCCAAATTAATGGCTTCGGAGTGCGCCCGCAGTACCGGGACTCTAACACAAGTTGCGGTAATTCTAATTTCTTGTGTGCCGAAGATTTTGCGGGTTTCGTTGACCATTTTCATTTCTTCTTCACAATAACCTGAATCGGTCATTGGGGAATTGTGAGGAAATAAGTTAAATGCTAATGGGTAGGGTAATACTTCCGCTACTGGTGATTCTCCTTGGAGGATGGCACTACTTTGAATTTTAACTTCCTCCATTGCTTTGGCACCTGCACCACTGGCTGATTGATAGGTGGCGGCGACAATGCGCTGCACTGGTTGAACTTGATGTAAAGGCCAGACTGCCAAAGTCATCAAAATTGTAGTGCAGTTGGGGTTAGCGATAATCCCTTGGTGGGTAGCGGCCGCGTGGGGGTTGACCTCTGGAACTACAAGAGGGACTTCCGGGTGCATTCGGAAAGCACTGGAATTGTCAATGACAACAGCACCTTTTTCGACTGCGACTTTTGCCCAAGCTTTGGATGTAGAACCACCAGCACTAGCCAGTACTATATCAACATTTTCCAAGGCGCGATCGCTGACAGCCTCTACTGGGATATTTTCGCCTTTAAATGGGAGCGATCGCCCCACACTTCTAGCAGACGCTAATAGTTTTAGCTCTCCCACCGGAAAATTACGACTTTCTAGCAGTTCCAACAACTCTGTGCCTACAGCACCAGTTGCCCCCAAAATAGCTAAACGATACAACTTTGACAAACTAACTTCCTCCTTCCAAGAGGTGATGGGTAATTTAATGCTTTACAAAAATTGACAATTTTTCCTAAAAAATTTAGCAATAACCGCTCTTAACTTAAAATTAATTTCTTTAATGTAGTACCAATATTTTTATTAAGTATAAGAATATTTCTTTAATCACATAGTATTAAGTTGATGCTAAAGTTTAGCGCGTTTTTTGCTGATGTTTACCATTAAATTTAAAATAATGTGGGTTTATTATACAATAAATCTGCCCTACAAAGGAAAATCGTTATTCATTATAGTCAAAAGTCTATAGTCCACAGTCAAAAGTTTCCACTCTGCTAATTTGAAAGTGCTGATTAGGAGTGTAAGGTGTTAGGGAGCAGGAGAGGAGACAATATAGACTATTATTTCCCACGCCCCATACCCCTACCTCTGCTGAATTGAGTAAAGTTATAGAGGTAAAGTGTCAAGTCTTTTGCCATTAGCAGTAAACTGGATATCTACAATCAAGGGCAGAAAATATGCCTTGTAGAAACCTCCCATTTTAAACCAAGAGACATCAAACTCAAAAACGGTAAATCCCGTCTTGTGTGTACTTGGAGTCACAAAAACCAGAAAATTAGAGACGAAGCATGAAAGTTACCCAGGAAAAACTTCCCGCCAGCCAAATTGGGCTGGAGATAGAAATTACACCAGAAAGCACTCAGCAAACTTACGAACAGGTCATTAAAAACTTAGCCAAAACTGTCAATATTCCTGGGTTTCGTAAAGGCAAAGTCCCTAGGCACATATTGTTACAGCAATTGGGCAGTATTCGGATCAAAGCAGCAGCACTGGAAGAACTCATTCAAGATGGGATTGAGAAAGCCGTAAAACAAGAATCCATTGCCGCAATTGGTCAACCACGTTTACGCTCTTCCTTTGATGACTTAATTACTAATTACGAACCTGGAAAACCTCTCGTGTTCGCGGCGGCGGTTGATGTTGAACCAGAAATTACCCTAACGCAGTACACTGGTTTGACAGTCCAAGCCGAAGAAATTAACTATGACTCCAGTCGGGTAGATGAAGTTCTGGACAAAGAACGTCAGCAAATGGCCACATTAATTCCCGTAGAAGGACGTGCAGCCCAAATTGGTGATGTAGCCGTAGTAGATTTTAAAGGAGTCATTGCTAAAGCTGAAGACGCAGACCCCGAAGCTGAACCAGAACCGATTCCTGGCGGTGACGCGACTGATTTTCAAGTAGAGTTGCAGGAAGATAAATTCATTCCTGGGTTTGTCTCTGGGATGGTAGGGATGAATCCTGGAGAAACCAGAGAAGTTACGGCACAATTCCCAGACCCTTACGTGAATCAAGAATTAGCTGGTAAACCAGCGTTATTCACAATCACACTCAAGGAACTCAAAGAAAAAGAATTGCCTGCATTGGATGATGACTTCGCCCAAGAAGTCAGTGACTTTGAGACCTTAGAGGCGTTGCGTGCATCTTTAGACGAGCGATATCAAAAAGAGGCCGAGGATAAAACCAAAGCTAACAAACAAGAAGCCCTGTTAAACGAACTAGTCAAGCACGTAGAAGTCGATTTACCAGCCACCATGATTGACCAGGAAATCGACACAATGCTGACACAAACAGCGATTAAGCTGTCGCAGCAAGGGCTAGATGTGAAAAAGTTATTTACCCAAGATATTATTCCCCAGTTACGGGAGCGATCGCGCCCTGAAGCCATTGAACGTCTGAAGCGGTCTTTGGTTTTACAAGAAGTCTCTAAACGCGAGTCAATTGCAGTTACTCCCGAAGAAATTCAAGCCAGAGTCACCGAACTATTGGAGCAATATCCAGATGAGGATGTGGATGAAGATAGACTGCAATCTGTCGTAGAAAACGAAATGTTAAGCGAAAAAATTATCGATTGGCTCTTAGAACATTCCACAGTTGAACTCGTACCAGAAGGTTCATTGTCCAGCCAAGAGGAAGAGACGGAAACAACTGCACCTGAGACTGAGGCACAAACCGCAGAATCTACCGCAGAATCAGGGGTGTAAGGGTTTAGGGGTGTAGGTATGGCTGTAGGGGTTGATTTATACCTTGAGGAAAAATCTACACTTGCTTAGGGGGAATAACCCTTCCACAAATCGCGAATACTGGGTTATAAATGCTGAATAAGGCATTGAGTAAATAAACCTATTTTCTATTCACGATGCCTTATACCCCGTACCCCATGCTCAATGCCCTATCCCCTAGTAAATAAGATTTGTGATCTTACTTGCCTGATACCCAGCTACACGAGAAGAATATAGATGAGGCATAATACACATAGGTAAAAACAAAATTTCTCCTATTCCATACCCAGCAGCCATAGCTGCCAAAATATCTGTAATCAACCTATCTTTAAAAGTTCTCCTATGCTTGTATCGCAGTCGGCAAACTACCCCATCAACAGCTTAGGTCAAATCGGCGGAATTTACTCCCATATGCACGGCACTAGCAATATTGTGCCTATGGTTGTGGAACAATCAGGCATGGGAGAAAGGGCTTTTGACATCTACTCCCGCCTACTGCGAGAGCGAATTATATTTCTGGGAACTCCCATAGATGATGCCGTAGCTAACACGATTGTTGCTCAGTTATTGTTTCTAGATGCCGAAGACTCAGAAAAAGACATCCAACTGTACATTAACTCCCCTGGTGGCTCTGTCTACGCAGGTATGGCAATCTATGATACAATTCAACAGATCCGCCCGGATGTTGTTACCATATGTTTTGGATTAGCCGCGAGCATGGGTGCATTTCTACTAGCAGCTGGAACTGCTGGTAAGCGTATGTCTCTGCCAGACTCGCGGATTATGATTCACCAACCCCTAGGCGGCGCGCAAGGTCAAGCAATTGACATCGAAATCCAAGCCAGGGAGATTCTTTACATTAAGGGTCTGTTAAATCAGTTATTGGCTAAACACACTGGTCAACCCTTAGAAAAAATTGAAACAGATACTGATCGCGACTTCTTCATGTCCGCAGAAGAGTCTAAGAGTTACGGTTTAATTGATCAAGTCATCTCCAGACAAAATCTTCCCACCGCAGGGGAAAATGTCACCATTGTCAAATAAGAGGCTGGTATGTCTAAGTACGACTCCCATTTAAAATGTTCGTTTTGTGGCAAGTCTCAAGAGCAGGTGCGTAAGTTGATCGCAGGGCCGGGAGTCTACATCTGCGATGAATGCGTTGACTTGTGTAATGAAATACTAGATGAGGAGTTGCTAGATACTAATGGGGCGGCAGCACAACCAGCACCCAAGTCAGAACCACCCCAAAAACGCCGCGCCCGTTCTTCCAGTCTCTCCTTGAGCCAAATCCCCAAGCCTAGAGAGATTAAAAAATATCTAGACGAACACGTCATAGGTCAAGATGAAGCCAAAAAGGTTTTGTCTGTGGCAGTTTATAACCACTACAAACGGTTGGCGATTTTGCAGTCGAAAGGCAGTGGCAAAAATGGTGCTGATGATGCCGTAGAACTGCAAAAATCTAACATTCTGTTAATTGGCCCTACTGGTTGTGGTAAAACTCTCTTAGCCCAAACTTTGGCAAAAATCCTGGATGTTCCTTTTGCCGTTGCGGATGCCACAACTCTCACAGAAGCAGGGTATGTAGGGGAAGATGTGGAAAATATCCTCCTGCGACTGTTGCAAGTAGCTGATTTAGATGTAGAAGAAGCGCAGCGAGGGATTATCTACATTGATGAAATCGATAAAATTGCCCGCAAGAGTGAAAATCCCTCAATTACCCGTGACGTTTCTGGCGAAGGTGTGCAGCAAGCCTTACTCAAGATGCTAGAGGGGACAATTGCCAATGTTCCACCCCAAGGCGGACGTAAGCACCCTTATCAAGACTGTATCCAAATCGATACCAGCAACATCCTGTTTATTTGTGGTGGAGCTTTTGTTGGTTTAGAAAAGGTTGTAGAGCAGAGAGGAGGCAAAAAGTCAATAGGCTTTGTGCAACCTGGGGAGGGGCAATCTAAAGAAAAACGAGCAGCAGATGTACTGCGTCATCTCGAACCAGATGATTTAGTTAAATTTGGCATGATTCCCGAATTTATCGGACGTGTACCAATGGTAGCGGTGGTAGATCCGTTAGATGAAGAAGCTTTAATGGCGATTCTGACCCAACCACGCAGTGCTTTAGTGAAGCAGTATCAAAAACTGCTGAAGATGGATAACGTCCAGCTAGATTTTAAACCCGATGCCTTAAGAGCGATCGCACAAGAAGCCTATCGGCGGAAAACTGGTGCGAGAGCTTTACGGGGTATTGTTGAAGAACTCATGCTAGATGTGATGTACGAGTTGCCATCTCGTAAAGATGTGACACGCTGCACAGTGACACGGGAAATGGTAGAGAAACGCTCCACTGCCGAACTCATAGTACACCCATCTTCGTTACCTAAGCCTGAATCTGCTTAGTAGTTAATAGTCATTGGTCAACGGTCATTAGTGAAGAAACTGTTGACTTTTGACTTTTGACTGTTAATTGTTGACTATGGACTCTTGATAAATGCCTTACATTAGTGTTCGTGGCGTTGAGCATTATTACGAGTGGGTAAAACAGCCATCTAGTGGCGTGGTAAAGCCTGTGATGGTTTTCATTCATGGTTGGGCTGGTTCTGCTAGGTATTGGAGAAGTACAGCCAATGCTTTAGTAGACAAATTTGATTGTTTACTCTATGATTTGCGGGGGTTTGGACGTTCTGGTGGAAAACCAACAGTGTTTCAAACTAGTGAGTCTATTGCTGATTCAGAGTCAAACCAGGAAAAATCCCAAGCAATTCAAGAGTTAACTTATGAATTGGAAGAATATGCTGAGGACTTGGCAGTTTTATTAGATGAATTGCGCCTCCAGCGTGTTTATGTGAATGCTCACTCAATGGGTGCTTCTGTTGCAGCTTTGTTCTTTAACCGCTATCCTCAACGAGTCGAAAAGGGAATTTTGACTTGTAGTGGGATTTTTGAGTACGACGAAAAAGCTTTTACATCTTTTCATAAATTTGGTGGCTATGTAGTTAAGTTTCGTCCCAAGTGGTTAGGAAAAATACCATTTGTTGACCGGATGTTCATGGCGAGATTTTTACATCGTTCCATCCCCAAATCTGAGCGTCAGGCTTTTTTACAAGACTTTCTCGATGCTGATTATGACGCAGCGTTAGGTACTATTTTTACTTCTGTAAGTAAGGCTCAGTCAGAATTGATGCCCCAGGAGTTTGCTAAGTTGCAAGTACCAACTTTAATGATTTCTGGGGAGTATGACCAGATTATTCCGGCGGAAATGGGACGACAAGCAGCGGCGTTAAATGACAAGGTGGAGTTTGTGGTGATTCCTAATACGGCACATTTTCCGATGTTGGAGGATGCAGCAACTTACCTGCGACGGGTGCGGGAGTTTTTGCAAGTTCCTGTAGCAGAGTTGCAGGCGGGTTAGATTTTAAACGCAAAGGCGCGCGGAGTTTTTTTTAGACAAAGGTACTAAGAATTTATTTGGAAGGGTTGATTATAGCTTTCTTGGAAGCATACTTGATTGAGGGGAAAGCGTCCGCCATATTCTTTAAAGGGTTCGCAAGCGTAGCCCAGGGCTAGTAGACAGCAAATATCAACTTCTGCGGGGATTTGAAATGCTTGTTTGATTTGTTGGGTGTTGAATCCTTCCATTGGACAGCTATCGATGCCAAAACTTTTGGCAACAATCATCATGTAAGCTACAGCTATCATGGTGTGGCGGTTTGTCCAAGCTTCCATTGTCTCGAAGCTGGGATGATTGGTGAAAAATTCGGGGATGTTGGAACGCATATAGTTGGCGCAGCTTGGTGTCATAATTCTGTTTTCTTCGCCTAGTTGAATGACAGAGGTGATATTTTCCATTTGTCTTACACTTCTGTCACCACAACAAATTAGGACAACTGGTGCTTCACCAACTTGACGTTGATTAAAGGCGCAATCTTGAAGTTTTTCTTTATTTTGTTGCTCCTTGACTACAATAAATCGCCAAGGTTGGAGGTTAAAACCTGATGGTGCTTGTACTGCTAGCGCAAGGATTTCTTGTAGAATGGCTTCAGGGATGCGATCGCTTTTGAATGATCTAGTAGCACGACGTTGTTTGATGGCTTCTGTCAGACCGATATAGGGGTGCATTTCGACAAACATAGGTTTTTAGTCGTGTATTCCTTTGATATTCTCCCCTTATCTTCTGTCTTATCCCCTCTATCTATAGGTGAGATTAATCCCATAGACAAAATTTTTGCGATCGCTGTAAACTACGATTTTTCTAATGATTTATTGCATTCTGTAGAAATTCATCAGCCACGCTAGAGAATGCCCATAAAATGTGTATCTATATTGACTAATTTCTTGGGGAAAGTCTAGCAAACTTTTAAACAGAATGAAGTTTAAATCTTGCATCATTTTAATGACAATTTGATTAGCACTGATGGTAAATACATTCTTGTTGCGTCTCGCAGCATCTTGATATGATTTATAAAACATGAGTTTACCAAGTCGCAGATTTAGAACGCTGGTTAAGCCAATAACAAAACACCTCAAATCAATAAATTTAATAATAATGAAGGTGAGCGATCGCCTGCTAAAATCATCAACAATAATGACAGGCGATGTCTACAATGGGCAAAGCCTACGCACTCATTTCTACATCAACCTAATCCCAATTCTCGTTTGAGTAGGTTAATTGAATTTGTCCCGATGTAATTTTCAACTTTAATCAGCTTAGGCGGACGAATGATATCTTCAGATGCTTCGTGGACGGCTGTTTGCACGATGGTAAAACAGGCTTGATCACAAATAATTACTTCGGCTCGTTTCACAATCGCTTGCAATTTGTAATTATCTTGTGGTTGAGCAGTCATGATGAGTAAATCATCACCCCGCAAACCGTGTAAGATGACCTCTGCTTGGTGTCCAATTCCAGAACTAAGGCTAACTATACCCACACAGTTATCTTTAGGTAGATTTTTGAGAAAATTCAGTTCTTTACTATAGTCGTAGATATCCAGAGGAATCACCCGCACAGATTTAGGTGCAGCGATCGCTTCTACATCATTAATAAAATATCGACTGGTAACTACAGTAGCCGAGGTAGTTTTATCTAGGATAGCGGCTAATTCATCTATTGCTGCTATTTGCACAGGTATTTCTAGATATTCCTCCAATTCATAGGCCATTAATTCGCCTACACCCATATCTTGAGAGGGGGCTGCAACCAATACTCGTGCGCTACAACGCAAACGCCAATCAATTTCTGCTAAGTATATCTCTCGTGCTTGATTGAGTGAGTATCCTTGGCTAATAAGCTCGTCTAGAGCTTGTTGCAAGACTTTTGATGCTTCAGGATGTTGTTTTAAAATGGGTGATTGTAGCCTGCTTCCGCCTTCATGACCTTGGGCGCGGACATAAATTCCTGAACCAGCCAGACTTTCTACAAAACCGTCTTCTTCTAGCTGACGGTAAACTTTACTAATGGTGTTGCGATGTAATCCCGTTTGCATGGCTAAAGCCCGTGTACTAGGTAACTTGTATCCTGGGGGATATTGTCGGGAAGCGATCGCAAACCGCATTTGATTAAATAGCTGGGTTGATGCGGGAATTTCACTATCTGGCTGAATACGGAATTGAATCATCACCCAACCTCCTAGGCAATTCAAAATTCAAAATTCAAAATTTAAAATTAAGAAAACTAAGTACAGCGAGAATTTTGGTATTTTACATGGGAGCTTTTTATTACTTAAATGTCTCATGTATAAGGATATTTGAGGAAAAATCACCTAAACATACTGGCATAGTTATATCAAATAATCACAAAGCTTTATCAAGTGGCATGGGTAAAAATTATTATGACTGAGCGAGCATTAGATACTCAACCCGTTAAGATTTCGCACAACAGTTTACAAATTGCCGCGTATCTAGCACAACCCCAAGCACCAGGTTCTTACCCAGGAGTTGTGGTTTTGCAGGAGATTTTCGGCGTAAATGAGCATATCCGGGATGTGACAGAACGAATTGCCGAGTTAGGATATGTGGCGATCGCACCCGCATTATTTGAGCGGGTTGCGCCTGGATTTGAAACTGGTTACACTCCCGCAGATATTGAGATCGGTAGAAAATACGCCTGGGAGCAAACTACAGCCTCAGAATTATTAAGTGATATTCAAACCGCCATTGACCACCTCAAAACCTTACCGAAAGTAAAGAAAGATGGCTTTGGCTGTATAGGTTTTTGTTTTGGCGGTCATGTAGCATATCTTGCTGCTACTCTACCAGAAATTACAGCTACAGCTTCCTTCTACGGTGCGCGAATTCCCACTACTACACCGGGTGGCGGCGCACCTACTATTACTCGCACTTCTGAAATCAAAGGTACAATATATACATTTTTTGGCGAAGAAGATGCGAGTATTTCCCCAGCACACATTAGCGAGATTGCAACAGAGTTAGAAAAATACAACATTTCCCATCGTGTGTTCCGCTACGATGGAGCTGACCACGGATTTTTCTGTGACCGTCGCGCCAGCTATAATCCTCAAGCAGCAGCCGAAGCTTGGGAACAAGTACAGCAATTGTTTGGGACTGTGTTGGCAAAGTAAGGACTTTTGAGTCTTGAAAATGTTAATTTGTCATGACGTAATCATCTCATTGAAGTATCCAGAAATTAATTGTTTCTATCTGGATGGACTCAATTAAGAATTACAATTGCGAATTACAAACTCCGTTGGTCTTAAATCAAATAAAAATAATTTATTGTCAATTGTCATGAATTCCGAATCGAAACTTTCTCAAAAAGCCAACTCGTCTTTTACAATGGACGACTTTGCCAAAGCATTAGAAAAACACGACTACCAGTTTCAAAAGGGACAGGTTGTGTACGGCAAAGTTTTTCAACTTGATCCTGATGGGGCTTATGTCGATATTGGCGGTAAGTCGTCAGCGTACATTCCCCGTGATGAGGCTTCTTTGAGGAGTGTTACCGATTTATCGGAGGTTTTGCCGTTACAAGAAGAATTAGAGTTTTTGATCATCCGCGAACAGGATGCCGAAGGTCAAGTAACTCTGTCTCGAAAACAATTAGAAATTCAGCATATCTGGGAAAAACTGGTTGGTATGCAGGAAAATTCCCAGACAGTGCAAGTCCGGGTAACAGGCGTGAATAAAGGTGGTGTCACCGTCGATTTGCAATCATTGCGGGGATTTATTCCGCGATCGCACTTGGCAGAACGTGATAACTTAGAAGCACTCAAAGGTCAAACTCTCACCGTTGGCTTTTTGGAAGTAGACCGCAACAACAAAAAACTGATTCTTTCTCAGCGTGTGGCGACTCGTTCTAGTAACTTCAACTTGTTAGAAGTTGGTCAGTTAGTAGAAGGTAAAGTCACTGGGATTAAACCTTTTGGTGTGTTTGTTGATATAGATGGTATGAGTGCTTTACTGCATATTAAACAAGTCAGCCAAAAATTCATCGACTCCCTAGAAAAAGTCTTCCAAGTAGGTCAACAAATTAAAGCTGTAATTATTGACTTGGATGAAGGGAAAGGTCGGATTGCTATTTCTACCAGAGTGTTAGAAAACTTCCCCGGTGAAGTAGTAGAAAACTTAGAGGAAGTGATGAATTCAGCAGAAGCTCGCGCTCATCGAGCCGCTAATAAATCAGCTGAATAAATTTGTTTAAAAATTACTGCGATCGCTTTTTTTATGCAAGGATGAAGAGAGCGATCGCTTTTTTATATTGATGGTAAAAATTTTTATTTATATTCTGTAATTTGTTGTGCTTTTGCCTGCAATTCGTTCTGCAAAATCTTAACTACTATAGCCTCAACTGAGCAATTTTCAGCGTTGGCTAACTCTTGCAGTTGTGCGTATAAATCATCGGGTATGTTTACAATAGCCATTCTTGACTTCATACAGGAATTTATTGCTCATGGTAGCACGATAGAGCTTGGGGGAAGAGGAGAGGATGCGATCACCTTTGGTTTGTAAGTGCGATCGCTTTATTATCTCTACTACTTCTGTTGTGATTGTGATTCTTCCGGTAAAGATTTTAGGGGTGTTTTTCGTACAACCAAATCAAGATAAAGCACAAGAATTTGGATTTTCAGAAACTTGTTGAGACTCTTGAGATTGGAATCACTCAGTACCCACTTACACAACTTTTCCAAAAGTATTCCAACAACCACTTCAACAGATTTATTTACAACCAGAGGAATTAGTATTTCTAGCATTGCGATCGCCTCAGTAGCTTGACTGTGTTCAATGTCGCAATTTTCTTTTGTAACTATTTATCTGACTTACCTTGACTTAGCCTGACTTACGCTGAGTTAACTACACATTTTAATAAAAACTTTGGCTACACTGGCTTATAAGTGATTTTGGGAGTGGTTAATGTCTATACCAGAGGACTTTCTTAAGCAACTGGAGCAATACAGTGAGTTGTCGCAAAGAGAGAAACAAGTCTTTCTGGAAATATTCGGTCGCAGTAAGGATCGAGTCCAGGTAGCTCAAGAATTGAACATATCTGAAAGTAACCTCAGCACTTGCCTTACAGGTATCTACAAAAAATTTTGTATCAATGGTAATGGCCCTGTTAAAGAAAGTCGCTTAAGGGAGTATCTGAGCAAAAGATACTCACACCAAAAACCCTCTGCTCATCTAACTACAGATGACATAGATGATTCTATTGACAACTTAGTGCAAGAAATCCGCGAACAAGTCAAACCTTACATCAAAGAAAAGTGCGGAACTATGAGGGTATTAGATATGCCTAAGCCAATTGAGTTAACAGGTAAACAAGGTATTTACACGAATGTCAATATTTTGGAAGAAATAACAGGACGAAGACGACTTAAAGTTGCAGAACTCATGCAAAACTGCGACCATGATAACTTTGAGAGGATTGGACTCAGCCAGATAAAACAGAAGCGAGTATCAGGATTAGAAGCTGTGCAGCGACACAGTAAGCTAATGGTATTAGGTAAACCAGGGGCAGGAAAAACTACCTTTTTAAAATATCTAGCAATGCAGTGTATTGAAGGGAAGTTTCAAGCAGATAGGGTTCCCTTGTTTATCACTTTGAAAGATTTTGCAGAAGCAACTAAACAACCAGATATTTTAAAATTTATTGCTCAACAATTATCAAGCTGTGGTGTAATTCATACCAGTGTGAAAATAGAGCAACTGTTGCAACAGGGTAAAGCATTGGTATTACTGGATGGATTGGATGAAGTAAGGGAGGAAGATACCAAGCGTGTTTTAAGAATAATTCGTGAATTTTCCGATGTGTTTCATGCTAATCAGTTTGTAATTACCTGTCGCATTGCTGCTAAAGAATACACATTTGAAAGTTTTACAGAAGTAGAAATGGCGGATTTTGACGAAAAACAAATAGCCATTTTTGCTCAAAACTGGTTTCAGTTAACTGATCCAGTTAAAGGTAAGAGATTTATTCAAAAACTGAAGGATAATCAACCAATCCAAGAACTAGCAAGTAGCCCTTTATTGTTAACATTACTGTGTTTGGTGTTTGGAGATAGTGGAGATTTCCCCGCAAACCGCTCCGAACTTTATAAAGAGGGATTAGATGTATTGCTCAAGAAATGGGATGCCAAACGCAACATTGAAAGGGATCAAGTATATAAAAATCTATCTTTGCAACGCAAAGAAGATTTGCTCAGTCAAATAGGTTTAACAACTTTTGAGAAGAAAGACTATTTCTTTAAACAAAAAACGGCCGAAGCATACATTGCTGATTTTATACGTAACTTGCGTGATGCTGACTTAGATCCAGAAGGATTAAAACTTGATAGTGAAGCCGTATTAAAGTCCGTTGAATCACAGCATGGGCTACTAGTGGAACGGGCAAAGGGTATCTATTCCTTCTCCCACTTAACGTTTCATGAATATTTTGCTGCAAGAGAAATAGTTAACCTGAGTTCGGGATAAGAAATCCTCGAAACCCTTGAGTTCTCGTTGTTCGGTCTGAAGCTATGTTTTCATCTATTCTCAATAAAGCATGTTGTTGAGATTAATCTCATTTGTGAAACTTAGTGACAAAATGATTC
>DVDT01000027.1 GCA_015296085.1 Trichormus sp. M33_DOE_039 | reverse complement strand
TAGAAAAACTAGCAGCAATTCAGCCTGTTTTTACATCGTCAACTAACATTGATGAACAGGCGATCGCTACTCAACCAAAGTTAGAAACCTCAGCAGAAGTTGAACCTGTTTCTACTTCATCCACCAGTACTGATGTACAGGCTATCTCCACTCAAGCAAAGTTAGAAACATCAGCAGAAGTTGAACCTGTTTCTACTTCATCCACCAGTACTGATGTACAGGCTATCTCCACTCAACCACAGCTAGAAACACCAGCAACAATTGAATCTGTTTCTGCATTATCAACTAATCTGGATGTAGAGGCAATCTCCACTCAAGCAAAGTTAGAAAAACCAGCAGCAATTGAACCTGTTTCTACTTCATCCACCAGCACTGATGTACAACCGATCGCTACTCAATCACAGCTAGAAAAGCCAGTAGCAATTGAACCTGTTTCTCCTTCATTCACCAGCACTTATGTAGAAGAAATCACTACCCAACCAAAGTTAGAAACCTCAGCAGAAGTTGAACCTGTTTCTTCATCATCAAGCATCACAGATGTAGAAGAAATAGCCACTCAACCAAAGTTAGAAACCTCTCACTTAGATGAAAAACCTGATACTGTTTTTCTGCCACAAAGTAATACTGGTTTAAAAACAACTAAGTATCAAACTGATTCAATACCATCAGAAGTCTTAGATGACCAAAGAAAGACTATTCAAACTCGTCAAGAAAACCTAAATATACCAATCATCCATCCTTTGGGTCAACCATTGCCATTAGCCCAAAAGTCTGACTTTCTTATTTCTAATTTAGTAAATGATTTCTTAGAGCAACTACAAGGAAATTATTTTGATTTTAATTTATCCAATAATAATACTATTTCTAATGATTTTTTAGATAATCTGAATACATCAAGGAATAACAGATTTCCCGTAAACGGTACGAATAAAATATTTAATAGCACTCAGCCTGAAGTATGGTCTAGTCTTGCTGAATTACTCAATCAAACATCTCCACCTGAGCAAAATATTTACCATGAGTTTAACAGCGACCAACAACCAATATCTAATAGCCATTCAGAAAAATTAGACTTTGAAAGTCATGTTTTAGAGACTAAAAATTTCAGTAATCAAAATGGTGTCCATACTAATAATAGCCTCGACATAAAAGCAAATCTAGATATTTACGAATCGTGGGGAAATGTTTCGGCATTATTAGAACAACATCAAACATCAAAACTAAAAAACACTAGATATCAACAAGAACTGAAAACTGAAGATTCATTGATTAATTATATCGCTCTCGAACAACCTAAAGCTGCTGGCTCTTCAGACTTTCATATCAACGATGAGAAAATAGAATTTATTTCTCATTATATTTATCGTTTATTGAGAGAGAAATTAATAATAGAACAAGAAAGGCTAGGTAATAAGTTAGTAGGCTCTCCTCTTTGGGTAAGCAATTTTACTTCTAGTTATGGAAACTATGCTCATTATAGTTCAGCATCCAATACAGCTAATTCTGAAATCGGCAAAGTAGGTACAGTAGAAAATATGAATGAAGTTTATCTACTAAATAGTAGATTGCAAGTGTTAAGTAATGAAGTTTATCTAGCAATTCACAGACGTTTAGAAATAGAGCGAGAGATACAAGGTCATTACTACACAAGAAGATGAAATTTGTAAATACATAATCATAGCAAAGTTTATTAAGTAAATTTATGCCTGCACAACAACCAAATCAATTAGGTAATCTTATTAAAGCTAAATTAACATCTCAAGATGGTGTTCCTCCCATCAATTTTATGTTCAATCCGACTGAGTTATTTTTTCATAGAATTGTTGAAACATCAGAAAACTCAGGGGCGCGTACTCAAGCCAAGGGACAACCAAAAGTTAGTTTTTCTCATACGAAAGCCGATAAAATAGTCATTAATAAAATCATCTACGATACTTACGAAGATGGTTCAGATGTGGTAGAGAAATACATAGAACCTTTTAAAAAAGCGATTGAATTCGTTCCAGGAAAAGAACGCCCACCTATATATACATTTAGTTGGGGAAGTAGAGAGTATTTAAGGCGTTGTTTTGTCGAAAAACTTGACTACAAACTTACAATGTTCTTACCAGATGGTACACCGGTACGTGCTGTGATTGAAGGCTTAACTCTTAAAGAAGCTGATGAACCTAAGCCTAATGCGTCTCTTGGAACTCCATCTCCCAACAAAACGACTCGTCAATCTGATACTCCTGCAAGTAGAAATAAAAGAAATGGTAATAATCAAGGTCAAAATTCCAAGACAGGTAAAACAGGCTCAAAGGTAAAGAAAGGTAAAACAGTACCAAAGCAAAAATAAACCCCATAGATAGCTAAAAAATTGATTCCATATCGCAATTATTTTGCCTACTAATATCATTTTAATTTTGAATCTGGAGTTGTATATGATTACTAACTATCGTGCCTTACCAAAACTAGAAATAGGTGGTATTACAATTGCTGATGATCATGAATTAATGGATGACATCCTTCAAATTTCCGTAGAAGAGAGCCTGCATCGTCCAGGAATGTTTACCTTAGTTATCCAGAATGACTACTATCCTGGTCGAATTGAGGAAAAACCTTGGCGTTACAAAGACTTATTGCAAATTGGGAAATCGGTAAAAATCGGTTTTAGATCTAGTACAACAGAATCACCAGATTTCAATGAAGAAGATCCAAATGAAGTCATAGAAGGAGAAATTACTGCAATTGATACTCACTTCACAGACAAATCACAAGCTCCCATAATAGTTCAAGGTTACGACTTTTCCCATCGTTTACATCGGGGACGCTATAATCGTTCTTTTCAAGATATAACTGATAGTGACATTGTTAAGAAAATAGCAAAGGAAGTAGGCATAAAATTTGGCAAGATTGAACCCAGTGGGGTTGTCCATGACTATCTTTTTCAAGAAAATCAAACTAACATGGAGTTCCTACGGGAACGAGCCACACGCATTGGGTTTGAACTGTACATTCAAAACGGCCTACTTTACTTTCGTAAACCCAAAGCCGATCCTCAAATATTAACCCTGAAATGGTTAACAGACCTCCATAGTTTTCGAGTTAGAGTCACCAGCGCGGAACAAGTTAAAGAAGTTGAAGTCAGAGGTTGGGACTACGCTACAAAGAAACCGATTATATCTAAAGCAACTGCGCCAAATGTCATTACTGATACCAACAATGGCAATGGTAGTAATACAAGCAATAAGTTTAACGGTAAACCAGCTACCCCAAAAATGATTGTGGTAGATCAACCAGTTTTTAAGTCCAAAGAAGCTGATATTATGGCGCAAGCATTATGTGATGAACTGGGGGGACAATTTATCTATGCTGATGCCAAAGCTGAGGGTGATACTAAAATTCGGCCAGGGCGAGTAGTTAAACTTACAGAAATGGGGCAGCATGACGGTCAATACTACATTACTGAAACTCGTCATACTTACTACGATCGCACATACATAACAGAGTTTAGTGTGCGTGGTTTGCGGGGCGGAGACTTGCTAACCACCCTTTCCCCACCTACTAAGCTGCAACCTGGTCAAACCTTATTGGTTGGTATCGTCACTAATAATGAAGATCCCAAAGGCTGGGGTCGAGTCAAAGTGAAGTTTCCCACCCTGACAGAAGGACATACTAGCAACTGGGCTAGAGTCGTTGGTTTGGGAGCAGGTAAGAACCGTGGTACATACTGGCTACCAGAAATCAATGATGAAGTGCTAGTCGCCTTTGAACATGGAGATATTCACCGTCCCTATATTATTGGTGGAGTTTGGAACGGTAAAGACTCGACTCCCAGAAAAATAGCTGATACGGTTATCAACGGAAAAGTGCGGCTTAGGGAGGAAAAAACCCGTTATGGTCACAAAGTGACATTTATTGATGATGATCGACGTGGTGAAAAACGAGGTTACTATATCCAGACTGGCACTCGTTCCGGGCATCGCTTGCGCTTTAATGATACCGATAGGTGCATTGAAATAGAAACTATCGGCAGACATAAAATCCGTTTAGATGACAGGCGAAGGATTGTCGAAATTGTCACAGCTAGAGGACAAACTATCAGTTTAAATGACATGAATAGTAGTATAAATATTGGATCTATGGTTACCACTTCCATAAATTCTCAAGCAACTGCTATTAATACTACCGCCACTACTAACTTAAATATGAATTCTGGTGGTGCTGCTACTATTGCTGCTGGCGGAGCAATTACTATTAATGCTGGTGGAACAATCACTATTAATGCTCCTACTATTTCACTTAATGGTTTAGTGTTGATAAACGGTACACCAAGATAAATTCTCAAGAAAAATAGATTTTTTTAATAACTGCATAAGTTGAATTGAATTGCAGCTAATAAGAAATCAGAAAGCTGTCAACATATATGTATGCTTGAAGATACTGATTATCTGTTGCAAGAACCTGATTACATTGGTGCTGGATTTGCTTTTCCATTACGAGTAAATGTACAGGGTGGAGTTCAACTTAGTGCAGCTGAACCAAATATTGAAGAGTCCATTATTATTATTCTCCGCACAGACTTAGGTGAGCGGGTGTATCGGCCCAATTTTGGTTCTCGGTTATCTGATTTAGTTTTTGAGCCACTCAGTATTCAAACTTTATTACTAATTCGTCGCTATGTTGAAGAAGCATTAGAAATGTGGGAACCACGTATTATCTTAAAACAAGTACGTGCAGAACCAGATCCCATTAGAGGCAAAGTAGATATTGTGATTGAATATCAACCTAAAAATAGTCCCGATCTTCGCAGTTTAGTTTATCCATTTTATTTAGAATCACGGGAATCATTGAGTGAATAGGTGGATAAAGGAAAATCAAGGGGGGCAAAAATGCAGAGCGCAACAAATGACGAATAATTATTGATTATTGACTCATAACTAACAATGGAATTCGATTTTTTACCGAAGCTACCAAAATCAAATCTTGATGACCGTTCTTTTAAAGATTTAGTCGAAGAGTGTATTCTTCGCATTCCGCGCTACTGTCCTGAGTGGACAAATCATAACCCTGGAGATCCCGGAATTACTTTGATTGAATTGTTTGCTTGGCTGACTGATCAAATGTTGCTACGATTCAATCAAATTCCTCGCAGAAATTATGTAGCTTTTTTAGAACTGCTAGGAATTCGCCTGAACCCTCCCACACCAGCCAGGTGTGAACTGACATTTTATCTCACGACAGCACAGCCTGCTGAAGTCAGAATACCTTTTGCCACGGAAGTCGCAACGGTTCGCACGGAAACTGAGGAGGCAGTAATTTTTACTACTGACAACGAACTAGTAATTGGTAATCCGCAAATTAAACATTTGCTGATAGCATATATAGAAGAAGAAACACCCCAACACTTGCGCGATCGCACTCCCAATAATCGACAATGGGATAACTTAGAAGAAACTTTTCTATTTGAAGAAGTTACTCCTGGTAATTGTTTTTATCTCGTTTTAGAAGACCCAGAAAACTCTATAGCTGGGAATGTAATTGCTATTACTTTCAAAGGAGAGGCTGCAACAACTACTGGTATTAATCCTGATGATCCCCCTCGCCAGTGGGAAGCATGGAATGGTCTCAATTGGCAGCCAATTCTGCGGATTAAAGATGATGATAAAACCAAAGGCTTCAGCTTTAGCGACATCACACAACCATTAGATGGAGCAGATGTAGTTTTACATTTGCCCCAACAATTACCTCAAACTGATTTTGGTACTAGTTTTGCAGGCCAATGGATACGTTGCGTTTATACTTATCCCAATGAAACTCAACCTAGTTATAGCCGTTCTCCTAGCATAGTTGGTTTAGAAATACGCAGCATTGGTGGTGCAGTTAATGCTACTCAATGTATTCGGGTAGAAGATGAATTTCTGGGGATTAGCAATGGCAAACCAGGCCAATCTTTTGAATTGCAAAGCACACCTATCTTAGACAGAATTCGAGAACAACAAGAACACATCGAAATTAGACTACCAGATGGTGATATTCAAGATTGGTCAGAAGTGCCTAACTTTGGTGCATCTACACCTGATGACCGACATTACACTATCGATGCTCAAACAGGTACGGTTCAATTTGGGCCTTTAGTGCGCGAACCTAGTCAAATTAGGTTTTTGACCCAAGAAAGGTCACAAATCCAAGCTGTAGGTAGAATCATTCGCCACGAAAATTTAGACGCGCGGAATTTTGCTTATATTCAACCACAAACAACCGCTAATAATCACAGTGTGGTTTTAGATCGGCAATACGGCAAAGTTCCGCCTATCGGGTCAGAAATATATCTGCTGGCGTATCGCACAGGTGGAGGTAGTTGGGGGAACGTCCAAGCCGAGAAAATTACGGTACTCAAGAATTCTCTTCCTTATGTGAAAAGCGTGATTAACTATCGTCCTGCTTATGGTGGTACTGATGCGGAATCTTTAGACGAAGCTGTGATTAGAGTCCCGGAAATGCTCCGTACTCGTGAGTCTGCCGTTATTCCCGAAGATTTTGAGCGAGTTGCTAAGACAGCCGCCCAAAGAGCAGTGGCTCGTGTTCATGCTCTAACTAGACCAGAACAGACAACAGCCGGAATTGTCCGCTTGCTGGTTGTTCCGAAAAAGGTAGATGTAGATAACTTCGATTTTCAGCGAGGGATGAAGCCAGATGAATATTTTGATTTATCGCCGCAACTGAAAACAGAAATTTTGGAGTATATGAGCGATCGCAAGCCTTTGGGCGTACAAGTAAAATTGGAAGAACCAGAATACGTTGGGGTAAGTGTTGAAACTGAAGTCTTTTTAGAACCACAGTACAATAACCCACGGGATCAAGAAATCATCCGTTCTCAATTACTCACAGCCCTCTACCGTTTTTTGAATCCTCTTGTGGGAGGACTGGCTCATCAAGGTTGGGAATTAGGTCGGTGTGTCTATCCCTCGGACATTTTTGCTGTGTGTCGTCAAATTTCGGGGGTACGTTATCTAGGCGCAGTAAAACTCTACAGTTTGCGCAAGTTCGATGGCGATTGGTTTCGTGCAGATATCCCAGAACTAGAAATTGATCCTGGGCCTTTAGGTCTTGCCTGTTCTTGGGACGATCATCATCCTCAACTGCCATCTGCTCATATCATTGAGTTTCGGGATTAAAATTCTTGCCCAAGTGGTTGGTTGTGTACTCTCGTCTGTGCAAGACAAAGAAATTTTGAACTAATACCATTTCATCAAGCGGTACTGGGGTATGACTCAAGCAATTTCTCGTGAAACTCTAGCTTTATCGCTAACTGCCATGCGATCGCCTGAAGTTTTGGCATCCAAAGGTTTTACACTCAAAGATAGCCAAGCTGACGAACCCATCGGCAATGAATTGCTCCTCCAACCTGGTGAGCTAGGACAAATGTTCGTAAGGCTAGAAAATGTCGCCAATCGACCAATCCGATGGAAATTACACATAGAAGGGGATTTTCCATCGGATTGGTGCGGGTGGCATCAAACAGACTTTGCAGACATTCCTCCCCATCAAAAGATGGAAACAGAGATAGACTTTCTCGTTCCCGCAGATTTTTTTGAAAATCAATCAACTTTGCATCCCCAGCACCCACGATTGCAACTGAATTACCAGAGTCAGGTTTATCTGTATATAGAAGAGGGCAGCGAACAAAGACTCATACAATATCGCATCTTTCACCTATCGGTACGTCCGAGTAGTTCCTATCTGAATTATTTACCAACTCTTTATCGAGAAGTAGACTTTGTAGGCAGATTTGTCAGTATTTTAGAGCAGGCTTTTGATCCAGCAGTTCAAACTCTAGATACTCTTTGGGCATATCTAGATCCAATTACTGCTCCTAGGACGCTGCTACCTTTTCTCGCCTACTGGGTTGGTTGGGAAATTGATAGTAGTTGTGATCTTGAAAGACAAAGACTGTTAATTCGGAATGCGATCGCTCTTTATCGTTGGCATGGAACTCGATATGGTTTGCGCTTGTACATACATCTTTATACAGGCTTACCTTTAGAGCAAATCAATATTAGAGAAGTGTTTGATCTCGGTTTTGTGATGGGGCCAACCCGTATAGGTGAAGACTCAATGCTGGGAGGTGGTTGTCCTTACCATTTTGTTGTAGAACTGCATGTGCAACAATCAGAGGCAATCAATGAAGGATTAGTCAGAAAAATTATTGAACGTCAAAAACCTGCTTTTTGTGCCTATGACCTGGACATTCATTACTTTGAAAATCGGCTTTAATACTCTCGCTCATTATTTACAAAAGTCAATTTTTACCTATTCGGAAGTGCTTATCTTTTAAATTTTTGATCCCCATACGCTTTCTTGGTCTTAGCAGTAAAGGTAGATCATCGACTTATTTTTTGATGATTATGAGTTACATGGTCATACGTCCAAGCATATACATAATTCATCATTTTTCTAAATATGCCTTTCGACATATTTATTTGTTTGAGTATTAAAAAAAATGAGCAAATCGGAAGTGAATATGCTTTAATGAACACTCGTACAGTACAAACATTGCTAATAGCTTTGGAGAAACAGTGTTTGGAAAAAATGCGTGTTTGATATGGCTGCAAGGTTTAGGAATTGCGATCGCTGGTACAACAATACTTTATCCAAATTATGCAGTTGCCCAAATTACTCCAGACGGCACACTGCCTAATAATTCCAACGTCAGATTAGATGGTACTACCAGAATTATTGAAGGTGGAACGACAAGAGGCACAAGTCTATTCCACAGCTTTCAAGAATTCTCTATACCCAATGACAGTAGTGCTTTATTCAACAATGCACCAGATATCCAGAACATCCTGACAAGAGTCACGGGTAATTCAAGTTCTAATATTGATGGCTTAATTCGTGCTAACGGCACAGCAAACTTATTCCTAATCAATCCCAACGGTATTATTTTTGGTCAAAATGCTCGCTTAGACATTGGCGGCTCGTTTGCTGCAACTACCGCAAACAGTTTCAAGTTTCCTGATGGTAGTGAATTTAGTGCAACTAATCCCCAAGCCCCACCATTACTGGCAGTAAATATTACACCAGGATTGCAGTATGGAGTAAGTCGGACAGGGGCAACTATTACCAATATCGGCAATTTAACGTCTCGGCAAGACCTGACACTAGTAGCAGACAAACTTGATTTGCAGGGACAGCTAGAGGCGGCGAGAAATATCACACTCATTGGTAATCAGAAAATAGACTTAAAAACAAACCTGACCTTAAACCCACATAGTTATGAGTCGATAGGAAAAGTTAGCTTAACAACATTAGGAGATGTAACTACCGAAGCAATTACTACTAATGGCGGGGCAATTGAAATTGAAAGTGGTGGAGCAATTTTCACTCAAACTTTAGATACTAGAAATGGGGCTAACAATGGCGGTGCGATCGCTTTAACTGCTAACAACAACATTAGAACTGGTAATTTGCTCTCTTACTCTTACTCTACATCCCAAGATACAAGACATGGAGGAGAAATTACCCTTGTTGCCAAGGGTGGTAACATCACGACTGGTAATATTTACTCTACTTCTGATTCCCGTTTTGGTAGCGCAGAGAGTGGTGGCAGTATTCTCTTATCTGCTAACAACAACATTAGAACTGGCGATTTGTTCTCTTTTTCTTACTCTCGTGTTGGTAGTGCGGAAAGTGGTGGCGCGATCGCCTTAACTGCCAACGGAAACATTAATACAGGTGATTTGCGCTCTTACTCTCGTTCTAATTCTGGCAGTGCGAGCAATGGTGGTCTAATTAATCTTGAAGCCACCAATGGCAACATTACCAGTAATGGTTTGTACTCTTACTCATACAGTGATTCTGGCAATACAGGAAATGGAGGCGCGATTAGCCTAAAAGCCTTTAATGGCATTACCATCGATGATTTGGACTCTTCTTCAGACTCCCGTGCTGAAAGTGCGGGTAATGGAGGCGCAGTTACCATCAGTGCTACCTATGGTATCAATATTGAAGGTGATTTGTACTCTTACTCCTACTCTGAATCTGAAAGTACGGGAAATGGGGGCATAGTTACCATCAGCAGTAGCAACGGCTGGATTAACGCACAAAATTTGTTCTCTGACTCACACTCTGAGTATGGGATTGCTGGAAATGGAGGCAATATTACACTTAAAGCTGCTACCGGCATTAATATTAAAGGTCAGTTAACTACTAGCTCAAGCTCTAATTCTGGCAATGCGGGCAACGGTGGTGCAGTTACCATTAGTTCTGACGACAACATTAATATCAAGGGTGATTTGTTATCTTACTCGTACTCAGAATCTGGCATTGCAGGAGATGGAGGAGCAATTAGCCTTCAAAGCACAAATGGTGAAATTTCTGTCAATACCTTTAATTCTTATTCACAATCTATTGAGAATACAGCTGGAAATGGTGGCGAGGTTAGTATTAGGGGCCTTACCGGCATCAATATCCTAAATACTTCGTTTTCTGGTTCCTACTCTGACTATGGCGATGCGAGGAATGGTGGCAATATTATCCTAGAAGCATCCAAAGGCAATATTTCTACTAGAAGTTTGTTGTCTAACTCACGCTCTGTGTCTGGGATAGCCGGAAATGGGGGGACAATCACTCTTAAATCCGCCGACAGTATTAATATCAATGGTAATTTGAACTCTCAGTCACAAGCTAATTTTGGTATTGCTGGAAGTGGAGGTACGATTACTCTTGAATCCGTCAACGGCATCAATATCACTGGCGATTTAAAATCCGATTCACAAGCTAATTTTGGTATTGCTGGAAATGGAGGTGCAATTAGCATCTTTGCCTTTAACAAAAACATTTCTACACGCAATTTATACTCGTTCTCTAATGGTGATACAGCAGGAGATGGAGGTGCAATTGATATTTTTGCTTTTAACGGTAACATTTTTACTGAAAATTTAAACTCTAACTCTATTTCTGCTGATAGCGTAGGAAGAAATGGAGGGGATATTACTCTCATAACAGCCAACGGCAACATCAAAACTAGTTCTATTACTGGGGGCAAGCTAGCTTTTGTTGCTGATACAATAATTTCTGAAAGAGGCTCTTTTAAGAGTAGTGACAGTCTTTTGATTCGTAGTAGCTCTGGAGGACTAACAACTTTTGTTAGTAAATATGGCTCAATTATTAGTGCTAATAGCAATGTTGATGTTGCGGCTAATTATCTAGGCTCATCTCTATTAGTTGAAGCCACAGGTGATATTCGTTTCCAAGGTGACATTAATATCAGTAGACCCGATATAAACTCTTTGCCTCCAGGATCAGATACAGAAACCCTTAGTACTCGTTCAGCGTTAATTCTACGTTCAGGACAGCAAAATTTAGCTTATGGAGGTGTTAATTCTGGCACAGTACCTAATTATGCTACTAGCACCGTACCTCCTGGAATTACGATAGGTGGAAATGTGATCTTACAGCCGTTTAACGGAATTGGGGGGATAGTTAGTCTTTTAGCCGTATCAGGAGATGTGAATACTCAACTTATTAGCACTAATGGACAACAAACTCCTAACTTTATTAATAACTTTAATAATACTAACGGAGGTTCGATTAAAATTGAAGCCATTAATGGCAGCATTAACACTGGTCATTTGCTATCCTATTCATCCTCAGAATCAGGCAATGCAGCAGATGGGGGAAGAATTCATCTAAAAGCTACTAACAGTATTACTACAGGTGATGTTGACTCTTCTTCACAAATTACTGGAAACAACCCTGATGTCAGTGCAAAAATCACGACCGGCAATGGAGGCGTGATTAGTTTTGAAACATCAAAAGGTAACATTGCTACTGGTAATTTAAATTCTTCCTCAAACTCTAACTTAGGTACAGCGCAAGATGGAGGTAAAATTAGCCTGAGCGCGCTCGATGGTAGCATTACTGTCAATGGCAATTTGAACTCTTTCTCTGAGTCACAATCTGTTGTAAAGAATCCAAAACAAACATTTAGTGATGCGGGAAATGGTGGCGAAATTAGTCTTAATGCCGCTAACAATATTGATGTAATCGGCTTTTTAG
Organism: Trichormus sp. M33_DOE_039; assembly: GCA_015296085.1. Lineage (GTDB taxonomy): Bacteria > Cyanobacteriota > Cyanobacteriia > Cyanobacteriales > Nostocaceae > Trichormus. Next base: position 58,681 of record DVDT01000027.1, on the reverse strand, counting down.
ATTCTTCCTCAAGTTCTTCTTCTGCTGGTATTACGGGAAATGGTGGTGCAATTAGTCTGAGTTCTAGCAACGGCAATATTAGCACTGAAGGTTTAGGATCTTCCTCAAATTCTCGTTATGGCATAACAGGAGATGGAGGCATAATTAATCTTAGTACACCCAAGGGTAGCATTTATATTGGCGTTGGCGGTGGTTCGGGTTCTTACTCACTAGGCGGCATAGCAGGAAATGGGGGTAATATTAGCCTCTTTGCAGGCAGCAACATCATAATTGATGGTAATCTAGACTCTTACTCACTTTCTCTTTCTAGCAATAGTGCGAAAGATGGAGGAGATATACGTGTCGTATCCTCGAACGGCAGAATTTCCATACTCGATTTAAACTCTTTCTCGTTCTCCGATTCTATTGCGGGAAAGGGGGGCATGATTTACTTGGAAGCACCTAAAACCATTGAAACCGATTCTATTTACTCTGTAGGAACTCAAGGTTCAGGAAATATTACCATTATTAGCAATGCTCCTTTCAGTTTGGGTGTTGACAGATATAGTGATGGTGGTGAAGCAATTAATAGCAGTACCTTTGGTTCTGGACTAGGGGGAAATATTCTGATTGCTGCTCCTGCCATTTCTCTTACCAATGGCGCACAAGTATCTGCCTCTTCTCTTGGCAGTGGGCGGGGTGGAAATATCACTCTCAATGCCACTAATTTTATAGAAGTGAGTGGAACGACAACGGAACAACCGTCAGCATTATTTAACACAACTAGGTTATCAGGAATTCCATCTGGTAGCACTCCCGGTAGTTTTATTCCCACTAGTACCAATCCAAACTTTCCTGATGCAATATTTCCTAGCGGTGTATTTACCCAAGCAACTATCGGATCTACTGGCAATGCAGGCAACCTGACAATTGAAACTGGACGATTAGTTGTTCAAGATGGAGGAGCGATCGCCACCACAACATTCGGGCAAGGTAGCAATGCAGGTAACATCTCTATCAAGGCAGATTCCATCCTAGTTGACAATGGCTCACTCTTAAGCGGAGTAGCAGGAGAAGCGAGGGGTGATAGTGGTAACATCAACTTACAAACTCGTTCCCTTGATGTAACAAAAGGGGGAATCGTACAAACCCAAACTCTAGGACAGGGGAAAGCCGGAGAGATTGTCGTCAATGCAACCGAGCAAGTTAATATCTCCGGAAATAGTACTGCTTTACGCTCCAGTAGTGGTGGTAACAATAGTTTATTGGGTAGCACAAGCTCTGCTGAAATTGGTCAAGGTGGAAATATCAAGCTAACAACCCCCAATCTGAGAGTAGTGGATAATGCTGTTTTAGATGCTACAACTCAGACTAATTCTAAAGGGGGTAACATTACCGTCAACGCAGACGTTTTTCAAACAACAAACGGCGGAAGATTACTTACTTCTACCTCTGGTGCTGGTAATGCTGGTGACATAGCAGTAAATGTTCAAGAACTACAACTTGGTGCTAATAGCGGACTATTTGCTCAAACCCTGAGTTCAGCAAACGCGGGAAATCTCACTATTCAACCTCTTAACAATGGGCAGAATTTGCTGGTGAATTTAGAAGATGGAGCGCAGATATCAGCATCCACTTTCAATAGTGGTAAAGGGGGTACGCTAACGGTAAAAGCTCCTGAGTCGATCACTATCCGTGGCAATGGTTCTATTATCTCAGCTGAAACTACAGGTAGGGGTAAAGGCGGCGATTTGACTCTTGAGGCAGGAAAGTTAACAGTGAGAGATGAAGCACAAGTCACAGTCAGCAGTGTCGGTTCAGGAGAAGCAGGTGCATTAACAGTTGATGCTAATTCGATTCTTTTAGATAACCAAGGAAAAATCCGTGCTGATACGACAGGAGGCGGCGGAAATATCTTTATCAACTCACCTTTATTATTTTTACGCCGAGGTAGCAGTATCACCACTAACGCTAGGGGTCAGGATATCACTGGTGGAAATATTAACATTGATGCCAAAAATGGCTTTATTATTGCTATTCCCCAAGAAAATAGCGATATCAGTGCTAATTCCGTTAATTTCCGTGGTGGAAACGTGACTATCAACAATGCTGCTGGTATCTTCGGCATCCAGTTTCGAGATATAGCTACTGTTAATACTAATGACATCACTGCCACAGGGGTGAATTCTCAATTCAATGGCAGAGTGCAGATTAATACACCTGATGTAGACCCCAACAATGGCTTAGTCGCTTTACCAATAGAAGGGGTAGACGCTTCTAGCCTGATTAACCAAAACTTCTGTGCAGTCAGAGGCGGCAGCAGCTTTACAATTACTGGACGCGGTGGTTTACCCGCTTCTCCCAACGAGGCACTCAATGCCAACGCTATTTGGGAAGATTGGAAACTCACCACTGTTGCAACAAACAAGCAAGAGAATGAGCAGGCTGCACCAGTGACTCATGAATCAGGTGATGGAACTCATCATATTGTGCAAGAGGCCCAAGGATGGGTCACTAATGCTCAAGGTGAAGTGACTTTGGTAGCTGTTGCACCTACAGTCACACCTCAAGGTTTCAGGGATTTGCCATCAGGATGTCAGGCTGCAAGCTAACTCTTCATTTGAAGAGGGTTGAAGCATTGATTATTGTTGATGAAAGGGTTTTAGAGGGTGAAACATAATTTTAGGAACATAGTTAGAAATCTGTGTTTATCGATGCTTTATTTGCAGTTTTTTTGGCACCGTCGATTGAGAATAATTGTCTTAACTTTATTGGGGTTAGTTTTCAGCCTTGGCGTTCACATACTCCCAGCTAGCTCCAGACTTACACCTATTCCCGACCAAACTCCTGGCAAACAATTTCCAATACCTGCAAATACAGAACAACTGGTACAAAAGGGCAAAACCTTTTACCAAGCAGGACAATTTAAGCAAGCAATGCAAAGTTTCCAGCAAGCTGCACAGATATACAATTCGCAAAAAGATATATTGAATCAAGCTTTGGTGTTAAATTATCTGTCTTTAGCTGAACAGAAATTAGGACAATGGCAACAAGCAACTGAAGCAATTACAATTAGCCTCGATTTGTTAAATAATTCTCAACTCAATACTAATGAGTCCAAACATATTCTCGCTCTGACTCATAACACTAAAGGTAGTTTACAACTAGCCTTAGGTCACACTGAATCGGCTTTAGAATCATGGCAAACAGCCGCCAAGATATATTCCCAAATTGGTGAGCAAGCGGCTTATACAGGGAGTTTAATTAACCAAGCTACGGCTTTACAGTCTTTGGGGCGTTACCGTAGCACTATGAAAATATTCGCACAGATAGAACAAGGTCTGGAATCACAACCGGACTCGCTGGTGAAAGCGGTAGGGTTGAGAAGTTTAGGCAATGCCCTGCGAGCCAGTGGCGATTTAGACAGGTCTCAGCAAGTACTTGGGCAAAGTTTAGCAGTTGCGCAAAGGTTGCGATCGCCTCAAGAAGAAAGTGCAACTTTACTCAGTTTAGGTAACACATTTCTCTCTCTAGCAAATAGAAGTTTGTTACGGGAGACCACAAAAGCAGAGAACAGTTTGCCGTTGTCTTGTGGGCATCAAAGTATTACAGCTAGTGCTAAAACTTACTACGGCAATGCTATTGATTCCTATCAACAAAGTGTAGAGAAATCTACTTCACCCGTTGCTACAGTGCAGGCACAACTTAATCATTTGCGCGTTTTATTATATGTGCATCAACAACCTACATCGGAAGAACTAAACTCTATCAAGTCTACACTGGCAACTCTTAGCCCCAGTCGAGCCACCGTCTATGCTGGAGTGAACTTGGCTCAAAGCTTACAATGTATTAATCAGGGTGTAACGGCAACAGCAAAATCAGTTGCCAGTCCCGACGAAAGTTTACAACTGCTCAACAAAGCCATTCAACAAGCCAAAAATATCACAGACCAACGAGCTGAATCTTACGCGCTGGGTCATTTAGGTCAACTATACGAAAAAACCCAACAATGGGCGATCGCTCGAAAATATACCGAATCAGCCTTGAGCCTCGCCCAGATGCTGAATGCCGCAGATATCGCTTATCAATGGCAGTGGCAATTGGGTCGCATACTCTTAGCGCAGAGAAGCCCTTCAGAAGCTGTAGCTGCCTATACTGAGGCTGTGACCAGTCTCAAATCCTTACGTAGTGACTTAGTAGCTCTCAATCCTGATCTGCAATTTGATTTTCGAGATCAAGTTGAACCAGTGTATCGACAATTGGTAGCTTTATTGCTGCAACCGAAAACACCCAGTTTTCAAAATTTAAACCAAGCCCGGAGCGTCATTGAGGCTTTACAGTTAGCTGAATTAGATAACTTTTTCCGAGATGCTTGCATAGCTGCCCAGCCAACGCAGATTGATGAAATTGTCGATAATGCTAACCCAGCAACAGCAGTTATTTACCCAATTATTTTGGCAGATAGGTTAGAGGTAATTGTAAAATTACCCCGAAAAACAGAACTTAGTCACTATAGAACTTACATAGCAAAAACTGAGGTCGAAACTACTTTAGACAATCTACGGCAAAAATTAGAAGCACGATACACTTTTCGCGATCGCGAAGTCCTTTCGCAAGAAGTATATAACTGGTTAATCAAACCTGCCGAACAAGTATTAGAACAGAACCAGATCAAAACTTTAGTTTTTGTGCTGGATGGTTCTTTACGAAATATTCCAATGGCAGCCCTCCATGATGGCAAAAAGTATCTAGTAGAAAAGTACAGTGTGACTTTATCTCCTGGATTACAACTAATAGACCCAAAACAACAAAAACAAAGATTTGAAGCATTGGCAGGAGGATTAACTGAATCGCGCCTTGGTTTCAGTCCTTTACCTAACGTCGCCACGGAATTGCAAGAACTGCAATCTGTGATTCCTACTAAACAATTCCTCAACCAAACTTTTACTAACACAACTATCGAAAACCAAGTTAGTTCTGATGCCTATCCTATAGTACATTTGGCAACTCACGGCAAATTTAGTTCTCAACTGGAAGATACATTTATTTTGGCGTGGGATGGCAAGATTAATGCCAAGCAACTGCGTGAGATACTACAAACCAGAGAAGATGCTGGAGGACGGCAAGTGGGAGCATTACAACCAATAGAATTGCTCGTTCTCAGTGCCTGTGAAACGGCTACAGGAGATAAACGGGCAGCTTTAGGATTGGCTGGAATTGCAGTGCGTTCAGGTGCGCGTAGTACCCTTGCTTCTTTATGGCAAGTAGATGATCAATCTACATCTGTTCTGATGGGCGAATTCTATCGACAATTAAAAAACAATCCTAATGTTACTAAAGCAGAAGCCCTCCGACGCGCCCAAGAGTCGATTTTGAGGCAACATGAAGAACATCCATTTTATTGGGCCCCCTATGTTTTAGTAGGTAATTGGCTTTAGAGGATGTTTGAAAAGTTGAAAAGTATACTAAGAACCCCTTCTCCATAGCCTGACTTTTCACGTTATTTTGAAAAGTTAATGTGAAACCTAACCCCCTAACCCCCTAACCCCCTAACCCCCTAACCCCCTTCCCTACTAGGGAAGGGGGAAAATTCAAAGCCTCTCTCCTTGCAGGGAAGAGGCTTTGAAGTTACCAAACATAATTTTCAAACATACTTTTAGGTTGAAATGTTACTAAGGATTGCAACATGGTGTAATAGTTTGCGTGGCAATACTGTCCAACTCGACAGATTTTAACAGGCCTTGCCAGTCAGAAGCGAGGCGGCTATCTTGGGGTTTACTACGACGAAGTTCTCCTAAAGTAGATATTGCATCTTGCCAAATACCTGCTTCAGCATAAATAACGGCAATTTCTTCTGGGTTTTTAGTCTTTAAACGACGATTTAAATCAGAATTTGGCTCTATTCTTTTGACCAAACCCTCGACCGCAATATCATCAGTACGGCTTTGAGGGTTGCAATCAACTAAAAAGTACCAATGATAATACTTCCCACTTTCTAAAGGTTTTTCAGTTGCTGGAAGACGAACACTAATAACTCCCGGTGTTCCAGATATATTAATAGAAATAGGCTCTTTAGTTACGGAGTTATTTTCTTCGTCTAGTAAGATCAATTTAACAGAGTTAACATCTTGAGCCGCATAGGGAAAGTAAAACCAAAAGGTGGGAAATTCGCTAACTGTTAATCCCAATGCAAATTTTGTTGTAGAAGCATTCACAGGTTTTTGTTGCTTCTGACTCAGATTGTTTGACATCAAAGGAATCAATGCCGTCAGAGGGATACTTACATTAGGACAATCTCCACGAGTTCCAGCCCCTTGTCTGTCTTTGGGTGCGCCTCTATTTTCTGGTTCTTTTTCTAAAGTAGGCTGGATGAAGCGTATTCGTTCATTATGGGATTGCTGTGATTTTGCAGGGGATTGCGTCAGACTAACAACTGCAAAAATAATCGCCAACATGGGATTTATTAATTTGACACAAAAGCCTATGTTCATTTTTAAAATCTCTGTATGCTATTTTTTCTGATGGAATAATAATGTGTATGACATTGCTGTACAAACAGTAATTATCAACGCCAAAGCAGAAGGTAAGAATGGTATCCAACCTCCATACAACAACAGACCAAAACAGCATCCATATAAAATCATGATTGCAGAACTAGTTATTAGTGCTAGTTGCAATTTTGAGCCACGGTATAAAGCTACCATACCCCCGATGAAAGACCAACCCCAAATCCACAAAGTCTCGCCCCATAAAGGCCAAACCCACAATAAAGGTCGATCATCTAAAACTGTACTGAGGATTTGGCTGACCATCTCGGCATGAAGCAATACGCCTGGAACTTCTTTGTAGGGCAAACTTCCGACACTATAAGGTGTCAGAAAAGTATCTCTCACACTTTCAGCATCAACACCGATCAAGACAATGCGATCGCTAACCAAGTTAGGATCGAATTGACCATTTAAAATCTCTGCCAGAGTGACTTTTCGGGCAATCTGCTTTGTAGCGCGGTAGTTGAGTAGTATTTGGTGGCCGCGGGCATCAAATTGTTGGTAACTGCCTGTAGGCACGTCTATCGGTCGAAAAACTATCTTCCCAGCTTGCAAGTATCCTTCATGATTAATCTGCACAGGAACACCTTGTTTTGCTAAATATTGTTTGGCTAAACGCATCCCTAACGAATAACGGGTTTTACAAGGTGATTCCGGGTCTGGGGTTAAAATTAGTAAATGACGACGGACAATAAAATCGCGATCGCGTACTACATCGCTAAAACCTAGACGTTGCGTCGGAATTTCTGGAGGAGGCGAGATCCCATTTCCTGCACCTTCGCTGACTTTACAGATTGCAAACAAGTCTTGATTTTGACCTAAACTGATTGCTAAATCTGGATATCGAGACTCTACTGGAAAATCACGATAGATATCTAAACCTATAGCTCTTGGTTTTGATTTAGCTAATATCTGCAATAATCTCTCCAATGCACTATCTGATAGAGAAGACTTTTGCCTTTGTTGTTGGGCTTGAATATCAGCTTCTGTGATTGTAACCACCAATAGACGAGGATCAATCCCTTCATCTGGTCTCAGCCGCATCATCCCATCAAAAGCTTTCAGTTCCCATTCTTGAATTGTGCCTTGCGATCGCACCCCCAAGAGTAAGCTAGTGACTACGAAACTTGCTAGTAAAACTTTTTGCAGACTTTGTCTGTTGAACCAAGAAAAAGTAACTTTGTTCGTTTTACCAGATAATTCATTCCAGGTGAGTGCTTCTTCGGCTGGATTCTGACAAATGGTGGGTAGCCAAGAAGCACCAGGAAATTCATCTTCAATACCTTGTAATCTTTCTCTTGCATACCGCACTGCCAAATAGAAAGATTGATTATCAGCAAAAGCTCTGAGAAAATGTCTTAAAAATGATTGTGCTACAACATCTGGCACATTTTCTCGCATGACAATAATTTGGGGAATATGCCACTGAGTTAGTTGATTTGCTAGTCCTAAACCATCACAAGAGTTAAAAATCGCTAGTCTCAGACCACGGGTAATCGCATATTTCAAAGCATTTTTTAATTCACCTATCTTTAAACTAGTGCTTTGATTAATATGAATTAGACCGGTATTACCATCACTTTGACTATGCCCTGCAAAAAAAAGAATATCCCAGCCGTCTTGATGCCAAAGCCACTGATCAAATTCTTGGCGTGAAGGTTCTACTAAAAATATTGTTTTAGCATTAGGTAATTTTTGCAGCAATGCTCTGTCTTGCTCGATATCAATGCCTTCACTATTACCTAAAACAGCTAATATCCTAACTTTATTTGTATAATTTTTAGTTAATGGCTTAATTCTTTCATATTTTGGTGTACCTATTGCCACTTCAGCTTTTTGATAATCCTCCAAAAAATTCCAGAGATGCCAAGGAAGTTTTTGTAGTAAGTTATCACTCGTTTCTATAATGATTTGAATTTCTTCGTTTAAAAGTAATCTCGCTCTTAACTGTTGGTCTATTGGGCGAAATGAATTTGAATTTAGCCAAATATTTATCTGTTCATGTAAATGTTGGCAAACTTCTGTGAAATCAACCTCACTCACATTAGTTAAGCCTACTTCTTCAATTTCTAGTCCAGAACGACTTTTTATCTGATGATATAACGATTCATAGATTAATTGAAACCGCTTATAGGTTTCTACTATTTTTAGTGCTGATGGTAAACTGCCGATAAATTGTATCGGTCGAGATTTATTCGTTTCCCAAATCTGAGCAGTGACTGGAGAAAAACCGTCAATTAAATTACCTTTTTCTAGGTTAATAACTACTAATTTAGTCATTCCGGATTTCTCAATTTTTTGCTACTTTGAGCATTATTAACTTTTTGCTAATGTCAAATCAAGAAATTTACTTCAGTAGGGCGATCGCATGTCAGAGGTATTTGAAAAGTTGGGCAGTTTGTAAAAAATCTATCTCAGTACGCACTCTCAACTACGATGGTAAAGTGTAGGCTTTTAGTAGTCCTGAATTATCTGTATAATTTAATGTCAGTACTATCCCTTTTAACTAAGAAAGGAGATAAAAGGAGATTTTCTACAGTTTTCCCTTGAGATAAGTCCAGTAACATCGTCATAGCCAATTTACCCATTTCTAACATTCGTTGGCTAACTGTTGTGAGTGGTGGTGTGACGTAACTGCTCAGAGCAGTATTATCAAATCCCACGAGGCTTAAATCTCGTGGTACTGAAAGACCTAGTTCTTTGCAGGCTAAGAGCGCGCCGACTGCTACCATATCGTTGTAGCAAAAGATGCTAGTTACTCCCGCTTCTACTAGTTGAGGTAGCATTTTTTTACCGATATCAAGATCTTTGATGATTTCATGGTCTGGATTTGGTATTGCAATCCAATCAGGATTTTGCGCTATACCTGCTTGGGCAAGAGCCATTTGATATCCTTCTAGACGCTGTTGGGCGGCTTTGCTCCCATCGCCCACACCTAAATATCCAATACAAGTATGTCCTAACTCTATTAAATGTTTTACGGCTAAAGAGCCACCTAAGCGGTCATCTATGGCCACTGAGTGAAATGTTTTGCCTTGATCTTCTGTGTCGATGTTAATCAGCACTGTTGGCACAGTAAATTGCGTTAACTTTGGTGTATATTGCTTACTTACTCGTGAGTCAGCTACTAGAATCCCCTCTACTCTTCGATAATGGAAATTCTCAATAGCTGCTATTTCCTGCTCAAAATCACCATGTGAAGCACTTAACAAAACATTCAATTTTGCTTCTCTAGCAACCTGTTCAATTCCCTCTACTAGCTCACCAAAAAAGGGATCTGCGATGGAAGTGACAACTACCCCAACCGTATAGGTACGTTGATTTTGTAAACTTTGAGCGATCGCATTCGGCACATAATTCATCTCCTGCGCTAGTTTTTTGATTTCCTCTCGTACCTTAGAACTAATCAGTTTACTGTCTCGTAAAGCGCGTGAAACTGTGGAGTGAGAAACGCCCGCTTTGCGAGCAATATCTTCAATGGAAGTTTTTCGTTTACTCATGTTCAGTAATGCTATTGGTAACGTAAATAAAATTAACATATTTTTTATGCACAGGTGTGCAAGAATAAAAACATTCAGTTATGCACACCTGTGCATAAAATGTGAAATTCAAATTTTATAAGGTTTTCTGAGAAAAACAACGGTTGCTGAAGTTGAGCAAATGGGTTTAAGTCCTCATCATCTGAGGACTTAACAGATTAAGATTCGGCTGGTTTTCGTCAAATTTAAATGCGTTATAGGATATAGATGAATGTGAAAAAAATTGCGTTCACAGCGACTTTATTAAGTATTATCAGTGGTACTTTGGTCAGCTGCACCAACGTTTCGCCCAATGGCGACACAGCCACTAACACTGATACCAAAGATGTTAATGATACCAAAGATGTTAATGATACCAATATACAGATCAACAATAGCGATAGGCTACGCCCCACCGTAGGTAATCACAATACTAAATTACGATCTGTTGGCGTGACCGTTGGCGATTTAAGTAATCCTTTCTTCGTTGTTATGGCGCAGGGCGCAGAGCAAGAAGCAAAGAAAATCGGAGGAAATGATGTCAGAGTCACTGTAGTTTCCAGTGGTTATGACCTGAACCAGCAATTTAACCAAATTGAAAATTTCGTTGCTGCTAATACTGACATGATTATCCTCAATGCTGCTGACTCTAAAGGCATCAGACCAGCTGTTGAGCAAGCAAGGCAAGCAGGCAAGATTGTGATTGCTGTAGACACAGGTGTAGACGCAGAAGTAGATGCTACCGTCACCACCAACAATTTGCAAGCTGGAGAAATTAGTTGTCAATATATTGCCGATCGCCTCAAAGGCCAAGGCAATGTAGTAATTGTCAACGGGCCACCAGTAACTTCAGTAATTCAGCGAGTGGATGGCTGCTTGAAGGTGTTAGCCAAATATCCAAATATCAAAATACTTTCTAAAGACCAGAACGCAGAAGGTAGTCGAGATGGCGGACTGAGGGTGATGAGCGATCTGCTAGTCACATTTCCCAAGATTGATGCTGTCTTTGCCATCAATGACCCCAGTGGTGTGGGAGTTGATCTGGCCGCCAACCAAGCCAAACGCCAAGACTTTTTCATCGTGGGAGTGGACGGCGCGCCAGAAGCAATCCAAGCGATCGCCTCCCAAGATAGTCTATATGCTGCAACGGCTACTCAAAATCCCCGCGGGATGACTCAAAAAGCCGTTCAGGTGGGCAATGATATCTTGCATGGTAAAAAACCGGAATCACCTGATATTTTGATTCCCGCCAAGTTGATTACAAAAGAGAACGTTAGCACATCTACAGGTTGGTGATACCAATTCAAAATTCAAGAATTGCCTACTCACAACTCAGCACTCAATTTATGACCACAAATATTAAAACTGATTTTCCGTCAGCGGCAACTGCCACTCCTGTATTAGAAATGCAGGGGATTGCTAAACGATTTCATGGTGTCCCGGCTTTGCAAGGTGTCAACTTGACAATTTATCCAGGAGAGGTTCACGCTCTCATGGGTGAAAATGGTGCAGGCAAAAGCACATTGATGAAGATTCTGGCTGGAGCTTACATTGCTGACGAAGGCGAAATTCGCATCAACGGTCAACCAGTGAAAATTACCGATCCGGGTACAGCAAGACAAGCTGGGATTAATCTAATTTATCAAGAACTGAACGTTGCACCCAATTTAACCGTTACCGAAAACATTTTTATGGGGAGCGAGTTGCAACGGGGTCAGTTTTTAGACCGCAAAAGTATGGAACTGGAAGCCCAGCAAGTGCTAGACAGCTTGGGGGCTAGTTTTACACCACAAACTATAGTAGGCACTTTGGCGATCGCTGAACAGCAACAAGTAGAAATTGCCAGAGCGTTGAAGGACAAAAGCCGTATTTTGGTGATGGATGAACCCACGGCAGCATTGTCCGACCGCGAGACTGAGCGTTTGTTTGAGGTAATTCGCAAACTCCGCAATGATGGCATTGCCATTATTTATATTAGTCATCGCATGGAAGAAATCTACGCCCTAGCTGATCGAATTAGTGTGCTGCGTGATGGCCAATATATCGGCAGTCTGACAAGGGAAGAAATTTCTCCACAGCGATTGGTACAGATGATGGTCGGTCGCTCCATGCAAGACTTTTACGAACATCAACGACAGAAAAATCCTGGTGCAGTGGTGCTGGAAGTCAGAAATATCACCGACGGACGCAAAATTCAGCCAACTAGTTTTCAGATTCGTGCTGGCGAAATTCTCGGACTATCTGGGTTAGTTGGTGCAGGACGTACAGAGGTATCCCGGCTGATTTTTGGTGCTGACCGCAAAGTCAGCGGTGAAGTATTCCTGAATGGTAAAAAACTGGAGATTAATTCACCTAGTGATGCCATTGCTGCTGGTATTGGCTACGTCCCAGAAGACCGCAAAGACCAAGGTTTATTTTTGGAAATGAGTTCCCGAAAAAATATTGGTCTCAATCGACTCAAGCAGGATGCTAAATCTGGCATTGTGAACTGGGCTTCAGTCAATAAGATTGCCACAGAAGCAGTTGAAAACTTTCATATCCGGCTAGCCAATTTGGAAATCAGAGCCGTGGATCTTTCCGGAGGTAATCAACAAAAACTGCTGTTAGCACGTTGGTTAGCCATTAATCCCAGAGTATTGATGCTAGATGAACCAACACGCGGTGTAGATATCGGTGCGAAAAGCGAAATTTACCGCATTATCAGCGACTTAGCAGCCCAAGGGGTAGCAATTCTCATGGTTTCCAGCGAATTACCAGAGATTGTTGGTATGAGCGATCGCGTTTTAGTCATGCGAGAAGGGCAGTTAGTGGGGGAACTTGACGATAGCCCTGGCATAGAAATTACTCAAGAAAACATTATGCACTATGCAACTGGAGCTTCGGAGGTATTAGCATCATGAGTCAAACCTTAAGACCTGTTAACAATAGACCAGGTGAACATTCCAAATCAAGTCGGCGCAAATCGATCAACAACTTTTTGCAAGTTGCAGGTATTTTACCGATTCTAGTCATCATCTGCATCTTATTTTCGCTGCTTAGTCCCAACTTTTTCACAGCAGGTAACGCTGTCAACATCTTACGTCAGGCATCAATCAATATTGTGCTGGCAACCGGGATGACGTTCGTGATTTTGACAGGAGGTATTGACCTTTCAGTGGGTTCAATCTTGGCTGTTTCTGCTGTAGTTGCAGTGTTAGTATCTTTACTGCCGGCTTTAGGTTGGTTGGCTGTACCTGCTGCTTTACTCACAGGACTACTTTTGGGTTTGCTCAACGGTGCGTTAATCACTTTTTTGGATGTACCGCCGTTTATTGTCACCTTGGGTTCATTAACTGCCTTACGGGGTGCTGCCTTTTTAGTTGCCAACGGTACAACAGTCATTAACCGCAACATCAACTTTGCTTGGGTAGGTAATAGCTATGTCGGCCCCCTTCCTTGGTTGGTAATCATTGCCCTACTGACTGTAGCTGTGAGTTGGTTTGTCTTGCGACAAACTGTTTTGGGCGTACAAATTTATGCTGTTGGTGGTAACGAACGAGCAGCACGATTAACAGGTATCAAAGTCAATCGCGTGTTGCTATTTGTTTATGGCGTGAGTGGATTACTGGCAGGTTTGGCAGGAATTATGAGTGCCAGCCGGCTTTATAGTGCAACTGGAATATTAGGTCAAGGTTACGAATTAGATGCGATCGCTGCTGTGATTCTGGGTGGAACGAGCTTCACAGGTGGTATTGGCACAATTGGCGGAACTCTTCTGGGTGCGTTAATCATTGCTGTTCTCAACAATGGTTTGACTCTGTTAAATATGTCCTACTTTTGGCAACTAGTGGTTAAAGGGCTAGTAATTATTGCCGCAGTGATGATTGACAGGCTTCGCAGACGTTCCAGAAGGTAGACAAAGGCAGAAAGTAGAGAATTGAGTCTGTTTCTCTTCTTTGCCTTTCTGCCTCAATAAATTGCACCTATGTTCAACAACCCTAGAAATTGAAATCTCTCAAGTATTGATATATATAGCAACAATGATACTCAGTACTTAGGATTGGTTCGGACAACGTTCGATTTTTAAACTTGCTGAATCCACAGTTGATCACAACAGGAGCGAATTTCTCCCCCTGCAACACTTTTCCTCCCAGAGAAGAGTTTAGATAGAGAAGAAAGTTGTATACAGTGTTACTTACTTGGCAAAGCGTTCATCTAATGAAGCCAAGACAGCACCGGCAGTTTCAGCAATGATACTAATCAGACGATATAAAGCGATCGCACTAATTACCGCTGCCGAAGGAAAGCGATGTTGTAAAAGTGCGATCGCTGTGGCTTCAAACACACCCAACCCCCCAGGCGCACCGGGAACAATAAATCCCAACAACCACGCAAAACTAAAAGCCCCTAACAATAAAGGAATTTGACTAAAATTCAAGGGCATAATCGCAAATAAAGTTAATATAAATCCCAGACCCCGCAGTCCTAAAAATCCCATTTCTCCTAATAAGGGGCGTAGGGGATAGCGGCGAATCCCAACACTAGGGCTGGATTTAGTATCAGTTTTTTTTACTTTTAATTTGTATAACAAGTTAATTACTGGATTTAAAAATCGGGGATGTATAGCACAAAGGATAATTAATAAACTGAGTAGTTTGAATATTTGTTGAATCCAGGTAGTATTTGTAGCTGCAAATTGGTTGCCGAATAAAATTACAAAAATTAAAGCCGCCGCCGCCATCAGTAGGGGTTCTAGTAACACGCTGAGGGTAGCTGCACCGGCTGCAATATTGGCATTTTTCGCCGCCACAATCCGCCCATAGTGATGCCATACATTACCCGGCAAGTACTTGGCAATATTGGTTTTCAGGTAAACTTGAATAAATTTAGTAGATGGTACAGGTTGTTTTAGCTCCTTGAGAACCCAAGTCCAAATCCAACCAGCCCAAGTATGCGCTAATAAAGTTACACCAGTTGCGATCGCCAAAATTGACCATCCCGCTTCATCAATGCGGATAGCTGTCACTTCCAACCAGTTATCCTGCAAGGCTTTACCGACGAAAACTAGCGTCGCCCCTAAAATTACCCAACGTAGAATTTGCTTCAGTTTGATAGTCATTTAACTAGCTAGAACACCCAAGGCTAAATATCTCAAATCTTATGCTACATCAGCTACACAACATATGTTTGCAGCGAACAAATTGCCAAATTCATAATTCCTAACTTGTGAAAATACTTCATCAACTTCTTAAATTAGAGTTATATTCACAACTTTTAATGCTTATAAAGTATCTAATTTGAATCAATATTTATTTGTTAATTATGTATTAGTAATTATTGATTATATTTAATTATCTCTCTCTACAGTTAGATAAAATTGACACCATATTAATGCAAATAATGTGACTTACGCTAGAGGAAAAGCTAGTTTTTAGCACCTAAGATTAAAAACTGTCGGTCGATTTTATTATCAGATCCAGACCTCAAACAGCACACAAATAATTACTTATTTATTACTTGTAAATAAGTACTGAGTCTGTTTACTAACTTAAAGGAGGAAGTGGTGAATAGTTTAATTTCTTTATGGAAAAAACTGCGCCTACGCCAAGTTGTCACAATATTTCTGGCTGGTCTATTGTTAATTTTTAGCACCGCTTGTAGTCAAGCCAATCCCCAAGGAGCGAATCCCCGAAACCCTGCCGTGCAAGCTGGCGGTGCTAATAATCCTTATAAAAATGGTGGAGACAATTACACCAAATATAGGATGTCTACAGATCCAAAAATTACTAACACCAAGGCAAATCGAGCCGACGACCAAGCTAGCCTGCAAAGCAATGCACAGATATTGATTGCTGCCAATAGAGAATCAGAATTACTCTACCCCGGTGCAGAGACACCAACCGGTAGAGTTCTCAAAGAAGGGGAATTACCCATAATTACCCAAGAAGACTATAAACAACCAAAACCAGGTGGTTTAATCCAGCGCGAACCAGATGTAGGGACTCGGATTAAAGAAAGAATTGGCACAGTTCAAGAAAATGTACAAGAAGCTTCTGGTTTTTTAAAAGAAAAAGCAGATGAAGCCAGTGCTAGACCTGAGTTACAAAAGAATCCCGCAGTTGGTAGATAGTATTAATTACCATCTTTCATCTATCAAAATTGCATCTTGTTTAACGTCTAATTAATTTGCAAAAATCAAAGGAGTACCCCTATGAAAAGAGTCATTAATTGGCTAAAAAATCTGCGCCCCCTCAAAATTCTGACAGTCTTTTTGGCAGGAATTGTACTTTTAACTGCACAGGCTTGTAACCGTCCAGGAATAGCCGCACAACCACCACAACCAAGCGCGCAATCTCCAAATATAGAAAGATATGACCCTACAAAAAGCTATCCTCTCAATGCACCTCAAGGTGGGATGAACAACTTTAGTGATGTAGATCCCAGGGCTAGAGCAGAAGAAAAGGCCGCGGAAGCTAGAGCTAAAGCTCTGCGAGACATGGCTAAAAGAAATGTTGAAGAAAAAGGTGTTGATAGTACAGAACAATATGTCCGCAATTATCGCCAAGGTACACCTTTTGGAGAAAGAGTCAAGAACCTAGGGGAAGATGTGGGCAGTTCTGCTGAAGAAGTGCGTCAAGGCGTAGTGAAAGGAACTCAACGCGGCTTGGAAAATATCAAAGAAAACACCCAAAATGCCGCTGAAGATGTCACAAAAAACGTTCAGCGTGGAGCAGGAGACGTTGGGCGCAGCATTCAGCAACAAGCTGAAGACACAACCGATACAGTCAGTCGGACAATTAAAAACGCCAGATAAATCTGGTGTTGACCGTAGGGGATGACAAAGAACCCCGGTTTTGTAATAAACCGGGGTTCTGCAATTTTAACTATGTTGATAAATGAGGAAACTTCCATATCAATAAATATTCTATAGCTTCTGAAGCTAGGTAGCTGGACAAGAGGAATCTAAGACTATCTTTTACATCTAGTAATTGAATAATGTATTGGTTGGAGTTACCTTCTTTTGAAGATGTCAAAAAATTATTGGTCGATATTTACGGTTAATTTTTGCTTATTCCAAAAATTTTAAAACAAAAGGTGCTAATGAATCCAGGAAGACTTCTTGTCAGGTTAGCACTTTGCCTATAAATACAAAGTATGTCCACAAAAACGATAATTATCTCACAAATATGTCACTCTGAAAAAAAGTAATTAATTTTGTGTTTATCACTTCTGTGTCACATTTTTTTATGAAAATTTAATATATGGGACTGATCAATCACTCCTCTCCGACCCACACCAAAGGAATTACTCCTCAGTCCCATTTACTTCCGATCATAAAAACTCGGAAAGCTGGTGCTAAAACCCAGTGATTCATCAACAAGTCACAAAGGTGTTCCATGAAAACTTGGGTTTTCACATCCATAGAAAGTAGACCAGAAAACTTTGAAATTAAGCAAAATTTCATCGTGTTCGCTGACACTCTCAGAGTAAGGAGCTAATGTGAGTAGACCTACAGAAAACATTGTGCTGGAACAGTTACAGGCTACAGATGTGGCAACACCTAGACAGTTGTTAAAATTACCAGATGCAGTGGCTTTAATTGTAGGTATTGTAATTGGTGCAGGTATTTTTGAAACTCCTGCATTAGTAGCAAGTCAAGCCGGAAATGATCTTGCTGTACTACTGTTGTGGCTAGCTGGTGGCTTGGTATCTATGATAGGTGCATTATGCTATGCAGAGTTAGCCACAACCTATCCTGATGTTGGTGGTGTCTATTTTTATCTTAAGCGTGCATTTGGACGCGCGATCGCCTTTTTATTTGCCTGGGCGCGGCTAACAGTCATTCAAACCGGTTCTATTACTCTATTAGCCTTCGTTTTTGGTGATTACGCCTCTCAATTGTGGCGACTGGGTACATTTTCGTCTTCTGTGTATGCAGCCGGAGTGATTGCGCTGCTAACAGCCTTGAATCTCCTGGGTTTAAGACAAGGTAAATGGACGCAAAACTTACTATCTGTAGCTAAAGTTTTCGGGTTGTTACTAGTGGTTATGTTTGGGCTGAGTGCCACAAATAATTCTGTGGTGACACTAGAATCTAACACTTCAGGTAATTGGGGTTTAGCGATGGTGTTTGTGCTGCTATCTTACGGTGGGTGGAACGAAGCAGCATACATTTCCGCAGAAATCCAAAATAGACGGCGTAATATGTTGCGATCACTATTGTGGAGTATTGGGATCATCACCGCCATTTACTTACTCATCAATTGGGCTTATCTACGGGGCTTAGGATTAACCAACATGGCACAATCTGAAGCAGTAGCCGCAGATTTAATGCGCTCAATAGCTGGCGAACCCGGAGCTTGGTTTATTAGCTTGTTAATTGCAATTTCCACCTTGGGAGCTATCAACGCCACAATTTTCACAGGTGCGCGGACTAATTATGCTCTCGGCAAAGATTTTTCTCTGTTTGGTTTTATGGGACGTTGGCAAAATCTCCCCAGCACTCCCACCTCTGCATTGCTGGTGCAGTCGGCGATCGCCTTAGCATTAGTGTTATTAGGCACATTCACCCGGAAAGGGTTTGAAACGATGGTGGATTACACTGCGCCTGTATTTTGGTTCTTTTTCTTACTTTCTGGCATCTCTCTCATAGTTTTGCGATACCGAGAACCACAGATTACACGCCCGTTTAATGTGCCGTTTTATCCTGTGACACCATTACTTTTTTGTGCTGTCTGTGGCTACCTACTCTATTCCAGCTTAGTCTACACCAACGTGGGAGCGATCGCTGGCGTTTTAGTGGTAGCAGCAGGTATTCCGTTCTTTATTTGGAATCATTACCGCCAAGGTAGGACTTGAACAATTCAAAATCCCCTGCGGAAAGCAAGCTACAAAATTCAAAAAACCAATTGGAGGTTATGTTATGAAGTTGCCAAAAATGCTAATGTTCGTAGTTACTGGTGTGGGTATTGCTAATTTGGGTCTTGTTGGATGTACAACCCCAGCGCAGAATTTAGACGCACAAGCACAACCTTCTGCACCTACATTAACAGGTCAAACTGAAACATTAGCTCAGACGCAACCCCAAGAACGTCCTGCTGATGTTCCCTATGTACCAACACCACAACCTGTAGTAGATGCAATGTTAGAGGTGGCACAAGTCAATAAAAATGATGTACTTTACGACTTGGGCAGTGGTGACGGTAGGATTGTGAATACAGCTGCCAAAAAATACGGCACAAAAGGTATTGGCATAGATATTAGTCCAGAACGCATCCAAGAAGCTAACGCCAATGCCCAACAAGCCGGAGTAACTGATCGGGTACAGTTTATTCAACAAGACTTATTTAATACTGATTTGAGTAAGGCTACAGTTGTTACTCTATACTTATTACCTGATATCAATCTAAAACTACGTCCTAAGCTCTTTAAAGAACTCAAACCCGGTACTAGGATTGTCTCTCACGCCTTCGATATGGGTGATTGGAAGCCAGAAAAGACACTACAAGTCGATGGCAAAACTATTTACTATTGGGTGATTCCAGAACAAGTACCTGCTAATTTACGTTAGTAAGAGTTATGCAGTAAGCTTCTTCGTTGTGTAAGGGTGTGAGGGTGTAAGGGTGTAAGGGTGTAAGGGTGTAAGGGTGTGAGGGTGTAAGGGTGTAAGGGTGTGAGGGTGTGAGGGTGTGAGGGTGTAAGGGAAAAATTATTTATATTCGTCTTTCCCCTATACCCCTACACCCCTATACCCCTACACCCCTACTTCAAGCTACAGGAACAAATTCAGCTTTCACTGTGGCGTATGCCCAATCCAACCAGGGAAGTAATGCTTCTATATCCGAAGTTTCTACTGTAGCTCCGCCCCAAATCCTCAGTCCGGGAGGTGCAGCCCGATAGGGAGCAATATCATAAGCTATTTGTTGTTTCTCCAGAAGTTTCGCCATTTTTTTGGCAAATTTGGCTTGATCTTCTGTGCTGAGGCTAGTGAACCCAGCATCAACAATTTTCAAGCAAATGGAAGTACAAGAGCGAGTTTCTGGTTTTTCTGCCAAGAAAGCTGCCCAACTGCTTTGTTCAACCCATTTGCTAATTGCTGCTAAGTTAGCTTCACTACGATTAATTAAGCCAGGAAGCCCACCAATACTTTCTGCCCAGATTAAAGCATCTAGGACATCTTCTACACACAACATTGATGGTGTGTTGATGGTATCTCCTTTAAAAACACCTTCAATCAGCTTACCTTTTTGGGTCAAGCGGAAAATTTTGGGTATAGGCCAAGCTGGTTGATAACTTTCCAGTCTTTCCACGGCGCGGGGTGAGAGAACAATTACACCGTGCTGTGCTTCCCCACCTAACACCTTTTGCCAAGAGTAGGTCAGCACATCAATTTTTTCCCAAGGTATATCCATTGCAAATACCGCAGATGTGGCATCACAAATGGTAAGTCCTTCACGGTCATCAGGAATCCAATCACCATTGGGAACTCTGACCCCGGATGTTGTGCCATTCCACAAGAACACGACATCATGGCTAAAATCCACTTCCTCTAAATTGGGTAAGTTGCCGTAGGGTGCTTTCATCAAACGGACATCAGACAATTTCAATTCATCTACAACATCTTTGACCCATTCCTGACCAAAACTTTCCCAGGCTAGGATGTCAAGGGGTCGTTGTCCGAGTAGTGACCATAACGCCATTTCTACTGCACCAGTATCGGACGCGGGAACAATACCCAAGCGATAATCAGCAGGCAGACCGAGAATTTGTTTGGAGCGTGCGATCGCTTCTGTTAATTTAGCTTTACCATCTTCCGATCTGTGGGAACGACCTAAACAAGCGTTTTGCAAATTAGTCACAGACCAGCCTGGACGCTTGGCACAAGGGCCGGAAGAAAAATTAGGATTTTGGGGTTTAGTTGTGGGGAGAGTAGGTTGCTCTGACATGGTTACAGCAGGGCTGATTAAGTAGCTAGTAATGATGTAGATACTACATTACCGGATATCTGGGGTATTGTTGCAAACTTTGTGGTCGGTGCTGACTGTTAACTGTTCACCGATTCACTGCTTGTGGGGAGAATCTCAGTTAGCAGGGTGTGTCAGTAAGAATAATTTTTTGGTACATCCAGGTTTTCTCAGCGGATCAGCTAACGGGACTTAAACAAAAATCAAGCCCAAATATAGCCCAAACTGGCTTTATAAGAAGCGAACAGGTGAAGATTGAGAGTCAACCAATCAAAAAAACGGAAAGACATAGCTGTTCTGAAAGCCTCTAAAGCCTCAGTAAAAGTGTTCAAAGGTTTCGATGCCCATTTTCGTCGTAACCCACCAGTCAACTGATGCCAAAGAATGAAAGTATAGGCACAGAAAACTAAAATAAAATGGCGTAGTAGGCTGGTTTTATCTCGGACTTGATATTCTTTTAAGCCTAACCACCCTTTGGCTTCTCGATAAAAGACTTCGACCCAATTTCTGTGACTATAAGTGTCAACTATCCATTGTGGCGTAACAATCGACGAGGAAAAATTTGTGATGAAATAGTCAATATCAGTAGCCTCTGAAAAAGTCGCAGCATTCATGACGATAGCAATATTTCGTTTTCCAGTTAGACCTGATATCTCTACTTCTTTAGTTACCACCCATAATCTTTTAGGTTTATCTAAGTTAAAGTAAATTTCTGTGAAATCCTCTTGGGGTAATGCTTGTGCTAAGTCATCTAGTCTTATTGTTTGTTGAATACTATCGTAATCATTGAGAATAACTTTGCGATTTTTAGCTAATCCCGCTAAATATTTGAGTTGACGACTTTCTAACTTTAATAAGAAGGATGTGTTGTTACCATATCCAGCATCAACAATTACTATTCCTGGTTGATATTTTAGGTTTAGAGTTTTATCTATTAATCTGATTGCTAGTTCTGGTTTCTTCTCAAATAGGGGGTCTTGTTTTCCTTCGGCTAATGAATCAGCGTGTTGATATAGCTCTATATCTAATGGTAAGCTTTTTTTCCCATCATATAGATGCGTTGTTACTATTACTATTCCATTATCTGTTTTGCCAATTTCTCCGATATATTGTCTTCCCACTCCCTGTGTAAAATTACCACTCTTCCTATGACCCGAATCATCAACTATTAAACTAAAGCCTCTACTGATCCTGGTCTGGCTACACTTGTTCATGACCTCTAATCGACGTTCGTTGACCTCGCTACTAGACCAAGGTGCTTCTGTGAGAAAGTGGTGTAATCGGTGGTAAGTTACCCCTACAGCATTAGAAGCCATTTGAAACAGATTTTTTCTTTCACTTTCACCCAATAATCCCCCTAAATAATGCCTAAACTCTCTTTTTTGTGCTTTATGAGTAAACACATCGTCAAACCTTTGACACCATCTTTCAAAGCATGGCGGCATGGCGGCGGGGGTGGTTTCTTTCATGAGCCTCTTCCAACGTGAAAGCTATGCTATTTAAGTATTTTACTCTTTTTCACTCTTAACTTTTGTTTAAGTCCCGCTAACCGTCATTCATTCTTCTAGACTGGCTTGTAGTCAGGGCTTCAGCTCTGTTTCTATACAACTTAAATGCTTATTAGCTTATTTTTTTACATGGAAATATCTGTATGGAGCAATGATGCTCCGCCCTGCCGTTGGCAATAACTAACGGAACGCACTTTAACTTTGGTTAGTTTTTCGCAAAGCTAAAAATAGTTACTATTAAAAGTTAACAGTAAAAATATGGTGGCTGAGATGATTAGTATACTCGCCAAAGTATCTGTCGAAAACCTGGAAAAGTTCGTTGGTGTATTCTCCACTCGTGGGGCTGAGATGCGAAGACAACACGGTAGTCTGAGTGCAGAAGTATTTAAATCTATGGAAGAAGAAAATACTGTTTGGGTGTTATTTCAGTGGATGAGCAAGGAAAATTTTGAGAGTTTTCTAAATGACCCCGTAGTCAAAGAAACGATGCAATCCAGCGGCATAATAGACCAACCTGAGTTTATTTTTCTCAATCAGATTGGGCTATTTTCTGCTTAATAAGTATCAGCCCAAAACTTAAGTTTTGGGCTGATATTTTTAGATTTTGCTGATACTTTCACTTTTTCAGAACTATCTGGAAGGAATTGAGATATCCTGTAATGGTTTTAGCTAAGTTTTTCTGCTGTTTTTTACTAGTGATTGCCATTACTTGATATAAACGTCCTTCCGCTAGATAAATTCTAGTTCTAGTGATTTTCCCACCAACGTTAATGTAAGCAAATTCTTTGCCTGGATGACCGTTGGAACTGCGGATATTGCGATGACTAATTAAATTACTTTGAGTAGTTTTTAAGGCCATCTCCTGAACATTATTCAAGATTTCTTGGGGATTGGTCATCTGCCCATAACTATGAGGGAAATCATTGTATACCACTAGATAGGCAACTTCTTGCTTAGGTGGTTGAGCAGCAAATATTTGTAAATCGATTTCCCCCATGTATGTTTTTTGAGTTTGGGATTCCTTTTTAGGCATTCCCGGCATTAATACAGTAAAACGTCCATCGGGGGAAGTGAATGGCTTCCATTGTGGTTGTACTGGTTGAGCAACGATTGGTTTTTTTGATGAAACTGGTGTTTTAGCAGGGGCGACATTGGGTTTTTTTCGCGACACTGCTACTTTGGCTGATACAGTCGGACGTTTGGGCTGACTTGCTTCTACAATCAAAGATCCGCCACAAATTAACGTAGCGGCAAGGAATGGGAACAAAACTCTAAGTGTCATAGTTTTGGCATTCGCAGATGCTAATACACTGATGATGTAGCTGTTATAACCTAGCAGCACACAAAGCAGCACCTATTAGTCCAACTTGCGGATTGAGAATGATATGCACCGGTATTTCTTCTAGTAAGGGGCGCATTCTGCCTTTTTGGGTAAAGTTTAACAAGAAATTGCCATTTTGAATCAAAGGCAAAATTTTAGAGGCAATACCGCCAGCGATGTACAAGCCACCGTAGGGTAAGAGTTTGAGGGCAAGATTTCCGGCTTCTGCGCCATAAGCATCAACAAACATTTGTAAGGTTTGTTCCGAGAGGCGATCGCTTCCTTGCACTCCCGCTTTACCAATCGCTGCACCAGGATCAACGGTTTTTTCTGACTGTCCAGCTTGTTGTTCCCAAGTACGAACTATTTGGGCGATTTCTGGGGATTCGGTGGTGTGGAAGCGATCGCGCAAAAACTGGTAAATCGCCACAATCCCTTGTCCAGATACCACCCGTTCCACAGACACACGCTGAATATCATGTTTATCCAGCAGATATTTCATGAGCTGAAACTCTAACTCGTTACGCGGCGCAAAATCAGCGTGTCCTCCTTCGGAGGGAAAGACTTGATAGTAATTGCCCTGTTTAATTAAAAATCCTTGTCCTAAGCCAGTTCCCGCCCCAATAATAGCGATGGGTGCTTCCTGGTGGTGTTTACCTACTTGCAATGTCAGCAAGTCTTGTTTACTTAAGCCAAAAATGCCATAGCCTACAGCCGCAAAATCATTAATCAAAGAAATTAGGGGAATGTTTAATTCTTGCACTAGGCGTTCTGTATCCAGAAACCAAGCTAAATTAGTAAGTTTGGCAGTATTGTTAACCACTGGGCCGGCGATCGCAAAACAAGCTTTTTCAGGTATGTTTGCATGAGCCTTGAGTAAAAATTGCTGCACCATCGGTACTAAATCTGGAAAATCCCCGCTCCGGTAAGTTTCCTCGTGAAGAGTCTGCAACCCAGATGAGTCTGAGATTTCCACCAAACGCAAAATAGTCTTGGTACCGCCAATATCTCCTGCTAATAATAATGTCATAAAATCTTTCAGTAAGTGAGTAGTGAGTGCTGGTGGCGGAGCGGGGCGTTAGACCGTGCTGAGTCATGAGTTTTTCTCCTCTGCCCCCTCTGCTCCCAATCCCTAATCCCTAGTCCCCAATCCCCAATCCCTAGCCTAAGCAAAGCGAATAACTTCTTCTACCTGAGTCAAATGGCTGGTGTCTCCTTTTAGTTCTAACAACCATTCGGGTTCACGACGTACGACTTTGACTAGAGAACATAGAGAAGCTTTGACTTCTGTTTTGGCAATGTCCCCGACTAAACCCATTGCACCCCCTAGCACAGAAGCACCGTGTGCTACTAGCAAAATATCATGTGGGAAGAACTCTGTCGCCAAACATCTGGCTGTTTGTCCTGAACGTGCGCGTACATGTTCATGAGTTTCAGGATACTTAGCAGCAATGCGTGGTGTGTAGCTGCTATCAATTCTAGGAAATAATTCTGCTAGGGCTGAAATTGACAGCCTTTCGGGTTCTTCTGTCATCCAAGCTGGATTTAACCATTCACTTAACCCTGTTTCTAGTTTAATTGGCAAGTCTAAAACTTCTGCTACAGCGTTAGCTGTTTGCACCGTTCGTAAGAACGGAGAAGCAAAAATATGGCAGATGTTTTCGTGTTTTAATCGCCTCGCTAACTGCTTGGCTTGCACAAAACCATCTTCAGACAAAGGTGGATCGTAGCGTCGTTCTGCTGTGAGAAACCAATCGGGGTTTACAAAATCGAGGCGGTTAGCGTGTCTTGCGATCCAAACTATTTGACTCATGGGTTTTACTATTCAGGCGAATTCAATTCGCATCTACACAAAGATAGACACCCACAAAGACGGGTGCAAACCCAATATAGGACAAATTTTGTAACCTTTTGTAATATTTATATTGATTTGTTGAGAAACCTTGAAAAGCTGAGGATTAGGGGTTGGGGATTAAGGATTACCCAAGTGTAGGTTGTTAATCAAGCAGTGAGTAATAACTGCAAAACCCACGGAATCATCATAGTTTTATTAACCCCTACACCCTTACACCCTTACACCCCTACACCCTCAAACCAGTATTTTTTGAGCAAAACGCCATTTCTTCCTTTTAGAGAGAAGTGAGAATTTCTACACCGTCTTCTGTGACAACTACCGTATGCTCAAACTGTGCTGATAATTTGCGATCGCGTGTGACAGCTGTCCAACCATCATTGAGCATCTCAACTTCGTAAGTGCCTTCGTTAATCATTGGCTCAATGGTAAATACCATCCCTGGACGCAAACGTTTGCCTTTATCCCGGATGCCATAGTGGGGAATATCTGGTGCAGTATGGAAAATATGGCTGATACCATGTCCAACAAAATCACGGACTACAGAAAAGCCCTCAGCTTCGGCGTACTCTTGAATAGCCGCACCGATATCACCAATCCGCGCCCCTGGTTTGACTTCTGCAATTCCTAAGTACAGACACTTTTCAGTTACTTCCACTAGTTTCTGTGTTTTGGGAGATGCACTACCAACAATAAAAGTCTTCGATGTGTCACCGTGGTAGCCGTCTACAATTGGTGTCACATCAATATTAATGATGTCACCTTCTTTAAGAACCTGCTTGGCGTTGGGAATGCCATGACAGATAACTTCATTCACACTGGTACAAATTGACTTGGGAAAGCCTTTATAACCCAATGGCGCACTTTTAGCTCCGTGCGCTTGTGTCCACCGTTCTGCTTCGTCGTTGAGTTCGAGGGTGGTGACTCCTGGTTTTACCAATGGCTCTAGATGCTGCAAGAGTTGAGCAGCC
Organism: Trichormus sp. M33_DOE_039; assembly: GCA_015296085.1. Classification (GTDB taxonomy): domain Bacteria; phylum Cyanobacteriota; class Cyanobacteriia; order Cyanobacteriales; family Nostocaceae; genus Trichormus. Next base: position 32,041 of record DVDT01000027.1, on the reverse strand, counting down.
AAGCGTCCCGCCTGCCGCATTTTCTCTATTTCTCTTTGGGATAAGATAACAATTATCTCTGTTTTCATTTTGTACTTAATTTATCTGTAACAAATATAGTGAAGCCACTTTCTGCGGCCTTTTTTGCAGCATCAGCAACTTTGAGGGTATACAAACTTTGCTCTGGGGTGACATACAAAGGTGTGCCGTGAAATAAATGATTTAACACCATAGTCGTGTCTTTGGCAAATAAACCCCGACGAGTTCCCACCTCTATGGGTGTAGTCTCACCACCTTGAATAAAAAAGCCTGTATCTCCATCAAAAATTAACCCACCTCTTTCTCCATGAACTTCAAACTTTCGTTCATACTGCCACAAAGTTTCACCTTTACCGTAAACGACTTGGGCTAACAACCCGCTATGAAAGCAGATTTGCGTCATGCAAAAGCAGGTTTGGTAATAGTCTGATTCTGTTTCCCAAAATCTTTGATGACAGTTAACTGAAAAGACTTCACCAAATAAATCCGTCAGACGATGCAAACGTGAGAGTGCGCCAATTAAGGGAAACCCAAACAGGGTGTGATTATACGTCCATTTGCGGGGGGCAGGGTTTTGGGGATTGACTGTGCTGTAGCGTACGTAAAATAAATGGCCGACTTTCTCGATATTTTGCTTTAAGGCTTGATGCAGTCCACCTAAAAGTTCAATATGTTCAACGTGGAGTAATTTTTTTTGGGCTTTTGCCAAAGCTAGCAGTTCCTCTGCCTCTGCTAACTCCACAGCTAGGGGATACTCTACAACTACGTGTTTACCTGCCAAGAGTGCTGCACGAGCGATCGCCCCATGCTCACTATTAATTGTAGATATTATTACTAACTCTATGTCTTCTCGTGCTACCAAATTTTGCCAAAGAGCGATCGCTTCTGTTTGGTAGTCTTTGGCAAAGGTTTGGGTTCTTTCTAATGTATTCCCTGCAACTGCAACTAAATCTGAACGTTCATCTTGCAGCAGAGCCTCTGCCCGTAGTTTTGCTGCATATCCTGTACCAACTAAGCCCACACGCACTATTGCTTTTCCCAAAGCTGCCTTTGCATTATACATAAAATCTAAGGGTGTGAGAGGGTAAGGGTGTGCTAACAGGTGTAGGTTTTTAATAGAGCAGTGAGTGATGCTATCAAACGAACGACAGAATCATATTTTCATCCACCCCTACACCCCTACACCCCTACACCCCTATACCCCTACACCCTAAAACAGTGTCTTATAGGCAAAGCGTAAAAAACCTACACCTATGAGGTAAGGGTATGCGCGTGTAGGGTAAGCAGAAGTAACAAGGTCGATTTTATCCCAATGCCCATTGATCCATAGGTTTTGCTAATAGTAGCGATATTGAATTCCGAAAAGTATAAACAAAACTTATTGTTATCTACTAACTAAATCTCATTACTAATCGTGAGGGATTTCTCGTTACATACTTTAAATTTTCCCGTAGTATCAGAATTGAAGCAAATTTCAAACGACGGCTTATTCCATCGGAACAGCTGTATAACTTGCTTTGGGATAAATTGAATACTGCCGTTCGCACAAGAGAGGATTACTAAAATGGCAACTTACAAAGTTACATTGATCAGCGAAGCTGAAGGTATCAACCAAACAATCGAAGTTGATGATGACACTTATATTCTAGATGCTGCTGAAGAGCAAGGTCTTGATTTGCCCTTCTCCTGCCGCGCTGGTGCTTGTTCTACCTGTGCAGGTAAGCTGGTTTCCGGTACAGTAGACCAATCCGATCAATCTTTCTTAGATGATGATCAAATCCAAGCTGGATATGTACTCACTTGCGTTGCATACCCCACCTCGGATGTCACCATCGAAACTCACAAAGAAGAAGAACTCTACTAAGAGTTAGACATCTCAATCATGAAAGGGGTCAGAATCCTGTATTCAGAATAGCCTGCGAGTTGGCTATCGCTATGAAACGACTCCACCCCAGAAAGGATGAAGTCTCTCGCTACTAAAAAAAATTGTTGTTGACATCGCTATTGATTAGCGATGTACCATAACTATAAAATGCTCTAGCCGATCGCAGATCATTATTCTGAATTCTGACTCCCTCAATCAATTCAAAATTCAAAATTTTACTCCCACAGTGAAGCAAGCTACGCGCTAGTGTCACTTAGTAAAGAAATCCTACCCGATAAATTTTAGATTTGTGATTTTCAATTTTAGACTTTTCCATCCATAGTCTAAAATCTAGATCCTTCTACCTCCGATTTAGAACTTAATTTCCTCACTTAGCGGTTTAATTTGCGTTCCAGGATAGTAAAACTGCAAAATCTTCTCGTTCGACCAGCCTATTTTGGCTAAATTTTGCGCGCCTGTCTGACTTAACCCCACTCCATGTCCTAAGCCACCACCAACGAAGGCATATCCCCACAATTCCGGCTCGCCTTTATTGAGTGGCACTATGTAAAATAGGGTACTTCTAGGCGCGGCAAATGCACTACGGACTTCATCTTTGTGCAGAGTGAAAGTACCAATATCTGTTTTCACTGCTAGTTCAAGAATCCGCCCACTGCGACTGCGCTTGGTTATGGACATAGCCTCAATGGTTTTAAATGTGGAGTAAGGGCTGTTTTGAGCCTGCAAGAATTTTTGGAGGTCTGGAATAATTCTATCTAGTGATGACTCTTTATACCAGCGGAATACATTCCATTTACTTTCGTTAAATCCTTGTTTGAGGCTAATAAATTTCTGGAAGTTGCTTTCGTCGGCAAGATTCTGTTTGGATAAGTCCCATAATTTTGTCGGTGTATCTACAACTGGTCGCAAATAAGGACGATCCTCACCATTCCACACATCGCTGAAGTAAGCTGTCACGCCACCAGTAGTAGAAGAGTAAAGGGCATCTACTAGTTGATTTTTATAGGTTAATACCATCCCTCTAGTTGCGGCGATCGCTTGATCTGTTTTACTGGTTGTTCCCGTCAGCCCATAATAAACTTGACAGTGCGTATTGGCACACAATTCGTAGTTATCTACAGCAAATCTCCGTAAATTTCTCAAGGCGTAAGTCCGAGCTAAAATCGCTTGGGCTTCCATTGCTGCTTTTGGTGCATCAGTACCAATTTCGTGAGGAACAACACCACGCAAATACATTTCTAAAGGAACTTGATTAACTAGAGTGTATGTACCATAAGCGTTGGGTTGGAAACGAATTTTGCCTGCATACAGGCGATTTGTATCTAGTTTTTCCCCAGTTTTCACCCGAATCAGGTTTTTTCCTGTACTAATTTCTACGTTTTTCAGGCTGTAGCGTTTATCGTTGACTACCCAATTGACTTGCGGCACTTTGGGGGCAACCTGAGTATCAAGATATGCTAGTTGATTGACCGTAGATTTTACACTCTGAAATAACAAGCGTCGTAATAAGGGAGTGTTGTAAACGTCTCGTTTTGCCCAGACTTGCCAGCGATCTGGCTGGGCTATCTCCACTTCAATTCCTTGCGATCGCCATTTTTTAGCACTATCTTCAGCCGTTTCATAGGTGCGGTATGTACCTAAAACTACCACTTCTGCAATTGCTGGACTGGATAAGGGCTGCATGACAATTTCCAGTTGGACTGGCTTTGCTGTCGTCAGGGTACGTTGTTTGTTGCCCTCTGGAAACTTGAGTTGTAAGCGATCGTCTTTTGTGGGTTCTAGTTGCAGTTTGGCTGTTGGTTCTGCACCAAATCGCTGTACGATTCCAATTCTCAAGTCTAAATCCTTAACTTTGTCTTGAGTACCTGATGCGCCCGTTAATCCCAACAAACTAAAAGTCATGAGCATCGTCAAGGAAAAACGCCAGAAGGGATTTCTCCTGGCTCTCCGATTTTTAGCATCGCTGCTTGGTAGCAGTTTTGGCATTTGCTTTGTGGCGTGGTGTTTGTGTCGCATGGGCGATTCCATAATACCCTTATCGGTTTTGCTCTTGAATTACTTGCAAAACGAAGTCATAATGAGTATGATTTATTTAGAGATACGAAACAGAATTTAGTGGGTTAACTCCTCATGGTTAGGATACAAGAAATTCCATTAAATCAAATTCATCGCCCCTTGCCCCGTGGCAATGATCCCAACAAAGTGCAAGCCTTAATGGAATCGATTGCGGCGATTGGACAACAAGAACCCATAGATGTTCTAGAGGTAGATGGACAATATTATGGCTTTTCTGGCTGTCATCGGTACGAAGCCTGTCAACGTTTAGGTAAAGAAACCATTTTAGCTAGAGTTCGTAAAGCACCGCGTAGTGTTTTAAAAATGCACTTGGCGTAAATGGGGTATGAGATCAGTATCAGTATGCTGAATTTAACCTTAATCAAGTAATCTTGATTTCATGCCTAATGACGACAGTTACTCTACTTGAATATAAGTCAGAGCGAAGGTTTCCTCCTTAGACGCTTTGCGGTGAAACAGTCCTGTAGGCGGTTTTCCCAGCGTCAGAAACTGTTGTTAGCGCAGCGTTAGCGACGCGCTCCTAAAGTCACCCAGAGGGCGTGCCGCAGGCATCTGAACTTCGGGAAAGACCCTAAGACCCCACTGCTTCCCCAATGCCCCAATCCATAATTACTCAATTAGGAGAAAATTCATGTCATCTGGAACAACAATTAAAAATGTCAATATCGGCATTGATGATGCCAACAGAGCTAAGATTGCTGAAGGTTTGTCTCGATTATTAGCCGATACTTATACACTGTATTTAAAAACTCATAATTTCCATTGGAATGTAACAGGGCCAATGTTCCAAACATTGCATTTGATGTTTGAAACTCAGTATACAGAATTGGCATTGGCAGTGGATTTAATCGCTGAAAGAATCAGAGCATTGGGTTATCCCGCACCCGGAACTTACAGTGAGTATGCCAAACTCAGTTCCATACCTGAAACTCCTGGTGTACCTAAAGCCATCGACATGATTCGGTTACTAGTGGAAGGACAAGAAGCTGTAGTGAGAACTGCACGTTCAATTTTTCCTGTGGTTGACGAAGTTAACGACGAACCCACCGCCGATTTATTAACTCAACGGATGCAAGTGCATGAAAAAACCGCTTGGATGTTGAGAAGTTTACTGGAAGAGTAGAGAATAGGTACTGGGGACTGGGTAATGGGTACAAGGTAAAATTTTTCTATTCTCTTTCCCGATCCCCAATACCCATGTCAAATTGCGATCGCACTCCTAAGTTGCAAAACTTAATGCAACAGGTAGGTATTTCTAGTTTTAAAGCCTTGAGTCGTGATGCTGGCGTTTCTGAACGACAAATATTGCGTTTAAGACAAGGCAAACTAGAACAGATGCGATTGGATGTACTGCTGAAGTTATCTCAAGTGCTACAAATGCCCTTGAACGAATTAGTAGCCACTTTTTTAGCACCAATCCCCAATCCCCATTACCCAATCCCTAATCCCCCCTTCGGGGTTCGCCAGTCGCTCCTGGGGGAAACCCCCAAGACCGCGCTGGCTCACCAATCTCCAATCCCTAATCCCCAAGAATTGGCCGAATTAAAGAAAGAATACGAGCGATTGCAATTACAACTAGAACAACAGCGAGAAATATTGCTGCAAGAGTTCCAGCAGTTGAGCTTACAACTGCTGGAATCTTTGTTATTACAGTGGCCGACAGCCGCCCAAAAAGCTCAAGAGAACCCCGAACTAGCCGCAGTTAAAATTGTGCCTTTAGTCCAAAAACCTTTAGAAAAATTATTACAAGCTTGGGGAATAGAAGCGATCGCACCCGTAGGAGCAGAAGTACCATATAACCCCCAATTGCACCAATTATCAAAAGGAACTGCCCAACCTGGAGAACTAGTCAAAATCCGCTACACTGGCTATCTCCAAGGTGACAAGCTACTATATCGAGCTGAAGTCAGTCCAGTTTAGTTATGAGTCATTAGTCATTTCCCCTATCTTCTGTCTTTTGCCTTTTAATTTACTCTGCACCACCGATTGAAACCTCGAAGATATTGGGAATACTAAGAGTTAGTGGTGTATCTAACTTCTAGTATCAGCATTTGAAAGCCTTATCAACAGGAATTCAGTTATGGCAATAAAGGACAAGATGCAAATTAATCGCTTACTGAACCTCTGGATTTCACTACTAAGCATCAAAATTTACGCCATTAGGATGTTCTATCTGTAGTGCTTTGACTTCAGATAACTGCTTCATTTTTAGTATGTCTAGGGCTGACAAGAATTTATAGATTTTTGGCGTGGTTTTCAAAATTTTTAGTGAGATATTATCATTTTGGAGCAAGAGATACAAAACTTGGTGATGAAACTAAGTTATCTTCATATCTCTTACTGACACAAACTAGTCGAATGGAGGTTGCAGCTATAAATTATCGAAAATTAGAATAAATTTCTCAATTCTCAATTCTCAACTAAGCATTAAGATATCTTCGATTCCGATTGGTAGTTTTTGACTGAAATATGCACAATTTTATTTAAAATATAATTTATCTATCATAAGTTATGTTTTAAATTAGTTTATGTTATGAGAGATTGTTTATGAGTTAATTTGCTACTTTAGAGTTACTGATTTATTCTCAATAAATGTAGCTAATTGCTATATAATATTGGCAAATTTTCGATGTTATCCGGCAGCAATTTGGTCAAAAAATAATGAATCAAGAAGTACAAGTTATTAAACTCTCTGGGATTATCAATACAACCAACTCTTTAGAGTTACGAGAAAATATTACTCATCTTGTAGACAGTGGAGCGAAAATTGTTTTAGTTGACTGTCAAGAAGTAACTTTTATGGATAGTTCTGGTTTAGGATCTTTAGTATTAGCTTTCAAAACTCTGAGAGCCGCTGGAACTAAGCTATTTCTGTGTTCGATTAATGAGCAAGTTAGAATTTTATTTGAATTGACTGGTATGGATAAGGTATTTGAAATTTTTAGTAGCCAGGATGAATTTCACCAAGCCATCCTATCTAGAAACTAATCAAATTTGATCTGCAAAATTGATAAATCATCTTCAAAAGCTTCTTTAGAATTTAAAGCTGTGAGGTAATTCAAGACATGATCAAGTTGGTAATCAGCAGTGTGATGGACGTTAGTCAGAACTTGTACAAAAGCATCTAAATTCCAAAGTGTGCCATCTGGCTTAGTGATTTCATAAGCTCCATCACTAAAAATATAAAGACTACTGAATGGTTTGACATTACAGGACGCATCAATATATTGCGCTTCTGGAAACATCCCGACTGGCATACCTGGAGTTCTCAAAATCTGAACTTCATTGCTAGTTGGAGATGTTCCAGATATTAATATTGCAGGTGGATGTCCAGCACTAGCATAAGTTAACTGCCGCGTAACTCGATTATAAACTCCGTACCAAATAGTAAAATACTTATCGTTTTGATAATTCATCTGAAAGGTTTCATTTAAACCTTTGAGAACATTACTAGGTTGATAATAATTGAGACCTTTAAGTGCGCGGGAACGTAAAAGATTTAGTACGGAAATGGAAGGAAGTGTTGCTTTGAGTCCGTGTCCAGCAGTATCTAGTAGATAGATGGCGATCGCATTATGATCTAACCAGTAGTAATCGAAACAATCGCCGCCAAGCTGTCGAGAGGGTATGAAACGAGAATTGATAGTAAAAGGTTGATTCATTGGCTCAGGGAGTAGCGATCGCACATATTCAGCGGCTTCCGTTAGCTGTTCTTCTAACAGTAGCTTTTGGGTTTGTAAATCTCGACTTACCTGATGCAGTCTCAATCCGGCTCTTACTCTAGCTTGTAACTCATTTTGTTCAATCGGTTTAGTGATAAAGTCATCAGCACCAGCATCCAAACCTTTGACACGATCCGCTACGGAATCTAGAGATGTTAATAAAATAAAAAAAGTAGTGGATAGGTTAGGGTCGTTCTTGATGCGATTACATACTTCTAACCCATTTAAGCCTGGCATAATCCAATCACAAATAATTAAGGCTGGATGGTAAGCCACTGCTTGCGCGATTCCTTCTTCACCATTATTAACAGCAACTACCTCATAACCCTGTTTTTGTAAAATTCTTTTGAGTAGTATTTGGATGGATAGATCATCATCAATGACAAGGATTTTAAACATCGGGGTTGTAGACAAGCTTAATTAGTAGTTAGTTATTACAAATAAAAATAAAAATATTTTTAAAATTAATAGTTGAGTATTATCGCTGGAAAAATAATACTCAACTATATCTAATTATCCATCTCCTGGATCAAATTTGCTCTATTGTTAAGTGATTGAGGGAGTCGATAGTCAATAGTTTATCTCCTCTCATCCCTTGTCTACCTTGTCTCTACCTTCCCAATTCTCTACGGAGGTGACAGAGGATTCAGCCACAACAGTAGAGAGCGTTTTAGCTGGTTGAGGTCACGATATACTTCTTGTCTAAACCACTGTCCCAAAGCATCTAAGGGAGTGAAGGATGCTCCTGTTTGCCATTTGATGTCTTGGCCTAGGGGTGTGGTGTGATTTCCCGGTAAGATTTGCGCTGTCACCATCTCAGGAAAGCGTGCTTTTAAGATTTTGGTTAAAACGGCTGATTGATCAAGGTTATCGTTATTGAATTTGATCAATAAGTTACGGCGGATGTTATAACCTTCCTGGACTATCTTATTGGTTTCTAATGGTGAGGGGGTAAATTCAATCGTTAAAGCTGAATTAAACTGTTCCACTAGAGGAATAGCATCTTTGGCAGCGTAGTTATTGAAAGATATTAAAATATTCCCTGCGCGCTCGACTGGAAATAGACTACCGATGAGCAAATGGAGTTTGCAACCCATGCTGTGTCCAAGTCCATAGGTGGGGAGGTAAAGTTTGCGGAGTGCGCCAGAGTCATGTAACCGCTCTATGGTGCGATCAAAATTGAGTAGTACAGTTTTGGCGATCGCAATATGATCTAAGGTATTGACAAAAGGCGTAGCAATAATTACATATCCCTTAGCTGCTAGTTGTTCTAATAACCATCGGTAAGTCAAATGAGGTGCAGTTGCGACAAATGCCCCCCCTAGGAAATGAATGATACCCACCGGATTTGGGGGCATCAGTACCCAGTTTCCTTTAATTTCTTTCCAATCCATACCAGTAGGCGATCGCTCTATTCACACTACTTTATGTTAGACCGTAGTAGAGCTATTAGGCACGGGGAATTGGGCATGGATAAGTATGACTTCCTTGTTTACCTTATCCCTAGTCCCCAGTCCCCAGCCCCCAATCTCTAGATTGACTTTGTAAGCTTTTCATTTCATGTTGCACATCTAAAGCAATCTGTAACGCTTCATTGAGTAATCTGCCATGTTCTGTGGCCTGTTCTGTAACTTGCATGGCGGTTAAGGTTGCTAAATTATTGGCAAATAATTCTGTATTACTAAGAATAAAGTTTTTATTTTCTCGCAAAATTCTTTCAGTTTTTAAAGCTCTGACTAAATCATCTCTTGTTAGCCTCAATGCGGCGATCACTTTTGATCTTTCTTTGATATTTACCTCTGGATTACCAGCATCTTCTATCTGGTCATTAATATCTATGGCTTTAATCACAGAATTATATCTATCGACATCAGTTAAAAGAATTTGGAGAGAATGGCTAATATTCTCTTTGAGAATCTTAAGTCTCTTTTGCCACCAGTAGTATAAACTTGCTTGAGTAATTATGCCCCCAAAAAAACATAGTATTATTAATAACATCCACGAAGGAATGGTAATCCAATTAGCAAATAACTTCATCAAAATATCTAGGAGCAAATAAGTTAATACAGCTATAGAAAAGCTCAAAAAAATGACTGTAGCTCCTTCAGAACCTTTAATTTTATAGATAATTGTCTTACCTATCTGTTTTAAAGGGTTAATGATCATCACTAGTTCGTCCTTAACAGGCAAATTAGTTAACTTTTGTAGTTCCTTTTGACTAATCTCTAAGCCATGTAAATCATTACGCACAGTTTTCCCCATTTTCACCATGATAGTGATTATTCAATACAATATAGCAATCAAATTTATCTATGGCTAATTAAGCAGATGTTTTATTTATTTTTTTACTTTAATGAATTTTTACAAAAAAAACATGATTTCATGTATTCTCTGATACTGTAAATGTAGTGACAATTGATACCAATTTATAAAAATTGTGTTTTCAAAACTTAATTGAAGAGAATTATTTACTAATAATAAATTAAATATATTTAATCTACATCCAAAGAATAAAAAGTTGTTTTTGCTACGAGCTATTACAGCAGAAAAAACTGTAATTACTCATTGGTAATTAAGACTAGACAAATAGGATCAACTATCTAAAGGAGGAAAGTACTTCACAAAACTTTAACCTTTAGCTAGTTGTTCATTCTGGGACATAGGTGACAAATTAGAGTTGTCAAAGATAAATGACTTTGCTCTAAAATGCAATTTTTACTTCGATATGAGGATGAATGAATACACGTTTTCAGCAGGCAGAAGACATCTCAACAAATAATTTTATGGGCTTGAGATATGACACTTATTACTCTATATGTGTCTTCTAAAAAATATTTTTATAGGGATGATGGTTAGGTGAAAAACATGATTTAAAAAATCTTGTCATCATCAAAGGGATATTTTTTCCATTCAGTTACACCTTGGATATTTACCAAAATCCCATATACCGATTGAGAAAAAAATTAATTTATCTGGAGGATATGTTCGTGAAAAATCGCTTGTCTTGGTCATCATTCAGTACAAAATTGCTAGCTTTGGGAGTAGCTGCTGCCACGATTTCTCCTGTGATCATTCCTACAGTTACCTTAGCGCAAAATACCGTTCCTTCTACAACTGTAGCTCCTAGATTTACTGATGTTAGTGCAGATTACTGGACCAGTCCATTTATTCAAACTCTGGCTGAAAGAAATATTATTGCGGGCTTTCCTGATGGTACATTTAAGCCAAATCAATCGGTGAGTCGGGCGGAATTCGCCACCATGATTCAGAAAGCTTTTAACCAACAACCAGTCAGACAATTGAGTGCAAACGGATTTACAGATGTTCCGTCTAACTACTGGGCTAGTGCGGCGATTAGAGAAGCTTACGAAACTGGATTTATGGCTGGCTATCCAGGGGATGTGTTTTTACCCAATCAACAAATCCCCAAAGTGCAGGCGATCGCGGCTTTAGCTAGTGGTTTAGGTGTAGAAACAAGTAACTCTGCATCTAATGTGCTGAGTACCTACTACACAGATGCTTCCGAAATCCCCAATTACGCTGTGAACAGTGTAGCAGCGGCGACACAAGCTAACATGGTCGTCAACTATCCCGAAGTCAAACAACTCAATCCCCAACAGTCTCTGACGCGTGCAGAAGCAGCAGCATTGTTGTATCAAGCTTTAGTTAGGCAAGGACAGTTGCAGCCTCTAGCTACCAATGCCGCAGCCTCTAACTACATAGTAGGTCAAGGAACTGGCAATGCTCAAACTGGCAACGACATCGTTTCTGTCGCTGCGTCTAGTAATTCTTTTAGTACCTTAACGTCTTTAATCCAGGCAGCAGGTTTAGCAGATACCTTACAACAACCAGGCCCTTATACAGTTTTTGCGCCTACTAACGAAGCTTTTGCAGCTTTACCAGCTGGGACTTTAGAACAGTTGCAGCAACCCCAAAACAGAGAATTATTAGTTCAGATATTGCGATATCACGTAGTTCCTGGTCAGTTAACAGCTAATCAACTCTCATCTGGAGAATTAAAGACTGTTGAGAATTCACCCGTCAATATTCGAGTTGACAGTGCTAACAATCAGATTGCAGTTAATGAAGCGAGAGTGATTCAGCCAAATATCTCAGCTAGTAACGGAGTCATCTATCCCATTAACCAAGTTCTGATTCCACCGAACCTCACTAGCCAACAGCCATCAGACCAAAACAATCAAGCACAAACCCCTGATGTCACACCAGGAAGAGCTACCCGTGGAGGTTCTAGTTATGTAGGTGTAGCTGGTAACATCGGCTTGGGTGGTGATACAGCTCTGAGCGAAAGTAACTTTGCTGCAATCAGCAAAATTGGTCTTACCCGTACAATATCTGTACGCCCATCAGTAGTATTTGGGGACGATACCGTATTCCTCGTACCTGTGACTTTAGATTTTGCTCCTCGTGAAGTAGAACCTGGTGTTGTGCAGCAGTTTTCAGTATCGCCTTACGTTGGTGCAGGTGTAGCCATTGAAGCTAGCAACGATACTGATATTGGTTTGCTGTTAACTGGTGGTGTAGATGTTCCTTTAGGAAATCGCTTTACACTTACGGGTGCGGTGAATGCAGCTTTTGTAGATGAAACCGATGTGGGCTTATTGTTAGGTGTAGGTTTCAACTTCTAAATTTATGTTAGAGCGATCGCCTATGCTGAAAGTAAAGGTTTGACTTTACCAAAACGGCGATCGCGCTTTTGATAACTCAATAAGGCCTGATACAATGCTTCTCGGTCAAAATCAGGCCAAAAAATATCAGTAAAATACATCTCTGTATACGCCATTTGCCACAGCAGAAAGTTACTTAACCGCATCTCCCCACTAGTACGAATTAGTAAATCGGGTGCGAGAGTGTCTGCTGTGTAGAGATGTTTTTCTACTAGGGTTTCATTGACCTGGGCTGCATTGATTTGGCCTTGTTCTACGAGTTCTGCTATTTGACGACAGGCTCTAGTGATTTCGTTGCGGCTACCATAGTTAACGGCAAGAGTAAAGTGAATTGCTTGATTATTTACTGTCTCTGCCATTGAATGTTCTATCTCTGTTTGTAGAGATTGGGGTAAGGCTGACAAATCGCCAATACAGGAAATTTTTACTCCTTCTTGGTGCATTTGCGCTAGTTCCCGGCGTAGTAGTCGCTCAAATAGAAGCATGAGGAAGTCTACTTCTTCTAAAGGACGTTGCCAATTTTCGGTTGAGAAGGCGTAGGCGGTGAGGGCTTTGATTCCCCAATTTTTGCAGCAGCGTAGAAGTTCTTTGAGGGTTCTTGCGCCTTGGCGATGTCCAGCTATGCGCGGTAGTCCTTGGCTGGTTGCCCATCTACCGTTACCATCCATGATCACGGCTATGTGTTGGGGGATTTTTTGGGGGTCTAAGTCTGGGGGTAAGTTCATAGTTTTGGGCTTGATGAATGGGTGTGTGGAAAGCTCACGCAGAGGCAAGGCAGCGCATTGGGGAGACACTGCGTTGGGCGGGCAATGCCCGACTTGTTCGCCAAAGGCGTTCCCGAAGAGTAGCGACTGCCGTGTAGAGACGCAGAGAAGATGGGAAGAGGCTTATTCAAAGAGGTTTTGTAAGTATTGGGGTGTAAGGGTGTTGTGCCATTTCCATAGGTGGTGCATGGTGTAGGTGAAGGTGAAGAGGAGGGTGGCTTTGTTAGCAGTAGTCCAGTCCTTCCAGTTGAGTGTATTCATCATGCGGCGTAAAGTACGCATGAGATTGTTACGTTGATAGCTTTGGGAGCGAGTTTTGATGAGGGTTTTGGTGATGCGGATGAGTCCAGTGTCGGGATACGCCCAGACTCCAAAACCCCAGAATTTTGTCATGTGGTTAACTTCGTCTTTGGTAAGTTCTTCTAAAACGTCTTGGAGTGCGCCTGTGGTGTGTGCCATCATCCACAGGTAAAGGCAGGTTGCACCGTATTCTGTGGCGACACGGTGTAAGCCGTGGCGATATAGGTCTTCTTGGGGATCATCTGTGGGGAGATAACCGCGAACTGTGCGGAGTTTGGGGGTGATTTTTTCGCCTGTGAGTTGGGTGTAAACCTTCAGTAATGCAGGTGTGTGTTGACGTTCTTCTTTTTCCCATAGGCCGATTTCTTGAAGTTCACCATCTTCACCAACTGTTCCACCAACAACCCGCGCCATCTGGGGATGCAATGTTTCTAAATACTGGCGACTGGTTTGGGTATAGCCACGAATCGGTGCTTCTGTATCCAATGCACCTATCAAAATGGATAAAAATACCTCTGGATCTACGCCGATAATTTGATTACGGTTGATAGCTTGCCAATCAATAGGTTTCCAGGGACGCGCTTGAGGATTGGTAAATTGCTTAAGTAAATCTTGCAGCCGTTCATGTAATTTTTCAGCAGCTACGTAGTTATCTATCAGTGAACGTAGACGCTGCTGTGTTTGCCAGTAGTTAGGACTGGTATAGCTTTGACCTGCCAAATCTTCTGCCAGTAGGCTGGTAGTGTTAACCATATTTTTTATACTTTCAACTCTACGCCCAATAGCCTAAGCGATCGCACCTGTGTTTGTCAGTCGGTGAAAGTCGGCAGTTTTGTTTTGTGTAGTTGCTAAAGTCGGCGAAAAAGTGGGATTTATTTGTTGTGTTAATTTAGGTTACAAATATGCAATTCACAACTGATCTTAAAGTTGAAAATTTTATGACAGAATTCACAATCTGCTATCTCAATGATGAAGGGCTTTTAATCACAGATGCAGCAGATGAACAAGACAAAAAGATGACTGAAATTTTCCTCAAGTATAATCCTGGATTACCTTTCATTCGTTAACTTAATTAATAATTACTAGCATCAAAAAAGCTTTATCCGTTTGGGCGTTTACATATTCTGGGGAACTGTAGAAGCATATAGGAGCGTCACCAGATACAGTCCATTAATTTTGTAACCAAAATTAAAAGTATAAATAATTACTTATTTTTTAAAATATGTCTATAGATTTACAAGGATTGTTTCAGTCAATTAACCGTAGTAAAACTATTTTTGCGGGAGTTGGGTTGGCGGTGCTGGCTGTGACAGCAAATTGTCAAGCGCAGGGACTTGCAAAACCAAAACAAGCGATCGCAGTGTCAGCACAAATAAGTCTATCTCCGACGCAGAGAATCAGCGAAGCAGAATTATCTGCTTTCAAATTTGCAGGAAAACTCAAACAAGGTGAACGTTTCAGAACAAATCATCAAATTATGACGACAGCTGATGCACGACAACCAGAGCAGATAACCTTGACCGGACACAGCGATGGAGTGGTTGGTGTTGAGGTGAGTGCAGATGGCAAAACTCTCGCTTCTGCTAGTTTCGACAAAACTATCAAACTCTGGGATATCAAGACAGGTAAATTAATCAAAACCCTAAATCATCGCTATGAGGTAAATGGTGTAGCTTGGAATCGTGATAGCAAAACTCTTGCTTCTGTGAGTGGGAACGAAATAATTATCTGGAATGTAACCACTGGGAAACCAATCAAAACCCTGACCGGTAGCGATGGGTTCTGGAGTGTAACTTGGAGTTCAGACGGCAAAACTCTCGCTTCTGGGAGTTGGGACGAAACCATCCGAATTTGGGATGCAAACACCGGTAAGTTAATTAAAACCCTGACTGGGCATACAGGAGAAGTTTATAATGTGGCTTGGAGTCCAGACAGCCAAACCCTCGCTTCTGGGAGTGGAGACGGCACTATCAAACTCTGGGATAGAACTACGGGTAAATTAATCACAACCCTCATACATCAAGGAACTGTTTATGGTTTGGCTTGGAAACCAGATGGCAAAACCCTCGCTTCTGCAAGTACAGAGCGAACCATCCAACTGTGGAATATCACCACGGGCAAATTAATCACAACCTTGACTGGACATAGTGATGCGGTTGGTAGTCTGTCGTGGAGTGCAGATGGTAAAACCCTTGCTTCTAGTAGCGCAGACAATACTATCAAACTCTGGGATGCAAACACAGGTAAATTGATCAAAACCTTGAATGGTCATACGGACGTTGTCTTGAGTGTAGATTGGAGTGCAGATGGTAAAACTCTCGCTTCTGCAAGTAGAAACAAAATCATTAAAATCTGGAACGTTGATTTTGATCATTAATTCAAAAGTGGTTGGACTGCAACCAACCAGATCCTTGCCAATTTACAAAGCTGGAAGTCTTCTAGAGATAAAGTAAATAGGGTTTTTTAATGACAGATGAAGCAAATGAATAAAACAAAAAGGTAACTGATATTTTTCTCAAGTATAATCCTGGATTCAGGTGAATTCGTTAACGAAATTAATATTGCTAGCATCCAAAAAGATTCGTCAATTTGTAAAAGTCGGGTAAAAAGTCGGATTCATAGAAACTTATCCGAAAGTTGGGGGAGAAAAACTGTAGATTAATCTATAGTTCTAAAATCTAACTACCCTCATCGTTACAAAATGAACGCTGAAGCAGCATTGGCATGGTTAGAAACCATAATTCCTGTTCAAACTGGGGAACGGTTAAGCGATTTGCAGAAAGTGATTCTTCAGCAGGTTTGGTTGGGTAGAAAATATTTAGATATCGCCCATGCTTACGGTTGTACGGAAGGACACGTTAAGGATGTTAGCTCACGATTATGGAAGTTACTTTCGCAGGTATTGCGACAGAAGATTACTAAAAGTAATTGTCGCTCTACTTTGGAGCGGGTTCTGAGGAAAACTTCTGCTATATCCAATACTTTTGATTTAACCTCTCCCCCAACCCCTCTCCTACAAGGCGAGGGGAGTAAAATTACCCCCTTCCCTGAGAGAGAAGGGGGGCTAGGGGGCTTAGGTTTGCGAACTGTCCCCATACTAGAAGACACTAATTTTATCGGACGAAAAGATGCGATCGCTCATCTCAATGCTTTGGTAAATCAAGGCGCGAAAGTAATTGTCATTCAAGGTGAGGGAGGGTTAGGTAAAACTACTCTCGCCCAGCAATATCTGCAAAATCAGGGTTTTGACTTGGTTTTAGAACTCTTAATGGCGAAGGAAACCCAAAATATCACTGCGGTGGAACGGGTTGTAGAGGAGTGGTTAAAACAAGACTTTGCTGAAGAACCAGGGGTAGAGTTTGGGGTGACGTTGGGACGACTCAAACGCCAACTCCATAATCGGCGAGTTGGGGTATTAATTGATAATCTTGAACCAGCATTAGATTACCAAGGAAAATTGGTTGCGCCTCACCGCAGCTATGTAGAACTGTTGCGGGTTTTGGCTGATGTGCGGGTGCAATCTGTAACGCTAATTACTAGCCGCGATCGCCTGTGTGAACCTGGAATCAACATACATCACTATCGGCTTCCCAGTTTAGACCAAAGTGCATGGCTGACGTTTTTTAATCGTTGTGGCTTAACTATCGACTCACCCACCTTGCAACAAATACATCGTACCTATGGCGGTAATGCCAAAGCAATGGGCATTATCTGCGGTGCAATTCAAGAAGATTTTGGTGGTGATGTGGCTCTATATTGGCAAGAAAATCACGCTGATCCTTTAGCAGCCACTGATTTAAAAAATTTAGCAGTCAGCCAAATTAATCGTCTGCAAGCCCTTGATCCCCAAGCTTATCGCCTGCTTTGTCGTTTGGGTTGTTATCGTTATCAAGATATCTCTAAAATTCCCTCGTCAGGAATATCTTATTTACTTTGGGATGTATCAAAAACTGAACATCGTCAAATTATCGCTTCCCTCAGAAATCGTTCTTTAATCGAATGTGAGCAAGGTGAATATTGGCTGCATCCGGTAATTCGAGCCGAGGCGATCGCGCGTTTACGCAATAGTGATGAGTGGGAAATTACGAACCACAAAGCCGCCGAATTTTGGACGGCTAGTGTCACCAAGATTGCTACATTTAAAGATGCTTTGCAAGCATTGGAAGCATACTACCACTACATAGAAATTAATGCTTTTGAGTTAGCAGGTAAAGTCATCCTTAAAAGTCGCCATAATCAATGGCAGCAATTTTTACCTCTTGGTAGTACCCTGTATAGGATGGGATTAATTCAGCCAATTTTGACTGCGATTAATCAAGTAGTAAATAATATTGAAACTGACCAAAATATTATCGAATTATACAATATATTAGGTGATTTATATTGGATTACAGGGAAAATTAGTCAAGCGATCGCCTGTCAAGAAAAGACAATCAACCTAGCAACACAAGCCCTCAAATCCCTTGTACCTCAGCCAGAAAATAAACATAAAGTCTACTATCTGAGAATGTTAGAAGTAGATTCACTATTGAGTATTGGTCTTTACAAAATAGATCTGTGGGAATTAGAAGAAGCTGCAAAATTATTCCAACAAGTGATTTATCTAGCTCAAAATACCGAGCATCATCGCTGGGCAGACAAAGCTTCTGTATGTTTAGCTTTAGTCAATTCCTATTTAGGCTTATTGGATGTTTCCTATGAGTTGGCAGATGTAGCTTATCAAAATATTACCAATGAAAAACTGCTCAAAACTGGTAGATTTGCTTATTTCATGCAAATCTTAGGTCAAACTTATATCAACCTGGGTGATTTTACTAAAGCCAAAGAAATTTTTGATCAAGCTTTGACTTTTGCCGAAGCTAGCCACTATATGCAGGTCAAAGCTAAAACATTGAACAGTTTAGCAGAAATTCATCGTCAACAAGCAGATTTTCACTTAGCTCTAACTCATCATCAGGAAGCAATCGAACTTTTAGAAAAAATAGGTGCTAAATATGACCTAGCCGAAGCTTATTTTCAATTAGGTTTAACCTATCAAACAACAGTTAACCATGATAAAAGCCAACTTCATTTTCACCAAGCGATACAATTATTTACTGAAATCAAAGCCCCCAAACAAGTAGAAAAAATTATTTATAACTACTCCGCGCCCATTTACATGCACAAAAATTAATTAATACTTATTCATCCCAATTGATAACAAAATTTACTGAACTTTAAGATTCATGTAATTTAAAAAGCATCAAGTTGTTTTAACTGCAACCTGAATCATAATCAGGAAGTAGTTTTGAGCGATCGCCACACCAGAATAACCTCCAAACACCCCACTTCATCAACGCTTCTTGTTTTGGGACAATCCAAAAAAGGCAAAAGAAAGAAATCTTTTTACTGAAATTTACAAAGGAGAACATATTAATGAAATTGGCTTACTGGATGTATGCAGGCCCAGCCCATATAGGTACTCTGCGAATTGCCAGCTCATTTAAAAACGTTCATGCTATTATGCACGCGCCTTTGGGTGATGACTACTTTAACGTCATGCGCTCCATGCTATCGCGGGAAAGAGACTTTACCCCTGTGACAACCAGTGTAGTTGACCGCAACGTGTTAGCGCGTGGCTCTCAAGAAAAGGTGGTTGATAACATCACCCGCAAAGACACAGAGGAACACCCGGATTTAATTGTGTTAACTCCCACCTGCACTTCTAGTATTCTGCAAGAAGACCTGCATAACTTTGTCGAACGGGCGCAAATAGAAGCTAAAGGCGACGTGATGTTAGCGGATGTGAATCACTACCGTTTCAACGAACTGCAAGCAAGCGATCGCACTCTGCACCAAATCGTGCAATTCTACATTGAGAAAGCCCGTAAAAAAGGCGAACTCCCCACCAGCAAAACCGAAAAGCCCTCAGTTAACATCATCGGGATTTCTACTCTCGGTTTCCACCATAACCACGACTGTACAGAACTCAAAAGACTGATGGCTGATTTGGGAATCGAGGTCAACGCCGTTATTCCTGAAGGTGCTTCAGTCCATGAATTGAAGAACTTACCGAAAGCTTGGTTTAATCTTGTTCCTTACCGAGAACTAGGCTTGATGGCTGCTAATTATCTACAAGCGGAGTTTGGTACACCTTACGTAGACATCAACCCGATGGGTGTGGTAGAAACCGCCAGATGTATCCGTAAAATTCAGCAGATTATTAACGAGCAAGGTGCTAACGTTGATTACGAAGAATACATCAACGAGCAAACCCTGTATGTATCTCAGGCTGCTTGGTTCTCTCGTTCTATCGACTGTCAAAACTTGACTGGTAAAAAAGCTGTGGTATTTGGTGACAACACCCACGCCGCCGCCATCACCAAGATTTTGTCACGGGAAATGGGGATTCATGTCGTCTGGGCGGGAACATACTGTAAATATGATGCTGATTGGTTTCGGGAACAAGTCAGCGAATATTGCGACGAAGTGCTGATTACGGATGATCATGGCGAAATTGGGGATGCGATCGCTCGCGTTGAACCCTCCGCCATCTTCGGTACACAAATGGAACGACACGTTGGTAAGCGTTTGGATATTCCTTGCGGTGTAATTGCTGCACCCATCCATGTCCAAAACTTTCCCATTGGCTACAAACCATTTTTGGGTTACGAAGGGACAAATCAAATTACAGATTTAATCTACAATTCCTTCACTTTAGGAATGGAAGATCATCTATTAGAAATTTTTGGTGGACACGATACTAAAGAAGTTATTACTAAAGGAATTTCTGCGGAATCTGACCTCAACTGGACAAAAGATGGTTTAGCAGAATTGAATAAAATTCCTGGTTTTGTGCGTGGTAAAGTGAAACGAAATACCGAAAAATTTGCCCGCGATCGCGGCTTTAAAGATATCTCTGCTGAGGTACTGTATGCTGCCAAGGAAGCTGTAGGAGCATAGGAGAGACGAGCCAATAGTAGAGACGTAGCACTGCTGCGTCTCTATATAATTTCTTAGAGACTTATATTTGGCAACGGCAAGTCCGTAAGCAAATAATTGCCCATACCCAATTCCCAATGCCCAAGCCCCAATCTTAACTAAGAACGAGATTTCCTCTGCTGGAGTTGAATTAATTGGTCATAAACCCGTTTTTTCAATCCATTATTTTTGGGAATTTCCATTGTGATTCTATTGAATTGCTCAATAGTCAATCCATTCCCTTCAACAATTTCCTGAGAATCTTTGCAGTAATTAATAGCGATATCTCTAGCCCTACCAGGTAAACTATTCATACTATTAGGTTCATTACAAACTATTTTAGGAATATTTCCACTGCCGATGATTTTTTTTATTTCCCCAAAAGCTTGTTGACGTACAGGCTCTATGGCTAACACAGCCTGAGCATAGTTCATGACATCATTATTATTAACTGAGAGATTTTGTGCATGAGCTTTTGCATTAAATGTACTCACAAACAAGGTAGTTGTAGTTATCAATCCCAAGAATAAGCTATGAGTTATTCTCTTGTGCATACTCATTGGGAAAAACCAATTATTAATAGACTTCATATTATCTGACACAGAACCACGGCAAGGAATATTTCAATAACTTTGAATTATTTGGGGAGTAATAAGTTCCAGAAAACTTTGATCACTCCTATATCAATCCTATTTGATTTGTCAGACTTAGGAGAAACTTGGGTGTTTAGCTCTGAATTAATGCTTTAGGATTGCTGTAGGAGATTTAAAGTTAATGGCGTTGACATACTTGGCATAGTTCTATAACTTTAGTTTGCAGTACAGTTATATCTCCAGAACCTTTTTTAAACATAAATTCCAACTCTAGTAGTAGAGGTAAACAAGAAATGAGTTGCCGTAAAGATAGAGATTGGACTTCTTGTTGTAGAAAGTAGATGCGCTTGGGATTACCAACTTCAGCCGCTTTAGCGATCGCCTGGGGATTGCGTTCGCCGCTTTCCAGCATCAACTTTACCCATAACCAAGTCCGAAATTGACCCACCAGCGTAGCGATAATTCGTAACTCTGGTTCAGCTGCATTCACCAAATCAGCGACAACAGTTAAAGCTTTCACCGTATCACCTGTTCTAATCGCTGCGGCTAGTTGTAAGCTATTTTGAGTAGTATTTCGCACCAACAATGTCACAGTATCCTCATCAACAGGTTGATTGCTACCTCCCGCATACAAACGTAATTTTTCAATTTCATTGTAAAGGAGTCTTGTATCATTACCTACAGCTTCCGCTAAAACTTCCGCCGATTTAGCAGTGAGTTTAACTCCTACTGTTTGCGCCGCTTGGTTAACAGCCTGTATTAGTAACTCTGTTTTCCACGGAGGAATTAGGGGAAACTCACGGAACTCAGTGGCATATTGTTTCAGTAATTTTGTGGATTTGAGACGTTCGTCTGGCTTATTGGAGGAAGTGAGTAACAAATAGGAATTTTCAGGAATTACTGGTAAAGTGCGCGTTAATTCTGCCAAAACATTTTCAGGACACTGCTGACAAACAGTAGTGTTAATTAACCAAACCAAACGTCCCCCCGTCCCAAAAGGGGGAGTCATCACTTGATTGAGAGCCGCAATCACCGCATCATTTTGATCTGGGAGGAAAGCAGTATAGTTAAAACTAGTCCACATGGCATCGAGAACGCGATCGCGCAAAGTCGCCACCGCCTTTTCTATTGCAAAATCATCCTCGCCCCAGTAAAAGTAAATAGTCATTAGTCAACAATCAACCGTCAACAGTTATTCTCTCCAATGACGGCAGTTGCTACAACGGAGGAAACCCGACGACACTTGCTACAAGTCGGGCATTGCCCGCCCAACGCAGTGTCTCCCCAACGCAGTGTCTCCCCAACGCACTGCCTCCCCAATTCCCAATGCCCCCTACTATTTAATTAAAATTTTCCCTAAAATCAATCAAGTGAGAACGCGAGGCAACGAAGATTGGACGACAACTACCAAACTTATCTGAATCGGGTAGCAAGGCTGACACTACCAGAAGCTTATAAATCTCAAGTGCAGAATATTCAAGAATCTTATAAGTTTCAGCCATCTGGTGAATCTAGAGTCGCAGTACCTTTTCCTGGTTACACCCTGATTACTCCACCGGCGACAGAAGACTCGGAAAACTCTGCTTTCTACGCTACCTTACAAGGGTATCAACAGGAGATTTTGCAATTACCTAGCAATCAAAATTTGATTGTGCCTTTACCTGCTGAGAGTTTCCACTTAACCTTAGCAGATTTAATTTGGGACAGTGCTTATCGAGATGCTTGCGAGAAAAATCCTGAATTTGAACAACAATTACATGCTTGTATTGCCGAAACATTTCAACAGTATCAAGAATCCCTGACACAAGCAAGTCAGGCGATCGCGTGGCAAGTGCTAGGAATAGTCATGATGCCTAGAGCTATAGGTGTATGTCTAGTACCCAAAGACGAAAGCTGCTACGAACAGATTTTGAAGTTTCGCCGCACCATTTATCAAAATCCCAAATTAATCGCCTTGGGAATTGAACAACACTATCACTTTACAGCCCATGTCACCTTGGGCTACTTCGGCGATATCTCACCAGATTTAGACCGCCTAAAACTCGCCGATGCACTGACGGAGTTAAATCAAAAATGGATGTTTAACCTGCCAGAAATTTCCATCCGTCGCGTAGAACTCAGAAAATTTGACGATATGACCCGTTACTATCGGGAATCAGACTGGCCTAGTTTAGAGTTTTAATCGAGGCGTTGGGTGTGGGGGTGTAGGGGTGTAGGGGTGTAAGGGTGGACGAAAATATGATTCTGTTGTTTGTTGGATAGTCATTAGTCATTGCTCTATTACAAACCTACACTTATCCGATGCCCCTCTCTACCCCCTGGCTCAACTCCGATTCTGATACCCCAAGTAGACGGCTTCTAAAACAATATCGGGGTGAATCGCTGCTGGTAAATTGTCTATACTCAAAATTTCCTGAACCTGTTGAGATAACTTTAGAGCCAACGCGCTTCTAGCCTTTGGAGACATAGCATTGCGTCGCTGTAAATATTCTCGAATTACAGCAAAATCATCAGGTAATAATCTTGATAAATCGGCAATTTGAATCAATTCCTGATGCCAAACTTTAGCTTGTTCGGAAATCATCACAGTCGCCGATGTGGTCGCTGCTTCAGCTTGAATCACAATTGTACCGGCAGCTAAATCACCAAGACGTTTTTCTTGGCGACTAAACATAATTAAAAAAGCTCCGATAAATAAAAACTCATCAAAAGGTCGCAAGAGAGCGCGCAGGGTTGCTTGCTGCATGCCAATCGGTCTACCATCATCCCGAACTACACGAATTTTTGCGGCTTGTTTACCTGGAGTTTGACCTTGCCACATAGTTTCAAAGAAAACAAAATAACCGGCGTAAATGACAAAGCCAACAATTAAGGTAATGGCTATTAACCATACATCAGCAGCAGAACCAAAGAGTTGTGACCAAAAGTCTGACAATTGACCAACAATGATCACCCAAGCAATTATGAAAGCAGTCAAAATGGCAGCTAACACCAAATAGTCAATCAGCAACCCCCAAGCACGATTACCGATACCTGCGAGGATAAATTCTAGCTCTACACTTTCTGGTGTACGGTATTTAACACGGTTAAACAGGTGCATAATTTCAATCAATACCGACGTTTAAATTTCGCGTTCCCGTAGTTTCAAGCCTAATCCTTCTCGGCGACTCCGCAGATCGTAGTAAATCACGGCTTTGGTAGTGTGGATAAATGGCACGATCAATGCACCACTGCTGAAACTTAAGGCCATGACTAATACAAAATACAGCAGCGTGTATACACCAGATCCTTCTTGAATCAAAGGTAAAAACACCAACTGTAAAATCTGACTGAGAATCTGCACCACAATTTGCACTGGTGTTGTCACTAAGAAGCTGACAAAGGAAATCAACAAAATCCGCCAGACATAACCCTGACTCAGTTCCCAGCTACGGCTAATTGCTGACGCACCATCAATGTTCTCTTCGACTGCTAAGGGTACGTTGACTAAGTAGAATCTTGTCGTCAGCCATAATATTGCTACTATTGCCACAATTGCCAGTACAAAGGCTATCAGACCGAAGAAGATGTAAATAGCAGGATTACTTTGCTGACCAACTCCACCAGCTATGAGTGCAAATAATAACCCCAATATAGCGAATACTATAATTACACCGATAACAATTCCCATAGTGATGAGCAACAGTAGAAGCATTGTCAAAAAGAACTGCCACAAACGAGAATTGACAAAACGTTGCCCAGAGGAGATGCTTTCCGGTTGATTAACTAAATCACCAAAAGCCAAACGAGAAATTAAGGATGTGAGAGCATAAAATTTAGCCCACCCATAAACAGGAACAAACAGCCAGGCATAAGCTTTGAGTGCGAGTAAATAATAGTCTTTGAGGTGAGCGCGATACAACCGCATTCCTGCACTGACAACATCGCCCACATTCAATGGTTGTATAGGAGATGAACCAAGATTTCCTGCCATAAGGACAAATTTTCCTGAAAATTACGGGTATGAATTTGAGGCTATCTTAAGGTACGTTAAAAGCTAATATGCCCAAAATTTATGAATATTCAACGTTGGATTGCACGACGAGAACCAAATTGGCAGCGTTTAGATGCTTTACTCAGACAATTGGAAAAAAAGGGTTTAAAGTCTCTCAAAGCTGCGGAAATTAGAGAAGTAGCCAGTTTATACCGTTCTGTAGCGGCTGATTTAGCACGCGCCCGTACCCAACAGGTGGGTAATATTTTGGTTTACAATTTACAATCCTTGACAACCCGTGCTTATTCGCAGATTTATCAAGGTTCTCGTCGCCAGGAATGGCAAGCAGCGTGGGAATTTTACCTTTGGGGGTTTCCGGCTATTGTCCGAACAACATTTTCCTATATAGCTACAGCTACAGCTTTGTTTTTTGTGGGTTTACTGGTGGGTTGGTGGTACGCTTGGCAAGATCCGACTTTTATGTCGTTAATTGTGCCAGAAAGCTTAATTTCGCAAGTACGAGATAAGCACGAATTGTGGATGGGGTCAATTGTGGGCATTGAACCTTTAGCATCTAGTGGCATCATGATTAACAATATCAAGGTGTCCTTTGGTGCGGTAGCCGGAGGGATCACAGCTGGGGCTTTTACAACCTACATTATGGTATTTAATGGGTTATTAATTGGCGCGATCGCTACCTTGGTTGGTCAAAATAATTTAGCCTATCCTTTTTGGGCTTTTGTATTTCCCCACGGTGCTTTGGAGTTACCAGCCATTTTCTTTGCCGGTGGGGCTGGGTTGTTATTAGCAAAAGCAGTTCTATTTCCTGGTAAATATCGTCGGGGTGATGCCTTAAAATTTTATGGTTCTCAAGCAGTACAGTTAGTATTTGGCATTGTGCCAATGTTAGTTATTGCTGGAATTATCGAGGGGTTTTTCTCTCCTAATCCTATAATTCCCGACCCATTAAAGTATCTATTTGGTTTAGGATTATTTATAATTTTAGTTATATATTGCAACCGCAAACATACATCAATCAAAAGATAGAAATCTTCCTGATTCTCTTTTGCCTTTTGACTTTTTCTTTTTCATGTACGGTTATTGCGATCGCCATCGTTCATTAAACCGAACCAACAGCTATTTCAGAGTGATCTAGTGTTGTAATTAAGGAAGCTTAAGGAAAAGCTTTAAAGCAAAAATCAACGAAATAAAAATATATTGCTGTGCTATCAGCTATCGAGCTTTAAATTAGGCTTTCTCATCCTCAATGGTGCATTTTTAGAGGTGATATTATGGCACTTATTCGTTGGGAACCTTTTCGGGATATTGAACGCCTAGAACCATTCCGAGAAATTGATACATTGCAACGGCAAATGAACCGTCTGTTTGAAAGATTAATGCCAACAGATGGTGGTGAAAGAATGGGATTTGCATTCATGCCTGTGGCTGAACTCGAAGAAAAAGATGATGCAATTCACCTGAAATTAGAAGTGCCTGGTTTAGAATCCAAAGATATTAATGTAGAAGCCACACCCGACTCAATTGTAATTAGCGGTGAACGCAAATCTGAAACCACGACTGAAGAAGGAGGTGTCACCCGTTCCGAATTCCGTTACGGTAGATTCCACAGAGAAATACCTCTGCCTTGTCAAATTCAAAACGACAAAGTACAAGCCGAATACAAAAATGGCATCCTCCGCTTAACTCTGCCAAAAGCTGAATCGGAAAAACACAAAGTGGTGAAAGTTAATCTCGGATAAGAGTCTTTCAAGACTGAGGTAACAAGACTTTTTGCTTGGGGAGAGTGTAAGGGGGTAAGCGTGTAGGGGAGGCAGTTGCGTGGGCGGTGAACCACTTGCGGTGGACGGGTTTCCCGGCATAAGCAAAGTGGTGAACCCGAAGGGGTTTCCCGACTTGAGCAAACTGCCGTGTGTAAGGGTTTTGAACACATACACCCCTAATGTTTATTCAAATCCTTGATTTTTCTTTCTCATCCCTAATTTAACCCCTACACCTTTATACCCCAAACCCCTACACCCCTAAAGAGAGGAAATTCTTATGGCAAAAGTAGTTGGTATTGATTTAGGGACAACAAACTCTTGCGTTGCTGTTATGGAAGGGGGACAACCAGCCGTGATTGCGAATGCAGAGGGACAACGCATTACTCCTTCTGTTGTTGCATATACCAAAACTGGTGAACGCTTGGTGGGTCAAATTGCCAGACGGCAAGCAGTGATGAACCCAGAAAACACTTTTTATTCTGTCAAACGCTTCATTGGACGCAAATTTGATGAAGTTACCCATGAAGCCACAGAAGTTTCTTATCAAGTCATACAAGACAGTAATGATAATGTGAAATTGAACTGTCCGGCTGTTGGTAAACAATTCGCACCGGAAGAAATTTCTGCTCAAGTACTGCGGAAATTGGTAGATGATGCTAGCAAATATTTAGGTGACAAAGTTACCAAAGCTGTAATTACAGTTCCAGCATATTTTAACGACTCACAACGTCAAGCTACCAAAGATGCTGGAAAAATTGCTGGTATAGAAGTTCTCCGCATCATCAACGAACCAACCGCTGCCGCCCTCGCCTATGGTTTGGATAAAAAGCAAAATGAAACTATTTTAGTTTTTGACTTGGGTGGTGGAACTTTTGACGTTTCTATTTTAGAGGTAGGTGATGGTGTATTTGAAGTCAAATCCACTAGTGGCGACACCCATTTAGGTGGCGACGACTTTGATAAAAAAATTGTCGATTGGCTAGCTAATGAATTTCAACATAATGAAGGTGTAGACTTGCGAAAAGACAAGCAAGCACTGCAAAGATTAACAGAAGCAGCCGAAAAAGCCAAAATTGAACTTTCTAGCGCAACTCAAACTAATATCAATCTCCCCTTTATCACAGCCACCCAAGCAGGGCCGAAACATCTAGATATGACCCTAACACGGGCGAGATTTGAGGAGATGTGTGCAGATTTGTTTGACCGTTGTCGTAAACCAGTACAACAAGCATTGCAAGATGCTAAACTTTCCCATGCCCAACTTGATGAAGTTGTCTTAGTTGGCGGTTCGACTCGCATTCCGGCGGTGCAAGCATTAGTCCGTCAGATAACGGGGAAAGAACCATGTCAAGGCGTGAACCCAGATGAAGTAGTAGCTGTTGGTGCAGCTATTCAAGCTGGTGTATTATCCGGTGAAGTTAAAGATATCTTACTTTTGGATGTGACACCGTTGTCCTTGGGTGTAGAAACTCTCGGTGGTGTCATGACTAAGATTATCGAACGTAATACCACCATCCCAGTTAAGAAATCAGAAACTTTCTCCACAGCCGCCGATGGGCAACCCAATGTAGAAATTCATGTTCTTCAAGGTGAACGAGAATTAGCTCAAAATAACAAGAGTTTGGGTAATTTCCGTTTAGATGGCATTCCCCCAGCTCCTAGAGGAGTACCACAAATTGAGGTAATTTTCGATATTGATGCTAACGGGATTCTCTCAGTGACAGCGAAAGACCGGGCGACCAATAAACAGCAGTCGATTTCAATTACAGGTGCTTCTACTTTAGATAAACGCGATGTAGAACGCATGGTCAAAGATGCAGAAGCCCACGCAGCCGAAGACCACAAACGCCGCGAACAAATAGACACAAAGAATTTAGCAGATTCTTTGGTCTATCAAGCAGAAAAGCAACTACGAGATTTGGGAGATAAAGTCAGTGCTACCGATAAGAGTCGAGTAGAAGGGCTAGTAAATGATTTAAGGGAAGCTATCAACCAAGATAATTTTGAGCGGATCAAATCCCTCAGTCATGATTTACAGCAAGCCCTAATGCAAGTCGGTAGTGCTGTTTACGCCCAAGCCGCAGGAACTACAGCAGGTGAACAAAGAGAAGGAAGCGGTGATGATGTGATTGATGCTGATTTTGTGGAAAGTAAATAGTGCTGTTATACCATTTCACAAAAAACCTGATACAGATGTAAACCCTGAAAGTTTTGCTGCATCTCAGTTTTTTAATTGCGAATTGCGTTAGCGTAGCGGGACGAAGTCCATTGCGAATTGCGAATTGGTATTAACGGTAATGGGGCGTGACTAATGTGCTGAGTAAAGTAATTTTACTCAGCACTTGAAATAGAGACACATGGAAAAGTTAAACCTCTTAAATCTCTATTTACTAGCAATTAATACCGCGTGGGCTTTTGGTAAATGAAATTGACCATATTTGTGGCTGATTTCTACATGAAAACCTACTTGTTGGAGTTTTTTGGCTACGTCTTGGGCTTGATATAACTGTTGGTAGTGTACTTCATCAGAACGCCTGTAGTATTCCCCCACTTGGCGAAAGCTAGTAATGCTACGAGTTAAAATACTTCGTTCTGCATCTTCTTGTTTTTCGACTAAGACAATCCAATCTTCTCCTTTAGTAAAACCTTGAGTTGTAATTTTTGGCGGGACTTGTCCTGGTTCTGCAATATCAAAAATAAACACACCACCAGGAAATAAAGACTGATAGATCCTGCCAAATAGGCGCATTACAGTTTGAGGGTTATGCTCTGAGTCGAATAGATAATTCAGACATTCACCAACGGAGGTAACAGCATGACACTTTGGGATGTCAACTTGAAGCATTGAACCTACTTGGAATTGAATATCTGGTAGTCTTTGACGGGCTATTGCAATCATTGACTCAGAAATATCTATACCACTAACTTGATAGTGAGCTTTTGCTAATTCTTGCGTCAATAATCCACTACCACAACCTAAATCAACAATCAACCCTTGATATATATTACTTTTACGCAAAATTTCTAAGATCCCAGGAGCTGATTTTAGAGCATAATCAGCAAAACCAACATCATGAATAAATGCCAGGTCTTCTTTATAAAAGTCATTCATATTGTACTTGTGCTAGCAATAGACTAAATCAATACTTGTATAGACTTTTCAGTGACTAATTTTTACCAAAACTTTCCCCTAAAGAAACTTACTCATGGAGTCGTCAGACAATTTTTGATTGCATCCTGCTGTGAGCATAAAATTTTATAACCAAAAGTACAATATTTACAATCTTGTGGGTTTGTCATAAATTTTTGTAAAGAAAGTTTTCAAGACACTAGTTTCTAAATTTTTGGTATTTAATACGCCAAAAATATGGCAGTCAATAGTACCTAAATGTTGATAATGAACTATATGCTAATAAGACAACTAATTGATTGCTCGTGGTTTCTCCTATGTCTACTGTGCGTCTGGCCTTCTGCACAAGATTGCTGATGAAAATCAAGTAGACGACGAAACACACACGGATCTCAGTTTGTTTGCTTGAATAGCTATATTGATAGGATTGCAATTTCACTTTTTTGATTATGCCCAGTAAGTTAATTGATGTTAGGGAATATACAGTCAAAGCTCATCAGAGGCTAATTCACACTCGCGTGTTTAACTTTGTCTGTAAAGAGTGTAATGAAGCTACAAAACGCGAGACTTTTGGCCCTCGTCCTTTATATTGTGAGAGATGTCGCCCGCCACAACCACCGAAAAAATCTCAACAGCCATCTCACAAGGCTAAACCTCGGCCGATGTCTTATAAAAGTGATACTGATTTAGGTTGATTTAAAACTACATCATGATGAATAGTCAATTGCATTTAGAACCACCTCCGCAAGACTTTCTTTCGCCATTGTTAGAATTACGGGATTACTATTCTCGCCTTGTAGAAGAGTACGAAAGTTTGTATACACAGGCGCGATCGCAACTTGATCATGTACAAGCTTTGTTATCTCACTTGTCTCCAGATACGGAAACAAAAAGCCAAGTTGCAACTCTTGAAGTCAGCAAAGAAGCGTCTAAACATCATCAAGATGAGCCTTTGCTAGCTTCGTCTAATAATATTTCACCAGTAACTATTAACTCGGTAGAGTCCAGCCCAGATGACATCTCTGGTGCAGATAACCTGGAAAATGAAAATGCAGAAGTTGCTGAACCGCAAGATTTTCCCACTGCACAGGTAACAGCAGAAAGCATTAAGGGAATTGATTTTCCAATGCTACCTGAGTATCAATCTATGAGTCGGATGGAAGCTATTCAAAAGTTATTACAGGAACACTTAGGTGCTGTCTGTCATATAGATTTCATCGTGCGATCGCTTTATGGTGAACTAACTTCACACATCTTTAAGGTAGTTAAAGGTAGAGTCCAATCTTCCCTGACCCAAGGTAGAGAACGAAAGGTGTGGTTTGGTATTCCTGACGAACCTGGTTGCTACACTCTAGACTTAAGTTTAGTCAACACCAATCGCACTCATACTTACTCTCGCAATGCTAAAACTAAGAAGAAGCCCCCTTTAGTGGTGTCAAAAACTAAAATTGTGCCTATGTTGAAAGCCTATGAAGGCCAATTTTTAATTGATGCTCTTACTGTCTTCTTTCGACACAATCCAGGGAAAGTTTTTAGTGTGGCGGAAGTAATCACAGGATTATATGGAGATATTAATGCTGAAGACTACCGAGAGGTGAAAAGTAAGGTATTAAATGAATTATCACGCGGTTATCGCATCGGCAGATTCGACAGAATACCGGAAAAAGTTGGCTTTTACACCTTGGATGTTGATTTAGCGAATTAGGGACTGGGGACTCTCACAGGTGTAGGTTTTTACGCTTTGCCTATAAGACACTGTTTTAGGGTGTAAGGGTATAGGGGTATAGGGGTGTAGGGGTGGATGAAAATATCATTCTGTCGTTGGTTTGATAGTCATCACTCACTGCTCTATTAAAAACCTACATTTGTCAGAATTGGGGACTAGGAACTGGGGCATCAACACCTATGATTTATTCAGTTATTAGTTACCAATCACTTGATGAATGTTTACTGATTTAAATCTCCCCTACACCCCTACACCCCTACACCCCTACACCCCTATACCCCTACACCCTAGCCCTGTCAAGGTGACTAGTAGCTGGATAATAAGAGCAATGGGAGAGAGAGCGCAAGCATAACCGAGAAGGGCAGATGGATACTCAGGAGCATCAGAGGAGAAAGTAAATGCTGGGTGTAATCTTTGAAAGATTTGTG
>DVDT01000040.1 GCA_015296085.1 Trichormus sp. M33_DOE_039 | reverse complement strand
GAAAACAGTTTTTTATACCAAAGACAATATTCATCCACAAATTTGACGGTTTTTTTGGGTGGACGAGGCTCTACCATGCTCTGTGTCTTCGTTTTGGGCTTTGTACATCCTTATACTACCGCGATAGTGACACAACAGGGTTAATTAATAATGGCTTAGATCCTACTTACACCAATTTGATTGGGCATAGTTTGGGCGCGCACGTGGCTGGATTTGCTGGCTCTGCTTATCGAGCTTCTACGGGACGTTCTATTAGCCAAATAGTGGGATTAGATCCAGCGGGCCCTGAGTTTGAAGGCGAAGCAGCCAGCGATCGCTTAGATCCCACAGATGCTGCTCGTGTGACAGCTTTACATACGAGTGGAACTCTGGGTTATGATGCACGACTGGCTAGCTTAGATATCTATCTCAACTGGAATGACCTTTTCCAACCTGGACAAGTATCTTTTGTAGGCAATCATAGTTATGCTCACACCCTCTATACACAGTTACTTCAAGGCCATAGTTTTACACAGTCGAACGGCACTCTTGTAAACTTAAACACAGTACTTAATGCTGGATTTCTAGGCGAGAACTATGCTAGCACTAGAAACAATAAGCTAATTGTTGCTCTTAATCTTTCCGGTACTGCTAGCAACGACACCCTCGCAGGTGGTGCAGCTAACGATACCATCCGTGGCAATGCAGGAAATGACTATATTACAGGTGGCGACGGCAACGACTTATTGCTTGGCGGTAGCGGTAACGATCTCCTGAATGGTGGACGTGGTAATGATTCTGTCTTTGGCGGTACTGGTAGCGATCGCCTGTTTGGAGATGAAGGTAACGATGTGCTAACAGGTGCGGATGAATCAGTAGGCAGAGGTTTTGCTGAATTTGACCGCCTGACTGGTGGTGCTGGTAGCGATCGCTTTGTCGTAGGTACTATCGGCAGTGTTTTCTACAACGATGGTAATAACACTACTTCTGGTCTGGGTGACTATGCCTTGATAGTTGATTTCAATGCTTTGGAAGACACAATCCAATTGTCTGGTTCTACGTCTAGCTATAGTTTAGGATCAGTACAAATTAGTTCAGGTACAGGTACAGCCTTATTTCTGAATGAAAGTGTTTCCGAACTAATTGCGATCATTCAAGGCTCAACCAACCTCAGCCTCAGTGCTAGTTATTTTGTAACTGTTTGATTCTCTCCTGAATTCATACGGGAGATTATTGGCGGATACTAAGCTTGCGCTAATTGGAGAGAAGCCAGAGGGGAAGAAAACTCCCCTCTAAACTTCAGAAACACAAGGGATTCAGCAGTTTCTCATCAAACTTAGTATTTTCATACCTGCAAAATATTTTACCAACAGAGCAAAAATAAACAGTCAAGACTGAAATAAATAACTGGCGATTATTATGCTATTCGCTGTGTACCGCGGAAACTAACTAGATGCAAGTATAAAAAAGCAGATATATATCTAAAAATGTTATTAAATAGTAGAAAACTTGGTATTGCTGAATCGAGAGATGACAGATGAATGAGGCCTCAGTAAAATCGGAGGGCTGATGCAGTACCAGTCTGTTCTGGACTTATGGAACAACCTGCTGGATGATCAAACTAGTATAGCCAACGGAGACAATCATATCTGCATAATCATTGTTCACACCGAGATATTTTAAAGATTTGCATTGAGATTTCTAGCATGACTTGTAATATTTATGTGTTGTAGGTTGGTATTACTGTTTTCCGATCATCACCATTCGGACTCCACCATTAGGAGCAAGGGTAAATCCCCGTCTTTGCATTTGAAGAGGTTTATTGTCTACTAAAGCAAGTTGATAATTAGATAAAACGGTCGCCAGAACTAACTTCATTTCTAATAAAGCCAGGGCGTATCCTAAACACCGCCGACTTCCACCACCAAACGGTATGTACTCCCAAGGGGAATACTGTCGCTCCAGAAACCGTTGGGGATGAAATTGGCGAGGATTGGGATACAAATCTTCCCGGTAATGTAAGAGGTAGATACTCGGCAGTAAGGCTGTGTCAGGAGGAAACTGATATCCTCCAATATTCATGGATGATTTGGTAATGCGTGGGAAAATTGCGGGTAAGACTGGATACATCCGTAGGGTTTCTTGGCAGACTGCGGTTAAATACGGAAGTTGAGCAATTTCCATCGGCTGAGGATTTGCTCCCAAACTGTCGATTTCGTGTCGTAATTTTAAGAGCGAATCTGGATTTTGGTGAATTTGATAGAAAGCCCACGCCAGTGTTGTTGCAGTAGTTTCATGTCCAGCAAATAAAATGGTCAGCAATTCATCCTTTAATTCATCATCGGTCATTGCTTGTCCCTGTTCATCACGTGCTGCCATCATTAAACTCAGAACATCACCTTGCTTGTGGTTGTTCTTTGTTCTTTTCTCTTCAATTTCTGCTTGAAGTAGTTCATAAATATAGCGTTGTCTGCGTTTCATTCTTCCCCAAGGAGTCCATGTTCCCCAATCCTGTTGTAAAAACGTCAGAAATAGCATACTGGAGCGCAAGGGAGAATCAGTCATATCCAACCAATCTGTGAGTAGAGGTTTAAGTTGTTGATAGCGTTCTCCTTCGCTCAAACCAAAGACAATTTGTAAAATTACTTCTAAACTCACTTTTTGCATGGCAGATCGAACCACAAAAGGTTGACCAATTTGCCATTGACTGGTGATTTTTTTGGTAATTAAGCAGATTTGCTCTGCATAATCTTGTAGTTTTTCTCCATGAAAGGGGGGCATTAATAGTTTTCGTTCTCGCCGATGCCGAGTGCCATCTATTAACATTAAAGAATTCTGCCCAATGAGAGGTTCTGCTAGTTTATTACCTCGACCGACATCAAATTTAGCATCTTGGGTAAAGATTTCTTGAATGGCTTGGGGATGTCCAAGAATTACATAAGAACCAATTCCACTCAAACGCATGGAAAAAATATCTCCATACTTTTGACTATATTCTTGTTGAAATCCAATCGGATCGGCAATCCATTTGATCAATTGCCACCACGAAGGGCTGGTAATGCAATTCGGTAATTGACTAAACATGAGATTTACTGTTTGAAGCTATTCTTGCGATTCCACTCACAATTTTAAGGAAATATGACCACCAATAGCGATCGCGGTTTGGTCAGACTGGCTGCGAAATATTCATGATTGACTGGGTCAAATAACTTATCGAGATTATCAAATTTGCCTTGTGAGTTTTCTTCGACTACCTCAGCAATCAAATCCAGTTCTAATAAAACATTGCTATATTTTTCTGTACTGGCAAAGGATCTAATGATTTGTGTATATGATGACTCTTACCAAAGAGAGCAGATGTTACTAACGCTTGCAATACTGCATTTAGTGCATTCATAGCCGTCACCCCTTTAGGGGTGAGCTTTCACCATTTATGAAGAAGTTAAATACTGCCCAATTTCTGGTTGTTGACGACGCAGAGCTGTCAAGGCTTGCTGTTGGATTTGACGCACTCGCTCTCGACTGACATTAAGCTTCTCTCCAATCTGAGCCAAACTTCGTTCTTGATTATCCAAAAGTCCAAAGCGCAAAATTAACACTTCACGCTGCACTGGTTTGAGCGATGACAACAAATCACTTAAGTCTTGACGTAGCAGTTCTTGAGTAATCTGTTCGTTCGGTGATACGCTATCATCGCTTAAGAGTTCACTCAGTTCTGTATCTTGGTTGTCCCCAACTTTCATATCTAAAGAAACTGTGCCACTAGCAGCACTAAGATATTCTCGAATCTGGCTTGGCTCTAAGTCTAATTTCTGAGCAATTTCTGTAAGAGTGGCACGGCGACCTAGTGTTTGAAATAATTCCCGCTGTGCCTTCTTAATTTGATTAAGCTTTTCGTTAACGTGAATTGGCAACCTTACCGTGCGGGATTTTTCTGCGATCGCTCTAGTAATAGCCTGACTAATCCACCAGTATGCGTAGGTTGATAACTTATAGCCTCGGTTGGGGTCAAACTTTTCTATTCCCCTTTGTAAACCGATTGCCCCTTCTTGAACCAAATCCAAGAACTCCAGGTTGCGACGCTGGTATTTTTTGGCAACCGAAACTACCAAACGCAAATTTGCTGTGATCATCTTTTGTTTAGCTCGTTGACCAAGCTGAAGTATTTGATTTACCTCCGTTTCGCTTTTATTTACAAAATTCGCTAATTCTGCTGGCGTTGGTTGGCGTTGTAATTGTTGACTAAGCTGTTGTTTATGCTCCTCAACAGCAATCATTTGCTGTACTTGCCTGCCATAAGTTATTTCTTGCTCAGATGTCAATAAAGGGAACTGACCAATCTCTTGCAAATAAACGCGTACCATATCAGAACTCAGGCTGGACATACAACTTTAAAAAATCTCCACAATTAGACGAACTTAAAAGTATAAAGCAAATAGCTCCATATATTTTTCGGAAATCGGTAATCCAGTGTTTGCTATAGACTGGGGACAACTCTGGGCGATAACCCCAATAGCATTAGTGGGGGATTCCAAACCCACTACTAATTGAAAACCGGGAGACACGAGATCCAGGTGGACTGAGGCTTAAAGGCAATACTAAAACCTAATTCTTCCATTCTGCCTACCCTGCGGGAATGCTTGCGCGTAGCTTGCTTCCCGAAAAGGGTACTGCCTCCTGCCTTGCCCGAAAGGTGTTGAATTACCAATTGACTTTACTTTGTATAAAAGATTTGTATAAGTTTGAGCAAGTCACTTTTTGCAGGTTCACCCTTATGTAACCATTTGATTAAATCATGAGGATATAGCCAAAAACTCTGAATAAAATCATTTTTATTGTAATTCGGGGTAGAATCTAATTTAATTTCATAGACTTTCATGAAAGCAGAGACTTGATATTTGTGCGGCGTTAAATATCCTAATAATCGAAATTTGACCATGTTTAAGTCTAAGTTCAATTCTTCTTGGAGTTCACGTTGCAGGGCATCTTCATACATCTCTCCACTTTCAACATGACCTCCCATGCTAACATCAAGGCAAAGGGGAAAAATTCGCTTTTGTGCAGAACGGCGAGGTATCCATAACTGCCCCAATGAATTAACAACAAAAGCATTAATGACTCTAAAATTGCATAGCCCTTGACTATAGATTTCTGAGCGTTGCTTTTGTCCAATAACGCAATCACTTTCATTTACAATATCAAGTATCTCATCATTTTGTATCATATTTTTTTAATTTACAAGTTATTTGTGTTTAATAATTTATTTTAGTTGATTATTAGGATATGTCTAGTGAAGTTGGTTCAATTTGCCATCTGTTTATTAAACAGAAGCATGGTTCATCAATGAG
Source organism: Trichormus sp. M33_DOE_039 (assembly GCA_015296085.1). GTDB lineage: Bacteria > Cyanobacteriota > Cyanobacteriia > Cyanobacteriales > Nostocaceae > Trichormus. The sequence goes on along the minus strand of DVDT01000040.1, from coordinate 168,471 downwards.
AGAAGTTGAGGAACTCAATTTAAAATTATTTCATGGTATAGAAGGAGATATTAATGCTAATTCAATCAGTCCTAGGCAAGTTTTAGTTGTTAGACATGAAGATATTGTAGACTTGGAAATTCCAGTAGGGGAATTACGAGAAAATATTGTTATATCAGGATTAAGTCGGGAAAGTTTTATTCCCGGCTCTCTGATAATTTTTGATAGTGGTTCTGCTATTCGCTTAACTTTTTATTGTGAACCTTGTAAGTATGTATCTCATCTAGTAAATTCGTTAAAAATTATTCAATATAAAAGAGGTATTTTAGGTGTAGTTATTAATTCAGGTACAATTCATGTTGGCAATAATGTTGAGATTCTAACGGGGAAATTCCCCGCTATACCTGAAGAACCCTATGAACGTTTTCTCAGTTTGATAGTCAAAGTACCATCAGGAAGAGTAGTAACATACAAACAGATAATTAAATTCATTGGAGTAGATAACAGTTACATGAGAGCTATTCCTATATATCTTAAAAAAACATCAGTTGATAATTACCCAATCCATAGAATATTGGATTCTCAAGGCTATTTAATAAAATATGCCCCTGATCAAAAGAGTAAACTAGAATCTGAAGGCATTAAAGTTTTAGATGAATTGGATTTATTGAGTAACTCAAATAGATATTTTGTTGATATCAATAAATATTTGTATCAAGATGCAACCTTTTATCTAAATTAAGAGAATCATCTATTCTTCTAAAAAAAAATACTAAATACAAATAATGCCAGAATTTAAATACTTAATTCAAATATACCCTATTGATATGTCTTGATATCATATAGTAATCGACAGATTTACTAATACATTTTTATTGATTTATTTCTATCTCTAGTGGGAAGGCAAATCAACTGCTATTACCCCCAACTTTTACCCCAACAAGGTAGAACACAAAAATGGCATCCACACAAAACAGAAGAGCATTAATCACAGGTGCTAACCGAGGAATTGGATTTGCGATCGCCCAAGGGTTAGTAGCAAAAGGTTATGAAGTTATAATTACTTCGCGATCGCTTGATAACGCTAAACAAGCCGCCCAGAAACTACAATCACAGGTAATTCCCATCGAGTTGGATGTTACCGAGGAGCGATCAATTAACCAAGCAGCAGCAACCCTACACCAACAAATTGATCGGTTAGATGTATTGATCAATAATGCCGGCGTTTATCCAGATGAGGGTGTAAATATTCTCACGATTTCCCGTGATTTGCTAGATTTCACGATGAATGCTAACACGTTTGGCGCAATTCGGATGGTACAGGCATTTTTACCCCTGTTAGAACAATCTTCTGATGCCAGAGTTATTAATGTTTCTAGTGGATATGGAGCATTGGAAGACTTGTCTGCTGATGTCCCTAGTTACTGCTTATCGAAACTAGCATTAAATGGGGCAACAATTATGTTGGCACAAGCTTTGCACTCCAAGAATATCGTTGTCAACTCCATGTGTCCAGGGTGGGTTAGAACAGATATGGGTGGCTCTTCTGCACCGAAATCACCAGAACAAGGTGCTGATACTGCCATCTGGTTGGCTACTGATGCTCCACGCAACATCACTGGCAAATTTTTACGCGATCGCAAAGTAATTCCTTTTTAGTCGGGACGCACAGCTAGCTGTGCGTCTCTACTCTCGTATTCTTGTTTTAACTTGCGACTACACCTTCCAATTGTTCATCTGTCAACTCATACAATTGACGCAACTTATCTAATTTATCTTGATCAGCTTGCCAAAAACCGCGTCCGTGCGCTTCTAAGATTCTGCTGACAATATTACGAAAAGCTTCTGGGTTGGACTGGCGTAGTTTCTCCGCCATTTCGGGGTCTAAAGCGTAAGTATCAGCGGCTTGGTCATATACCCAATCATCTTTAAAATCAGCTGTTCCACCCCAACCAATTAAGGCGGTCATGCGTTGGGAAATTTCAAATGCACCACCCGAACCTTGACTCGCCATTGCTTCGGCCCATTTGGGATTTAGCAGCTTGGTGCGGTATTCCATTCTGAGTAAATCATCTAAGTTGCGGGGTGTGGTGTCTTTGGAGAAACTTTCAACAAAGCTAGCAGTAACTTTCTTGCCACTTTGTTTTTCAGCGGCTTTCTTCAATCCACCTGTGTTGGCGTAATATTCTTGAATATCGGTTAGACCATATTCTACAGAGTCTATTTCTTGCACGATGCGATCGCTAGTCTGCAATAACTGATTTAATACTTCTGGTCTAGCTTGGCCTTTATCTTGTCTTCCGTAGCTAAAGACGTTGCGACTTTGCCAAGTTTTACCTAATTCATCGCCAGATTCCCAATTACCATCAACTACTTGATCATTTACTAATGAACCAAAATCACCAGCCGGGTTAGAAAATAATCTTGCAGAGGTGTTTTCTACTCCTTGTGCTTTTAAAGCCAAGGCGTGTTTTTTAATAAAATTCTGCTCTTCTGGTTCGTCAGCATCAGCCGCCCTTTGGAATAAATCATCTAATAATTCGATGATATTGACAAAGCTATCGCGGAAGATTCCTGATAAATTACCTAAGACATCAATGCGGGGATGTCCGACTTCAGCTAAGGGTTTTAATTCATAACGAACAATTCGCCCTGTCCCTTCTTTTACAGGTTCAGCACCGACTAATTCTAAAAGAATTCCTAATGATTCCCCCTTGGTTTTAATCGCATCTAATCCCCACAATAAAACTGCTACTGTTTCGGGATATTTGCCATGTTCTTGTAAATGCTGACTGATAATTTTTTGACCAATTTCTCGGCCACGTTCATAGGCGGCGGGGGAAGGCATTCTGTAGGGATCTAAGGCGTGGATATTTCTCCCTGTGGGTAATACTCCTGCACCATCTCTTAATAAGTCACCACCAGGTGCAGGTGGGATAAACTCACCATTCAAACCCCGTAATAAATTTGTTAATTCATCTGTGGTTTGCATCAATAAATCTTTGATTTGCTGTGCTTCTTCTAGGTTTGTTGGTTGTTCTTTACCAAAATATGCTTCTAAATAAGATGCTAATTCTTCTTCATTTGGGGGTTCGCCTAAGATATGTAACCCAGAAGAAAACAACCGATTTTCTAAAACTTGTAAATATTCGTATAACTTCACCAGATAATCATCAAAGGCATGGCTGCTAAACATTCTGATGTTTTCTGGAGTGAAGGGAATACCCAATTTTTTCGCGTCTTCAAATGGGCAATCAACATCTAAGCCTGTATCAACAATCTTTTTACAAATGCCTTCCTTGAGGACGTAATTCTTTTTCTGGTCTTCTCGATATTCTGAGATTAAATCTCGCAGGGCGACCAATTCTTTATACAAACCAGCCCGACCATAGGGCGGGACATTGTGAGAAATTAACACGCCATAACCGCGACGTTTAGCTAATATTGACTCAGACGGATTATTAGCAGCGTATATATATAAATTTGGTAAATCTCCTAATAAGATATCTGACCAGGAATAACCTGTATTTCCTAATGGTGACCCTGGCAACCATTCTACAGTGCCGTGCATACCAAAGTGAACTACTGCATCAGCTTGCAGTTCATTTTGTAACCATTTATAAAAAGCAGCATATTGGGGATGAGGTGTTAAATCCCGTTCAAACATTAAACGCATGGGGTCGCCTTGTATCCCCAAGGGTGGTTGTATACCTATCCAGACATTTCCTAACTGCACACCACCCACATGAAGTTCATCACCGTAGGTTTTTATCCCACTTCCTGTAAGAGATTTCCATTGTTTTTCAATGCGGGATGTGCGGAGATATCCCAACCATTTTTCTAGTTTACGGGCGTTAACAGTAGTAGCTGAGGTGGGAAAAGGTTTATTCATTTCCCATCTTTCCATCTCTTCATCAATTTCTCTAACTTTGCGAATTAATTCTTCCCCATCTTCGGGAATATCGCCGACGTTGTAACCTTGCGCTTTGAGGGCGTGAAGTAATTTAATTAAACTGCGGGGAACATTTAATAATGCAGCTGTACCCACTGCACCATAACCAGGGGGAAAGCCATATAAAATGATGGCGATTTTGCGTTCTGCTGGTAGTTTTCTTCGCAACTCTACCCAGTTTTTTACTCTCCCGATGAGACGCTGTACCCGTTCGGGAACTAAATATATGTCTTCACCCACTAAACCGCCGAGAGGAACGGTATCAATTGCACCGTCTAATTCTGGTAAGGCGTACAACACTACACTTTGCAAACCACCTACGCCTTGACGTGTCCATGAGTGGATGTCTTGAATTAACAGAGGTGCGGCGACGATGTAAGGAACGTTTTTGGCTGTGAGGATGCGTTTGGCTACTTCTACTTGACGACCAGCTTCCATTGAACCGGCTGGGCCTCCAACTAGGGGAAAGCCGATGGTAGAAACAATTGCATCAACTTTGACGGCTTCTTGGGATAGGGAGGGAGTTTCTATCTTACCTCGTTGGCGTTGCTGAAGTTCGTAGTCGGTGGTCATCCAGTCTCGTACCGCTACATGTCCTTCTACGCCGTTAATGAAGATGGGTAAAGGTATCAAACCGGCTTCTTCAAAGCGGCGAATTAGTTGGGGGATGTATGGTTGTTTGGTGATGACGTGTTTACGGTAGAGGAGGATGGCGGCGATTGGGGACTGGGAATTTTTTTCAATGCGCTGCTTTTGATACCATTCTAGGTAGGCTTTGGGTGATGTGAAAAATCCTTGATAGTCGGGGTGTAGTAAACCCATGTTGGGGGTTTCTATGGGTGGGGGGATTTCACCGACTTTTAAGTCTAAATATTTTTCTGCTAGTGTCCAAAATAATGACGCAACGTTTTCTGTACCGCCGGCGTTCCAGTAGCCGTAGATGATTAACCAGTTGCGTAGGTCTTGGACTTTCTGAACTGGAACATATTTGAGGAGTTTGGGGCCGATTTTTAAGAAACTAATATAACCTGCGAGTTTGTCTTCTTCGCGTCCGTTGCTGAATTTGTCGAGGATAAATTTCACGGGTTTGGGCATTCCTTTGGGTTTGTCACCAATGGCGAATGCACCAATTTTGGTTAAACTCATCAGTTCTAGGGCTGACTCGAATACTAGGCGGATGGGAATTTGACTGATGCGATCGCGTAACCACAAAACTTGGTCATAATCAAAGATGAGGCTGCCAAAAAATACATCTGCACCTTGCAGTGCTGCTTCTACTTCTGGGCGTTTGCTGGTAATATCGCGATCGCTAAATACTTGAATATCTAAGTCAGTACAGCGAGATTTAGCCAACAAGGCTGCTTTCCTGTACAATTCAGCGTTAAACGATTCAAACCCAGCAATCAGAACGATGCGTTTCATGCCCTTATTTTTCAGCAATATTTCTTTACTTCCAATTCTAAACTTGCTTGCGGTTTGATGGTTGAATATCTACCTACGGGATTGATGAGTGCTTTTGATTAGGCGCAATCCACAGAATAGGGATGCAAAGGAACACAGAGGTTTAGCACCCTCCTCAATAAAAGCCACAAAATTGTCAATTTTGTGGGGATCTTAAACCCTTGCTCCCAATTGTCGCAAGAGACGGTTCGGACATTCAGGAGAAGGAATTGATCCCTTCCTCTGAATGCCTTTCTTGATAAAGTATCTTTTGAGACTATAAATATTTTGTATTGTTTAATTTGTGACAGTTTATGAAGTGTCACGGACTAAATATTTATTTTTCTTTTAAAAAAGATATTCTTGGATCAAGTGCAAGGAGTGATACCACTTCACCTGATGAACGATTAAACAAGTGAATGAGGTATACATCTACACAAAAACGCTTAGATAAGTAAACTTCTAGGCGTTTTTGTGTATGAAAACAATTAAAAACTAAAGGTGGTACGAATTGTACCGACGAAAATATCATTGTTTCTGGAAATGTGTCCGGGGTCGGTGACGAGAAAAAAGCCGGGTGTAATGGAGATATTATCGTTCACTAAATAACGGTAAAAGACTTCATAATGGGTAGAATTACCCGTATCTACACTTGCAACTGCAATACCATTATTTAATTTGAGTGGTTGACCGTAAATGAAGCCTAATAAGTCTCCTTTTCTCCCAAATGGGTCATATACGCCTAAAGAGGCGGTGTAGGTGCTGCTAAGGATGACTGCATCTGAGATGAGGGAGTCGGTGACGACGATACCACCCCAAGCACCAAGCACCAATTGATTGGTGAGTTGCCATTTCATACTGGCGTTGAGTCCATGAATTTGTGATGGCTCATTGATTCCGCCGGAGGTATCCGCGTTACTACTCCCTGTGCCTGTATCTAATTGACCGTTTCTTGAGTAAGCATTTATATAAGCTAAACCTGTGATTAATGAGGGGGTAGGCTTGTATAATAACTGCACTCCTACGGCACTATTATCTGCACCAAATAAACCCCGACTACTATCGTTGCTATTTCTTGTACCATAGGCGAATTGTAAGCGCAGTTGGTCAGACATTAACCAATCAAAACCTAACCCTGCATCGAGGCTACCTATTTTAAAGATGGAAGTTGAACCACCAAACAAGGAAATCGCGCCTTGTCCTGCGTCGGCGTAGGGTGAGTTGACGCTGAGAACGCTACTTAAACTAAAGCCGACGGGTTTGAAGGTGAAAACGACGCGATCGCCTAATCCCGCAACACGATATTCTAGAGAATCTAGTCTAACTTGATTGTCATAATCAGCTTGCCAAGCTAATCTCGCCATGTTGGTGTTGAATGCGTCGGGGTTGCCAAAACTATCATTAGCTGCATTACCACTGGCTAAGACTAATCGAAATCTGTCTTTACCTGTAAAGGATGAAGCTAATTGTATTTGGCTGAGATAGGTAAAAATGGGGTTGGCTTCTCCTTTTCCTGGCGGTTCGCCTCCAAAACCTCCGGCTAACCCAAATATGGCTTGTCCTCCTAATACTACAGTGGTGGAAAATTGTTGCGCTTCGATGTTGGCGGCGCGTGCTTCTAAAGTATCTATTCTTACCCGTAAAGTCTGTAATTCGCCAGCAAATTCTTCCGTTAATTTTTGCAGTATTTCTAAATCTGGTTGTCTAACTTTATCTGTGACTCCAGCTGTAATTAATTCATCAATTTTATTTAAAACTGCATTTAATCCGGCGGCAAATTCGTAGCGGGTCATGGCACGGTTGCCTTTAAATGTGCCGTCAGGATAACCTGCTATGACACCATATCTTTCTACTAAAGATTGTAAGGCGACAAAAGCCCAATCACTGGGTTGTACGTCAGATAATTGTGATACAGATGTCACTCTGTCTGGGTTTTCAGCTAGTTGTTTTTGCAAATCTATATCTGAAAAATTTGCAGCTTGGTCGGTGAAAGGCTCTACATTTTTGGGATTAATTACTTGAGATTCTTCTGCTAAAGCAGGTTTATTGATACTCAAAAATACTGCTCCTGAAAGCAGCAATAAACATCTTTTATTAAACATCGATCCTCACACCTGATAAATAAATGCAAACTTTACAAAAATTATCTTTCTTTTTTGTCTTTTTCTTAGCGATCGCGTGCTATGCCAGTTGTTAAACTGCCCCGGTAAGGAACGTTATCTTGTGGTTCTTCACCGTTAACACCAAAAACATCGATTTGGGTAATTTGACCGTTAGCATTAATTACTGAACCACTGGCATTATTACCACTTAATCCAGCATTATTAGAGATACCTGTATTCCCATCAATGGTGATAGTTCTCTGGTCAAAATCTACGTTGATATTACTAGGTGAATTAGGATTGTTATCAGGAATAAATGTAGCGGTATTGTTGGATGTTTTATAAAATGTCCCGGTGACAACCTGGGGATTAATAATCCTTACGGAGACTCTAGGACGGGGATTTAAATCTCCTTCTGTACCATTGAGAGCATCGGCGAGAAATGTTCTAGTAAATCCTCGAAATCTTTGGGCTTGATTTTTGAGTGCGGCTAAGGTTTCTACTCTTATCGCTTTGAGTGTTTCTTGGACTGGTGTTGATTCTTGAGCTACTAAATTTTCTTGTCCAGGCCCTAAACCAGCAGTCAGGGAAATAGTTTTATAGAAAGCAGGTAAATCAAATTCTTGGGGATTCCCAACTATACCGTTTTTGACTGCTACTGTTTGACCACCTTTTAAAGCTACGGTTTTTTTATTTTGTTGATCTGAGATTTTAATATCACCATCTGTGAGTGCAAAAACTTGTGTAGTATTGCGTTCTTTATTGTGTATAACCATGACTGCACTAGCTTTTTGTGCAGGGGTATATAAATTGTTATTTTGACTAATTTTTAGATTTTTATGATTAGCAATGAGGTTACTTTGATGTTGAGCTATCGCTGGACGTGGTGCGAGAATATTAATCTTACTATCTGGTGTTTCTACGGCTGTACCTACACTTCCCGGCGGACTCAAAATTAATGCTGTGCCATCGTCCAATTTAAATATCATTTCATTTAGGGCGATGAGCTTGCGGAGATTAAAGCGACGTAATCCCGGCTCAAAGCGAAATACACTGCTTTGGTCTACCCTAATTAAAGATTTATCATTAAAAAATAATTGGGCTTCTGAACTCACTCCAGTTTTAACTGCATCTCTAGGAACTATGACATCATTACGTTCTGCACGTCGTTGAGTTTGGTTATGTAGGAGTAGTTCAACAATTTTGATGACTTTATAGACTTCTGCACGGGTGAGAGGTTTGTCAGTTTGAGCTAACCCTGGGTTTATCCAAGCGAGGGTGAACAATGTACTGACAATTATTCCTTGATGTAATGACCAATGCCTCCACTTCATCGTATTTTACCTTGAGTATTGATGTTAAATATACTGACAATAACTATACTTAAGACTACATAGATTTTTACAAAGTTTCTCCACTCTTTATATTACGTTTAATTAAATGAGCCAGAGAAGAGAGGAGTATTACTAATGACTACTTAAATAAAAACCCCTGGGTTTTCCAGGGGTTATGGTTTCGCTGAGATAAGTAATGGTTACTACAATTGATCTGGAAGTAATTCCTGATTACAAAGAAAAATTTTTTGTCTGCCTAATGGGTGTAAAGGAGGAGTAATTTATCTTAATTCTTTACCCTATTCTGCTAGAACCCTGTGAGTAACTGCCGTACAGCTTGTTCGATATCCTTTTCTTTAATCAAAGATTCTCCTATTAAAACTGCATTAGCACCTGCTTGGGCTACCAAAGATAAGTCAGCGTGTGTATACAATCCAGATTCTACAACTACCAAGATGCCCAAATTTTGCAATTGTGATCGCCTTTGGGCCAATATGTTTTGAGTAGTGCTGAGATCAATGGTGAAGTCTGCGAGGTTTTGGTTGTTAATGCTGATGATGCGAACATCTTCTAGGTTCAGCACTCGATCTAGTTCTGCTAAGGTATGTACTTCCACTACAGCATTCATTCCCAAATAGTGAATGATGCGTAAAAAGTCTTGTATTTCTCTATCTGTGAGAATGGAAGCTATCAGCAGGATTGCATCTGCACCTGCGGCCCGTGCTAAATAAATTTGGCACGGATCAATCACAAAGTCTTTGCACAATAAGGGTAATGCGATGCGCTTGCGAAGAATGCGTAATATATCGAAGCTACCATGAAAAAAGGATTTGTCCGTGATGACGGAAATACAAGCTGCTCCACCGCGTTCATAGGCTTGGGCGATCGCAAGTGGATCAAAGTCTGTACGGATAATTCCGCGACTGGGTGATGCTTTTTGAATTTCTGCAATCAGGCTCGGTTTATGGAGATTTTGTTGTAAAGCAGTGAAGAAGTCTCGCACGGTTGGCGCAGATGTTAACTGACGCTGCAACGAAGCTAAGGACATTTGTTGGTGCAGATGAACTACTTCTTGCTTTTTCTGCCAAACAATCTCTCTGAGCATGGGTTGTAGACTGGTGATATTAACGGCACTAACTGGGTACATTTTCAAAATTCAAAATTCAAAATTGCAGAACTCTGAAAAGGTTGTTTTGAGAGTAGTTGGCTGTGATTTTAGGTACTAATTGATCAACCCTAATCTCCTTTAAAAAGAGGAGAAAAATGCTTAGAATCTACACCTAACGCATTACTTCCCTCGTAACATGAGGGAAGTAAGGGGATCTAAAAGTATTTGTTACATCGCTAAGTACTTTTAAAACATCCTCTATGAAATTCGGTAGTCTGGATGAAGTGAGGTTTAATCAGTAGTTATTTTCCACTCACTATGCCCTAACTCCCTATTTCCTTGGCTTAAACGTAGCGTTCTACATCCATGACCCTTTTGTTTGGCATCCAGCCTGATTGCATATGAAAGATTTCTTGATGATCTGATTGCTGGGTGTTTGCTTGTTTGGTTAAACAGTTATTTTTGAGTAATCTAATATAAGTGCGATATGGAATGTATTCCATAGGATTGTAGCCGGAGAATCGGAGCAGTAAAACACAAGCCCAGGAATACTTTCCAGCTATAATCGCTTTGATAATTTGTTCTATTTGTTCGTTATTTATTTTTTTGACATTCTGTGAATGATAATTGGTATTTTGTTGATACATAGTTTCCCCTGATGATGAAATTTTCAGTCTTTGATGAAAGACTTTTCCAGAAAATATGGCCAGATGAATTGATGTTAGGTATCAGACTTAGAAGTATCTGTCTCTCACCTCAATTTTGAAGATCAACAGAACTTAACGATTGTTCTAAAATCGCTTAATTTGGTTGTGTTACTAACAACCATAGTGTGATATTGATGACTTGGCGCGGCAAAATAGTTGTAAACTATCCATCGGCTTTGATAATTCCACACTGTAATTAATAAAGCGGATGAACTGTGATATACGTGGTAGATGCGTGGTGTTGCCGCTATTAAATTTATACTGCTGGCTGCGTTTTATGTGAAGAATTGTCTGATTGGCTGACTTTTTTTGTAGTTGGAAGTAGATGGATAGACATTCATACAATTTTGGTAGTAGCACCTGAGCGTGATTGCTGACTGCAAAGATGGTAAATTTGCACGCTCGTGTTTTGATTGCTAATGATGGGGTGATTATCTCATTACCCATTTTTGATGTCGTCCTTGGTGTTTGTAACTACTGGTCAGTGTTCCTCCACATTGATCATCTAGTGAGTGTAGTGTCCATCTTTTCCTGTGTGATCTGGCGAGATATTCGGATATATCTCAAGGTTAGTCAGAGAGTGAATAGCAAATCGAGGAATGATTTTTGTTGTATGTCGGATGGTGCGTGGCGCGATCGCTTTAGACGGACGCTGAGTTCCATCGCTTCTTGATATAGCTAATTTCACTATCTCAATTCAAAGATTTTGACACTACAGCACAGGTGAATGAGCAAATATCTGCGTACAGTTCTTGAAAATAGGGGTGAATTTCACTAGTTAGCATTTTTATTTGCTGAATAATTATCTAGCAAACTCAACCCCTAAGAGTGAACCGTTTTGCAGAAGCAGCTTCTTTGCTAAGATTACTCAATCTTGGGCTTTAGATATATGATTATTATTTTGTTAGATATATCTTTTTTTTCGTTCCTGAAGTTTTTGAATTTTTATTAATTCTTATCTCTAAATATAGAGAAAATACCCACGGCAATTAATTGTATCATCATTTTCAATAATCTGAAAAACTACTTTTTAGTCTCTTAATTGAAGAAAATTTATAACTAGTATTGAATATTTTGAATATTTTGAATATTTTGATATTACTCTCAACTTACTTTCTTTAGGAAGTTACGTCTAGCGGTAGTTGATGATGAAATCTTTTGACATTGAGATGTTAATCAGTTTTTGTATAATCAAATACATACTAGCTTAATACTTTCTACTTCTTATGGCAGATAGCTAATAAATACTCAGACAGATGGCAAAAAAAATGTACTTCTTATGACAGATGTCTGAGCATATTATTATGTAGTTTAATCCCTATCAAGATGAAAAATAAGCTTTATTTTTTCAAAAGTCTAATGTTTAAATTTTAATTTCCATAAATACACAACTTTATTCAGAGTAGCAATGTAGACATAAAATTTAATGATTTACACCAAATTATCTATTGCATTTACTTCTAATTTATGAAAACACTCATTTATAATTAAATGCCATAAATAAGGTAATAAATAAAATTGATTGGTCAGTAAAAATAGAAACTTTTAGTTATGTAGAGACATAAATATTTAAATTGCTATGCGCCTTCAATTATGTAAATAGCCGTCATGAACTGCGTACATAAGAAAACATGAAAAAGTCTTTCCTTTACACACGGTAGTTTGCTCAAGTCGGGAAACCCGCCCACGCAACTGCCTCCCCTACACCACTTTTTCAAGTCAGAGTTAGTAAAATTAATGACTTTTTTCTATAAAAAGCACTGAATTGATATAATAAGTGCTATGTGCTAAATTTCAGCTATTACTAGTTTTTACTGTTTATCATATAAACTTCAGCAGATTTTAGTTAATTATTCCCGGCCACAACTCTTGGTGATGGAAAAATGACGCACGAATCATCAATAACAATCCTTGTCATTGAAGATGAAACTGATACCCGCCATCTATTTTTAGATATTCTAGAATCTGAAGGCTTTGAAACAATTGGTGCTGAAAATGGTGTTTCAGGAATTCAGCAAGCACAGAAACATTTACCGAACTTGATCATTTGTGACATTGTCATGCCTGATATGGACGGCTATGATGTTTTAAATGCTTTACGCCAAGACCCTTTAACAGCAATTATTCCCTTTATCTTTTTGACTGGTAGTAACGATAAGGCTGCTGTCCGTAAAGGGATGGAATTGGGTGCTGATGACTATCTTACTAAACCCTCTACTATAGAAGAATTGCTCAGGGCGATCGCCATTAGATTGGAAAAGCAAGCTCTGTTAAGATACCTATACGCAGCTAAATCTCACCAAATCTCTGAGTCGCTAGTTCTTGAACCTGAGTTTGTTTTCCCCTCCACACCCAATCTTAAGGAAGTTTTTGATTATATTGAGCTTCATTACCATGAAGGAATTACTCTATCAGATGTAGCAGAGGCGGTTGGTTATTCAGCTGCTTACTTAACTAATAGAGTTGCTAAAGAAACAGGAGATACTGTCAACGGTTGGATTCTTCAGCGTCGGATGGCCGCAGCACGTCCTTTACTCAAAAATACTAACAAGACAATTGAACAGATTGCGACGGCATTAGGTTATCAAAATGCGTGTCATTTCTCTCGCCAATTTCGTCAGCATCATGGCTTACCTCCCAAGGCTTGGAGAAAGCAACAACAATCTCCTCGTTATGAAAAAAAATCACAGTGGGGAAGATGTTTACCTTTGGGAGTGTAGGGCAACATTCAATCTAAAATCCTCTAGTCCCTAACTATTTTTCGCTTTAGTGAAATTTTGGAGTAATAACTGTACGCCTAAAGCAAATAAACCGATCGCTACTATAGCAAAGACCCCAGATCCCAAGGCTACGATACCTACCACGAGGGTACGAACGGCGGAAGTAATTTTAATGACTAATTGATTATCGGAATGGATGGGTTTTTGAGCGAAGGTTGTTGCGATCGAAATCATGAGGGAATATAAACCATATCCCATGACTCCAGAAATGATTGACCCTGTAATACAGCGTAACGGACTGGCTGAACCTTGTGTGCTTGTATCTGTCGTTGGTGTTGTGTTTTGTTCTGTCACGTTGCTTCGCTCCGAATTAAAAAATTTTTGGGGATTGGGGACTGGAAACTGGGTCAAAAAAATTTTGCATTTTCTCTCTGTTACACAGTCAACGCTCAACCGTCAACGTTTACCTGAATTCCCTTTCCAGTTGTACGAGTTACGAATAATTCTAAATCTTCGTCAGGAATTGCTTCTCTAATTCGTAATTTAACTTGTTCTGCTTGTGGTTGAGATGCACAGATAGCAAATACTGAAGGGCCAGAACCAGACATCATAGTTCCGAGAACACCTTCTTGATGTGCAAACAGTTCTCGTAATTGCAACACTTGGGGATAAGCTGTTAAGACTACACGCTCTAAATCGTTGTGCAGTTTCTGAGAAATTTCTGCCGCATCTTGCTCTAAGATAGCTTTGACCATTGCACTTGAATGAACTGCGGCGGCTCGTGCTGCTAAGTCGTTGGTGTCTTGAAGATAAGAACTACCAAACTGCTGGCGATAGGTTTTATAGGCCCAGGCGGTAGAGACTTCCAGGCTACGATATTTAGCTAACACTATATATATATGATCTAAACTCGGCAGAGGTGAAAGTTGTTCTCCTCTTCCTGTGGCGATGACTGTACCACCAGCTATACAAAATGGTATATCTGAGCCAAGAGTTGCACCTAGTTCTTCTAGTTCTGATTGAGTTAATCCCAAGTTCCAGAGTAAATCCATTCCTACTAACACTGCGGCTGCATTTGTTGAACCTCCCGCCAAGCCAGCTGCTACGGGTATGTGCTTGTCAACTGTGATATCTACTCCACCATATTTAGCTAAGGCTGCGGGAAATTTCTTCGCCATGAGTTCGGCGGCGCGATATACGAGATTACTTTTATCTGTTGGAACTTGGGGATGCTCGCAATGAACGCGGATAGTTTCATCGCTGATGGAGTGGATTTCAATTTGGTCAGCGAGGTCGATACTTTGCAAGATCATGACTAACTCATGATAACCATCAGGGCGATCGCCGATGATTTCTAAATACAAGTTGATTTTGGCGGGAGCAATTAAACTGTAACTACGCATGGGAATTGGGGACTGGGGACTGGGGACTGGGGACTGGGAATTGGGAATTAGGGATTTTGCTACTCCCTACTCTCTACTCCCAACAAGTTGGCTAACTCCACCCATTGCTGTGTACTGATTTCTTCAGCTCTAGCTTGGGTGTTTATATTTAATTGTTCCAGTAATTGGCTCAGGCGATCGCGGTCTACGACAGATTGCAAGTTATTGCGTAGCATCTTACGCTTTGCGCTAAAGCCTAACTTGACCAAATTCTCCAATTTCTTTGGGTCGTTTGCAGGAATTTCTATCTGTCTAGGACGCAACCGCACGACAGCGGAATCTACTTTTGGCGGTGGATAAAATGCCGATGCGGGAACATGACAAATTAACTCGCACTCCGCTAAATATTGGACTCTAACTGATAATGCTCCAAAGGTTTTTGACCCAGCTTTGGCATATAATCTTTCCGCTACTTCTTTTTGAATTAATAATACTATTGCTTCAAAAGGTGTAGGGTTAGGTTGAGCGATTGTTCCTAAGAGTTTTTCAATAATTAGCCCAGTAATATTGTAGGGAATATTAGCTACCACTTTATTTTGATTTTTAAAGCTGGTAAATGCAGCCAAATTAGTTGTTAAATCTAGGGTGAGAAAGTCTCCTTGTAATAGGAGAAAATTTTCCTTCTTCCCTAATTGTTTGGCTAATAATTCACATAAATCGCGATCAATTTCAACAGCTACTAAAGACTGTACCAAGGGTAGTAAACGTCGTGTGAGAATGCCTGTACCGGGGCCAATTTCCAATATACGATCATTTGTACTACAGTCTGCTGCCTTGACGATTGCGTCGAGTACCTTATCACTTTTGAGCCAATGTTGAGCAAAAACCCTGCGCGGTCGAACCATTTATTTTCCTTGCTATATATAGATTTTAGAGTTTATCAAAAAAACCATTTCTTACTTTTTTCTTACTTTTTGATGTAAATTTTTAATACATTTAAGTCTAAAAATAGGACAAAGTTAGATTTACATGGTATAGAGGTTAAATGATTTACCTCCAGATGAGAGGATGAAAATCACTACTGCTAAAGATAGCGATCGCTTTACCCTCATTCTGCAGAAACCTTGTATTACTACATTAATCATCATCCTCACAATCTTCCATCGGTCACTCACTTATCCAAATAAATCAACTTGTATTGCACTGACAATACCGTACAAGTTCACCAAAAATTTCAGCGGTTGCCCCATCAAGAAGTAGAGAAAAAATGACGAAAAATGCTAATATTCAAGCCCAAATATCTT
This sequence comes from Trichormus sp. M33_DOE_039, assembly GCA_015296085.1. Classification (GTDB taxonomy): domain Bacteria; phylum Cyanobacteriota; class Cyanobacteriia; order Cyanobacteriales; family Nostocaceae; genus Trichormus. The sequence continues at coordinate 152,443 of DVDT01000040.1, read as the reverse complement.
GAACATTTTTGTTTCTGGGCGCACCACAAAAAAAGTTAGTTTCTGCACCTGAAACAGCTCCAACATATTAACGTAGCCTACTAATTAAATCATCTTATCTTCTATCTTTGCACCTCTAGGTGAGATAATCTCCCTTATACATATTATTTATGAGATAATACTCAACAAAAACCCAGTGTAAGCGCAATGTACAGTTAATCCAAGAGTTCTTCTTGTTCAATAGCTTACCTGATTAGGGACAACCGAGCCGTGTCAACCTAATCGGGTTTCGTATGAGTAATCGGAATTTCAATCACAAATTCTGCACCCTTTCCGAGTTCCGAGTGACAAGATAATCTCCCCCTATGTTTATCGACCACAATTTGGTAACTAATAGATAAGCCCAAACCTGTACCTTTGCCTACGCTTTTAGTGGTAAAGAAAGGGTCAAATAACTTAGGAATAGCTTGAGTAGGAATACCCATACCATTATCTGAAATTCTAACTTTTACCCAATGATTATTAATCACTTCAGTCATAATCTTAATTTGCCCCTGTTCGCCCATGACTGAACCGTCCAAAGAATCAATAGCATTACTCAGAATATTCATAAATACCTGATTAAGTTGTCCAGGATAGCATTCAACAAGAGGCAATTTACCGTACTCTTTAATTACCAAAATTTCTGGATGGCCTGGTTTAGACTTCAAGCGGTTGTGTAAAATCATCAAGGTACTATCGATGCCTTCATGAATATCCACATCTTTAAATTCTGCTTCATCTAGGCGGGAGAAATTGCGGAGTGATAAAACAATTTCCCGAATACGTTGAGTTCCCACACGCATAGACTTAAGCAACTTCACCAAATCTTCCTTCAGGAAATCAAATTCAATATCAATCAAAGTTGCTTGAATTTCTTCTGGGGGATAAGGATAATGTATTTGATATAGTTTCAATAAATGCAACAAGTCTTGAGCATATTCACTTGCAGGGATGAGATTACCGTGAATAAAGTTAACTGGATTGTTAATCTCATGAGCCACACCCGCAACCATATTACCCAATGAAGACATCTTCTCACTTTGGATAAGTTGAGTTTGCGTCAGTTGTAATTCCAACAAAGTCTTCTCTAAATTTTCAGCTTGTTGTTGCAGTTTAATTTCGGCTTGCTTGCGTCCTGTAATGTTAGTGGATACACCTAAAATTTGCTTCACTCTGCCATCAGCATTCCGATTAAAAGGAGTTTCTCGACTATATAACCAGCACCATTCACCATTCTTATCTTTGACACGATATTCAAATTCAACAATATCACCATCATTAGCAGTAAGAAATTGTTGGTGATAATGGGCGATTTTTTTCTCATCCTCTGGGTGTAAAAGGTGGGAAAGTATATCTCCTCTCATCTGTTGCAATTCTTCAACAGAATAGCCCACAAGGCTGTAAAGTTCTTGATTGGCATAAACATTGCACTGTTCTTCTAAATCGAAAATGTAGATGAGATTAGGAGTAGAATTGGCAATGCGTTGAATTAAACGCTGACTTTCTTGGAGTGCTTCCTGAGCTTGCTTGCGTTCCCGAATATCACGAGTAATGGTGGCAAAACACAAAGGTTCGCTAGTCTCTGGGTTCTTAATGGTAAATAGATTGTAGTCAACAGGTATAACTTCTTCTGTTTGGAAATGTCGAAAACGATATTCATTTTGCCATATACCTTGTTGTAAAGCCATAGGCAACATATATTGCTGTACATATTCTCGATCTTCGGGAAAAAAGAAGTCAGAAACCGTTAGTTCTTCTGTAAATGCCAAATTATCTAAACCCACCAACTTTTTTCCCGCTTCGTTGAGAAACATTGGTTTTCCTTCTAGAGTTGCAAAACCAATAAAATCACTGCTATTCTCAATCAAAGAAACAAACATTTGGCGTTCTTTTTCAGCTTGTTTACGTTCTGTGATTTCTGTTGACGTAACTACAAGTTGAGCAATACAGGAATTACCATCCCAAAGAGGTGTGACATTAACAAGCCACCATGTCTCTTCTTCTTCATTACAGAAACTATCCTCAAAGAATATGCCCTTGTTATATCTAATACATTCTCTGTAATGTTGGCGATAGCGATTTGCCAAGGATTGGGGTAATTCTGCCGTTGTTTTCCCCAATAAAGGTTCTAAAGGGATGAGGCTATTTCTCAGCATGGCGGGATTAAATTTCACAAAACGAAACTCTGCGCCATCATCTAAAACGTCCAAGACGCAGATCCCATAATCTACACCCTCCCAGATACTTTGTAGAAATTGTGCCTGCTGTTGCAGTTGTTGTTGTGCTTGTTGGCGTTGGCGCAGTGCAGCTTGTTGTTCGGTAATATCTAATAGATAACCATACCAAACCACTTCTCCCCCTGTGTGCCGTTCTGGTTTAGAAAATGCCTTCAGCCATTTGTGTTGACCAGAAGTAGTGATAATGCGCCACTCATGCTCAAATTTTTGCAGCGATTGGGCAGAATGAGCGATCGCTGCCCGAAAATTCAGTATATCGTCAGGGTGAATATCCGCAAAAATCGCAGAGGCATCATTCTGTAACTCATTCACTTCTCTACCTGTGATTTCTTGACACCCAGGCGAAACATAAGAAAAAAACGTTTTGCCATCAGGTTGGAGATGAAATTCATACAGCATACCTGGCACATTGTCGGCTAGTCTTTGCAGTCGAGCTTCACTCTCCAGTAAAGCTTTTGTCCGCTCCTCAACTCTCGTTTCTAATTCCTCATTCAAGCGTTTGAGTTCTGCTTCAGCTTGTTTGCGCTCAGTGATATCTAACAGTACACCGCAGAAAGTCACATCCCCTTGATGATGTCTGGTAGGGGTTGAATCCCCTTGCCACCAGCGAATTTCACCACTAGGTTTTACCAAACGTCCCTCATAGTGCCAAGGAGTAGCATTTTCTACAGACTCAACAACGGAAGCAACATAACTCTCCATATCCTCTGGATGGATCAGCGCAAAAAAGGAGCTTATATCTTCCATCATTTCGATCGCAGCAATACCAGCTAATTCCCAGATAAAATCGCTGATATAGTCTACTCGCCAGATACCATCACAATTTGTAAATTGAAAAATTGCCCCAGGTAAATTACTAGCGATATCCCGCAAACGTCGTTCACTGTTAGCTAGAGCTATCTCTGCTTGCTTACGGTTAGTAATCACCTCGGTAAACATAATCATACCGCCCACTTGGCCGGTATTTTCGTACCAAGGATGTATTTCCCATTTCACCCAATCAGTTGTCCCATCGGTACGGATAAAGGCATCTTCATCACATTTTTCAATTTTTCCACTTAAACAACTTTGATGAATGGCCTGCCAAAATGGGGAAAATTCTGGAAAAATTTCGTAATGAGAACGACCAATAAGCTCTTGATTACCTAAGCCGTAATCATGGCACCAACGGTGGCTAGCTAGTAAGTAGCGCATTTCTCGGTCGAAAATAGCGATCGCTGCCGGTGTATATTCAATAAATAACCGCATCTGTTCTTGGCTAGACTTCTGCTCCCCATCTGCCACGAGTTGGCGTAACTCTTTTAACTCTTTTTGTAGGGATTCATAAGTATTTATATCTATAGTCATCAGATGCTCGGACATAGTCGCGCCACTTCCTAGCTCAGAGATTGAAGGTTACATCACTATTTATGTTTCCCAATCTCTAGGTCATAGCATCAAAATTCTTGGATGGAGAATCAACAGTCATTAGTTAGTAGGTTAATAGTTGGCTCTACTACCTCCTTATTAACTGAATAATTCACCTAATTGATGTTGAATTAATAACTGTTTTAATGTAGCATTCTCAGCCTTTAAAGCTAAATTTTCAGCTTCTAATTCGCTAATCCTCTCTTTTAAAGCCTCCTTAGACGTTCCTTGTCTGTGAATTACTACTTCCTTATAAATTTCTAAATTAGTATCTTCATTCATCCATCTTTGATAAGTTTTTGTATGCTCTTGAACACTATGCCCCATATAATCAGCCATAGTTTTAATCGGTACACGTAAACGATGACCACGGATGGCATAAGCATGACGTAAATCATAAGGTCGAAAACTTAAATTATTATTTCTAAATCGAACATAAAGTTTTGCCGTTTTATTACTCAATTTTCCCTCATTAAAAGGCAATCTAATATCTTTTAACTTAAACAACTCTACCCAATGAGGATGTAAGGGTGGAATACCGCAACTGCGTTCACCCGTTTTTGTGCCTCCTGTCAAATAAGGATTTAAATTGACTAAATGAAAAGAATTATTTGGATCTGCAAATGCCTCTATATCTACAGCAAATAACTCGTGAGGTCTTAAGCCATAAGTTGCTAACATTCCGTAAGCCCATTGCCATTGTTCAGGCTGTGTAAGGTTATCTTTACTCGTATATGCGGATAATGGCAGACCAATTTGTGAATAACCTTGAATTATTTCCTCATCTGTAGGGATTTTGCGGATAGTTGGTTGAGGTTTGGGAGTCGCATAAGCATAAATAGTTTTCAATTCGTCCAGACCACAAAAATCACAGAATTTTTTGAGTTGCCACACCAAAAAAAACCGAGATGATGTATTGGGTCGAGTTTTTTCTAAAGCCTCTTCTAATGCCTGTGCAGACATTGGTACATCTTGAGGTAGTTTTTTTAAATGCCGCAGATAATGACTTTCCCAAGTTTTAATCCCACGTCGATTTTGTTCATGAGTTTTCCAAAACTCTCGCTCATAGTCTTGAATTAACTCCTTAATCAATTTGGTCGATTGATGCTCATTTCCAAGTTCTATTTTCTGCGCTTGCTTGCCCAATAATTCGGGAGTCCAATGAAATTGTTTTGTAATTAATAATAAATCTAACTCTCGTGCTTTTAATACCGCCATTTTGACTCCTGCATCGTTAGCAGTAAAACCACAAGAAATAGTATATTGTTTATTAGGACTACCTTGTTTACCTACATCTCCCGGTCTACAAGGAAAAGTCCCCTGTAGTCCGATAGTTTTCAGGCTAGTGAGTTTTAATTTAATCTTGACTCTATCTAAACCCAGTGCTGCATTCGCCTGTTGAACTGCGTATTTGATTCTGAGATATTCGCGTTCTAGTTTAGCTTGTTCATCAGAGCTTGGGTGTTTAGGTTTCCATTGCTTCCATTTAGAAGCTTCCCATTGATCAATCAGTATCCCTTCCCATTCAGAATTCCGGGGATCGAAAGTATTTGCAGGCATAATAGAGACTAGAAAACAGAGATAAGTAGTGAGATAGAGGTTAGTTTACGCGATTAGAACACTTTTTCTCGTGGCACATCCTATAAAAACATTGTGCCATACAGACTATAGAATAGACTTATTTTGACTTGATTAATAATAGTAAACCATTAAAATTAAGCAAAAAATTAACGGCATTTTCTACGGAATTGATACTAACAATAATGAAGTTAAAAGGAAGATACACAACCAAAGTTTTATATTATGAGTTCCAGGTGTTTTTTACCATTAATTATTGTAGCGATCGCTGCTACCACTAGTAGCTGTGCTGACAACCTACAGGAAATCAGCACAACACCAAATACAATATCTGCCACCCCAACCCAGAGTATGGCTCAACTCCGAGCCAAACCGAATAATGTCGAGTCTCCCACAGATGACTCGAAAGCTATCTCTAGTAAGACAGTAAATGTCACTTTATATACAAGTGATGTGCAATGTCAGGAATTTGTCCCAGAGAAAGTAACCGTGCCAGCCAAAGAACCTGTAACTAATGCAATTGGTAGAATTATAGAAGAACAAGACACCGCTGACTTTAGTGTGTCTGGTTATCGTGTCAGAGTTAAAAATGGCATTGCAACAGTGGATTTACGACTCTCACCCCAATCTAAACGTCAATTCGCCTCTCTTTCTAGCTGCGAGCAGTTTGCCCTATTTGGTAGCCTCCGCAAAACCCTCACCAGTAATTCCCAGTGGAAAATTCAGGAAGTTCGCTTTACCAACAAAGGCGAAGAAATTGTGCTTTAGTCAATGGAAATAGCGAACTCTCTGCGTAGCTTTGCGTTGAAATTTTCAATTTTACTTCCCAGTATCTTCACTCCCCATCTTCCTTAACCACTGTTCAACTAACTCCGCCACAATATCGCTCATTTGTCTCTCCTGAGCCACCGCAGCCGCTTTTAATTGACGATGGAGTTGCTTAGGTAAATAGATAGTTGTACGGGTATAAGCAGGGTCCGTACTTTTAGTCGCAGAAGTTGGTGTATCTGACGTTAGCTGTGGCTGATCTCGTTGTTGACGACTGCGAGCAGCATCAATTAAATCATCAAAACGGCTAGTTTTTTTCTTATTATTCACAGTAAAATCTCCTTTCCTACCTCGGCGTAACACCGCCAAGCAATTTGCGAGTAAGCATCTTTGACTGCATTGACTGGAACACCTTCTAAAGCAGCGCGCTGGAATACAGCCAATCGCCGAATTCCTGATTTGAAAACAGGTAAGTCGGCATTTAGTAGAGTTGTTCGTGCTTCTTCTCCTGCTTTATTAGGATGCGGAGGAACGATGGTTAGCAAAATTTTATACTCTGCTTTGTAGCTTTTCAGTGATTCTACCATTTGTAAGGTTGCTGCTAACGCGATCGCATCTGGAGTAGTTGGGATAACTAATAAATCGCATCCTTTGGCTAGAGTTTTTAACTCATCTGTATCTGGTCTTGCTGGCGTATCAATGACTATATGCTCATAAAGGCTAGCTAAACTTACACCCTGCTGCTCATCAGCCACCTTAAATGGTAAAGAACCTCGGTTTGACCAATCTAAAGCACTGCGGTTCAAATCACCGTCTATTAACAGCGTATCAGCTTGGTTTTGGAGGTATGTAGCTAAGTGTAAGGCTGTTGTAGACTTCCCTACACCACCCTTGAAAGCCACTACTGTAATAATCATTTCATTTTTTTAGGAACGCAAATAATTTCCAGATTTTAACGCACATCTAAACTTTTAAGTTTTTAGGCATATAAACATTTAAATGTTTCATATATAATATAAAAGCACAAACAATATTTGTATACAAATGTTTTACAAGCTAATGTTTAAGCTACTTAATTTATTCAGTACAATATGGATTAATATTTTATTTAATACATATTGTACTGAAACAACTGCAATACCCAACGCCCCGATTGGTTTGTAAAGGCGTATTACGTTGATAGACAGGGGATCTGAAAAGTTTTACAATTTGACTAAAAGTAGTAAATCTACTCATTGCTCCATCAACCCAAGCATAGTGAAGATTTTCTAGTGATTCAGCTAAATCACGAAATCGCGCTATTAATATAAGAAAGTCTTGATGAGAGGGTAATAAAACAATGGATGTAAAGCTAATTCTCGTTGGGTTAACCGTTATATTTACTGTCTCGTGCCTATTCTTTGGGACGAAAAATGGATTTTATGATTCCGATAACTATCACGGCAATGGCTCTGCCCATTGATCACTCAACGTCAAAGGCCAGTTCCCTGAGCCTCTCAACTTGAGGGTTTATTTTAATCAGGTTTTCCCATCCAGTGAGCGTTTGCAAGAGGTATCCTTCCCAATCAACAATCCATTTCTTAGGGTCGAGAGGCAAAACGTCAAACTTACCCCTAAGCTACAAAACCAAAATTCTTAGTAATGTTGGCTTTTGGGAGATGTCAAAAATCATGCGATTGGAGGGGAGGAAAAGATGAGAGATAATTTGTCAGCATACTCCCAAGCTGACACTGAGGAAAGTTCAACAGAATTAGAATGCTTTCCTTTCAGTGTGCAGAATCATGATGAGGGTGTATGTTTGTTGGTGCGGATGGGGCCACATCGCATCCTGCTAGACTGTGGTTTGGCAGATATTTCGTCATTACAAAAAAATGTGTCGCCATTGTCAAAGCTACCAGCAGATTTAGTTTTAGTCTCTCATGCCCACCCTGACCACGCTAGAGGATTATTATCACTGCACCAAGCCTTCCCCAGTTTACCTATCTGTGCTAGTGAAGTAACCAGCAAATTAATGCCTCTCAATTGGCTAGAGCAAGAAAATGTGCCGCAGTTTTGTCAGGCGTTGCCCATGCGATCGCCCATTGAGCTACAAAAAGGGCTAATTGCAGAACTCTTCCCCGCCGGACATTTGCCAGGGGCAGTAGTAATTCTCCTGACATACACCACAGCGCAACGAGTGTATAAACTCCTATATACAGGAGATTTTTTCTTATCCAACTCTCGATTAGTAGAAGGTTTACGCTTAGAGGAATTACGGGGATCAGATGTGAACGTGCTGATCATCGAAGGTACTTACGGCACATCTCGTCACCCCCACCGCCGCCATCAAGAAAACCAACTAGCCGAACGCATTAATCGGGCGATCGCAGATGGTTGTTCTGTGCTACTACCCACGCCCGCATTAGGTTTGGGGCAAGAACTATTAATGCTATTGCGTTCTCACCACCATTTCACCGGGAGAGATTTAGATATATGGGTGGATGGTTCTGTGGCTACAGGATGTGATGCTTACCTGGAACTATTACCTTATCTCCCATCATCAGTACAAAACTTTGCCCGCCATCAACCCTTATTTTGGGATGAAAGAGTCCGCCCCCGTGTGCGGCGATTACAATCAGAACATCGTAATCAAGTAGGCAAATCTCCCTGTATTATTCTCACTGATGTCACAGCAGATTTTAGCCAATACTGCCGAGCCGACACAGGCCCGTGGCTTGTTTTACTGCCAGAAAAAATTGATGTCAATGTGAAAAAGCAATATGCAGCACCGACAACAATTGAAACTTATTTACTTGCACAACACAGCGATGGGCCTGGAACTACCCAGTTAATCCATAATTTACGCCCTCAACACGTTGTCTTTGTGCATGGTTCTGCTGCTTATTTAGCAGACTTAACCAGTTTAGAAGAATTACAAAACCGCTATCACATTCATTCGCCCTTAGCTGGTACGAGAGTAGAACTACCTATTGGGGAAACCTTTTTACAACCAGCCGCCCCAGAGACAAATTATGAAGGTGAACTGACAGAATTAGAGACAGTCATCAGTATCACCATACCCGATGCCATTACAGCTGATCCCCGTTGGCGACAGTTTGCCGATACCGGCTTAATCGAAGCCCGTTGGCAAGGAGAAGAATTAGTATTAAGGGGTTTAACGCAAAGAGAACTGCTCAATCAAAACAGCGATCGCTATATTACCCCTGATGTTGATTGCTGCGGCACTTGTAGACACCAGAGAGGACAACGCTGCTGGAATTCCGCTTCTCCTCTATACAATTTTAGAGTTACCCTAGAAGGTTATTGTCCAGCTTTTGAAAATGGGCAATAGTCATTATTTATTAGTTACTCTTCTCTGTTCCCAATTCCCTAATAAATAATTAATCCTGAGTAGGATATTTTACTCAGGATTAGGATTGAGAATTGGGTAAGTGTAAGTAGGAAAGGGGAAATAGACAGAAGTCTTAGCAGCAAGCTGAAACCCTAAAGGCCGTCTTTCCCTCTGACTTCTGCCTTCTGTCTTTACTCAGGATTCGACTCAGGATAATGGTTGCGGATGCGCTCGGCTTCTGGACAATCTTCAGTCAGGAGTGGTTCTACATTACCGCGTGGGACTGAAGCTAATTTTTGAGTCACAGCACCGATACTTTCGAGACGAACCATTTCTTCCCAAGAACAAACTTCGTCTTCTTCTTCTGTTTCATAGCGCAGGGTCACTAAATCTCCCTCTATGTCAATAATGCGGGCGCGTTCTATCCAGCGTTGCTGGTCCCGCAAGAAAACACATACCTCCCGCCCATCGCAACACAGTTGATAAATCTTGCGGTGTAGCATGTACTGCTTCTGCCTTTTTAAACAACGTAGTTAAACCTTTCAAAATCTGGGTTTTACCCCAAACAAATGACAACCTTAAGAGGTGAGATTCACGGTTCAGAATCAGTGTGTCAGTTGACCCCACCCAAGGGCTTACTATGAGTTGTGAAAAGCTAGGGAAATTTGGAGTCATAAACTGGTAGTTACTGCACCAAGATTCTATCTCTTTTAGGGTCATTCAGCGAATGTCTACTTCTTCATAGAAGTCAGAAAATTCGGTACTTGTCCTCACCTGCTGACTATTGGCCGGTAAGTCCTTACTACCATTATGTAATAATAAATACTCAAAAACAAGTGGTGATTGCGGTTGTGTAATTTGCCTACTTGTGATCATTGGCATTGCTGAGAAGCCTGGGGCTTCGGCTTGACTGTTACCCCTATGTATTTGATCTTAACTCATTCTTTTGCTGACCTTCACGGTTTTCAACAACAAAGGCAGAATAGTTTTGATTTTTAAAATTTTTCCTGACACAGCTAAAGCTATCTGCTTGATGGGATGGAATGTTAGCAAGTCTTGTCCGAAGTAAAAGACTCTAGGCGTAATTGGGAAGAACCCTCTCGTTTAATTTTTCCTGTACGCACAGCATCATACAAATCTGCCAGAACTGCCAAATCTTCTGGCTGATAGCATTTAGTCGCTAATACCTGATGCAGTAAGCCTTCAGATTCAACGCTCAGATATCCAGTTTGGAAAGCAGATTCAACAAGTGCGCGAATCATTTTAGTTCTGGTAGAGTACGCAATTTATTACCTCCAGTGTGGAACACTCGACGCATTTGCTGATTGATATAAAACAGCATACACTAGTGATTTTAATTACTAAAATGTGTGATCCGTATCACAATGAGCAAATTAATAATTCACAATTCCCTCTTCAAAATTCAAGAAAACTTCATAGAACACCTATACAATATAGTTTGTAGAAACTGACGATACACAACTTTCTCAGACTAAGTTTGAGGTAATCAAAAAATTATTTTGACTATGCCTGAAAAAATTGGCGGAAATCTTCGTCTTTGGTACTGAGTTGTACCCAGTCGAGATTTAAGGACTGGAATTTCTGGACTAAATGATCGCAAGCGGGGCGTTCTGTAGCATAGTGTCCAGCATCGATGAGGATAAGATTGCGATCGCGGCTTTCTTGAAATTGGTGGAATTTACAGTCAGAAGTCAGATAAGCTTGTGCGCCAGTTTTTGCCACTGCACCAATAAAGCTAGCCCCCGAACCACCCAAAACCGCCACTTTAGATATTGTCTGTTGTAAATCAGCACTGGGGGAAAAGATTAAATCGGGCGGATTCAGGCGGTTTTGAATAACCGTGAGTAATTCCTGCAATGTCAAAAATGGTTCTAATAATCCCACGCGTCCATAACCCAAACCGTCTTGGGTGGGAACAATGGGGGCGACATCTTTTAGTTCTAAAATTTGCGCTAAAACGTCAGCCGTACCATCTGCAACTTGATCAAAATTAGTATGGGCGGTGTAAATACCGATGTTGTGGGTGAAAGCTAGCCGCGCCATTTCCCCAATTGGTTCACCAATGCGGAGAGATTTGGGAGGACTAAAAATTAAGGGATGATGAGCAAAGATCAAATTAGCATTTAAGGCGATCGCTTCTTCCATTACCGCCAAAGTTGGTGTTAAACATACCAAAACTCTTGCCAACTCTTGTAATACACCAGGCTCAATCTGCCAGCCACAATTATCCCAACTTTCACACCAAGCTGGATTCGCCCAAGTTTCAAACCAAGTAATTAAATCAACAATTTTCATTAATGTTTTTGGGGTTGAATATTCAACTCTAATGCTAATTGTTCACGTCTTTCTTGAAAAGGTTTATTCCACATAGGGAAAGCATTCCAATCCCAAGCAGCCACAGGGATAAGTTCTGCTTTAGCTAGATGAGTTAACAAACGATATTCATCTTCTGGATCGCGGGAAAAGTTAAAAGGATTGCGAAAACCGTCTGCACATAGTTTATAAGATTGAGATTTACCACGAGAAATACGTTGTATAAGTTCCTGATGTTTTGCTAATAAATAATCTAGAAAAATCAAACTAAAAGGCTCTATGTTTGCACGATTTCGTGGGTCTTTCTGCACCCATTTTGCCCATTCAAAACCATAAATAAAATCGTGTACATAACGGAAACGTATTTCACTATTAATTCCGAATAACTCTGTTAGTAATACCATCTTATCAGCAAAAGATTCTAGGAAAGCGATCGCACCATCTCCTCCACTCAAAGACTGATGCAACATACTACTAACCATAAAATCAAAATCCCAAAAAATATTTTCTGGAAAATTTTGTAGTTGGGATTTCACTATGCGTTCCAAGGTATTTTTTGTAGTATTAATTAAGCAAGTATCTGTAATATTTTTTCTAATTAATCCTTCTAGTTCTACAAAACTGGTAATGTTAGTTTTATAAGGATTAAGACTTAAAAGATTTATTTGATGTTGAGCAAGAATTTCATCAATAACTTGAAAACTATTATTGGGTACAGTGTGTTGCTGCATCTGTATTGAGATAGCTTAGAAGCTACTAAATAATTTCTATCATATCTTTATGCAATACATAAGTTAACTTAACGCAAACAAACTTAACTTTTAACACTTAAGAACCCCATTTTTGCCAATAATCCGGGGTTCTATAATCTGGCAAGGAGTCAATCTAAAATTGTTTGACTATCCCGAAATATGGACAACTAATTCTCTACTGTGACTACGTTGACGATGCTCCCAAATATAAATTCCCTGCCAAGTTCCTAAAACTAAATGACCACGATTAATAGGGATATGTTCAGAAGTGTGAGTAAGTGCTGTGCGGATATGAGCCGGCATATCATCAGCACCTTCTGCATCATGAATATATTGACCTGACTCTGGTACAAGTTTCGCCATGAAGTTGGCTAAATCAACAAGGACATCAGGATCAGCATTTTCTTGAATCACTAAACTAGCAGAAGTGTGGCGTAAAAATAGTGTACACAGTCCGGTTTCTACTCCTGACTCAGCAACTATTGACTCGATTTTGGAGGTGATGTTGTGAAATGATTTACCATTAGTAGTAATTCTCAATAGTTTTTGGTAGTGTGTCATATTTGCTGCTATTTTTTAGACTAAAAAAGGGTGAGAAATTAATGAAATTAGTTCATAGATAAATACTAACTAATAAAGTATATGTTAGTTTCAATTATCAACATGAAGAGGAATTTAAGAAATGCTCAAGTTATTATCTATTTATTGTTGAATAGTCAAGTCAATAGGTATATAGCGAAGATAGATGAGATTGGAGGTATTTTAGGAGTATCAGTTGATAGAGAATTATTTAATTTGCTTACTGATATCGCACTTAGCACAAAAGCATCTCAATACTTAATTCGGACAATTTTAGATTTTTATCATGGTTATAATATAGTATTTCCCTTAGGTTTAGGTGAGATTAAAACGCCAAATCTTGATAATTTTAAAATAGATTATTAGATGATGATGGAGATTTTAAGTAATTAATAAAAGCTTGAGCGATCGCCTGATTGCCATCCTTAGCTAGTGGGTGTGCTTTTTGTGGTGGTTGTAATGGTTGATGCAAGAAATCCCAGTTACCTTGAAAGAACTCTTCCGGCTTGACAATTTGATGATAATTGTAATTTACCAATCCTTCTAAAAGAAAAGCTGCTTCCGCAAAATCATCACGGGGGATTGTAACTAGAGGGACATCTAATAAGGTGGCTTCGGAAAATGTGCCATAACCAGGCTTAGAAACTACTCTCCCACAAACAGGCATAAAATCTACAGGGCGGAATTTGCGGTCATTAATTTTGATTAAATTAGGTAAATCAGGCGCAGACTGATCAAAGACAATAAATTGCCAGTCGGGAAAATGGCGCAGGTTATCATAGGGAATTTTTTGTAAACCCAAACCACCAAACGTGAGTAAGACAGTTTTTTCTTGAGGTGCAGTTATCCCCCAAATAGCACGAATTTCTTCGGTTGTGTAACGGGGAGTACCACCAGTTAAACCCACATCGATAATATTGGAGAAAGCTGGTAAGGGTTCGTGAAATGGTAAACGAAACAAGCGATCGCATTGAGCATAACACTCACTAATCCAGTCAGCGATCGCTACAAATTCCCCACCCCAATCACGATAGATAAAATCCCAGCCAAAATTACTCATCATCCAGCAAGGTATACCTGCTTTTTGGGCAAATAAAGGCGCAAGGAAAGGAATATCCGCCAATATCAACTGCACACGATTTTGACGGATAAAATTCACTTCTGAAGCAATTAAGGAATTTTGCTGCTTTTTAATCTCCAACAACTTCGCCAAAGTCGCATCCTTATCCATATTTAAGCTATCTACTTGAATCACACCCAAATCAAAAGCGCGGGGACGGTGGATAAAATCACCCTCGATGTAACACTCCAGCAACCACCGAGGCGCAGTAGTCACCATAATTAACAGAACTTCTGGACACAGCTTTTGAATTGTTGCTGCCACAGATGCGGTGCGAGTAGCATGACCAAAGCCATGATTTGTAATGGCTACGTATAAAATCGGGCGTTGCATAGGGAGTGTTGACGGTTGATGGTTGAACTATTGAAATTTTGCTACTGCTTCAACTAACTGATCGATTTCTGATTCTAAAGTCAAATAGTGGACGGTGGCCCGGATACAACTGGGGTCGGCAATTGTCCGAGTTAAAATTCTTTGAGAATCGAGAAACTGCAATAACTTTAGAGGTTGTTGATTGATCAATTGGAAGGAGACAATACCGCTTTCTGGGGGCGCAGTGCGGAGACATTTCACATTGGGTAACGCAGCTAAACGTCGCCATAAATATTCACTATTGTGGCGAATTCGAGTGTAACGTTCCTGTGGTGTTCCCCATTGTTGATGGGTAGCGATCGCCTCCCTCAAACCAAAATACAATGGGTAAGGTGGCGTAGATACTTCATACCTTCTCGCATCCGGTTTCCAGTTCACAGGTTGGGATTGGCTATCAATCATAATTCCATATAAGCCAATAAAAGTAGGATGCAAACTCTCTAAAATTTCAGGACGCACATACAAACCCCCCACACCTTCAGGGCCGCATAACCATTTATGACCAGTGAAAGCATAGAAATCTGCCCCCAACTCTGCTAAGTTCAAAGGTAAAGCACCCACAGATTGAGCCGCATCTATTAATAAAAAAGAATTATTTTTTCTGCATACCTCCACAATTTTTTCTAGAGGTAGCACTTGACCCGTATTCCAAAAAACGTGACTGACTACCACTAAGCGAGTCTGGGGACGCAAATTTTCAGCAATAATGGCTACAGGATTGCCCTCATTTAACGTTGCTTTCAAAGGACAAGTAGTCACTTCCACCCCAAATCGACGGCTAATTTCTTGAGTAGTCGCAATTACTCCAGGATGTTCGCAATCTGAGAGTAAAATGTGGTCGCCAGCTTGCCACGATATCCCCCACAAAGCGATATTACAACCCACAGTCACATTATCAGTAAAAGCAATTGTATCAGATGTAACATTTAACTCAGAGGCGATCGCTGTTCTCACAGTTTGCATTTGCGCTGTTAACCAAGCACCAGCCTCACTGCCAAAAGGGCCGATATGCTGAATGTGCGCTATAGTTTGGGTAATCGTGTCCATTGTGGCTTTTGGCATCGGCCCCTGTCCACCATAGTTAAAATAGAGCTTATTTGCTAAAGCCAGAAATTGTTCTCGATGGTGATGTAACCTAGCCTGTGCAGTGGAAATAGTAGTCATAAACAATTTAAAATTCAAAATAGCTTGTTTTCTTAGTTTCCCACCCTCCCAACCCAACAAGCACAGGTGATAGAGGATAGGTGACAAGTGACACAGAAGGCAAAGTAAAAAGTAACTTATGCCCAATTCCCCATGCCCAAACTGAATGCTAATTAATGCTGAACACCTCCTGCAATACCAACGCTGTAAACGCCGTCCGATTTTAGATATTCACGGTGATAAAAGTTTACGAGATACGCCTAGTGAATTATTACTCAAACTGCAACAGGACAAAAACGCCCATCGGTTGAGTATTTTGGCTCAATTTACCTATCAAAAACCAGATTACCCTAGAGGAAAATGGGCAGCAGGACAAGCAGCCACCATAGAATTGATGCAGCTTGGGGTTGATTACATTTATCAAGGAGTGCTGTTAGCTAATTACAGTCAGTTAGTAGACTCAGAACCAGAATCCCTTAACCCTACCCTTGTCAGTTGTCCTGATTTACTTGTCAAACAGCCAGGAGAATCGCGTTTTGGCGAGTGGATGTATGCAGCAGTAAATATAGAACTGGGTAAGCGTCCCAAACAGGAATATCAAGTTGTCACCGCTTTTCATACCCAAGTCTTAGCAACAGTCCAAGGCGTGACACCGCCGACGGCTTGGTTAATGTTACGCAGTAAAGAGACGAAATATCCGATAGATTTAGCTAAATGGACACCGCAAATGCAGGAAATTTTGCAGGAGTTCATGCAGTCTCTACAGTCGGAAACTAGACCAGAAATATTTATTTCCCGTCAGAAGTGTAATCTGTGTCTGTGGCACAGTCAATGTTATGCGATCGCGCAATCTCAGCAACACCTCTCCCTGTTACCGGGAGTCACTCCCATTCGTTACACTCAACTACAAACCCTCGATCTCACCACCCTGGAATCTCTCGCTGATACCAATCCCACTATTTTAGAAAATCTCACTGGTTTTGATCCTTACGTTGCCAATAAATTAGTTATCCAAGCCAAATCAGTCTTAGCAAAACGACCTCTAACTTTACCATTTCCGCCTTCACTGCCAAATATTACCTTCAATGCTGCCGTC
The DNA here is from genome assembly GCA_015296085.1 of Trichormus sp. M33_DOE_039. Lineage (GTDB taxonomy): Bacteria > Cyanobacteriota > Cyanobacteriia > Cyanobacteriales > Nostocaceae > Trichormus. Next base: position 135,705 of record DVDT01000040.1, on the reverse strand, counting down.
GAGCTGTATTTTGATATTGAAGCACAACCAGACATCAATTTAGATTACCTTTTGGGAGTGTTGGTGGTGAATAAGCAAACCAACACTGAAGAGTTTTATTCTTTCTTAGCAGAAAAACCAGAACAAGAAGAATTAATTTGGCAACAATTTCTAGAGTTAGTGTGGCAATATCCTGAAGCACCAATTTATCATTTTTGCGTTTACGAATTAGATACAGTCAAACGCCTAGCCAAGTTGTACCGTACACCTCACAAATCAGTACAGCCTGTCTTGAATCGATTTGTTGATATTTATGAACACCTCACGGAAACTGTAGCATTACCCATAGAAAGTTATGCGCTAAAAGCGATCGCTCGCTGGTTAGGATTTGAATGGCGTGATCAAGAAGCTAGTGGAGCTAAGTGTATTTACTGGTATGATCAATGGTTGGAAACCGGCGATCGCTCTCTACTAGAAATCATCAGCCGATACAATGAAGACGATTGTCACGCTACACACCGCGTCAAAGATTGGCTATTTGATTTTTTGGCGGACAAGTATCATTTACAACCAGCCTAGCGTTTACTAACCGATTTTATTCCCATTCTCCACTTTGCAAAATCTTTCATCCAAAATGCTTTTTTTGCGTTAACATGATAACGATTCTCATTCTTTGTATGAGAAACGAAAAAAAGAAACCTCCCTCATAGTAAGGACTTCAGTCCTTATTCAGTAATACTTTGCTATTGATAAAGGTCTAAAAACTCCAAAAACTCTGAAATCTGAAACACATAAATTTAGTAGCTGAAAAATCCCACTGCACTATGAGTACTATCACCGCACCAACTCAAAATATAATTCCTGATATTCCCAAACGGGGAATGCCTGTTACTATTATCACAGGTTTTTTAGGTAGTGGCAAAACTACACTCCTCAATCAAATTCTCAAAAACAAACAAGATTTAAAAGTCGCTGTTTTAGTGAATGAGTTTGGTGATATTAATATCGATAGCCAACTGCTAGTTTCTCTCGATGAAGATATGGTAGAACTCAGCAATGGCTGTATTTGTTGTACTATCAATGATGGTTTAGTTGATGCTGTTTATCGAGTGTTAGAACGAGAAGACCACATAGATTACATGGTGATTGAAACCACAGGTATAGCTGACCCACTACCAATTATATTAACTTTTTTAGGAACAGAATTGCGAGATTTAACTAGCTTAGACTCGATTTTAACAGTAGTAGATGCAGAGACATTTAATCAAGAACATTTTGAGAGTGAAGCGGCTTTAAAACAAATTACCTATGGAGATATTATTCTCCTTAATAAAGTAGACCTAGTTAAACCTGAGAAACTAAAAGAAGTAGAAGGTTTCATCCATGAACTGAAAGATTCTGCCAGAATTATACACACTCAACATGGTGAAGTACCATTACCTTTAATTTTAGGTGTGGGTTTAACCCCCACAGATGATTATACTGTGCATAATCTAGAAGATACTCATCATCACGAACATCACCACCATCATCATGATCATGAACATCACTCCCATCATTTAGAGAATGACGGATTTGTATCTATATCATTTCAATTCGATAGCCCATTTGATGTTCATAAATTTGAAAACTTCCTCACTGAAGAAATGCCGGAAAATGTCTTTAGAGCTAAAGGTATTTTATGGTTTAGCGATAGTGAATTGCGCCATATATTTCAACTTAGTGGACTACGCTATAACTTGCAAGCAGATGAATGGCGTAGCTCACCCAGAAATCAGATAGTTTTTATTGGCAGAAAATTAGATTTACAACAAATTCATTCACAACTTAATAAATGTTTGGTATGATTAATAAGTGTTAAGTAATGAGTAACTTTAGTTAGTAGTGAATCATAGATATTGCGCTATTAACTAATTCATAGATTTTTATCCATTAAACAAATAAAATGACCTTATCGATTCATCCCGATACAAATTCTGCTGCCCAGGTAGTGTCATCTTTATCTACTAAGCATCTACCAACTGTTACCGAAGCAGAAATGGTGCAGGCTGTACGTACTTTGTTGATTGGATTAGGAGAAAATCCTGATAGAGAAGGTTTATTAGATACTCCGAAGCGGGTTGTGAAAGCTTTGCAGTTTCTCACTAAGGGATATCATGAATCTTTAGATGAACTGCTGAATGGAGCAGTATTTACAGAAGATGCCAACGAAATGGTATTAATTAGGGATATTGATATTTTCAGTTCTTGCGAGCATCATATCCTGCCAATTATTGGTCGCGCCCATGTGGCTTATATTCCCAACGGCAAGGTGATTGGCTTATCAAAAATTGCACGAATTTGTGAAATGTACGCACGACGTTTGCAAGTGCAAGAGCGTCTAACTTTGCAAATTGCTGATGCGCTACAAGGGTTACTCAAACCTCAAGGAGTGGCTGTAGTCATAGAGTCCACCCATATGTGTATGGTAATGCGTGGTGTACAAAAACCTGGCTCTTGGACTGTCACTAGTGCAATGCGTGGCGTGTTTGCTGAAGATGCACGCACCCGTGAGGAATTTATGAATTTGGTGCGACACAACGCCAATTTTCATTAATAAGTTTTGGCTAGAGTAGAGGTTAATTCAGTATATTCGATGTAGAGATGAGTAATTTTCCTCTCTCTACATTTTTATCTTGATTTATGAAGCAACGTTGTGAAAATGCTGGAGAAATTGAAATTTAACTCACAGGGTTTAATTCCAGCGATCGCTCAAAATTATCGTGATGGTACTGTCTTGATGATGGCTTTCATGAACGCCGAATCCATTCAAAAAACTTTATCTACAGGTGAAGCCCATTATTTGGAGTCGTTCCCGTGCGTAACTGTAGCATCAAGGATCTGGTCATATTCAAAAAATCAAAGAATTTTTTTATGACTGCGCTGGTGATGCGATTCTGGTCAAAGTTGAGCAAAACAGTGATATTGCTTGTCATACTGGCGCAAAAAGTTACTTTTTTAACAACGTACCAATCAATCTTGCATAGCGATCGCTCACTCTCAACCCAGGAAAAATCCTATCAACTAAGCACTTTCCAGCTAACAAAAATATGAAGTTAAATTTTTGGCATTTTGGCAGCTTATCCAAAATTGCCTGTGATATTTTTTGAAATTATTGCAAGGACTTAGTCTAGTTACAATAGTAGACTTGACATTATCCTCGTTCTGACTGTTAACTTGACCTATTTTCCTTACAACCTATTTATTTTCCTATTTTCTAAAGTCCAAGGTGTATTGCTACTTTCAAGCTATTTAGACGGGTGCAACCCGTCTTTTTTTTAGGTGTTTAACAAGTCGCTAGAATTAGCAATTTGAAAAATTATAGCTACAGATGGATGGACAGAATACAAATAACAACTATCAATCCAAAACTTAAATGAATTAGATGTATTAGTTAATACTTAAATATTGTAATATCAGTTTTTACGGTATTTGTATACATCCCCTAGGAAGATGCTAGAAGATAGAAATTACAGGTAAATTAATCCGGGATGTTGTTATGCACTGGATTTAAAGAGAGGTTTGGTGATGAGCCAAACCTTTTTTTTCATACAACATGAAAAAGGGGGTAGCACAAAAAAGCAAAAGTAAAAATGTGAGTCAGCACTGGTTCAGGGTTTCCCAAAGTTCGTATTAGCAACAGCGAACCCACAGATATAGCTGTAGCTAGAGAGATTAGGACATCCAGCTGACATAAAACCCTAATAATAAAAGGCGTTCAAGTCTGTCAACTATCGTTTACCAAGACCGAGGCTGAAATTGCGATCGCACTATTTAATATCAACTTTCTGGAAGCAACAAAAACCCTGATTTTCAAAAAACCAGGGTTCTACAAAACCGATAACAGTAGATTTGATTTGATTATGAGTTTTTAACTGTTCTATCTTGAAAGCGTCTCAAAACTGAAGTAGCACCAAAAGCACCGATTGCTAATAGTCCTAACATCGCATTGGGTTCGGGAACACTAGCTAGTCTATAGCTATGGTTATCAGTTTCAAACGCAATACCATTGGTACGCATCACAACTCGGTCGAATTTTTCACCGCTTTCACCAACTAGGTTGACAAACATATTAGCGGTTGTGCTAGTCCAACTACCATTAGCTATAGCCGTAGGGACATCTGATCCACTAAAAGTTTTTAACAACTGATTACCGTTGTAAATGTCGATAAAGTTGTAAGTATCCAATGAACCTGCATAAAAACCAAAGTAATCAATCGCTTCTTTAAAATTAAGAGTGACAAAACCAGTACTTCCTGCAACTCCGCTACCTACAGGAGCAATTGTTAAATATTTGGTGTCATCACCGTATGGAGAAGCATATTGACCAGACTTACTACCTCGGACAATGTTATTAGTAATATTAGAGTAAGTTACAAAGCCATTGGGGTCTGTGGCTGTACCATCATCAAAGGTGACAGTTTTAGCATCAGAGTAGCTAGAAAACATACCACCGTTTACTGTCATAGTTACAGCACTTGCTGAGTTGCTGCTTAAAGCTACAGCAGTAACGCTTAGTAAGGCAATAGATAATTTTTGTAGCATTTTTGTAATTAGCCTTTCAACGTAAAAAGAGGAATCAACTTAATCTAAGTTAAGTTTTCGCAGGCGTAAACATAAACTGTAGATATACGAAAATCTTTTTAAAGATTAAATAAAGTAGATTTACTAAGATCTGAGGAATTCGGTTTAATTTATGAAATTATCTACTATTTATATAGGTAGGGTATAGGAAACAGAAAACATAAATCAAAGGAGATAGAGATTTATCGAGTCTTTTTAAAAAATAAAGATAGGTTTTATATCTGATTATGTTATTAAATATTATTCTTCACATTCAGATTATCAAACCCAGCCTCAAAGACACATAGATTCTGCTCAGAAAAAGATAATTTTATAAATGAATAGTGATAGTTGTATTCATGGTATTAATATTTATACTAATTTATTCCATAAACTAATCTTTAAATACAGACATCAAAACATGTTTGCCTCTTTGCTTCTCCTATAGGTTCGTTAAAAATATCTAAAATAATAATATGTATGACATACTGTCATAAATGCCAAAAATCTATGTGGATATTGCGTAACTTTAGGTAATTTATTCAAAAAAATATATAAGTATTTGATTAGTAAAAGTTTAATAAAACCGACCTAACAATAGAGACAATCTCTGGAAATAAGTATAGGATTTTAAGTAATGAGCAAATGTTTATACCAATTCTACCAAGTACTTCATCTTCAGGTCTTGTAAAAGTAATGCCTGTGAAAGTCTCTGTCATAGCAGACATATAATTACCACCGTGAATATACACATGAATTGAGATAAACGTTTCCTTAATCACAATTTTATTTTTTAGATCTTTGACCGCATCAACAATGAAAAGCAAATTTTTCCATTTTTCAGCTTCAGTTTTACTAGCTACCGGAATTGCAGGTGCAGTGGTGAATGCACCTGCACAAGCAGCACCAAAACCAGATGTTGCAGGGATATGTCAAGTTTCCGATATTTCTCTTGGAGGAGTCATTGCAACAGCTTGTGATGGCGCAACTGCTGGCAATGATACAGGTTCAGGAAATCCTTTGGAAACAAGATTGGATAATGGATTATTTAGCAGTTTTGTAGGTTCTGGTGTAAATTGGACGGAACTTGGCAAATCAGATAACTCTTCCAACGGTTACATTAAGGCAACTAATGATGATAATGATGCAGATAAATTAGGTGACTGGAGTCTATTACAGCAATTGAGCAGTAATACCTTTGTCGTAAGTCTGAAGTCAAGCACTTATTACAGTGCTTATCTGTTTCAAGATTATGATTGGTCGAATGGCTTGACAGGAGTTTTCAATACTATTGGCGTTGCTTTAGATGGTAGTGGGACGGCAGGTAAAAATCTATCTCACGCTTCATTATTCGTTTCTGACATCAAAAATACTCCCGATCCTCAAGCAGTTCCAGAACCAGCTACTTTGTTTGGTTTAGGTTTAGTTGCTAGTGGTATGGTAATTTCTCGCCGTCGTCAATCGCGCTAATCATTTCGGCAAAATTCGAGTATGAGAAACCTGGTTTTTCAGAAATCAGGTTTCTTATTTTTTTGAGGATATTAGGTCAACTACGGCAGACTTCATCCAGTACACTACCATCGGCAGCGACTAATTGAATTTGCAATGGCATTTGTCCAGCGGCGTGGGTAGAACAACTCAAACAGGGGTCAAAAGCACGAATTCCAGCTTCCACACGATTGAGCATCCCTTCAGGAATTTCTGGGCCTTGAATAAAATGTTTGGCAATTTGGGCAACTGTGCGATTCATCGCCAGATTATTTTGACCAGTTGCAATGATTAAATTGACTTTCTGCAACAAGCCATTTTCATCAACTTGGTAATGATGAAATAATGTACCTCGCGGTGCTTCACTCACGCCAACACCTTCTAATTGATTTACACCAGCTTCCGCACGTAAACGATTGGATAGGATATCTGGATGATCTAAAAAGATTTCGATGTATTCAATACAAGCGAGAATTTCAATTAAACGGGCATAGTGATAGAAAAAAGATGATGTAACTGCACCTTGAGAGTGTAGGCGAAATCTCTGTAATTCTTGATCTGCTAGAGGCGTACCAATAGAACTACAAATATTTAAACGTGCTAGTGGCCCTACACGATACATCCCGCTATCTAAACCACTGTGACCATTATTTTCTGGATAACCCAAGGGGCGATAATAAGGAGATTTTAAATAAGAATCTGGTTGAACGACTTCCCCGATAAACTCGTTATAGCTTGTGGGGTCAAGTTTATCAGCAATAATATTACCGTTACTATCAACAAAGCGGATGTAACCATCGTAGGTTTCCCACAAACCATCAGGAGTAACTAAGCCCATGAACAAACTAGGGAAATTGCCAAAGGTTTGTACTTCTTTTTGATAGTCTTTCAGCAGACTCTTGAATTTCTCTAAAGCATCTAATGTAGTATTCTTAGCTTCGGGGATACGTTGTTGAATATGGGTGCGGGCTGCTGGTGTAAGGGGTTCTCTCACTCCCCCAGGAACAGCCCAAGCTGGGTGAATTTTTGCACCTCCCAATAATTCAATAATTTCTTGACCAAATTGACGGAGGCGAATACCGCCACGGGCTAATTCTGGTTCGGCGGCGATTAAGCCGAAGACGTTGCGTTTTGCTGGGTCACTATCCATACCCAGTAATAAATCTGGGGCGGTGAGGTGAAAGAAACTCAAAGCATGAGATTGGATGATCTGCCCCCAGTTCATGAGTCGCCGGAGTTTAGCTGCAACTGGGGGTATAGTGACAGATAAAATGCGATCGCCTGCTTTCGCTGAAGCCAACAAGTGACTGACCGGACAGATACCACATACACGCGACGTGATTCCCGGCATTTCCCACAAAGGACGACCTTCACAAAACTTTTCAAATCCTCGAAATTCAGTCACATGAAACCGAGCATCACTAACTTGTCCGGCATCATCCAAGAAAATACTAATTTTGGCGTGACCTTCAATCCGGGTAACGGGGTCGATGACAATTCTTTTAGACATAGGAATTTCAATTCAAAATTAAAAATACCCCACGGGTACTCTTTGAGAACGCCTTTGGCGAACGCGGTAGCGTCTCGTTAGAGAAGCAAGCTAAAAAATTCAGAATTAAAAACTTCTGAGGACTGGGGAGCAGAGGAGAAAAACTAGTAACTTTTAACTAACTCAGCACAGGCTAAAGCCGCACTCTGCAGCACTCTTAAAGATCATAAAGCCGGGCTTCTAGTGCTTCTGGGTATTCGTCGCAGTAGTCTTCAAAAGCTGTTCTTTGAAGCTTTTCAGCTCTTTGGTGGGCGATTTCTGATTGTAGTTCTTCGACGACATCCCAAGCCGCGGCGCATTCTTCGGAACGGATACCTTTCTGGTCACAAATGGTGCGGGCTTTTTTGATTTCGTCTTGTAATTGTTGCTCTAGGACTACTGTTCGGGGTAGTTCCAAGAAGTTACTGTTGGCCAAAATGTCAGTCAGGGAAATGATACCCAATAACTCACCTTGAATAACAGGCGCTCTGTGTAGATGATAATCAGCGAATAATCGGGCTACGTATTCTAAACCTAAGTCTGGATTGATCGCAATACAAGGCTTAGTCATCACCTCATAGACGCGAACTTTACTAGGGTCTTGACCATAAGCAATCACTTTATAGACAATATCGCTCTCACTGATGATGCCGTAAGCATCTTGTTCGTGGCGACGATCTACAATTAAGGCTCGCCAATCTCTAGCACGCATTAATTTCACAGCGTCGGCTACAGTGGCGGAGCTGCGAATAGTCGCCACATCTTTTGTCATCACATCTGCTGCTTTTAACATAATTACCCTGGTTGGAAAACTGAAAATTTTAAGGGTGTTGGGGTGTAGGCGTACTATTCCCAATGCCCATTACCCAAACTTAATAAACTCACGCCCTTCTAGATGCGGTTTTTCTCCCTGTAATAATGCTTCTAGGACAGTGCGGATGCGTGTAGCTGAGGGAGGACAGCCGGGTAAATAAATATCAACGGGTACTACAGTGTGTACGGGTGTCACTTGATCTAGTAATGGGGGTACAATACCTGGTTCATGGGGAATTTGCGGTTTTAGATCAACTGTTTGGATGTAAGAACGTTGTAGAACGGGTTCAGCACTACCCAAAGGATTGCGTAAGGCGGTAACGTTACCAGTAACAGCACAGTCACCAAAGGAAATTAATATTTGAGAACGCTCCCTGACGATTTGGATTGTTTCCAAGTGTTCTTCATTAGCGATCGCACCTTCTACCAACACCACATTTACACCCTCTGGATATTGTTTAATATCTGCAAAGGGACTAAAAACCACATCTGCTTGGGCGGCTAAATCAATCAACCATTCGTCTAAATCCAAAAAGGACATATGACAACCAGAACACCCGCCTAACCATACTGTTGCTAATTTCAAACGAGACATAAGAATTTGGGGATTGAGAATTGGGGATTGGGCGTTGGGCATGGGAAATAGTACCTCTACATCCTTACACCCCCTACTTTTTGCCATTCTTGAACAACACTCTGGGGGACGTTGATATTAATGGAGCGATCGCCAGGTTGAGGTATGCTCAAGACGAGCGGTTCTGTTGTTAGTTCTGGTAAGATATCGTGAAAATCATACTGACCAATGGTTGGGGCTGGTGCTTCTTCTAAAAAGACATCAGCAGCCTTCAAGACTTTGCCTGTATCGGTGGTAATTTTTAAGGGTTGGGGATGAATCAGTTCAGCAGAACCAGGAAAACCTACCAACCGCAGATTTAAAGTTTCTCCTTGACCGGGATAAACTTGTTTAAACAGAACAACTTGCCAAACCTTTCCTGATTGATCAGCTAATCTTGTTTGTGAGCGATAGAGAATTTCTGCTGAGGCTGTTTCTGGCCGTTCGACAGATGCAATTACTGTTTCGGTATAGAGGCTTCCTAAACCCAGGAACATAAAAATTGTCACTATCGCCAACAATAGCAGCCACCACAAAAGACTCTTGAGAGAAGTTGGAGACAAACACATGGAAAACGGGGACAGATTTTTCCTGTTGTGTTTGCTCTTGCTCGGTTTTCGGCTGATTTTCGGCATCAAATTCACCTCCTATCGTTGGGAAAGGGGCATAAGTTATTCTCTCCTTATCCCCAGCACCTAAAGATTCCATTGCTGTTTCTCCCTTGCAGTGACCAAAAAATCGAGTTTGGCGCGATCGCGTTTCATTTCGCCAACGCTAGAACCTTGATAAAATAGTGCGCCTGTGGGGCAAGCATTAACGCATTTACCGCAGGAGGTGCAGGTTTGGGAAGTTCCCCAAGGTTGGCTTAGGTCAGTGATGACGTGGGAATTTGTTCCCCTCCCTGCCATATCCCAAGTGTGTGCGCCTTCAATTTCATCACATACACGGATGCAGCGAGTACAAAGAACACAACGGTTATGGTCAATACCATAGCGATCATGAGATAAATCAACTTTGCGATCGGGGAAATGGTAGGCTAAACGGATATGATCCATACCCATTTCAATGGCTAGGTCTTGTAATTCACAATTACCGTTAGCTACGCACACCGAACAGATGTGATTACCTTCAGCGAATAACATTTCGATAATTATGCGGCGATAACTTTGCAGGCGATCGCTATTCGTCACCACTTCCATCCCTTCTGCAACTTTCGTCACACAAGCCGGCAGTAACTTATTCATTCCAGCGATTTCTACCAAACACAGCCGACAAGCTCCCACATCTCCCACACCTTCCAAGTGGCAGAGTGTAGGAATATGAATACCCGCTGCTTGCGCCGCTTGTAGTATCGTTTCTTCCTCACGCGCGCTGACTAATTGACCATCGATTGTTAGGGTTTTTACAGTCACGTCGCTTTGCTCCGAATTCAAAATTATTGGGGATTGGGGATTGGGGATTGGGATTTTTACTCAGTACTAATCAATGCCAAATACTCATCATGGAAATAGCGTAGGGTACTAAACACAGGATTGGGTGCAGACTGGCCTAAACCGCATAGACTGGTGTGTTTTACCATGTCACAGAGTTCTTCTAGGAGTTTTAAATCAGCCTGTGATGCTTTACCTTCACTAATTTTGGTTAATAATCCATATAACTGCACAGTCCCGACTCGGCAAGGAATGCACTTACCACAGGATTCATCCATACAAAATTCCATAAAGAAGCGGGCAACATCTACCATATTGGTAGTTTGATCCATGACAATCATCCCACCAGAACCCATCATCGAACCCAGGCTGGTCAATGATTCATAGTCTACAGGAGTATCAAAAGCAGTGGCGGGAATACATCCCCCAGAAGGGCCACCTGTTTGTACTGCTTTGGCAATACCACCATCGGGAACACCACCCCCCATTTTTTCTACTATTTCCCTTAAAGAAGTCCCCATTGGCACTTCGATTAAACCTGTATTGCGGATTTTGCCAGCTAGAGCAAACACTTTAGTCCCTTTACTCTTGGGAGTACCGATGTTAGCAAACCATTCTGCACCTTTACGGATGATGGGTGCAATATTCGCAAAGGTTTCAACGTTATTAATTAGGGTAGGATGTCCCCATAAACCCGATTCAGCCGGATAGGGAGGACGAGGATGAGGAACGCCGCGCTTACCTTCGATAGAAGCCATGAGAGCAGTTTCTTCCCCGCAAACATAAGCTCCTGCACCAATGCGGATATCTATTTTAAAATCAAAAGGAGATTCAAAGATTTTGCTACCTAAAATACCCAGACGCTGGGCTTGATTAATCGCCGTTTGTAAACGTTTGATAGCAGTAGGATACTCTGCCCGGACATAAATATAACCTTGACTTGCGCCGACAGCATAGCCTGCGATCGCCATTCCCTCTAACACTCGATGGGGATCACTCTCCAACACACTCCGATCCATAAACGCACCTGGATCTCCCTCATCGGCGTTACAAATGACAAATTTGCGGTCTCCCTTAGCTTTAGCTACCGTCGCCCATTTCAAACCGGTGGGATAACCAGCACCACCACGTCCCCGTAACCCACTGCGGCTAATGGTATCAACCACCTCAGTTGAGGTCATATCTCGCAGTACATGATAAAGAGCCTGATAACCACCAGTAGCAATGTAAGATTGAATCCTTTCTGGATCAACTTTGCCACAGTTTTCTAACACTATCGGCATCTGGGACGTAAAAAATGGTTGGTCTAGCTTTACCACCGACAGCTTTGACTCTTTGCCTTTCAAAGTTTCAACAATTGCAGGTGCATCTTCAGGAGTAACTTTCTCGTATAGAATTTCTTGAGTTTCTACTCCGACTCTCTCCACTTCCACCAAAGGCCCCTGACAGCACAAGCGCATACAGCCCACACCAAAAACTTGCACTTCTTGCTCCCAACCTTCTGCTTTGACAGCTGCTTCTAGTCGTTGTTTAACTGCTTGTGAGTTAGCCGAAAGACAGCCAGCCGCCGTACAGCAACGAATTTGTACAGGTTTGGCTTGAGAACGTTCCTGTCGAGAGATTTCTAATAATTCGTTCAGTTCCATGTCTTATCCCAACTTTCCATAAGAGATCAGGTCGCTTCTCTACAAGACGCTACAGGAACACTCCAAATTCAAAATTCAGGATATTTTCTGTTCCCTGTCCCCTGTCTCCTGTAACCTATTGTCCAAGCCATCCTTGTACACGTTCAGTTACAGATTCAGGGGTTTGATTGCCTAAAACTTTGTTATCAAATACTACCGCCGGAGCAATTCCACAAGCACCTAAACAGCGTGCTGTGAGTAGTGATAACTGACTATCAGCAGTAGTTTCTCCTGAGTGAATATGAGTTAATTGCTCTAGATGTGCCAAAATTGCTGGCGCGCCTTTGACATAACAAGCCGTACCTGTACACACCACACAGCTATGAACGCCTTTTGGTGCTAAAGAAAACAAATGATAGAAAGTTGCTACACCATACACTCGACTAGGCGGTAATTTTAGGCTTTGAGAAATATAAAACAATAAATCGTTTTCTAGGTAGCCAAAAAGTTCTTGTGCCTTATGGAGAATTTCAATTAGTGCATCTTGTTGATATTGATGACGCTTGATAGTTGCATCCAGCATCTTTAAGCGTTTATCGCCACTGGGATGAGTATGATTTGGTTGTGATGCGATCGCCATTGTTTGTTACGTGGGAAATGGAAAATGGTTATTAGGCAATTCAATTTTGGATTGGGTTTCAATCTAAAAATTGAAAATTCTTTCCCCTACACCCCTAATGCTTCCGTCTGTTGCAAATTATCCTTAGTAGTTAGTTTTTCCTTCAATGGACAATGGACGATGTGAACTGAACAAGGAGCGTGATGCAAGACGTAGTTACTGACACTACCTAAAAATAACTCTTTCAGACCAGCTAAACCTCTGTGTCCCATCATGATTAAATCCGCATTCCAGGTAGTCGCTAATTTACAAATTGTGCGTCCAGGACTACCCAATACTTGCGTAAATTCCGTAGGTACGTCTGCTGTGTTAGCTTTAGCACTGAAGGATTGCAACATCTTCACGCCTTCATCTTTAAAGCGATCCCACTGTTTTTGATATACTTCAAGGCTTTGACCGCTTAGTCCTGGATAGTAGTCATAATTAGACACCATCGGGATATTAGGACTGCCATCTTCTTCTGGTGATAAAACGTGTACTAACAACAATTTACCTTGGGTGGCTTTGGCTAGAGCTAATGCTTGCTCAAAAACCTGTTGTCCCATTTCTGAGCGATCCAATGCAACTAAAATATTTTTCAGCATATAGACCTCTGCAAGTCATCATGATTTAAGGCACTTGATTATTAAATTGAGTTCTTCTATGGGAAATTTTAGAGAATAAAGAATTGTCTCAGCACGCTACTCTCACCCTGCTACCGCTAACGGTAAAAGCTCAAAGCCCCGTTACGGCTAACAGGACTTCTGTGTCTCCCAATATTGTTTATATGACAAGAATTTGAGGAACTTGTGAAGAACGGGAGTTGTGTGAGAACCAATATCCCTGATTTCCGTAATCAGCCTGGTATCTGAGACTGTTAATTCCTCAGTCATCACCTTTAGCTGCTATGGCGATCGCATCGTCATGTTTTGCCTAGCAATATCACCTGATTATCTACTATTTTTGAGGAATAACATCACACCTAAGTGATATTTTTGCAATTACTCTTGCTTTCTTTCTAAATTTCAATAAATATTGATATTTGTGAAAAAGTATTAATGCCCAGTAGATATCCCATCTAAGATATTTTTAAATTGCCAGTATTAATAGTTTATTTCTCACACTCAGAAAAATATCTCAGTTTGATTATTTATTAAAAATTAATTAAATATGAAAATTTTAATTGTAGAGGATGACAAGTTAAATGCTTCAGCATTAAGTGCAGTTCTCGCCAACCAAAACTATGTAGTAGAAATCGCTGAAGATGGTCATACTGCCTGGGATTTAATTGAAACTTACGATTATGATTTAATCCTCTTAGATGTAATGCTGCCTAAGCTAGATGGAATTAGTCTTTGTCGGCAAATTAGAGCTAGTGCTAGACAAATGCCAATTCTGTTATTGACTGGTTGTGATAGCGGTCACGAAAAAGCCATTGGTTTAGATGCGGGTGCGGATGATTATGTAGTGAAACCCTTTAATGAAGAAGAACTGGTGGCTAGGATACGTGCGCTATTAAGACGTAGTGGAACTATATCACAGCCAATACTAGAATGTGGTAATTTACGGCTTGATCCTAGCAGTTGTGAAGTTACCTATGAGCAAGATTTACTATCACTAACACCGAAAGAATATGCTCTATTAGAATTATTTTTACGAAATCGTCGCCGGGTTTTTAGCTGTTCCATGATTCTGGAACATCTGTGGTCTTATGAAGATACTCCCAGTGAGGAAGCTGTCCGCACCCATATTAAGGGATTAAGGATGAAGTTGCGCAATGCCGGAGTGCCGGGGGATTTAATTGAAACAGTTTACGGTATCGGTTATCGACTCACACCGCACGAAGAAGAGAACAAAGGCGCAGGAGAAAAGGAAAAATCTGTAGCTGGGAAGTCTCAAACAGAATCAACCCAAAAAGCCATAGCTGGTATTTGGGAAAAATTCTATGGGCGGGTAGATGAGCAAGTCACAGTCTTAGAGACAACAGCCACCGTAATTAGTCAAGCAGCGTTAAGTTCAGAATTGCGGTTACAAGCCAGACAAGAAGCCCATACATTAGCAGGTTCTCTGGGGACATTTGGTTTACCTGAAGGCTCAAAGTTAGCACGGAAAATTGAGCAACTATTGAAATCAGACCCCAGCTGGACACCAACTGAAATTAGTAAATTGCAAAAGTGGGTGAAATTATTGCGTCAAGAAGTGGCGGCGCGAAAACCGGCCATAGAACCTGCCACATCGACTCATAATTTTTTACCGAAAACCCAACCTCTGAGCGAAAGTGCAGTAGCGATCGCTCCCATCCTACCACCACCCATTCCTCAAGCCGAAGCCAAAATCTTAGCTGTAGACGACGACCCCAAAATTCTCGCCTTATTGCAAACCCTTCTGCATCCTTGGGGACTAAAAGTCATTACCTTAGATGATCCTCGTCGTTTTTGGGAAATATTACCAGCCGAAAACCCCGACTTATTAATTCTGGATGTAGAAATGCCCCACACCAACGGCATCGAACTATGCCAAATAGTCCGTAACGATGCCCAGTGGAGTGAATTACCAATCTTATTTCTCACAGTCCATAGTGATGCCGAAATTGTCAATCAAGTTTATAGCGTAGGTGCTGACGATTTTGTCAGCAAACCCATCGTCGGGCCAGAATTAGTAACCCGCATTATCAACCGCTTGGAACGAGTAAAACTGCTAAGGCGAGTGGCGGCGGGAAGCAGTCAAGCAACGCGGTCTTCTCTTCGAGACGCTCCGCGAAGGGCAAAGCCGAAGTGGAGCAATTGCGGAGAAGCAGAGGAAAATATAGACCAATGCCCCATGCCCTTCTTCCCCGATAGCCGCGCCATCTTCGATGCTGAACCAGAGTGCGTCAAAATTGTGGCGGCTGATGGCACTTTCTTGGCAATTAACCCGGCTGGTTTGGCGATGTTAGCAGCAGAAAACGCTGATATTGTGGTAGGCAAGTCTGTATATGATTTCATCGCCCCTGAATACCAACAAGCATTTCGTCAACTCAATGAGAGTATTTGTCAAGGACAAAAAGGCACTCTAGAATTCGAGATGATTAATTGCCAAGGTCATCGTCGTTGGATGGCAACTCACGCAGTCCCTTTACGGAATACCGCAGATGATAGCTGGGTGCAATTGGCGATTACACGAGATATTACCGATTTCAAACAAGTAGAAGCAGAAATTCAGCGTGTGAATCGCACCTTGCAAACTCTAAGTAGCTGCAATCAAGCTGTGGTTCGTACCGATAATGAAGCAGATTTACTGCATCAAGTCTGTGAAATTTTCATCAAAGTCGGTGGTTATCGTCTGGCTTGGGTGGCTTACGCTGAAAATAACCCCCAAAAAGATATTTATCCAGTCGCGCAAGCAGGCTATGAAGATGGATATCTGCAATCTCTACATCTGACTTGGGCTGATACAGTTCCCGGTCAAGGGCCAATTGGCACAGCTATCCGCACAGGTAAAACCACAATTATTCAAAATATCCTGACTGATAGTCGTTTTGAGATTTGGCGTTGTCAAGCAACGAGTCGGGGTTATGCTGCTTCTATTGCCTTACCGTTATTTGCTCATGGTCAAGTCTTTGGGTCGTTGAATATTTATGCGGCTGAAGCGAATGCCTTTGATGTGCATGAAGTCCAACTTTTAGAAGAACTGGCAGCAGATTTAGCCTATGGGATTTTAGCATTACGCAATCAGCGCGATCGCCAACGCGCCGAAGCCGCCCTCAAAGAAAGCGAGGAAAGTCTTGCCCTCGCCCTAGAAGCCGTAAACTTAGGAATTTGGGATTGGCATCTCACAACTAACCAAATTACCTGGTCTGATGGTCATGCCCGGTTATTTGGCATTACCTTGAATGGCTCTGATGAAGCATTAAAAAGCTGCGTCTTACCAGCAGACTGGCCAGGCTTAGAGCAAGCATTCCGTCATGCCCAACAACATAAAACTGATTACAATCATGAATTCCGTGTTGTTTGGCCGGATGGTAGCATCCACTGGTTGGAAGGCACAGGGAAAATTTACTACAACGAAGCTGGAGAAGCTGTACGAATGCTGGGTACAGTCCGAGATATCAGTAATCGCAAACAAATTGCAGCAGCCTTACAAGCGGCTAACAACGAACTAGAACTTAGGGTAGCAGAACGCACAGTTGAATTAGTCAATGTCAATCGCCAGCTACATTCAGAACTCGACGAACGCCAACGTATAGAAGCAGCACTGCGAATTTCCCAAATCAGATTGGCCCGCATTTTAGATATTGCCGATGATGCCATTATTTCCATAGATACCAGCCAAAGAATTACCCTCTTTAACCAAGGAGCAGAGAAAATTTTTGGCTACTCTGCTGAAGAAATTCTCGGACAGCCCCTTGATGTCCTGTTACCGCAGCGTTTTGCTGAAGCACATCGTCAGCACGTTGTCAGCTTTAAGCAATCTCCTAATATGGCGCGACGCATGGGGGAACGACGAGAAATATATGGTTGTCACAAAAATGGTACAGAATTTCCGGCCGAGGCTTCGATATCGAAACTACACATGGATAACGACGTTGTTTATACGGTTATCTTACGTGATGTTACAGAACGCAAGCAAATCGAGCGGATGAAAGATGAGTTTGTGTCCGTAGTTAGTCATGAACTACGGACACCGTTAACTTCAATTCACGGCTCATTGGGAATGCTCACCAGTGGATTACTCCCAGCAGAATCAGAGCAAGGTAAACGGTTACTGCAAATTGCTACTGACAGCACAGAACGCTTAGTCCGCCTAATTAATGACATCCTAGATATCGAAAGAATTGAGTCAGGTAGAGTGAAAATGGAGCGAGAAACTTGCAACCTGACAGACTTAATTGAATCAGCCATCAGTATTATGCAGCCTTTAGCGCATAAAGCCAGGGTCAAACTATCCGTTGATAGCCCATTGGTGCAATTATGGGTAGATCCAGACCGAATTGTCCAAACTTTGACTAATTTACTGAGTAATGCCATCAAGTTTTCCTCACCAGAAGCCACAGTTTGGCTAGTAGCTCAACAATACGGTGATGAAGTCTTGCTGAGAGTCCAAGATACTGGTCGCGGGATTCCGGCTGACAAAATCCATAGTATTTTTGAACGTTTTCAACAGGTAGACTCCTCAGACTCACGCAACCATGAAGGTACAGGTCTAGGGTTGGCTATTTGTCAAAGTATTGTCCAACAGCATGGAGGACGGATTTGGGTAGAAAGCGTCTTGGGTGAAGGTAGTACCTTTAATTTCACATTACCGATTTTGCCAATTTCACCCAATGCTGA
This sequence comes from Trichormus sp. M33_DOE_039, assembly GCA_015296085.1. Taxonomy (GTDB): domain Bacteria; phylum Cyanobacteriota; class Cyanobacteriia; order Cyanobacteriales; family Nostocaceae; genus Trichormus. Next base: position 117,660 of record DVDT01000040.1, on the reverse strand, counting down.
GTCAGTAGATGATTTTCCATCCCTAACCCCTATGCCCCATTCTCCATTAGTCTTAGTTTGTGATGACGATCCTCTAATTCGCTCAGAAATGGCAACTCTGTTAGAAAAAGGTGGATATCGAGTCATAACTATAGCCACTGGGGAAGAAGCGATCGCGATCGCCGCTAGTCAACACCCCCAGGTGATTATCTTAGACTTACTCATGCCTGGGATGAATGGCTGGGAAACAATGGCAAGATTAAAGGAACAAGCTGAAACGCAAGACATTCCGATTGTGATTTGCAGTGTCTATAAGCAAAATAGCAATAGTCAACATAGTGGAAATTTCGTTGATTGGGTCAGTAAACCAGTCCAAGAAAGCTACTTATTAAATTCCCTCAGACAAGTCATTGCCAAATCCTCCCAGCAAGTTTGTATCCTGATTGTGGAGGATGATCCCGATTTAGTGGAACTACTAGTTACTTTATTTGAGCGACATGGAATTAAAACCTGCTATGCCAAAACCGGTAGAGAAGCAATTCGTCTCAGTCAAGAAGTAAATCCAGATTTGCTCATTCTAGATTTGAGTTTGCCGGAAACTGATGGATTTGCCGTAGTCGATTGGTTACAAAAACACAATCATCTGTGTAATATTCCATTAGTCGTCTATTCAGCCCAGGATTTAGACGAGTCAGAACGCAGAAGGCTTAAGCTTGGAGAGACAGAGTTTTTAACTAAAGGACGTGTCACCACCCAAGAATTTGAACAACGCGTGATCGAACTACTGCAAAGAATTACTCACACCCCCAAAGAGGACAGCCATCATGAAAACTAAGCGAATTCTAGTGGTTGATAACGAGCAGTATATTCAAGAAGTTACCAAAGTCTGCTTAGAAACTGTCGCAGGCTGGGAGGTGGTGACAGCCAGTTCTGGACAAGAGGGGATCAAGCAAGCCGAAACTTGCCAGCCAGATGCCATTCTCTTAGATGTGATGATGCCCGATATGGATGGAATTGCTACCTTTGAAAAACTGCAAGGCAATCCCAGTACTAGGGGAATTCCTGTGATCTTATTAACCGCCAAAATTCAAGCCTCCGATCGCCGTCGCTACTCTCAATTAGGCATGGTGACAGCGATCGCTAAACCTTTCAATCCCTTAGAATTAGCTGGTCAAGTAGCTACAGCACTAGGTTGGAATTTGGATTAATAGTCATTAGTGATTAATCTCAAAGCCCGAATTTACAAAGTAAATTCATTTATTTAAAGGTAAATTTTATCACTATCTTATCAGTGCAGTCTACAATGTTTAAGTAGGTAGAACGACTTGGAAAAATCAAACTAAGTCAAGCAAAATGAAATCAGCTTAAGTCCTCCTGCCCTATGCCTCATCTACCACCATATACTCAACTCTCACAGTAAATTCTTTCACAAAGTCAAAGCGTGACCACTCCCTTAACACTTATCCAGCCAGAGATACTCGTTGGGAGAAACAAGACAAACTAATTTATGATTCAACCTGCCTGTCTCACCATCCTGCTTATTGATGATTGCACCGAAGATTGGGTGATTTTTCGTCAGTTTTTGCAGCATGACAGTCTTTATACCTATCGAATCTTAGAGTTTGAGACCGCAACACAGGCAATCGCTTGGTGTCAGCAGGGAATATCAGATGTAATCTTACTGAATTTTCTGTTGCCTGATGGCAATGGGCTAGAGTTGCTGGGAGAATTGAGGAAAATCGTGAGCAATACACAATCTGCAATCATGCTGTTGACAGAACAGGAGGATGCAGGGATTGCCGTTCGCGCCATGAAAAACGGGGCGCAAGATTATTTGGTCAAAGACCAACTCACACCTGAAACTCTACAGGCGGCAATTCATGAAGCAGTGGCGCAGAAGCATCAGAATTGGCAGTTAGAACAAAGTCGGGAACAAAAACAACTAATTACTGCGATCGCTTTACAGATTCGTCAGTCACTCAAGCTCAAAGAAATTTTAGCTGTCACAGCTAAGGAAGTGCGGCAGTTTTTACAGACAGACCGGGTAGTAATCTATCAATTTCACCCAGATATGAGCGGGACTGTGGTGTCGGAGTCAGTGCTACCTGGCTGGACGGTAAGTTTAGGTAAACAGATTCGGGATACCTGCTGGCAACAAGGGGCGGGAATCGAGTATCGCCTAGGAAAAACACGGGCGATCAATAACATTTATGATGCTGGCTTAAGCGGCTGTCATGTGCGACTGCTGGAACAATTTGAAGTCAAAGCTAATCTGGTTGTGCCGATTTTGGTGAGCAACCGCCTGTGGGGATTACTAATTGCTCACCAATGTACTGCACCACGTCAATGGCAAGCAGCGGAATTAGAATTGTTGGAGCAACTGGCAGTACAAATAGCGATCGCTATTCAACAAGCAAGTGCCTACGAGATAGCACAAAAACAACTGAGAGAACGCAACCGCGCCGAGAAAACTCTCTGGGAAAGTGAAGAGCGATTTCGCAGTACCTTTGAACAAGCAGCAGTGGGAATTAGCCATGTATCATTGCATGGGGAGTTTTTGCGTGTTAACCAACGATTTGCTGACATTATCGGCTACAACCAATCTGAACTCAAGACTTTGACATTTCAGAAGATTACCCATCCCGACGATTTAGCAGATGATTTAGAGCAAGTAAAAATCTTGCTCTCAGGTGCAATTTCGACCTACTCAATGGAGAAACGCTATATTCGCAAGGATGGAACGACTGTCTGGATTAAACTGACAGTTTCTTTAGTCCGCAATGCTTTTGATCATCCGCAATACTTGATCAGTGTGATTGAGGACATTAGCGAGCGAAGATTAACACAACAAGCACTACAACAACTCAATCAAGAACTAGAAGCTAGAGTGGAACAGCGCACAGCAGCCTTAAGAGAGAGCGAAGAACGCTGGCAGTTGGCACTACGTGGCAGCAAAGATGGGATCTGGGACTGGAATATTAAAACCAATCAGATGTTCTTCTCGACTCGCTGGAAACAAATGCGGGGCTTTAATGAAGATGAAATTAGCTCCAGCCCAGAAGAATGGTCAAGTCGCATTCATCCCGATGATTGCGATCGCATAATGGCAGCGATCGCTGATCACTTTGCCCACAAAACACCATTCTTCCAAGAAGAATATCGAGTACATTGCAAAAATGGTTCATATTTGTGGATATTAGACCGGGGTCAAGCACTGTGGGATGAAGCAGGCAATGTCATCCGCATGAGTGGTTCAGAAACAGATATTACCACTCGCAAACAAGCAGAAGCCCAATTACATGAGCTGATGAATCTGCAACAAGCCATCCTAGCTTCTACCGATTATGCCATTACTTCTACTAACTCTGAGGGAATAGTTCAAACCTTTAACCCAGCTGCCCAGAAAATGTTGGGTTATACAGCCGAGGAAGTAGTGGGTAAGGTAACTCCTATGATCTTCCACGACCCGGAGGAAATTCAACAACACGCACAAGCACTAGGCACAGAAATAGCCCCAGGAAAAAACTTGATCTCCACAAATCAGTCAGTTCATCACAAGGATGAGTGGACTTTCATTCGTAAAGATGGCTCGCGCTTTCCTGTCTCTCTCTCAGTTAAACCCTTATGTAATGCCGAAGGAGTGATGATTGGCGGTGTAGGGATTGCCAAAGATATTACGCAGCAAAAACAGATGGAAGCCCAACTCCGCAAAAATGCCGCTAACCTTGCTGCTGCCCAAAGAATTGCTCATCTAGGTAGCTGGGAACTGAATTTGCTCACCCAAGAGATGATCTGGTCACAAGAAGTCTTTGACATTTTTGGACGCAATCCTCAGTCTGGTACGCCCACTTACGCAGAAATGCTAGAGTGCATACATCCAGACGATCGCCATCATCAAGCCTTGGTAGTGCAGCAAGCGATCGCTCAAGAGCTATGTTATGAGCTAGAGTATCGCTGTTATCGTCCAGATCAGAGTTTACGTTATTTACTTTCACGGGGTGAAGTGATATTAGATGCTGATGGCCAGCCCAGCCAATTGATCAGCATTATCCTTGATATTACTGAGCGTCGAGAAACTGAACAACAGCTGAGTAATCTCTCAGATCGATTGGCATTGGCACTCAAGTCAGCCAATATTGGCACGTGGGACTGGGATATGGTCAATGAAGCATACTGGGATGACCGGATGTATGAATTGTATGGCTTACAACGGTCTGTAACGACTGCCACATACCAAGATTGGCTCAATGCCCTCCATCCCGATGATCGGGTAAAAACAGAAACAGCCCTTCAGGATGCAGTGCAAGGAAAGCGGGAATTTGATGTGGAATTTCGCATTGTGGGTGCTGATGGCAGTATTCGCTACATCCAGGCCGCGGCTCTTGTGCAACGCAATCACCTTGGCGAACCACAACGCATGGTTGGCATTAACTATGATATTACCGAGCGTCAGCAAGTAGAATCAGCCCTGAGAGAAAGCGAACGCCGCTATGCTACCTTGACTGAAGCTGCTCCCGTGGCTATTTTCCGCCTAGATGCTGCGGGTAAATGTGTCTATGTCAACGAACGTTGGAGCGAGATGACAGGTAGACCAATTGCAGCTGCATTGGGCATAAGCTGGCTAGAAACACTACATCCAGAAGACCGCGATCGCATACTCACACAATGGTCTCAACAAGGATTTAGCCAACCAAAACTCTACCAAAGTGAAGGCAGACATTTACTCCCAGATGGTAACTGCAACTGGTTTTACTGTCATGTCCTGCCCGAAACCGATTCCAATGGCACAATTACTCACTATGTTGGCACGCTCACAGATATCACAAAGCGCAAACAATATGAGGAACAGCTATGTCACCTCTCGGAACGCTTGACCCTGGCTATTAAATCAGGAGGGTTCGGCATCTGGGAATATGATTTTGTTCATGCTGCCCAAATTTGGGATGAGCGGATGTACGAACTATATGGAGTCAGCCAGAGGGATTTTGACGGTAGTTTTGATAGTTGGTTTAATTTTATCCATCCTGATGATTGCGATCGCGTCTTGGCAAATATTCAACAAGTTCTGCACCATCAACAAGAATATAACGTCGAGTTCCGTATCATTCAACCCAGTGGCAATATTTGTTACCTCAAAGCCTATGGGCTGTTACATTGTGATCAGCAAGGTCAACCTTTACGGGTCGTTGGAGTCAACTTTGACATTACTGAGCATAAAAAAGCCGAGCAAGAACTGATTCGTAATCGAGATTTGCGGGAGATCATTTTTGACGAATCTGCTGATGCGTTGTTTCTAGTTGATCCTGTAACACTACTCACTCTCGATTGTAATCGGCGAGCAGTAGAATTATTTGACGCTGCTAAAAAATCTGAACTGTTAGGGATTGAAGGACATTCACTCCAGCACCGTCAATTCTCCTCAGAAGAGATTGCGGCGATCGTGGCACAAATGCAGTTCAAAGGATTTTGGAGTCAAGAAATTGAATATGTAACGTGTAAAGGCAAAATTTTCTGGGGAAACATTGCCGCCAAGCCCATTACAATAGCTGGCCGTACCATGAATCTAGTGCGGGTAACTGACATCAGCGATCGCAAACAAGGTGAAGAAGCACTGGCTAAATATGCCCGTGAAGTCGAAGATTTGTACAACAAAGCACCTTGTGGCTACCATTCCCTCGACAGCGCAGGCCGAATTATTCGCGTCAACGAGACAGAACTGCAATTGTTGGGTTATACCCATGAAGAAATGATTGGTCAACCTCTACTGAACTTTTTCACTGAACCTAGCCGTCGGGCATTTTTGCAAAACTATCCTCGCTTTAAAAACAGGGGTTGGGTGAAGGATTTAGAGTTTGAGATGATCTGTAAAGATGGCACAGTTCTGCCCGTGATTATTAGTGCTACTGCCGTCAAGGATGCAGAAGGCAATTATTTATATAGTCGTTCCACCCTATTTGATATCCGCGAACGCAAACGGGCAGAACAAGAGTTACAAGCATCACGTACAATGCTGCAATTAGTTTTGGATACGATTCCTCAACGTGTCTTCTGGAAAGATTGCCAATTGCAATATATCGGTTGCAACCCCGCCTTTGCTCAGGATGCTCAATTGCCTCATCCTGACAATATTATCGGCAAAAATGACTTTGACCTACCTTGGGTAAAACAAGCAGCCATTTATCGTGCAGACGATGCGCTCGTGATTGCGACTGGAACGGCCAAACTCGGTTATGAAGAACCAATGGAAAACCAGGACGGTTCGCATATTTGGTTAAGAACTAGCAAAATTCCCCTGACTAACAGTACAGGTGAAGTAATTGGTATTCTGGGGTCTTACGAAGATATTACCGATCGCAAACAAGCTGAAGAAAAATTGCAGCACACAAATGAGCAATTAGCCAACGCCAACGCCGAACTTGCCCGTGCCACTCGTCTCAAAGATGAATTTCTAGCTAACATGAGTCATGAATTGCGAACCCCCTTAAACGCCATTCTGGGTATGTCTGAAGGATTTCAGGAAGGTGTGTTTGGTGTGATTAATGAACAGCAAGCAAAAGCGATCGCCACCATTGAGCGCAGTGGTAGACACCTCCTCGAATTGATTAATGACATCCTCGACTTATCTAAAATTGAATCGGGCAAACTGGAACTACAACTAAGTAGCACTCCCATCAAAGGCCTTTGTGATACAAGTCTGGTGTTTATCAAACAGATGGCATTGAAAAAAAATATTCGCCTCATTACCGACATTCCTGCTCATCTAGGTAGTATCCAAGCCGACGATCGCCGTCTGCGCCAAGTACTCATCAATCTACTCAGCAATGCCGTCAAATTCACCCCAGAAGGCGGTACGGTGAAGCTCACGGTTTGGCTGGAAGAGGGAGCAGGAGAAGCAGAGGAACCCGCAGGGCGGAACAGAGGAACAGAAGACATAAATTCTTGCCTGTCTTCTCAGCCCCCTCACATCAATTTCTGTGTCAGTGACACCGGCATCGGTATTGCCTCTGAAGACATCGGCAAATTATTTCAACCTTTTATACAACTGGACAGCAGCCTCAACCGCCAGTACAACGGCACTGGTCTAGGTTTGGCACTAGTACAACGAATTACTACCTTACATGGTGGCTCTGTCTCAGTTACTAGTCAGGTGGGAAAAGGTAGTTGTTTCACTGTCCGTATTCCCTATCTCCGCAGTGATCATGTTCCTACAAAACCAGTTGTAGCTCAGTTACCCAAACATTACTTCCTGGCTAAGAATGCCCCAGTGTTGATTATCGAAGATTCGATCGCCGCAGCTGACCAGATTACTCGCTACCTTAGTGACATGGGAATGCAATGTGTCGTCTATGCAATGGGCGAAGGCGCAGTAGATGAAGTTATACGTGTTCGTCCAGCACTAGTGATTTTGGATCTACAACTACCAAACGTATCAGGTTGGGACGTGCTGAAGCAACTCAAGCTTCACCCACAAACTCAAGAAATCCCCGTTTTGATTATCTCAGTTATGGATGAGCGCATCAAAGGTCTGGCTGAGGGAGCATTTGCATATCTGGTCAAACCGATTACCCGCGCCCAATTTGGGGCAACTCTAGATCAGTTACAACCTCCTATCAGTGCTGAGTCGGCTGTTGTTAATGTATTACCAAAACCCACTGTCACATCTGCTTTGATTTTACTGGCAGAAGATAATCAAGCTAATATCAATACAATGTCTGGGTATCTAGAAAGTCGAGGATATCGACTAGCGATCGCCAACAATGGACAAAAAGCGATTGAGCAGCTTTATACTCAACATCCCGACCTGATTGTGATGGATATCCAAATGCCAGAAATGGACGGATTGGAAGCCATTCGCCGGATTCGGGGCGATGAGCAATTTGTTGATGTTCCCATAATTGCCTTAACAGCACTGGCTATGCCAGGCGATCGCGAAACTTGTCTAGCAGCTGGAGCTAATGAATATTTAACCAAACCTATAAAACTCAAACAGCTCATAGCAACAATTCAAAAACTTTTAACCAGGTAGTGGGGATTTGAGATGAATAATCAACACTCTATTTTGATTATTGATGATGAGCCAGATAACTTTGATGTCATTGAAACTCTGCTAGATGGCGAAAACTACGAATTACATTACGCCCCCACTGGTCAACAAGCTATTGATTATCTTGATAGTTTTCAACCTGATGTGATTTTGTTAGATGTGATGATGCCCGATTTAGATGGCATGGAAGTATGCCGCAGACTCAAATCTGACCCACAATGGCAGGTCGTTCCTATTATTATGGTGACGGCATTAACGGCTAAAGAAGATTTAGCTAAATGTATGGCAGCTGGGGCTGATGATTTTATTAGTAAGCCAGTCAACGGTGTAGAGTTAAGAGCCAGAGTGAATTCTATGCTGCGGATCAAGCAGCAGTACGATAAATTGCAGACTTTGTTGAATCTGCGAGAAGATATGGTCAATATGATTGTGCATGACTTGCGAAATCCGCTTACCAGTATTATCGTCTCTAATGAGATTCTCCGGTTTCCTGGTTTATCAGCCGAAAAGCATGAACAAAAGACACATAAAATCGTCCTCGCAGCTCAACAAATGCAATCTTTGATTGATAGCTTGCTAATTATGGCTAAGTTAGAATCGGGCAGAATGGTTCTTAACTTGACTGAAGTAGACCTATGTGGACTTTGTATTTCAGCGTTGGCAGGTGTTGAGGCGATCGCTCAACACAAAAATCTCCATCTTGTCAGCGAATTGCCCAGTCCAGGGAGCATGGTGAAAGTAGATTTACCTATCTTCCGCCGAGTTTTGGATAATTTACTCTCTAACGCAATTAAATTTTCCCCATCTAATGCTCAAGTTACCCTGAGAGCAGAGTATTTAGCCACAGGTACTAAATTACAAGTTGTTGATTCCGGTTTGGGAATACCTCAAAAATTACGTCAAAGCATTTTTGAAAAGTATGAGATTGGCACACGAATGCCAGAAGTTTCGCAAATTGGGTTAGGATTGGCTTTTTGCAAAATGGCAATTGAGGCACATCACGGTACTATTTCTGTCGAAGATAATCGTCCCAAGGGTAGTATTTTTACAGTCTTCTTACGCTCTGTGTAGATTATATTAAGTACTAATTTTACAGTTGCAACTACCACTTATTAAAAATTACTAGATTTCTTGCATCAATATTTTATGAACTGAGTTGATAACTATACATAGTCGTGTTTTTCCCATATCTTTGCTATTACATTAAACAACGTGGTCAACGTTAAATAATTTTACTCATCTAAATGTTGTACTAAAGAACAATACAAATTAATAATGTGATTGTCAGCCAAGCTGTAATAGACGTTTTTACCTTCTCGGCGATAACTAACTAAACGCATCGCTTTCAATAATCGCAGTTGATGAGAAACTGCTGATTCAGTCATTTTCGTTAATGCAGCTAAATCACAAACACACAACTCTTGGGAAGCCAAAGCTGATATCAGCCGCAACCGATTTGGATCTGCAAGTATGCCAAAGATTTCTGCCATCTGTTGCGCCTTACCTGGAGGCAAGATTTGTGTTTGGATTGACCGCACATTATCCAGATGTACCAAATGCGTACCACACTTTGGTAGGTCTGCATTCTCAAGCAATCCTAATTCTTTTTCACTCTGTCGTTTGTTCATTAGGTGGCATTTTAATAATGGTTATTAATTTCAATCTTAACCAAAATTAAAACATTGTACAGTTGAACATTTATTCAGATGTTGTATTAAAATATGGGTACAAGACTTACGCTCAGTCCCAACGGAGGCCACAAAGCCTTGATTGTCGTTGCGATCGCGTCAGCCCGTACTAAACTCTGTCAGCTTCAAACTGCTATGACTCAAACTCCTTTCCTGAAAACCCAGATTTTGCGAGTGAGTGGTATGGACTGTGGCAGTTGTGCCAAGACGATTGAAGTTGGCTTGCAACAATTAAGCGGCGTTACTGAGGCATCAGTTAGCTTTGCTACGGGAAAAATCAGGGTGTCCTACAACCCACAGCTTTTGAACACCAAGACTATCCACGACCGAATTCAGACTTTAGGTTACACAGTAGAAAATAGTTCTGAGGTAGATCCAGAACAGAAAATTAATTCCTGTAATTGTGGTCACGATCATCATCACAGTGACAGCCATTCGCTTGTGGAAATAGCTGATACTAAAACACTACAAGCACAAATTGCAGGTATGGACTGTGGTAGTTGTGCCAAAACAGTTGAGGTGGGCTTACGCCAAATTCCAGGTGTCTGGGAAGCATCGGTTAATTTTGCGACGCAACGAATGCAAGTATTCTATAACCCGCAACAGGTCAACGAAAAAACTATTTATGACCGAGTAAAAGCCTTGGGTTATGGGATTGAACAGAGTCATGAGGTCAAATCTGAGCAGCATACTCACAACTGTAATCATGACCACCATGATCATGCAGTTGCTCATACTACGGAAAAATCTGACCCAACAAACTGGAAATTCTGGATTAATAACCGCCGGGGACAGAGTGTCATTTTTACAGGAATAGGATTAGCCTTGGGCTTAATTGCTCAATATTTAGTTTTACCTATTTGGATAGTACGAGCATTTTATGGTGTTGGCATAGTAATTGCGGGTTATCCAATTGCAAGGGCGGGCTTATTTGAATTGCGCTTGCGCCGAGCTGATATGAATCTGCTCATGACTGTTTCAGTGACTGGAGCAGTGATTTTAGGAGACTGGTTTGAAGGGGCGTTAGTTGTCTTTTTGTTTTCTTTAGGTACAACATTACAAGTTTTTACCTTTGGTCGCACACGCAATGCGATTCGCGCCCTGATGGATTTAACTCCCCCTACAGCTACCGTCAAGCGAGGGAATAAAGAAGTTACAGTTCCCATCGAAAGTATTCAAGTTGGGGAAATTTTGACAATTCGACCAGGAGGGCGCGTGGCATTAGATGGCATAGTCGTTTCTGGTGTCAGTGCTATTGACCAGTCACCGATTACAGGGGAGTCAATCCCAGAAGAGAAAGAAAGTGGAGATGCTGTCTTTGCTGGCACATTAAATCAGTCGGGCTTTTTAGAAGTCAAAGTAACTCATACTGTTAGTGATACAACTGTTGCTAAGATTATTCACTTGGTAGAAGCAGCCCAGGGTAGTCGCGCTCCTTCTCAGCAGTGGGTGGATAAATTTGCACAAGTGTACACCCCGATTGTAATTTTGATTGCGATCGCCATTGCTCTCATTCCGCCCTTAGCATTTGCTCAACCGGGGAATGTCTGGTTTTATCGGGCATTGGTCATGCTAGTTATTGCCTGTCCTTGCGCCTTAGTCATTTCTACCCCAGTTTCCATTGTCAGTGCCATTGGTGCGGCAACTCGTCAAGGAGTTTTATTTAAAGGTGGTAACGCCCTGGAAACAGCGGGACAGCTGACGACCCTGGCTTTTGATAAGACAGGTACGATTACCCAAGGGCTGCCGACTGTACAGAAAGTCTATGAATTTGGCAATGTCAGTGCCAATATGGTGTTACAAATTGCAGCCATATTGGAGCAACGCTCAGAACATCCACTAGCAAAGGCGATCGCGGCTAAAGCTCATGAGCTAGGGATAGAGTTGGAAACACCTATGAACTTTACAGCACTACCAGGAAAAGGAATTCAGGCAACCTGGAGTGAGAGATTGTACCTAGTTGGTAATCGACGGTTGTTTGCAGAACAAGGTATTTCTTTATCTAGTGAAGTTGAATCTCTGTTGACTGAAATTGAACAGCTTGGCCAAATTCCAGTACTTGTGGGGACAAAACAAGAATTATTAGGAGTGATCGCCCTTTCTGATGGTATCCGCTTAGAAGCAACGGCAGCAATACAACAACTCAAGCGGCTGGGACTGAAGCACTTGGTAATGTTAACAGGCGATCGCGCCCGTATTGCAGGGCAAATTGCCCAACAAGTCGGCATTACAGAGTATCAAGCAGAACTTTTACCAGAAGATAAACTCCAAGAAATTCAGCAGTTGCGTCGAATTGGGGTTGTAGGTATGGTTGGAGATGGTATAAACGATGCACCAGCCTTAGCTGCGGCGGACATTAGTTTTGCAGTGGGTGGAATAGATATTGCGCTAGAGACAGCCGATGTCGTGATTGTGGGTAGTGACCTCAGACGGCTGGCCTACGCAGTCGAATTAAGCCGTCGCACCGTATCTGTAATTCAACAGAATGTGGTCTTTTCTCTGGTAACAAAGGGTTTATTTCTGCTATTGGGGACATTTGGTTTTGTTGGGTTAGCTGTAGCCGTCTTAGCAGATACAGGAACTTCCTTGTTAGTAACTGCAAATGGAATGCGCTTATTTCAAACCAAGACTCTCAAGAAACATAGGCAGTAGGAGAGAAAAACTATTGACTAATGACTATTGATTAATGACTAATGATTAATAACTAATTACAAATTCTCCATGATGTCTTCTAGCCAAAAACTGCGGCAGTTACTCGCCAAACCTGAAATTATCGTGATTCCTGGTATCTATGACTGTCTCAGTGCCAAGCTGGCAGAAAATATAGGTTTTGATGTAGTGGCTACCAGTGGTTTTGGAATTGCGGCTTCTACTTTGGGTTTGCCAGACTACGGTTTTCTCACCGCCACAGAAATGCTCTACAGTGTAGGACGAATTGCTCAGTCTGTCAGTGTCCCTGTGATTGCAGATTTAGATACTGGCTATGGGAATGCTTTAAATGTGATCCGGACTATTAAGGATGCCGTGCAATTGGGTGTAGCGGGTGTATTGCTAGAAGACCAGGAATGGCCAAAAAAATGCGGTCACTTTGAAGGAAAACGAGTCATCCCCACAGACGAACACGCCGGAAAAATTCAAGCCGCAGTTGAAGCGCGGGGAGACAGTGGTTTAGTGATTATCGCCCGTACCGATGCTCGTGCGCCCTTGGGTTTAGAAGCAGCGATCGCCCGTGGTCGTGCTTATATTGCCGCCGGAGCAGATATACTCTTTGTAGAAGCACCGCAATCTGTAGAAGAATTAAAAGCGATCGCATCTGCTTTTCCTGATATCCCACTAGTAGCTAATATCGTTGAAGGTGGTAAAACTCCCTCACTTTCGGCTACTGAATTACAAAATTTAGGCTTTAAAATTGTCTTTTTCCCATTAACTGGTTTATTAGCAGTTACCCAAACTCTGACTAATTGTTTAACCCATTTAAAACAACAGGGAACTACAGCTAATTTTCATAATTTAGTTAGCTTCCAAGATTTTCAAGCACTCGTCGGTGTTCCCCAATTTCTACAAATGGAAAAGAAATTTACTTTAGAAAATGATGAATAAATTACCAGAACCCATCCAATATAAAGATACATACGATATTACCCAAAATAGTATTCTTACCCTGTATAAAGCTAATCAATGGTCATCAGCAGAAAAACCAGATTTACTCTACCAAGCTTTGATGAATTCCCATTCGCTCATTTCTGCATGGTATGGAGACAAGTTGGTAGCTTTGGGTAATGCTATTTCAGATAGCTTTTTAGTAGTGTATTATCCTCATTTATTGGTCTTGCCAGATTACCAGAATCAAGGTATCGGCAGTCAGATTATCAAGATGCTGATATCTCGCTATGATGGGTTTCATCAGCATATTTTACTGGCGGAAAACCAAGCCATTAATTTCTACAAAAAAGTAGGTTTCCAGCGTGCAGGTAAAACCGAACCTATGTGGATTTATTCTGGAAATGACCACTCAACTTAGCAATCTGATTTAGCTATGAATTTTCAGTAAAACCCTTACTCAAAATCAAAATTTGCAATTTACGCAGAGACTTGCAAAAGTGATTTTTAGATTCAAAATTATACCAACTCTCCAAAATTCATCAACAGATACAAATGTAAAAACCAATGTGGTATCCGGCTGACTTCATTTTGAATTTTGAATTGGTACTACATAACTGTACCGCGTGTAGCCTCAGTATCAATTGGCTTAATTAAAAACAATCGCAACATATTCCAAAAGATAGCAATAGCGGGGGGAATTCGTTGGAGGAATTTCACAAAGCGGGGCATATTATTATTTTTAATTGCCGCTAGCTTCAGATTATTTTCCGAACACTGTTCTAACCGCCAGAAAAATTCCGGGTGATTAGTATTTAAAATTACAGGAAATGCTCTAGCTGAGGTATTATTTGTCTCTTGGATGACTCTGTTATTGTATTTACGGGGATGGATACCAATCACTTCGTAAAAGCTAGCCCGTTCAAATACTGTCATCGTGTGGGTAGCAAATACAGTTAACAAGAAGAAACGCACCCATAACTTAGCTTTCCAACTTTTCCATAATTTGGGCTGCGATCGCAACACAGCTTTAAAGAAATCCCCGTGGCGATTTTCATCTTGACACCAGCTTTCAAATTTACGGAATAGCGGATAAAACTGGTACTCTGGATGCTCCTGCATATGCTTATGCACCAAAATATAACGCCAGTACCCAATTTTCTCCGATAGGTAGACTGTGTAAATCACCCACTCTGGCGGAAAAAAAGTATATGTGCGGTTCTTGGTTAAATAATTTAAGTCTAAGGAAAGGTTCAAATCCGCCATCGATTTATTCAAAAATCCTGCATGGCGAGCCTCATCCCGTGCCATATAATTAAAGGCCTCAGCCAACAAGGGATTGCGGTCTTTAATGCGGCGTGATAGCTCTTTGAATAACAAAAACCCAGAAAACTCGGAAGTGCAAGAACGTTCCAAAAAGTCAATAAAGACGCGGCGTTTTTCCCCTGTAATATGATCCCAATTTTGCTTAAACTCTGCATCCCGAACAAAGTGATGGCGGTTGTAGTCAGCACGCAGTTCTTCCACAATGGCTCGGATTTCATCCTCATTGGCGGAAATATCCATATTCGCCACTGCTTCAAAGTCAGTAGTATAAAACCGGGGCGTTAATAAAGTTTCTTGAACAGGTGCTTTAACTCCTGGCTTCAGAGTTTGAGGCTCTGGGGTTGCAAGGGTATTAACCATGAGACTTCTAATGTGTAAATGGATATATAGTTATATAAACATAAAATGATATTTATATACATCAGTTAAATTATTGAACTGATTAGGTATTGGGGATTAGGGACTGGGTACTGGGGACTAGGAGGAAAATTTCTTCATCCCAAAATATGTGTCGTGAGATTAAGGGAAATATAAAAAAATATTAATCTCCGTATAGTTATACAGCTATTAATAGTTAAATGATTTTGGGAGATATGAAAATAGTCTGGATTTGCATCAGCAGTGGTAGTTGCTAGATAGAGCGATGCAAATCCCCTCTAAACCTAGAATAACAATCTTCTCTCTAGTATTGACTGTAAATTGACAGCCATCTTGAGTCTAGAAAGAGTGCTGAGTTAAAAGTGCTATTGTTCTTCACTGTTCACTCATCACTGAGTACTCTTCACTCATCACTCATCAATCAAGCATGAAGGAAGCAAAAATGAGTAGCAATTTAGCCATCAAACTGCGTTCTGGTACTCAGAAAGCTCACACAGCAGCAGAAAATGTGGGATTCATGAAATGTTTTTTGAAGGGGGTTGTCGATAAAGAATGTTTCGCTAAATTTTTAAGCAATTTGTATTTTGTTTACAGCGAACTAGAAACTGCAATTAAAAGTCATGTCAATAACCCTACAATTGCGGCAATTTACTTTCCTGAACTGAATCGCCAAGCCTCTTTAGAAAAAGACTTGGTGTTTTATTATGGTAGTGAGTGGCGGAATCTAATTGCACCCTCCAGCAGCGCACAGGCATATATTAAGCACATTCGCGAACTTTCTGCCCATGATCCTTTGTTGTTGATTGGTCATACCTATACCCGCTATATGGGCGACCTTTCTGGGGGTCAGATGTTGCAAAAAATTGCCCAGTCAACGCTCAAACTGTCTGGCTACGAAGGCACATCTTTCTACAATTTTGAGCAAATTCCTGATAAGGCAGCATTTAAAAACAAGTATCGTCAGGCGATGGACTCATTATCCATTGATGATGCCACAGGCGATCGCATTGTTGCCGAAGCAAATCTTGCTTTCCAATACAATATGCAAATGGCCAGAGACTTAGAGGGAAGTTTAATCAAAGCCATTGGTCAAGTAGTCTTTAACAGCTTGACTCATACCACTAACCCCGGTAGCACCGAAGCACCTGCGATGTGACAGAAGGTAGGGGAGTAGAAGAGAATATTTCCCCATGCCTAATGCCCAATACCCAAATTAGTTTCAATCAACACATCACGCTCTAGCGGTGAATATTTAAACTAAGACATAGCTAGAGCATAGATATTTTATTGGCAATTTGTGACCTACCAAAAAACAAATTGTAGCCCCCACATACCTATACACCCAACCGTGCAACAAGGCAAAAGTCACAGGTCAAAACTCAAAAGTAAAATATTGATGTCGTCAGGTATTATCTCATTTCAGATGTTATTGCGATTACCACAGCATCTCAAGTGTATAGAAAAAAGGTAGTAACAATAACATTTGAATTGACAAAAATCATCAAAGCTATCTTCATTATCTTTTGTCTTTTGGCTTTTACTTTTTGACTTTTTGGATGGTCACATTACCTTGGAGGATTTGATGGTTTTTCTGTCATCTGGAGTCAAATTTGACCTGAACTTGATTCAAAAGTATGATACGGCTGCACCGAGGTATACCAGTTACCCAACTGCGGCACAGTTAGCTGAAGGATTTACAGAAAGTGAGTTTCGGGCGGCGATCGCCGCTTCCAATCAAAGAAAATCACCGCTGTCCTTGTATTTCCATATTCCTTTCTGTCAGAGTGCTTGCTACTTTTGTGGTTGTAATACTGTTATTTCTAATAACAAGAATATTGCTAAACCATACCTAGAAAATTTAGCACGAGAAATCAAGAATACAGCATCCTTAATTGATCAAAATAGAAAAGTACTGCAAATTCATTGGGGTGGTGGTACACCTAATTATTTGGATTGTGAACAAGTAGAATTCTTGTGGAAACAGATTACTCGTAACTTTAACCTCGATCCACAAGCTGAAATTTCCATTGAGATTAACCCTCGTTATGTTAACGAAGACTACATTTTCTTCCTCAGAGAAATCGGGTTTAATCGCATTAGTTTTGGTATCCAAGATTTTAATAGCAAAGTACAAGTAGCTGTCAACCGTATCCAACCTGAAGAGATGTTATTTAATGTCATGAGTTGGATTAAAGCGGCTCAGTTTGAAAGTGTGAATGTAGACTTGATTTATGGTTTACCTTATCAAACTTTACACACCTTTCGCGAGACAGTACAAAAGACAGTTGCATTAGATCCTGATCGGATTGTGGTGTTTAACTTTGCTTATGTACCTTGGCTAAAGCCAGCACAAAAGAATATTCCTGTAGAAGCATTACCCCAACCCCAGGAAAAGTTAGAAATTCTGCAAATGACCATTGAGGAATTAACAAAAAGCCAATATCTATTCATTGGGATGGATCATTTTGCCAAACCTAACGACGAACTAGCAACAGCCCAACGTAATCGCACCCTCCAGCGCAACTTCCAAGGCTACACCACCCACGCCGGTACAGACTTATTTGGTTTTGGTGCTACATCTATCAGTATGTTGCATGACGCTTACGTACAGAATCACAAGCAGTTGAAAGAATACTATCAAGCAGTGGGTAGTGATACTTTGCCAATCAGTAAAGGGGTTAAACTCAGCAACGATGATATTTTGAGACGCGATGTGATTATGAGCATTATGTCTAACTTTCAGCTGCATAAGTCCGAAATCGCAGAAAAATATGGTATTAACTTCGATGAGTATTTTGCCTTGGAATTAGAGTTATTAGAGCCATTAGTGGCTGACGGACTGGTGAACTTATCAACTAACCATATTCAAATCACAGATATTGGTAGATTATTGGTGAGAAACGTTGCTGTAATTTTTGATACTCATAATCAAACACCAGAAAAACATTTCTCTCGCGCTATATAATACCCAATCTGTACCTATCAGCTTGTGTTCATGGAACATCTTGGTAATTGGTAGCTGGTAATTCCCTTCACTTAATTACCTCTGACCAATTACCGACTGTAGTCTAATAATACTAATTAAAATAATTTCTTTATTTCGTAGTAATTCGATAACTTGCTTTTTTAGGGTATGGTGACTCATTAATCCTGTTATATCTATCTTTTGGCTTCAAAAACTTACTTCATCTGGTGGAAACGCTAAATGATTCAGGTTGCTAATCTGAGTACAGATGAGATTTTTGAGGACATTATATGAATATTATTGCTTGGGTAATATTAGGACTATTAGCTGGTGCGATCGCGAAAGCAATTTATCCTGGAACTCAAGGTGGTGGCATCCTCTCTACAATGATTTTAGGTATCATTGGTGCATTCATTGGTGGTAGTTTATATAGTTTATTCGCCACGGGAACTTTACAATTAACGGCTACTAGTTTAAGTCTTCCCGGTCTTTTAATCGCTATCATTGGTGCAATGATTGCTATCTATCTATGGGGACTAATCAGCAGAAGCCGCAGTGCGTAGAATAAGACAAAAATCAAAAGCACAAACAATTTTAAAAAATCAAGCATTCACTATTGTAATGCTTGATCATTCTCTTCTCAGTTGAAAATATTTGTAGAGGCGGTTCATGTTTTTCCACAAAAAAGAGCCTATTCATACAGTCAAAGTCGATGACGCGAATCCTCGCTTTGCTCAGTTGCTTCTAGAGCAGTTTGGAGGAGCAACAGGCGAATTATCAGCAGCTTTACAATACTGGGTGCAATCATTCCACGTGGAAAATGCTGGAATTCGAGATATGCTGCAAGACATTGCCATTGAGGAATTTGGGCATTTAGAAATGGTTGGTAGGCTCATCGAGGCTCATACTAAAAATGTGGATCAAACAGAGGCTTATAAAAGCACTCTCTTTGCAGTCAGAGGAATTGGCCCTCACTTTTTAGATAGTCAAGGTCATGCTTGGACTGCAAATTACCTCAATGAAGGTGGAGATGTAGTCAGAGATTTGCGTGCAAACATAGCAGCAGAAGCTGGTGCGCGTCAAACATACGAAGAGTTAATTAAACTCTGTCCCGACCAAGGTACAAAAGAAACTCTAGTACATCTTTTGACTAGAGAAGTTTCGCATACCCAGATGTTTATGAAAGCTCTGGATTCACTGGGTAAATTAACAGATCCACTATTTGGCAATATTCAACCTGATGAGACTGTAGATATTTACTACAATCTCTCTACCAATGGCAATGGACACGATGAGCGCGGCCCTTGGAATTCTGAACCAACTTTTAAATATGTCGCTAATCCATTGGAGAAAAGGTAAAAGTTAAAAAGCGCAAGGCAGAAGGCAAAATTCAAAGGTAAAAGGTAAAAGGTAAAAGGCAAAATAAAGTATCTTTTACCTTTTCTCTATTTCTATAATTTCCGTTTAATTTGGGAGACTAATTTGTGATTGTAAATGCAACGCCAAATGGATGGGAAATTATTTATCACCGCGCCCATGCTTTATTAGCAGCACAACTAGCAGGACAATGGCGACGCAAAAATTCTCCACCACGTATATATGAAACCCTGGCTGCTATTTCTCATCACGATGACTTAGAAAAAGAATGGCAAGAAGATAATTTAACGCCAGGAGGTGCGCCAATGGACTTTACCATGCACCAAGACACATCTGTAGAGAAACTGGCTGATTTAGTCAATAATGCTCGTTATCGAGGACGGTGGGTAACTTTATTAATTTCCAAACACATCAGCCGTTTAAATGAGTCAAAACGCGGACAGTGTGCTGAACTAGATCAATTTCTAGATGAACAACTGCAAAATCAACAGCGTTGGTGTAAGGAATTAGGTATTGAAAAAGCAGATGTAGATGCAGCTTATGCTTTTATGCAGTGGTGCGATCGCTTATCCCTGATATTATGTCAGCAGGAACTACCAGCTGATGAAAGATTTTTAGAAATTAGCTTAGGGCCAGATGGTCAACGCTATGACATTATGCAGCGTAGTGATAACTTGTTGACAGTCCAACCCTGGCCGTTTGAGGATGAGAAGTTTACAGTGAATGTTGAAGCCTGTGATTTAGACCAAGTCAAGTTTGAGAGTAATGCTGAACTAACTCAAGCCTTGCAAACAGCCCCAATTAAGGTTTTAGAGTGGACTTTTGTAAAAACGTAAAAATTTTCCCCAGGGCAAGGCAGAGGACAAGAGAGGTTATACAAAATAATTCTTCGCTCTAACAAGAGGGTTTGAAGCTTTCAAATTCATTTATGAAAAAAGTCAAATAATTTTTTACTCTACGAGAAGCCTTACGGCAACGAGACGCGCAAGCGCGATCAAAAAAGAAGACCTAATTAAATCCCCTTCATTTACTTATGGGGATTGCCTTCTACCTTCGGCGACCGGAGAGACGCAAAAGGCAGATTCTCGATGTGAGAATCCCTAAGCTATATCACTACCCCAAATATTTCTACACAATTAAAAAGCGTCTGGGAGTGTTGCCGTGTTTCCACCCCAGACGCTTTTCAATTTCAACTTGCTCCTCACACACAACTAGAGAATACCATCTATTTTTAATCAGGTAAATCTAAGGTGTGACACTTTCTTAACTGTACAAATAATACTGTTTTACTACCTCATTAAAAAACGCCTGGGAGTGTGACCGTGTTTCCACCCCAGGCGTTTTTTTATTTCAACTTACTCCTCACACACAAATAAAAGTCATCACTTGTCTGGGGAAATGACAAGTATTTGATTTGACTCTTCACATAAACTTAATATTAGGGATCAAGTTTTTAATTTTTTTAATTTTTACCTCAAGCAATTACAATGTAGAGGAAGACTAAAGTTAACACCTTCAAAATATACCCACAGACTGTTACTCATTGTGGAAAAAAGTTTTATGTCGCATACACAGGTAAAATAACTTTGGATTTTGTCTACCCCTGTGGGGAAGCAAGCTACTCGCAGCGTCTCGTTAGCGGTAGAGTTGCATAGCAAAGAGAAGCCATCACAGGAAGACTCCGCAACATCCAAAATCCAAGATTGGCAAGGTTACTGCACCAGGATTAATCCAATATGTCAAGAATCCAGCGCACCCATTTGCAGCGTTCCTTTATTTCTATAGTGTCGGTATTCTTGACGCTGCTAATAAGCTTAATGCTGGAAGGATTTTTCAAAATAGAAGTTACACCACTTTTTTTGGCAGCTGTAGTTTTTAGTAGTTGGTATGGTGGAATAGTTCCGGGTCTTATAGCTACAGTCTTCAGTACTTTAGCAAAAGATTACTTTTTCAGTGTGCCATTACACTCCTTAGCACTCTTGAACTGGACTAGCGGACTAAATTTAATTGTTTTTAGCTCCACAGCACTATTAATTAGTTCACTAAATTCACAATTACATACTGCAAGACAAATATCTGATGCCAAACTGACAACGCTGAAAGTGAGCTATCGTCAGATGTTAGAGACTAACCATGAAGGTGTTTGGATATTTGATACTCAGGGAGAGACAGAATATGTCAATCCTCGGCTAGCTCAAATGCTAGGTTACAGTATAGAACAAATCAGCGATCGCCAAATTTTTGACTTCATCAACCATCAAGCTGGCATCAAGATTGAGCAATGGCTAGAACAACAGCAAAATAAAGATCCACAAACAAAACAGCAATTCGACCTACGTTTACAACGTCAAGATCAATCCGAACTTTGGGTAATTATTTCTATTAGTCCCATACTCAATCATCAGGGGGAATTGTCTGGTGCGATCGCCATACTCACCGACATTACAGAGCGCAAGCAGTCGGAAGAGATTTCAGCACAAGAACAGGCAAAGCACGATCTAGAACGTCAAAGCCTGCGTGCTATCCTCGATCTGCTACCAGTTGGAGTAATCATTTCTGATGCCAAGGGGCAGCTGTTAGAACTTAATCCCGCCATCAAAGCAATTTGGGGAGAAAACGCGCCATTGCTGGATAATACCAGTCAATATCATGAATACAAAGGATGGTGGACGAACACAGGCAAACCCGTTGCTGCTCATGAGTGGACACTTGCCCGTACCCTAACTACAGGTGAAGCAAATCTTGAGGATGAGATTGATATTGAAACCTTTGACGGCGATCGCAAAACTATTCTCAGTTCTGCCATACCCATTTGTGATGCCACCGGAGCGATTATTAATGCAGTCACCGTTAATATAGACATTACGGAACGGAAGCAGATAGAGGCAGCACTGCGACACAGTGAAGCGATCGCCAAAGCGCGGGCAGAAGAACTAGAAACTATCATGGAGACAGTCCCCGTCTCTGTGTGGATTGCCCACGATCCCCAGTGTCATTACATGAGTGCCAACCGGACTGCTTACGAAATGATGCGAATGCCAATAGGTTCTGTGATGACGGCAACTCCTGCCAGTGGAGAATACCCCTTTCCGTTTAAAATCCAAAAAAATGGTCAAGATATTCAACTGAATGAGTTGGCAATGCAGCAAGCAGGTTTAACGGGACAGGAGGTGGAAGCAGAATTTGAATTTGTCTTTAGTGAGAATGATATCCGCTATATTTACGGCAAAGCTACCCCTTTGCGTGACACAGATGGTAATGTCCGAGGTGTAATTGGTGCATTTCTGGATGTTACTGAACGCCAACAAGCGGAAGCTGAACGACAAAAGTTGATGTCTCTGCTGCAACAAAAACAGGAATGGCTTGATTTAGCGCAAAAATCGGCAAAAATGGGCAGTTTTTACTTTGAAGTACCAGCTAATGTCAATGTTTGGTCAAAAGAATTAGAAGCCATCTATGGTTTAAACCCTGGTAAATTTGGCGGTACTTATCAGGAATGGGCAAAATTTGTTCATCCAGATGATTTAGTGAACGCAGAAGCAGAATTACACCGTTGCATAACTCAAACTGAAAGCGAATATTTCACTGATTTTCGGATTATTTGGCAAGATGGCAGTATCCACTGGCTTCAGTCAAGAGCCAGAATTTTCTATGATGATGCAGGTCAGGCCTTACGAATAGTAGGGGTGAATATTGATATTAGCGAACGCAAACAAGTAGAAGAAGCGTTACGCCAAAGTGAGGCTCGACTCAGACAGTTATTACAATCGAGCATCATCGGCATTATTGAGGCAGAGTCAGAAAAAATTACCTTCGCCAATGATGCCTTTTTGCAAATGGTTGGTTATACCCAAGAAGATGTTTTAGCTGGAAACCTCAACTGGCAAGACATGACTCCACCGGAATACAACAAAATTGATCAAGCCAAGGTAGAGGAAGTATCGATATCCGGAGTTTGCATTCCCTTTGAAAAAGAGTATATCCGTAAAGATGGTTCTCGTGTCCCGATTATGTTGGGTGCGGCGCGGCTCACATTTAGCCCATTGAGATGGGTGTGCTTCATTCTAGATTTAACTGAGCGCAAAAAAGCACAAGCCGCACTACAACAAAGCGAATTGATGTTTCGCACAATGGCGAACACCACGCCGCAAATGTTTTGGATTACACAGCCAGATGGCTATCATGAGTATTTCAATCAACGCTGGTACGACTATACAGGAGAAACTTTAGAACAAGCCCAAGGTGAAGGATGGTTAGAGATTTTACATCCAGATGATGTGCAACGTACCATAGAACATTGGTATGATTGCCTGCAAACTGGCAAAGACTATGATATTGAGTACCGTTTGCGTCGTGTAGATGGAGAATACCGTTGGCATTTGGGCCGAGCAATTCCCTTAAGAGGTGAAAATGGTCAAATATTAAAATGGTTTGGTTCTTGTACCGATATTCACGACCAAAAACTGGCAATTGAAGAACGAGCAGAGGCTTGGGAACGGGAACGTACAGCCCGGATAGAATTAGAACAAGCCAACCGCATGAAAGACGATTTTTTGGCAATAGTTTCTCATGAGTTGCGATCGCCACTCAATCCGATTCTGGGTTGGGCGAAACTCCTCAAGACTCGCAAGATGGACAAAATCAAGATCAATCAAGCATTAGAGGTCATCGAGCGCAATGCCAAACTACAAGCGCGGTTGATTGAAGATTTACTCGACGTTTCGCGGATTTTACGTGGCAAGCTGAGTTTGAATATTTGTACAGTTGACTTGGTGAATACCATTGAAAGCGCACTAGAAACTGTGCATATAGCAGCTGAGTCCAAAGCAATTCAAATCCAAACTAAGCTCACAGCTAAGGCGTGCAAAGTAGAAGGCGACCCCAACCGTTTACAACAAGTAGTTTGGAATCTACTCACTAATGCCGTGAAGTTTACACCAGAAGGTGGTCGGGTAGAAGTGAGGCTAGAGAGAGTGGGATCTTTGGCTCAAATTCAGGTCAGCGATACAGGAAAAGGTATTAGCCCCAACTTTCTACCTTATGTGTTTGAACGCTTTCGCCAAGCTGATGAAGTGACAACCAGAAAATTTGGCGGATTAGGATTAGGATTAGCAATTGTGCGTCATCTTGTAGAACTCCACGGTGGTTCTGTACAGGTAACAAGCCGAGGAGAAGGCTTAGGTGCAACTTTTACAGTGCAACTACCGCTGATTGCGACATTTCAGGTATATGAAGACTATGTTTTACCGGAAACTATCCCCAATATTCAAGGTTTGCGGATAGTGGTGGTGGATGATGATGCTGATACCTTAGAATTACTAACTTTTATCCTAGAACAGTACGGAGTGGAAGTTCAGGCGGTAAATTCCGCTAGTGCAGCACTGGAAGCGATCGCCCAAACTAAACCAGACTTACTATTAAGTGATATTGGCATGCCAGAAACAGATGGCTATATGCTAATTCAGCAAGTTAGAGCCTCCGAAGTAGCATCAGACACAAAATTACCTGCGATCGCCTTAACTGCTTTTGCTGGCGAGAGTAACTTTCAAAAAATTATCTCTGCAGGCTTTCAAAGACATCTGACTAAGCCTGTAGACCCATTAGAATTAGCAACCGTAATTTCCAACCTCGTACCTAATTACGGTCAAAAATAGCAATACCAATTCAAGTTATGAACACAATTTAGTATCATTCACAACATTGTTAGCGATAAAAAGTATGACCAATTAAAAAGCGTCTGGAAGTGTGACCGTGTTTCCACTCCAAACGCTCTTCATTTTCAACTTGCTCCTCACACACTCCTAGAGAATAACACTGCTTGGAAACAAAAGCTAGTATTATAAGTGACACTTTATAAACTGCACCATTTTGATAGAAAGGATGAGGAACTAGGAGCAGAGATGAGCAAGAAGAAAAAAAGACAATGCCCTATAGCCCATGCCCATTAGTGTAGAAAGTGACGTACACCAGTCAACACCATCACCAAACCCAGTTCATTCGCGGCTTTAATCGAATCTTGGTCACGTAAGCTTCCCCCTGGTTGGACGATCGCAGTAATACCTGCGGCGGCGGCTGTTCTGACAGAATCATCAAATGGGAAAAATCCATCGCTGGCGAGAATTGCACCGTTAGCTTTGTCTCCAGCTTGTTCGAGGGCGATTTTTGTTGAACCAACGCGGTTCATTTGTCCCGCACCGACACCTAGAGTAGTGCGATCGCGTGTGATGACAATGGCATTAGATTTAACGTGTTTGCAAACCTTCCAAGCAAATAGTAATTCCGCTAACTCATCGGCGGTGGGTTGACGGTCAGTGACAACTTGCCATTGACTAGCATCAGCTATGACATCATCCGCAGCTTGTACCAAGAACCCACCAGCAATTTGTTTGACCAGAGTTTTCGGGCCACTATTCAAATCTGCTAAAGTCAAAACCCGAACATTGGATTTTTTGGAGAGAATTTTTTGGGCTTCTGCATCACAATCAGGTGCAACGACACATTCTAGAAATGTCTTAGTTAATTCGGTGGCGGTAGCTGCATCTATGGAACGGTTGAGAGCGACAATCCCACCAAAAGCCGAAGTAGAATCAGCATTGAAAGCCTTTTGGTAAGCTTCCACCACAGTATTGCCTAAGGCTGTGCCGCAGGGATTGGTATGTTTGATGATAGTAGCAGCCGGGGTATCTGGAAACTCAGCAATAATACGGCGGGCGGCTTCTAAGTCCACTAAGTTATTGTAGCTGAGTTCTTTTCCTTGCAATTTCGTCGCCGCAGCCCACCCGCTAGCTGTATTGCCAATTTGATACCAAGCCGCTTTTTGATGGGGGTTCTCGCCATAACGCAGAGATTGTAATTCTGTACCGTTGAGAGTGTATTGTTGGGGTAAGGATTCCTGAGATTGCTGACTGAGATAAGAGGCGATCGCTTGGTCGTAACTAGCAGTATGCAAAAATCCTTTTAAAGCCGCTTTTTGGCGAAATTCTAAGGAAGATTCGCCATTATTTTGTCGTAATTCCTGTAAATACTCGTCATACTGCGCCGGATCACATAACACCGTCAAATGAGCGAAATTTTTGGATGCAGCCCTTAACATTGCTGGGCCGCCAATATCAATATTTTCAACAGCTTCTGCCAGAGTCACCCCTGGTTTAGCAATAGTCGCCTCAAAGGGATAAAGATTTACCACCACCAAATCAATCGGGCGAATTTGGTTATTTTCCAAATCTTTCACATCTTGGGGTACATCCCGCCGGGCTAAAATTCCGCCATGAATCCGGGGATGTAGCGTTTTGACTCGTCCACCTAAAATCTCTGGTGAACCAGTGTATTCAGAAACCTTTGTCACAGGTATTCCCGCATCTTTGAGGGCTTGGGCTGTTCCCCCACTGCTGATTAAATCAAATTCAAATTCTTCCACCAAGCTACGGGCTAGGTCAATTAAACCATTTTTGTTAGATACACTCAGCAGTGCTAGACGCGCCATCTCTCAATTCCTCAGATGCCAAAGACCACAATTTTTACATAACCCTTGGCTCACTTCAAGACCATGAGGAATAATTGTGCGTTGAGCGTCTGTCTGAACAAGGGAAATTTATGAAAAAATGGGGATATCGTAAATGATGTATTTTCAAGTGTTGCTAAAGTTCTTGAGACATTAGCATCATTGACAATAAATTGCAATATTTTGCTAAGAAAGAGAAAGAGCGATCGCACCAGTAAAATTAAAAGGTGCAATCTCCAGAGGCGGATCGCTTCTCGAAATGGCCGGTTTCCCCTAGTGATTGTATATTGTTGATATCTGTGCAAATCGCCTCGCTGCTGGGTTCGATTCTAGCGGACAGGGAAACTTCATTCGACTTTCTTTTCTAAGCGTGATAGTTTACCAGCTTTGTAAACGGTATCTAATTTGTATTCTTTCTCCAG
The DNA here is from genome assembly GCA_015296085.1 of Trichormus sp. M33_DOE_039. Taxonomy (GTDB): domain Bacteria; phylum Cyanobacteriota; class Cyanobacteriia; order Cyanobacteriales; family Nostocaceae; genus Trichormus. The sequence continues at coordinate 90,380 of DVDT01000040.1, read as the reverse complement.
TCCAGATTTTAATTCAGGGGATGGACTATACAAAAATATGTCACTAAATCCATCAGCAATCTTAGGTAGAGTCGGATCTGTATCCAATCCTAGTTGTATGTGGACTTTATCATTGAGCAGATGGCTGAGAGACATTAAGTTGCCGATATTTAGGGAATAGGTATTGCTAACTAAAAGCGGGTTTGCTGATTTATTGATAATGCGAGCTATTTGTATATTGGTGTTTCTACCTTTAATCCACCATCCATCCGCTTGAGAGCTAACGACACAGGATACGATACCAATAGAAATTAACAGAACTAATACTGATTTCCAAAATTTGCGAACTATTTCCTGAGAAGCAATGATTTGAGTTGCCAATAAATAAGCAATAGATAATTGAATACCTAGATAACATGGAATTACATATCTAGGACGAATGCTTAACTTACCTCCAAGTATCACATCAGGTAATATAAGACCTAGGGCAGATACACCACTCAAAAGAAACACAAATAACCATATTCTTAATGATGTTCGACGATAAAGAAATATGAATGAATATACTACTAATATCAAAAACAAAGGTACTAAAAATCTACCCAAGCGCAACAGTGATAAGTTCCAATCTGGTAAAAATTGCTCGTATACCCAGAAATCACCAAATAAATAGCCAATATTTCTAGTCCAGGTTGAGACCAAAACTGATAAAGACTGTTTTAGCTGTGCCGTAGCTGTTGACTTGTCAATTACAGATAAATTATTAATAATAATTAAAATCCAAGGTATAAAAGATATACAACCGATAGTAGTCGCCACTAAATAAGATTTAAATTGTTTTGTGAATCGAAACTTTTCTCTAATTAAAACATAAATGCCGTGGGACGTAGATACTAATAGAGAGAACAAAAATGTATATAATCCCAATGCTACTGTTAAAGCATAAAAAGACCAAATTTTTCTACTACCAGTTCTTATAGCTCTTAGTAAAACTGCACTACTTAATAATGTGATGAAAATCCATAAACAAAACTGCCTTGCTTCTTGGGCATACAAAACATGAAAGGGTGAGACACTCATTAAAGCGACGCTCATCCAAGCAGTTATGGGTGAATCAAATAATTCTAAACATAACCAATAAATGCAAGGTAAGGACAATAAACTGATAATGATTGATAAACTTCTGGCACTAGCAACTGAATCACCAAAAATTTGCATCCATAGTTTCAGTATCACATAATAAAGTGGAGGATGTTGAGCATCGTCTACAGCTAAAGAATTAATTGTATCTATTAATCCAGTTTCTGAATTGGTGCGTTGAAATTTTTTGAGAGATTCTATAGGCATGATATTGCCATTAAAAACTTCATTAACCAATTCTGATTTAGTATATCCAGAGATTCTTAATGATGTGTATGCTTCATCATGCCAGTAAAGTTTTTTCTCAACATTAACGCATCGGAAGAATATAGCTAAGACGAGCAATATAATCATTAACAATCTTAGCCAATTAGGAGGTAAATGTTTAGTAATTTTATCTTTATGATTTTCTTTGGTAGTTATATTTAACATATTTGTTTTTTTTGTTATTTGGTGATTTTCAAGTATTAGTTGTTAAGTTATTTTTTTACTCAAAAATTAGAATAGTTGATTTGAATATTATGGTTACAAAATCATAAATTTACTAGGTCTCCGAACGCCATGTATTCTCTTTAGAATAAATAGACATAATAAAATAGAAAATACAGATAATATCAGACATTTCAGGAGCATGATTTGACATTATGATTCCTGCTTTTTAGGTTATAAAGTTTTGTCAGCTTATTTTATGCGTACGGTAATTAAATGTTGGTTTTTAACATAAAATGATTGAATTTAAATGTCTGTGACAAGTAACTAAATATTTTTATACTTAAAATATACGGAAAATTATGACATAAAAATTACTGGTTAAATATAAAGTTACCGTAAATTAGATGAAAATACTGAAAGCCTATAAGCAATCAAATCAGCACTATGAGTGGTTAATTATTCCTCAGTTCCGTAGCCGTATGTGACTCCAATTGGTGTCACACTATTATGTTTAGCTACGATCATGTCGTGTTTGCGATGCCTGCGGCGGGTTACGCCAACGCATAATGTTGAGTAGCGCAGATTATCCCAAAAAGCGACATCACCAACTTTCGAATGCCTAGGTGCTATCTGATCTGGATGCTACCGTCGATTGGGCTGTCAAATCATCCAAAGGTAGCGATCGCAGATATTATTAAAAATTCTGGAGTCCAAGCTTGAGCAGCAGATGGTGACTTTACCACCGTGAAAGACGCAGTTGATTTGCATTGAGAAAATTAATATAACTATAACCCGCGAAAGATTTAGATGTCTGGAGTATTTTCTAACATCAGGGAGAATACTTTGATGTTCAAGCGTGGTCATGGAATCGTATGACGTAGTAATTATTGGGGCTGGTCATAATGGCTTGGTATGTGCAGGTTACTTACTAAAAGCTGGTTATAGCGTCTTGTTGTTGGAAGGGCGATCGCTTCCTGGTGGTGGTTGCACAACTGAAGAACTCATGCCACAGGAAGCACCAGGGTTTAAGTTTAACCCCTGTGCCATGAATCATTTGTTTATTTTCTTAGGGCCAGTCATCCAAGAATTAGAACTGCACAAGTACGGTTTAGAATATCTTGTTTGCGACCCAGTTGCGTTTTGTCCTCATCCTGATGGCAAATATTTTTTAGCGCATAAATCTGTAGAAGCTACCTGTACAGAAATTGCTCGTTACAGTCAACACGATGCCCAACAATACGCTAAATATATTGACTATTGGCAGCGTTTTGTCACAGCCATTGTTCCTTTTTTTAATGCTCCTCCCAAGTCAATTGTTGATATTGTTGGTAATTACAATCTCAGTAATCTGCGAGATTTGTTTTCCATAGAGGGCGGCACTGACACCACCCTAGCTGGAATGCCAGGACGTAACTGTGCGCGAGTATTTTTACATTCTGAAGAGTCAATATCTCAGACACTCAAGGAAGCACGAGATTCGATTAAAACAACCATTACATCTGTATTTAGTGGGAAGTAATGGAACGAGACAGAAGGGACAAGGGTTTAAACCTATTGAATATTTCTCCACATAGCTGAATTTTTTTACGTTGTTTTACAGAAAAAATTGTTAATAAGGAAATTATGGTAACTCAAAATACTATACGTGCATTAGGGGTGTTTGCTAACTCTCAAGAATTAGAGCAAGCGATTAATGATTTGAAAGCTGCTAGCTTTCCTATGGAGAATATTTCTGTCATTGCAAAAGATGTGCAGGGTGTGCGCATAGATAAAGCAGAAATAGCTGATCGTATTGGTAATCAAAGTGTAGACACGACAGGTGCAGTAGGAGATACGCTAACGGCAACCACTTGGGGTAGTGTGTTAGTGGGTTTGAGTAGTCTAGCACTTCCCGGTTTAGGTGCAGTATTAGCAGCTGGTTCTGTAGGTGTGGCATTAGTTACTAGCGTTGCAGGGGTGGCTTTGGGCGCAGCTGCAAATCAAAATTTAGTCACAGCATTAACTAATTTAGGTATTCCCGAAGAGAGAGCTAGAGTTTATAGCGATCGCCTCCAGCAAAATGATTATTTGCTGATCGTAGAGGGTACAGATACGGAAATTCACCGTACTGAAGCTATATTGCGCGAGCGGGGTATTCAATATTGGGGTATTTATGATTCTGCACCAGTAGAGAAATAATAGTTCTATCATGCAAAGACGCAGATTATAAATGTTTGCACAGACAGAATATATCGATGACTTGCCTTAAATACTTACAGGATTAGCATCTATGCAATTAAAACCAATCAATCAACAGGTCGTTGCAGTCGTTGGAGCTTCTAGTGGTATCGGACGAGAAGCCGCTCTACAATTTGCTAAACGTGGAGCAAAGGTAGTTGTCGCTGCTCGCGGTGAGTCAAAGTTAAAGTCCCTCGTGGAAGAGATTCGTGGCTTTGGTGGTGAAGCAACTCATATTGTTGCTGATGTGCAGGAATTTGAACAAGTTAAAGCAATCGCAGATCGAGTTGTAGAGGTTTATGGACGACTCGATACTTGGGTACACGTACCAGCTATCGGCTTATTTGCGACTTTTGACAACACCACACCAGAAGAATTTAAACACGTTATTGATGTTAATTTGATGGGTCAAGTATATGGTGCGATGGCGGCGTTACCTCATCTCAAGCGTGAAGGACGAGGGGCATTAATCCATATATCATCAATGGAAGGTAGGCGATCGCTTCCCTATCAAAGTGCTTACTCCTCAGCTAAACATGGGGTTGAAGGCTTTCTTGAAGCTATGCGTATTGAATTAATACATGAAAAATGGCCTATTAGTGTGACAAGTATTAAACCAGCTGTGATTAACACTCCCTTCTGGAATAATGGCTTGACAAAGTTAGGTGTGAAACCGTCAGGAATACCACCTTACTATGACCCCAGAATTGTGGCCGATGCCATACTCTATGCAGCTGAACATCCAATTCGTGACCTCTTGGTTGGAGATGTAGCTAAAGTACTAGATTTAGCTCAGAAAATCTCACCTTCGTTGGTAGATTCGTTGTTATTAGCGATTGGTTTCAATTTACAACGTACTAACGAACCAAAATCAGAAGATTCATCCAACAATTTTTACCAACCTGTTCCAGAAGACAGCAGAGTTAATGGAGACTATCAAAACTTAGTCATACCCAGTATTACAGATGCTTTGGGTAAGTTACCTTTGTTTCAATGGGGCGCGGGAGCTTTATTGATGTTCTTAGCTTTACAAGTATTCAAACAGAATGAGTAATTTTGTAGAACATAGTCAAACATTAATCTCAATACTTAACCCTGCCTCTTGATAGAGTAAAAACTCTTAAATATCAGTTGAATATAGATTATTATCTCTACCTAGAAATTTGGGAAATCAGAGCATTTATTTAGGTTGGATAAGTCCAAAATAATGCAATTTTAATTGGCAAGTAATATTCACAAGAAATTGCACAGAATTAGGAGAAAACAGAATATGGAAAACATCCAAACTGGAAAAATGGTAGAGCGTTACTGTGCTTTGTCCATCGGTATTATCTTTTTAATCTTAGGTTTAGCGGGATTTACACCTGCTGTAGTCTCTTTACCAGGGACAAATGAATCTTTTATCCCTTTAGATGCCTCTCCTAACACTTACGCTGCAGGATTTGGTTATATATTTGGGTTATTCCCTACCAATTTTCTACATAATTTAGTGCGGTGTGCTGTCGGGCTATTAGGAATTGCTTCTTATACCAGTGCTAGCAGTGCGCGTTTATTTAATCGCGCCTTTGCAGTTGGTTATCTTGTATTAGCAATCATGGGGTTATTACCTTTTGCTAAAACATTTTTTGGCTTAATGCCAATCTTTGGAAATAATGTTTGGATCAATGCTCTATCTGCGATCGCTGCTACTTACTATGGCATTATTATGCCATCTAAATTAATGGGTATTAATGTATCGCAAAATCTTTAGTCTTTGAAAAAAGCACCGATAAAGTGTTACGAATCTTAAGTCTATTTGGAGTATATTATGCAGACGCAAAACAAACAACAATCGTACTTCATCCGGTATCTATCTCTAATACCAGTTATTGCTGTTTTGGCGATATCAATTGCTTTTTCTATCTGGGCAATTTTTAATTACTTTTTACCCGATCTTCTCTTCCATCCTATGCCATAAGCTATAGGTGAGCCAGCCATAGGTTCAAACCTATGGCTAATATTATAACGCTGTCAAAAAACATTACAAAATGCTAATGACTTATAAATTCTTGGGACTGGTGGCAACTAAATCATTTAACCGTAGTCAATAAACACTTAGCACAAATCATAATAATCAGGCTTTCAGGCTTTGATGCGCCAACCTTTTCCTTTAAATGACCATGATTATAACTTTGGTTCAAAAATGATAGCCAATTTACCAACAGATGCTGTTGCGGTAATGGATAGAGGTTTTGCCAGATTAAAGTTTATCCAAGAAATAGTACAAGAAAACAAATATTTTGTTTTGCGGATAAAAAACAATTGGAAACTAGAATTTGAAGAGTCAACTGGATTAATCAAAGTAGGTGCGTCTGATGATGCTCAAGCCTATAGGGTGATTAATTTTTGTGATTTAGAAACGAAAACGGAGTTTCGATTAGTAACTAATTTACCTGCCGTTGGAGATGCTACCGAAGCGTCATGATGATGTCAGAGATATTTATCGATTACGTTGGGGAGTTGAATTGTTATGGAAATTTTTAAAAATGCACTTAAAACTTAATAAATTAATTACCAAAAATGTCAATGGCATTACCATTCAAATCTATGTAAGCTTGATAGCTTACCTAATTTTATAGATATTATCTATCCCCGAACAATGGGGACATACACTATTAGATAAATTTCGCTATTTTCAATCTTGCATGTGTCAGAAAATCAGTTATGTTCATTGGTTTGAAGAGATGGTGTTATGTTGACTATTTTGGGACTAATAGAGTTAGTCTAACTAACCATGTAAAGTTTTATATCAGCCTTCAACATTTCTGCTATTATTGCTTCTTTATTTATAACAAAAAGGTATGAAGTTGTGGAAATTAATGGTTCTAGATTTCTCATAAATTATGCAGATAAATCATTTATTGGCATCAAGGTAAGTTAATACGTTAAAATATCGCATCTTTGCTTACAAGGTAGAGCGATCGCCCTTTTCCACGACCATATTAGTTTTCAAATAGTCTTTTACTGCATTGGAAGTCAACGTGCAGAAACGGGAAAGAATATGTAGCTATAGCTATATCCTTAACTTTCTTAAATTTCCCAAAAGGACAAAGTAAACGATCGCTATATTACGTCTAACTGTCTTGATACCCATTCAGAATTGAAAACACTCCGTTAAATCAGATTTTTAACTCTTAACTCGACTTTATCCAAAATAAAAAACTCGGCTTTCCTTATCCGGCAAAAACCCTGCCTTTTTGGCAAATAATTTTTTCATGTCGCTGATTTTCGATCAAGTCCAAAAACTAAAACTACTGTCACACAATGGTTTCAGCGTCAGGTTTTGGGTTTCGTAAAAATGGATAAAGTTGAGCTAAGGGTAAGCTGATGACTTGAATTACTGAACGCAAATTGATCAATTAGTAATGTGTCGATAGCGAGCCTCTATTACAGAATAGATACCGTAAGCAATCAAACCCAAAGCCACCATACCTAAAATCCAGGGGCCAAAAGGTTGCTGTGCTAGAGATGCTAACGCACCACCTAATCCCCTAGCTTGAGTCCCATCCAATTGAATTGCTGCCACCATCATAAAAATGCCAATTATCCCAAAAACAATGCCACGAGCAGCAATTCCAAACCTACCCAGACGCATCGCCCATATTTGCTCAGTCCGACTCATTTGATAAAGTTTAAAGTAGCGACGAAATGTGCCTTTGTATGCTTGATAAATAAAAGAAATCCCCACACCAATCACAGTCAAACCCAAAAGCACTACTATCCATCTGCCAAAAGGTTGATTGAGAAAATATATCGTCCAATCTTCGACGGAATCGCTATCGCTCCTACTTGAACCAATAATTAGTTTGATAGATGTTAAAGCCAAACCAAAGTAAGCGATCGCACTAAAACCATAGCCCAAACGTTGAGCAATTCGTTTAGCATTCATGTCTTGACCGGAATGTTCGGGGTCGAGAATAGTTTGCACAGAACGCCAAAGTGCGTACCCAATTAGTCCTAGAGTCACAATACTCAGGAGGAATTTACCAAAAGGTTGGGTAACAATCGTCTCCAACGCACCGCTAGTATCTGTAGTTTTGCCCCCAGAACCAAATGCTGCCTGTGCTGCTAATAAACCTACAATAAAATAAACTAGACCTTTAGCAGCATAGCCTAATCTTGCCAATCGCTCGACCCAAGGATCAACAGCTGCTTGTCTAACTGGTTGTTTAACTTTTTCGGGAACTGGATCACGTAGTGCCATATTTTTAATTATTTAGGTTAGGACTAAAAATTTAAACCTACCCAAAATTTCCTCTATTAATAGAGTGGAAACTATCACAATTCTCTTCATCCTCCCTAATAGATAAATATGCGATAGTGCTGGTAGTAAAGTTTGTTTAAATTGACTCAACAAAATGAAGTAAGTGTTGTTCTTGATTGGACATTGTTTATTTTCCGAATATCGGTTCGCCACTTCTGGAATCTAGTCCAACACTTTACAATCATGAACAAAACCCAGTACAATACACTCTGCACGCGCCCATGCTAGAGGCATTGCTAAACCTCTAAGTCGTCCACAATGACACATACAAATCTGGACGATCTGCTTCATCTCAAATTTGCTCTGGTAGCATTCCTGTATCTAAAGCAAAGAACCTGTTAGAAGGGGCCAGGCACAGGTGGCACATTCTTGCTATTTCTTAATGCTTGCCACGTTAGAATTCTTACCCACTTTGCAAATATTATGGCAACCGCTCATTTACTTTGCCTACACTAACAATATCCTCATTTTTATTCTCTTACCCACAGCTTGGGTTATTACTACAAGATAGCCAGGGCAGAAGACAACCGTGTAGTTGATCTGAACAGAATTCGCAAATCAATAGGTGCAGAAACATCGCCTGCTAGAAATTTAGGCGATCGCCATCTGATGTTGCAAGAGTTACAAGAAATTACTCTGGTTGTGCAACAACGACTAGAACAGAACCAAACACAAGGACGCACGCTAACGCTAAAAGTCAAATTCTCTGATTACCAGCAAATCACGCGCAGTCAGACCATGCTCAATTACACCCATGATTTAAAAACTATAATTGCCACAGCGACACTACTATTTAAGACGATGGAGCTAGAGAATCACAGCATTAGGTTGTTAGGGATCTCATTGTCTAACCTGGAGAATGTCAAACAAATATTAGGTGATTCAACTACCACTGTTCTCAGACTCAAGCAGAACCGTTTAGAGATGAGTAATATTTGGAAGGAAAACGAGTAAGAAGTTTAAAGTGAATATTTTGGATAAGATATGTTGCAGCACTAGTGGCAAAATTTACCGACTCGGACATGATAAGGAGGAGTTAAAATTCTTGTTCTGAAGGAGAATTGAGTAACTTGGAAAGTCGTGCAGAAAAAATCTTGGTCGTGGACGACGAAGCAAGTATTCGCCGGATTTTGGAGACGCGTCTTTCGATGATTGGCTACGATGTTGTCACGGCAAGTGATGGCAAAGAGGCACTAGACACTTTTCGTTTATCTGCCCCGGATTTAGTAGTTCTAGACGTGATGATGCCAAAGTTAGATGGTTACGGTGTTTGTCAAGAACTACGCAAGGAATCTGATATCCCAATTATTCTCCTGACAGCATTGGCAGATGTTGCAGACCGCATCACTGGTTTAGAATTAGGCGCGGATGACTACATAGTCAAACCATTTTCGCCCAAAGAACTAGAAGCGCGAATTCGCTCGATATTGCGTCGGCGAGTCAGTAAAACAAGTAGTGGGGGTGTTCCCAGTTCAGGAGTCATCCAAGCAGACAATCTCAAAATAGATACGAATAAACGACAAATCTACAGAGGGAACGAGCGGATTCGCTTGACAGGTGTAGAGTATAGCTTGTTAGAGTTATTGGTGAGCAACAGTGGAAAATCGTTCTCTCGTAGAGAAATTTTGCAGCAGGTGTGGGGTTACGGTGCAGAACAAAACGCAGATACTCGCGTAGTGGATGTGCATATCTCTAGATTGCGCTCGAAGGTAGAAAACGACCCCGACAACCCAGAGTATATACTCACAGCTAGAGGTATGGGCTATCTTTTTCAACGAATTAGTGAACCAGAGCATGAGCCATGACCCTAGCAAATCTCCCAGATCAAAATTGATCAAGTCATCTGCACCGCTACCAAGCGGTAGCTGATGCAGTTTACAACTTTGCAGACACAGTGCTTACCATTAAGATTGAATTAGACCGCGATAAAAAAAACAACAATTATGGCATCTGCCGAGCCTATCCCCGTTGAGCCTACTAATACTGAATTAAAGTTTGGACAACCTCTTGCAGATCAAGATGAGGAAAAAACTCAAGAGTCTCTAGAGCTTTCTAAAACAGAGCTAGAGGCCGATCCTCCAATATCAGTCCCAACTGATAATGAACAAGTCAATCTTGATACTGCCTCACAAATAGATGAGATTCAAGTTTCAGGAGCGATATTTCAAGCTGTTGGTGTAATTACAGGAGAGGTAAACCTCAATTCTGAGGGCAGCACTATTACTATTGGTCAAAATCAATACCCACTTTTCTACATTCCGCGAAAACTGAAAGTATTTGAAGCTCTCAAGAAAGAAATAGAAACTACTGGCAACCGTACTCAACGTTTAGTAGTTTATCCAAAGGCAATTCATTTCCCACGCAGAGAGCAACCCGTAAAAATCGCTTTTCAGCTAGTAGGCTTTGACAGAGGACGATTTCAAGAGACAATCTCAGGAGAGTTAGAAGACTTGGAGTTTAAGCTCTCAGGATTGTGGCAGTTTATCCCGGTATGCCAAACTCCCTGCATCTCTGTGTTCCGCAACTTTACCCGTGAAAGACTCGAATATATTAAGCAAGCCGAACCAGCTCGGAAGGTGAAATTCATGAAGGCTAGCCATGTGCCAATGCTTTGGAAGGATGCACCAGTTAAACCATTCCGATTTAATCCCAAAGTTCCAAAACAAGAGCAAGGACACGCAGTATTTGTCACCCTTAAGGCGAAATTCCTACCAGGGCGTGATGTATGGGGTTTTGTGGCCCTCACCTCACCACCCCAAGAAACTGCACCCAGATTCCTCAAAGCATCCAAACAAGATAAAGCCACAGTCCAGCAACAGTCCAAAAAGAATAAACCCCTTGGGCAGCGACCATCTAAAAAGGATCAATTAAGCGGCAATCCTGCACCTAAACCAATTCTGAAAAAAAGATCCCCAGAGGTTGAGGGTAAAACAGACAAATAGCGATTGTATAAGGGTGCAAAAGCGTACCTACGATAGCTCGAAGTGCTACAAGTGTTGACATTGCCACATTGTTCACACAAAAACGCTACTTACTGTTTTCCCACAACTATATATATTTTTGTAAAACAGTTATCAGGGCATTAGCTATCACCCTTAGTACATCTAAAAGATCAATTTCTAGCATTGAGTACAAATGAAGCGATCGCACACACATCATCACATCACTAGTTAACCATCTGTTAATTATCTACTAGATGCAGAGAATTGGCTTCTATGTCATCCTAGATAACGAGAGTTAATTCGGTGGCAGTGTTTGTTTTTATTATTTACAGGCTTCTCTCCGAAATTTAAATCTCTACACATTTATGATTTTGGAGAAAATCAATGTCAATTTATGTAGGTAATCTCTCCTACCAAGTTACGGAAGATGATATCAAGGCTGTTTTTGCTGAATATGGTACTGTAAAGCGGGTTCAAGTACCTACAGACCGGGAAACAGGTCGTCCGCGCGGCTTCGCTTTCGTGGAAATGGAAACAGATGCTGAAGAAGCAGCTGCCATTGATGGTCTTGATGGTGCGGAATGGATGGGTCGTGACCTCAAAGTTAACAAAGCCAAGCCCAGAGAAGACAGAGGTTCGTCTGGTGGCAACCGAGGTGGATACGGTGGTGGCGGTGGACGTAACCGCTACTAAGCTTTGAACCTAAAATTTGAAGAGCAAATTTTTAGGGCAGACAAGAAATTAATATTTCTTTGTACTGTCAACACCTAATCAGGCCATTGATAAAGTCAATTTAGTAGGAGAGATAATGACCCAAATAGTAGTGGGTGAAAATGAACACCTTGAGTCAGCCTTACGCCGATTTAAGAGAGAAGTTTCCAAGGCAGGGATTTTTCAGGATATGAGGAAGCATCGTCACTTTGAAACGCCTATTGAAAAATCCAAGCGCAAAAAACAAGCCTTGCAGAAGCAGGGTAAAAGACGTTTCCGTCGTTAAAGAATGACATAGGTATAAACTAATGCCCTCATAGTATTTATGAGGGTTTTCTTTATGGAATTTAGCAGCGGTAAGCAAAAACTAAGCAATGGTAGTCTTTACTAGCTTCAAAGCTATATACAGCAATTTGTCAGTACTGAATGCGAGCGATCGCGAGCAACTGGAAACTGTTCACCGCAATTCTCTCCGTTTGCTGAAACTGGTCAATACCCTACTGGATTTCTCTTGCATCGAAGGACTCCCAGCGGGAGGCGATGACTATCTATCAAACCTTTCTCGGTTCGTGAACTGCTGGCAAGGGTAGAGGCAAATCTGAAAATGGCTCAGTTGCGGCAGGAGACAACCCAGCGAGAGCAGGCGCAGCGACGAGAAGCGGAGGTAGCGAAAGCGCGGTCTCCATCTGGAATAAAACTGATGATCGCATAGACTTAAGATTGCAATCGCAGATGGACTCACCTTAGCACGCAAGTGTAATTAGGAAGCGTTAGGTCTGATTCGTTGCAGGAAGTTGATATTTAAATCTAGTTTTTCTCCTAACCATAAAGCGTGTGCTGTGTGGTCTGTGAGATCATCACCCGTCTCAGGGTGGACAAGGATATCTAATCCTTCACGGTTCAGCATTAGCCAGGGTACGATTTGAGGAAATTGGTTAGGTGCAAAGGCGACTTGATACATTGATTTTGGATGCGGCCCAATTGGCTGATCATGCCAGCGTCCCAGGCGCACTTCAAATCTAGCATCTAAACTTTCACGTATCCTAGCGGCAACATCACGAGTTTCTGGATCAGAGTATACATGAGCATGAAAACCGATGATGATGCTATTTTCTTTCATGGTTTGACCTAGATCATTTTGTATCATTTTAGTAAATATTGTCTGAGAAAAGCGTTGACCTCATCGGCACATAACCCGACATAAACTGTCTTTCCAGCTTTTCTAATAATTTCCAATCCTTGACCATTATTGCGGGGATCTGGATCAACTACAGATACATATATTTCATGTACGCGAGGATCTTCAGCAATAGTTAAAGCACACGCAGGTGTACGCCCATAAAAAGAACAAGGTTCAAGAGTGACATACATTTTCAAGCAGTTGAAAGCTTTTCCTTGAATATGGTTGAGTGCGTGAATTTCAGCATGATGTTTCCCTGGTGGCTGTGTATATCCTTGAGCTACTATTTCTTCCTTATCTACGATTACACAGCCGACTGGTGGATTAGGTAAACATTCCGGTAATGCTTTTCTACTTTCAACCAAAGCAGCGAGCATAAATACTGCATCCATATTCTAGCTTGAAAAAGGGGTGTAGGGGTGTAGGGGTGTAAGGGTGTAAGGGTGTAGGGGTGTAAGGGTGTAAGGGAAAGACTTTTTCACGTTTTCTTATGTACGCAGTTCATGATGGCTACTTATAAATTCCCATATCAGCTCACAATACTCTCACCCTAACGTTCTTGGTGAGTTGGTCGAATGAGAATTTCATTCACGTTAACATGGGGTGGTTGAGTCACAGCATAGGCGATCGCCGCTGCAATATCTTCACTCTGTAGTGGTGTGATGGCCTTTAATCGTTCTTCAACATTTTTTTTGGCTACAGGATCAGTAACATGATTATTGATTTCTGTCTCGACTAAACCAGGCTCGATAACAGTGACGCGGATATTATCTTTTAACACTTCCTGGCGTAAAGATTCTGAGATCGCATTCACACCCCATTTGGTGGCGTTATATATACCGACACCTGCGCGTGCAATGCGACCTGCTACTGATGAGATATTAACAATATGACCACTACCTTGAGCTTGAAATATGGGTAGGACTGCGTGAGTAGTGTAAAGCACACCGAAGACATTAACATCAAACATTCGCCGCCAGTCGGAAGTGTTCCCGCCAGCAATGTTACCAGTCAACGCCACACCTGCGTTGTTCACAAGAATATCCACTTTTCCTAAATCTGCATTTGTCTGGTTAATCAGGTTGTTAGCTTGGGTTTCGTCGGTGATATCAGTCATGATGGGTAATGCTTTTCCGCCCCTATCTGCAATGCGTTTTGCTAACGCTTCCAAACGCTCGCCTCTTCTGGCTGCAATCGCCACTGTCGCACCTTCTGCTGCTAAAGCGATCGCTGTAGCTTCCCCAATCCCTGAAGAAGCACCTGTAATGATCGCTACTTTAGCATCTAGTTTTCCTGTCATAAATTACTCCTGAATTATTCACAATTCCATACTTAAGGATGATTAATTTTTGATTGCAAATATGTGTGTATATGTCGCTTTATTTTCCAGTATGAATTAGCAGTTAATATGTCAAATTAACATATTTTCCAAATTAGCAAAAATATAGGCATAGAGAACAAATATTGTTGTCATCCTCTAATATACCTATATTTCCCATAATTGATTATGGTGGAAGATTAAGCAATATTGTGATTCCGAAGCAGGCAGATATCAATTATTTATTAAACTGCGATCGCTGGATTTTTGAAATATACAGGTTCATTTCCTGGTTGCCATTTAATGTTACAACCAATACTTGGTTTTTGTTCCCAAATAACAGGACGACCTCTTAAAACAGTTTCAATTGCAGCTCGCAAGTCTTTTCCAGTGACGGGTATCCCATTCTGTGGACGGCTATCGTCTAGCTGGCCACGATAGACAAGTCTCTGTGTAGCATCAAAGAGAAAAAAGTCAGGAGTACAAGCAGCAAAAAAGTCTTTAGCCGTTTTTTGTGTTTCGTCAAACAGCAGGGGATAATTTAAATCTAACTCTTGTGCAAAAGCCTTCAAAGATTGTGGTGCATCATCAGGGTAGGTATTAACATCATTAGCACTAATTGCCACAATTCCTATATTAATATCCATGCTTTGTATATAGTCTTTACCCAGTTTGGCTAATTCAAATTTGATATGCTGCACATAGGGACAATGACGACTCAAAAATATCACTAACAAGGCTTTTTTGTTAGCAAAATTATTGAGAGAAATTGTTTTACCGGTAACCACATCTGGTAATTGGAAATCAGGTGCTAAAGTGCCTAAAGGTAACATTGTTGAAGAAGTCTTGACCATTGCGTACTCCCCAAGGTATCCAAACTAAATTGTTCGTGCTGTATCGGCGCGAGACACAAAATACTATTTATCTATCGACTTGTAGTAGATTAGCTTAGTATTATTACACAGCCCTAGTAACAACACAAGTGCTTAGGTAATAAAATATATGCTTATCGAAGTATTTATGTAGCTACTATTTAGTAGTTAATGCGTAGATGAGTTGTATACCTAATGGTTGTCTGTGTTAAGTCAAAAGTCGAGCTAATGTGCAAATTATATACGTGACAGCTTAAATTTTGGCGTTGATACAGCGACGAAATTCACGACATCAAGGTACACACTAATTGTTGGGTGTGAGCAAGAATTTTTCTATTCTTCTTGCGGTTTAAATTTATTGCACACCCTTTTTCTCATATTTTGACTGAATACAGCAAATGCGAATCTCAAGGCATGGCGAAACCCCAGCTTTAGAGATCTCTCTGCGGAACATACCCTATAACTCTCTGTAATTTCCCTTATTGACTTGTTTTTCTATTCATCGTACTTCCTAACCCTATCTTACGTTGTTACATTTATTTGCCTATTTTTGGTATGTCTCGTTTGCAAGATTTAAGTTAAACTGACGTTTTTAAAGAGAATTCAGCCCGTATATTCTATCCTGACAAAGACTCTTAGCCCAAATACAATAGTGATCTAGTTGTATTGAAGGTAACAAAAATGTCAGAAGAAAAACCCTCACCCTCACAATCCTTAAATATTAATGGTGGTCAGTTTTCTGGTGGTGTGCAAATAGGGCAAGCAGGGCGTGATTTAACCCAAACTCAAAGGATTGTAAGTGGAAACACTGTGAAGCAATTAACATCTGCTGAAGTAGTGGAACTTATCACTCAAATAGAAAATTTGTTTGAGACTTCAGAGTTACCAAAAGAATATAAGGAAAAGGCTATTAAGCATATAGAGTCCGCAAAAGATGAAGCACAAGCAAAAGAGCCTGATAAGGATTTTGCAACCAAGAGCTTGCAGAGAGCCACTAAAGTTCTTAAAGAAGCAAATGAAGCAGTTGGGGCAGGTGAAGGACTGTGGAAGAAGTTAGAGCCAGTTACTACTCAATTAGCTCCTTGGTTGGGCGTGGTAGCCAAAACGCTACTTTTTATGTAATGAGACGAGAAAGATATGAATGACCAACCAGAGCAAAGCCAGCAACAAGAGATCAATATAGAAAGTGCTTCATTAGAAGGTCAAATCGGTCAAGCTGGACGAGATGTAAATCAACTCCGGCTTATATTTGGAGATGAACCGCTCAATAATAGCCAAATTGGGCAATCTGGACGAGATTTACATCAAGTTCAATTTATATTTGGGAGACAACAAAAAGATATGCAACAAGCAAGACTTGCAAGAAAAGTTCTGCTTGAAAAGATAAAAAATTATTGGATCGATAATGTTCTCTACGAAATTGCTCATAAAAAGCCACTGCTTGATTTCAAGTTAGAGGAATGTCTTGATGTTTTACAAACTTCATGGGGAAATGTTTACGAAACTCCTGAGCAACTGCGTAGGAATTTACCTTTAGGTACAAAGGTGATCGATATATTTGACCAATTAGGAGAAGGAGCATCTCTTCTAATACTGGGCGATTCAGGCTCAGGAAAAACACGAATTCTTTTAGAGCTTGCGAGTATGTTTATTAGTCGTGCTGTATATGATGATAATTTCCCTTTACCGGTAGTTTTAAATATTTCTTCTTTAAAAAGCAGAAGACAAAAGGTTGCCGATTGGTTAGTATTTGAACTTGAAGATAAATATCAAATTTCTAGAAAAGTAGGTAAGCTTTGGGTTGAAGATCAGCACTTGCTTATATTACTAGATGGATTCCATGAAGTTCATAGATGGAGCAGAAAATCATGTGTAATTGCCATCAATGAGTTTGTTCAGCAGTATGGAAAAGTAGAAATAGTTATGTGTTCGCGTAAGCAGGATTATGAAAAATTGAGTAAGAAGCTTTTGTTTCAATTTGCTGTTCAGATTAAAGGTTGTATTTCATCATTTTCCGCTAGAGATCCTTATTAGAAATAAATTGTAAATTTTTTCTCAACAATCAAATATATGAATAATGACCCACATAAGAAACGCCAGAGTTTAAATATTAAGAAATCTACAGTTCAGGGTCAAATTGGACAAGCATTACGTGACTTATGGCAGCTACAATTTTTATTTCTCGGTAAAGATTCCTCTAAACAAGAAGAATTTCAAAATCGCAAGGTATTAATTGATAAGGTAAGAAATTTTTGGATTCAGGGCGTTCTAGAAAAATCACTTTATAATCAGGCACTTATCGAGCTTAACTTGGAAAAGCATTTAGATGCAGTAGAGCAACCCTTCAAGTTAGATTGGGTAACACCTGAACGTATCAGGCAAAGTATACCGACTGGTACTCGAATTATTGATCTATTTAACCAAATGGGACACAGTGCAACTCTTCTAATTCTTGGAGAACCAGGTTCAGGTAAAACAATAACTTTACTAGAGTTTGGACGTGATCTACTCATGTGTGCTGAAAAAGATGTAAATCATCCAATCCCCGTAGTGTTTAATCTATCTTCTTGGGGAATTAAAAAGCAACCTATCACTGAATGGTTAGTTCATGAGTTAAAAGAGAAATATCAAGTACCACCAACGTTGAGTAAAGTCTATATTCAGGAAGAGAAGCTCCTACTCTTACTAGATGGTTTAGATGAAGTTAAATCTGATTTCCGTGATGAATGTGTAGCAGCACTAAATCAATTTAATCAAGAGTATGGCAGAACAGCAAAAGTTGTGTGTAGCCGTATAAAAGATTATAATTCACTCTCTAAAAAACTCAAATTACAAGGTGCAGTTTTCATAAAAGCTTTGAGTGATGAGCAAGTTGATCACTACTTACTTGCATGGGGTGATGAACTATCTTCTATCCGAAATTTAGCTCAGAAAGATACTGTCTTCCAAGAACTTCTTAAAACACCTCTGATGTTAAATGTTACTGCTCTTGCCTATTCTGGTAGTTCCATTCAAGAGTTTCACTCAAATAAATCTACCCAAGAATATATCAGCGAAATATTTAATGTTTACATTAACAGAATGTTTTTTAGGCGACGTATTAGAAAAGATATTTACAAAGAGAGCCAAGCAAAATCATGGCTTATTTTCCTGGCGGCGAAAATGAAGTCAAGCTCTCAATCTATATTCTTGATTGAAAACTTACAACCGAATATTTGGTTGAATTTATGTGAAAATTGGTTGTACGGTTTCTTATTATCATTTGTTTTAACGCCAATTATATTCTCAATGATGGGAATTATTATAATAGCTGGTATAGTCTGGTCAAAAATTGAGGGTGGTATATATATACTGACAGATCCTAATTTTTTTTATAACATCTTATTTGGCTTCTTATCAGTACTGATGTTGGGCTGTATATGCTCATTACCGTTAGCATTTATATATGCAACTTTGCAAGTTACTAATGTAGATGACTTAGAAATTCAAATAATTAATGAGTTGAAATGGTCTTGGAGAAAAATTAAACCAGCATTATTCCTTTATCTAAGTGGATTTTTTGTATGGCCTTATACCTATTTAATGGTGTATCTCTTTGATTTATTTCAAACAGGGAACGCAATATCTACGGGATCACTTATAAGCTATATATTGCTAGGAATAATAATTTATCCCTATCCACTCATGATTCCATTAATATGGTTTTTCCCAAAAGCAGATCAGAACTTTATTTATCAAAATAAAATGATCAACTCTAGAGGTAAAGAAGGCGATAAAAAAGAAGATAATTTTCTGGGTTTGCTTTTAATGACATGGTTGGGAGCAATTTTTTTTAACATTGTCTTTAATTTATTTCTCTCTATTTATATGGTAATTATTGGCTTAATAGCAATTTTAATGTCGGGACGCATAGCAGTAGAAATTGATTTTAGTAAAACTCCGAATCAAGGTCTCTGGAATTCTGTCAAGAACTCTATAATATTTGCTTTAGCTTGCACAGTATCTTTTGGTTTATCATTTATATTGTTTGCTTCAATTTTTATGGGTTTTTCCATCTCTGTTATATTTATTGGTATTGTATGCGGCTTAATTGCTGGAATATTGCTTGGTGGATATGGAGGAGGAGGGGCTATTATTCAACATTTGTCTCTACGACTTATTTTGTTTTTAACCAGAAAAAATCCCTGGAATTATTCAAGATTTCTAGACTATGCAACCGAGAGAATTTTTATGCAGAAAGTAGGTGGAGGTTATATGTTTGTTCATCGCTTGTTACTAGAGCATTTTGCAGAAATGAAATGAAACCAACGAGCTAACAGATTATTTGCTAACATCTTGTATCTAGAAAGATAAATGTTAATTTTTAACTAAATACGAAGCAACCAACTTGTTCAATATTAAGTAAAATTGACCAGAAATAAATTGCTGAAGTGAAGCTTCTCGATTAAGGATAGTATCGTTTAAATGAAACAGGACTGCACTTCAGTCGAACAAAATATAAATACAGGCAGTAAATTCAAGATAATTGTGAGATTTGGGATTGGTATTTAATCTAAAATCTGTCTTGACAAGTTGAGCCTCTGCGTTGGTGTTAACGTGATTTCGACGAATCGGAATTAATCGGGTAAATACTTAGCTCCTACCACTTTGCTATCATTGAAATAAACAGTTACCACTTCCGCATTGTAGCGACCATCGCTTGGGTCAAGAATGTAGTTTAGATTTTGGTCAGGTATAGCTACAAAGCCTTTTTCTTCAGGGTCACGATTTTCCAGCACACCATTATGTCCATAATGTAGTTCCCATACCGGTTGAGGAAATCTTCCCTCTTTTGGAAAACGCTGGTTAAATAAGCCTTGAACCTCCTGAATTGTCATACCATTTTTAATGTCGAGATAAAACTTTGTGAAGGGTTTTACAGGAGTGAGAGTCAAAAAGTGCAGAGCTAATAGACTGATATTGAAACCGAGGAAAAGCCACAATTCCTGTTTATGCCGAGATTGTAAGTATAATGGCAAGAGTAAGATTAGGGCTAAAACAGCCATCAATAAGTAAAATTGCCAGAACAAGGAAGCAGCTAATTCATAATCTAGGAAGAGTCCGAGCAGAAATAAGGCTATTAAAAAAACAACCTCGACAATGAGTCCAATCCCTTTAACGTGACGCTTGATATATTTCATTTCACTATATATTGTGTTTTTTCTTAGGAAAGAATATCTCAGTATACGGCGATCGCAGAATCATAAAGATTCGGATGGGAACAATGACAAAGAATTATCAAGAAAGTCCCAATGAAACAAGTTTCACAGTCAACGAGGAAAGGTGTCTTTCCCCTACACCCCTATACCCTTACACCCCTACCCCTACATTCCTTTCAGGTCAGGTAGAGGGTAGAAAACCTTTCAGGGAAGCAAGCTACGCGCCAGCGTAGCTTGCTTCCACAAAGTGGTACGCAAATCTAAAGTTACTGGTTTTTGGACTGAGTTAAACCAAACTTAATCGCTCCAAAATAAAGGCATACTCAAAAGCTAATTCCTTTAAGCTTTCGTAGCGTCCAGAAGCACCACTATGTCCAGCATCCATGTTGGTTTTGAGCAGAAGAATGTTATTGTCTGTTTTCATCTCTCGCAGTTTGGCTGTCCATTTGGCAGGTTCCCAATATTTAACGCGGGAATCATTTAACCCGGCGGTAATGAGCAAATGGGGGTAAGCTTTGGCTTCAACATTATCGTAGGGTGAGTAAGACTTCATGTAGTCATAGTAGATTGGATCATTGGGATTTCCCCATTCTTCCCATTCCATTGCCGAGAGAGGTAAAGATGTGTCTAGAATTGTTGTTACCACATCAACAAACGGCACATCAGCAACGACTACTTGAAATAATTCAGGACGCATATTAATTACTGCACCCATTAATAAACCGCCTGCACTACCGCCTGTAATTGCTAGGTGTTTACTTGCTGTCCAACCTTCGTTAATTAAATATTCGGCACAGGCAATAAAATCGGTGAAGGTGTTTTTCTTGTGTAAAAATTTGCCATTTTCATACCATTTGCGCCCCATTTCTTCGCCGCCACGAATATGAGCGATCGCAAACACTACACCTCGGTCTAATAATGTTAATCTAGTTGAAGAAAAAGACGCGGGGTAAGAAGCACCATAAGAACCATATCCTGTCAATAACAAGGGATTTTTGCCGTCTTTTTTAATTCCTTGTTTGTAAACAATGGATATAGGAACTTGTATACCATCTTGGGCTGTGGCCATCAACCATTCACTACAATATTGAGTTGGATCATAGCCGCCAAGTACTTCCGTTTGTTTTTTCAATTCCCGCTCTTTGGTTTCCATATCGTAATCGAAAACAGAGGGCGGTGTGATGAGGGAAGTGTAATTAAACCGCAAATTAGTAGTATTAAATTCTGGGTTACTACCTTCAGAAAAAGCGTAGGTAGGTTCAGGAAAAACAATATTACTTTCATCACCTGTCGATAAGTTTCTTACCCTAGCAGTTTGTAGCCCATCTTTGCGTTCATAAATTACCAAGTGATGAGCAAACAGACTAATTCCTGAGAGCAAAACATCTTCACGGTGAGGAATTACAGTTTGCCAGTTGTCTTTTGATGGTGCAGCTATGGGAGTTTTCACCAATTTAAAGTTAGTGGCCGCTTCATTAGTGACAATGTAAAAGTAATCGCTGTGATGGTCTACATCGTACTCTATACCTGGATCACGGTGGTAAATTACCTGAAAATCACTCCTAGGATGATTAGCATCTAGATAGTGAATTTCCGTAGTGATACTGCTCCGCAAAGTCATTAAAATATATGCTTGAGAGCGAGTATTATCAACATATAAAGCGTAAGCCTCATCAGGTTCGTGATAAATTAGCTCATCTGACTCTGGGGATGTGCCAAGAGTATGTCTAAATAGTTGATAGGGGCGGTTAGCAGTATCAATTTTGGTATAAAAACCAGTTTGGTTATCATTAGCCCAACAAAAAGAAAAATAAGTATCAGCAATAGTTTCTGGATATAACTGACGCGTATTTAAATCCAGAAAGAAAAGTGTATATCTTTCAGAGCCACTGGTATCAAAAGAATAGGCTAGGATTTGATGATTAGGACTAACATCAAATATACCTAACTCAAAAAAATCATGCCCGGATGCTAACTCGTTTTCATCTAACAGTACCTCTTCGGGAGCATCTAAACTTCCTTGTTTTCGGCAATAAATGCGATAAGCTTTCCCGGCTTCCGTGCGCGAATAGTAATAATAATTATCTTTGCGGTACGGCAAAGATAGATCAGTTTCTTGAATGCGCGAGAGCATTTCATCATAAAGCTGAGTTTGCAGCGAGTCTGTATGCTGCATCATCGCTGCGGTGTAGGCGTTTTCCGCATCTAGATATGCTACTACTTTGGGGTTATCAATGTCGCGCAGCCAAAAGTAGTTGTCTAGGCGGCGATCGCCATGTAATTCTAAAACTTGGGGCTGTTTCTCAGCCACAGGTGGCAGAATATTTGTTTGTAACACCCGGTCTTTTGTCATCCTTCTGTAACCTTTTATCCCATATCAAGCAACTAGCTAACCTAAAATTTAGGACGCGCTAGAGATTCCAGTCTGACGTTGTAATTGTTTCTTCAGACTACACAAGCCAATTGCTGGTATGACTCCGAGGATCATAGCCGTAAATCCTTGTTCAATCCAAGACATTACGGATGCTGGAATCAAATTTTGCATTAAAGAAAGTAACCAAACTACCAGACTAATACAGAAGAAGGAAATAGAGGGAAAAAAATTCCACCACCAACTTTTTACTGTGTAACTCCGCAGGACTAACCATTGCAATAGCCCCAGCCAAACCCCAGAAAGAATATACGGAAGTGTTGACAAAAATCCGACCGTCAAGGCAGTGTCAGCAGTCAACGGTTGATTAAATAAATTAGCAATATAGTTAATCCAAGTAGTTGAGACCGCATTGGCTAGTAGCCAACCTGCACTGGTAGCCAGCAACCAGAGCCAGCCAGAAAGATAACGGCGCATGACTAACGCCTGATCCGCAGCAAAAACTACGGCAAACACAATATTACCAAGTAATCTAACCCAAAAGCTCCATACTTGGGGCTGATCGGCAAAAGTTGGGAGTAGACTTTGCCAGAGGATTTTTTCGATCGCAATGCTGACGATCCCACCCACCACCCAACCCAAAACAGTCATCAAAGTAAACTGAAACAAGAACGTCCGCCGTTGAGAACGGGGGATCAATAACCTAACTGGTTGAGATTTGCTATTAGCCGTTGCAAAACGAGAAGGATGATTAGATTTACTTTGCATATTAATTTAAGTTAAGAAATTTGAATAAGATAATCTCAATAAAACAAGTTTTAATGCTAAGTATGAAAATGGGTATAGAGCATTGGGGAGGCATTGCGATCAGCGGGTTTCCAGACTTATAGTAACTGCCGTCATGGGTCATTAAGACAAAATTTCCTCTGTTACTGTTAACTGTTACCCGTCACCTGTCACCTCTATTTGATAAAGCGTAATCCCAGAATGATAAGCTAAACATTGACATAAAAAAGTGACTTAGGATGAAGTGTTAAATGGGTTTTGCTGCAACGACTCCTCATCTTTTGCGGGCTGCTCGTGGTGAAATTGTAGATCGTCCCCCCGTGTGGATGATGCGCCAAGCGGGACGATACATGAAAGCATATCGGGATTTAAGGGAGAAGTATCCTTCATTTCGCGAACGCTCCGAAATTCCTGAAGTAGCGATTGAAGTCTCCCTCCAACCCTGGAGAGCTTTCCAACCCGACGGCGTAATTTTATTTTCCGACATTGTTACCCCCTTACCAGGTTTGGGGATTGACATGGACATTGCGGAAGGTAAAGGCCCCATCATTCATGCGCCCATTCGCACTCAAGCACAAGTTGATCAACTGCGTCCTTTAGAACCAGAAGCGGCTCTACCGTTTATCAAAACTATTTTGCAGGCTTTACGTCAAGAAGTAGGCAACAAATCAACGGTACTAGGCTTTGTGGGTGCGCCGTGGACTTTAGCCGCCTATGCGGTGGAAGGTAAAGGTTCTAAAACCTACTCCATCATCAAAAACATGGCTTTCACACAGCCAGATGTGCTGCATCAACTCCTCGCTAAATTTGCAGATGCGATCGCAGTTTATGTGCGTTATCAAATTGATTCTGGCGCGCAAGTAGTGCAAATGTTCGATTCTTGGGCAGGATACCTCAGTCCCCAAGATTATGACACCTTTGCTCTCCCCTACCAAAAGCGGGTATTCCAGCAAGTCAAGGAAACTCACCCAGACACACCATTAATTTTGTTAGTTAGTGGTAGCGCAGGCGTACTCGAACGCATGGGGCAATCTGGTGCTGATGTCGTCACTGTAGACTGGACAGTAGACATGGCCGATGCAAGAGCCAGATTAGGGAAACACGTCAAAGTCCAAGGTAATCTTGACCCTGGCGTATTATATGGCTCAAAAGAGTTTATCCGCGATCGCATCATTGATACCGTTCGCAAAGCTGGTAACTGGGGACACATTCTCAACCTCGGTCATGGTGTACACCCAGACACCCCAGAAGAAAACGTGGCTTTCTTCTTTGAAACCGCCAAGCAGCTCAATGTGTTGGTTTAGTCAAGAATGAAAGGGGACTGGGGACTGGGGACTGGGGACTGGGAACAGTGACAACAGTTTTCATTTCATGGGTAAACATATTTGGTAAATACTTTTACCTCTTCCCCCACACCCCTACACCCCTAAACCCCTACATCCCTGGACTCTTATGAATAAACGAATTTTAATAACCGGTGCTAGTGGCTGTATAGGTCACTATATAAGTGAAGCCTTAATTCAAGAAACAGATTACGAATTATATTTACTAGTAAGAAATCTCAATAAACTGCAAGTTGATACCACGGTTCGCTCTGGTATTCATGTTTTGCAGGGTGATATGCAAAATATTAGCCAATTATCTGAGTTACTGCCTACAATTGATGTTGCAGTTCTCACCGCTACTGCTTGGGGTGGTGAACAAACTTTTGATATTAATGTATCTAAAACTTTAGAATTACTCAGTTTACTCAATCCTGAACGTTGCGAACAGGTTATTTATTTTTCTACAGCTAGTGTTTTAGACCGCCACAATCAACCACTAAAAGAAGCAGGGGAAATTGGTACAGATTATATCCGGTCTAAATATGAGTGTTTACAGAAGATATCACAACTGGCGATCGCACCCAAAATCACTACTGTTTTTCCGACTTTAGTTTTAGGTGGTGATACCAAAAAACCCTATTCTCACCTCACATCAGGAATTCCTGAAGTTACAAAATATATTAATTTAATTCGCTTCTTAAAAGCCGATGGTAGTTTTCACTTTATTCATGGTCAAGATATCGCCACTGTCGTTAAATATTTAATTGTCCATCCTCCCCAAAATGAGACAACGCGCAGACTAGTTTTAGGTCAGCAAAGACTCACCGCCAATCAAGCAATAGAAGAACTTTGCTCTTATTTCAGCAAAAAGATTTACTTCCGCATTCCCCTATCTTTATCCCTAGCAAATTTAATCATCGCCGTCTTTCAGATTCAGATGGCAGCTTGGGATAGATTCTGTATGAACTATCGCCATTTTACCTATGACACTGTAATCAATCCTAGTAGCTTTGAGTTACCTAATTACTGTGCAACTATGAGTGATGTTTTAAAGATTAGCGGTGTTAAACCTATTTAGTTAACATATGTCAGTAATTTCCAAGCTTTTACTGACAAAACATGATTAATCAACCAAAATTCAAGTCTTGTTACACTGTTGAGACAATAGAACCAGACCAAGTATTTATTTTATCTGAGAGAGAAGCAGTTTGCTGGAGCGATCGCCTGTCTTTTCTTGTAGCTTCTCTAGTCAAGGAAGGTAAATATAGCGTTGATGAAATCATTGACATCATTCAGCTGGAACTGATACCAGCAAATCCAGAAAATCCAGAATTTTTTCAGAATGTTCTCAACGCCAGTATCAAAGCCCAATACACCCTATTCCAAATGGAACAGCAGGGTTATCTAGTGGAAGAGGATGAATCCGAGCGATCGCCTTTAGCTATTTTCTGTCATCATCTCCATATTCCCCCCATCGTAGCTGCTCAACGGTTGCAATCCACTACAGTCGCCGTCAAAGCCTTTGGTTCTGTTCCCACCGATGACTTAATCACTATCCTCAAATCCCTAGATATTCAAATAGCAGATACTGGAGATATCACCGTCATCTTGACTGATGACTACCTCCACCCACAACTAGCAGCATTTAATCAACAAGCCTTAAAATCAGACTCTCCTTGGATGCTAGCCAACCCTCTGGGAACGATAGTCTGGATAGGGCCGATATTTCACCCCCAAAAAACAGCTTGTTGGGAATGTCTAGCTAATCGCCTACACAATAACAGGCCAGTTGCTAGTTATGTTCACAGACATAAACAGATTTCCTTATCTGCACCTCTGGGATTTCTCACTGCTACAGTGCATACAGCATTAGGAATGGTAGCTACAGAGGTTTTTAGATGGATTATCCAAGGAGAAAATCAACGATTAGCAGGGACTCTCATCACCTATGACACCTTGACTATCCAAACCCACAATCATACTGTGGTGCAGCGTCCTCAATGTCATAGTTGCGGTGAACAAAACAACCAGCCATCACCGATTGTTTTAGAACACCGTCAGAAAACTTTTACCATAGACGGCGGACATCGTTCTTGTTCACCACAAGAAACTTTAAAGAAATACGCACAACATATTAGCCCCATTACAGGTATTGTCCGAGAATTGAGCAGAATACCGGGGAATGGGTTAACCCATACATATATTGCCAAGCATCATTTTCAGAGTCTTTTTGATGATTTAGCCAGTTTACGCCAAAATATCGGCGGGAGAAGTGCCGGTAAAGGTAGAACTGATACTCAAGCCAAAGCTAGCGGTTTTTGCGAAGCGATTGAGAGGTATTCTGGTGTATTTCAGGGAGATGAAATCAGACTCAAAAGCAGTTACGAACAGCTAAATGAAAAAGCAATTCATCCCAATGATTGTATGAATTTTAGCCAAACACAATACCAGCACCGAGAACAATGGAATGCTGATTGTCAAGGATGGTTTCAAAAAGTTACTGCACCTTTTGATACAACAAAAGTAATCGACTGGACACCCGTTTGGTCTTTAACCCATCAAGAATTTAAATATCTGCCAACTGCTTATTGCTATTACGGCTATCCTCAATCAGATCAAAGAGAATGTTGGGCAGACTCTAACGGCTGTGCCGCAGGTAATACCCTCGAAGAAGCCATTCTCCAAGGATTTATGGAATTGGTGGAACGGGATTGCGTGGCTTTATGGTGGTATAATCGGCTGCTTAAACCTCAAGTAGATTTAAATAGTTTTAATGAGCCTTATTTTCAAAGTTTGAACAAATATTATCAAGCTATTGACAGGCAGTTGTGGGTAATAGATATTACTAGTGATCTCAATATTCCTGCTTTTGCGGCTATTAGTCGCAGAACGGATCGAGACGTAGAAGATATTATTTTAGGTTATGGTGTTCATTTTGACCCCAAGCTAGCCATTAGTCGAGCTTTAACTGAGGTTAACCAAATTCTGCCTAATGTGTTAATTGCTAACGCAGATGGTAGCACCCAATATCCCTTATCTGGCGATCGCCTAGCCATTGAATGGTGGAAATCTGCCAATGTCTCAAATCAACCTTACCTGCTTCCCGACACTCAAAGCGTTCCCAAAGTCTATGCAGATTATGCCCAACTAGCAAGTGATGATCTCTTAGAAGATGTCAGGCTATGTCAGAGAATTGTTGAGCAGAATGGTTTAGAAATGCTCGTTCTAGATCAGACTCGCCCCGATATTGGCCTGAAAGTCGCTAAGGTGATTGTGCCGGGAATGCGTCATATTTGGAAACGCTTAGGTTCAGGAAGGCTTTATGATGTTCCCGTCAAAATGGGTTGGTTACAAAAGCCTCTGACAGAAGAACAACTCAACCCCTATCCCATGTGGATGTAATTCACATTCATTAGACTGATATTCGATTGTTAAAAAACCCCAATCCCCAATCCCCAGTCCCTTATGCTGCATGGATACAAAATTATTGATGCTGATTCCCATGTAATTGAGCCGCCGCAGATGTGGGCAAAGTACCTTGCACCTGAGTTTAGGCACTTTGCACCCTCAGCAGATATGAAAATTCAAGGAGAAGACATTGTAAATAAGATATCTCAACAAGTGAGAAAAGAAGGCGATCGCCAGATGATGCAAGCTCACCCCCAAGCTTATTTTCAGCGTTACAATGCCGCATCTCATCTGCAAGCAATGGTACAAATGGGGATTGATTTAGCCTTTATTTATCCGACTTACGGACTGTGGCTATTTGCTATTGATAGTATGCCCGCAGCAGTTGTAGGAGCTTTTACCCAAGCCTACAACACTTGGTTATATGAAGAATTTTGTAGTTATGCTCCAGACAAATTAAAAGGAGTCGGAGCAATTAATCTTCATGCACCAGATCAAATGGTGTTAGAACTACACCGCATAGCCGAGTTTGGCTGGAAAGCTGTTTGTTTACGCCCCAACCCCGTCAAAGGGAGAATTCTCAGTGATCCTAGCTATGAGCCATTTTGGAAAGCCTGCGAGGAATTAGATATAACAGTGGGAATTCATGAGGGAACTCATAGTCGTTTACAAACTACAGGTGCAGATCGATTTCATACTCGTTTTGCCATGCACGCTTGTTCCCATCCGATGGAACAAATGATGGCCTTGTTAGCGTTAATTGAAGGTGGAGTGTTAGAACGTCACCCAAAGTTAAGAGTTGGTTTTCTAGAATCTGGTTGTAGCTGGCTTCTTTATTGGCTCTGGCGATTGGATGAAGAGTACAAAAATTTATATTTTGAGGTGAAAAATCAGATCAAAATCCAGCCATCAGAATACTTTCGCCGTCAATGTTTTGTAGCAATTGAACCTTCTGAACCTTGCTTATTTGAAATTATCGAGTACATTGGTGCTGATAACTTAATCTTCGGCTCTGATTACCCACACATGGATCATCAGCCAGATGTTGTAAACAGAGTTCTAGAACTTGAAACTCAGTTAGCTCAAGCAACAATCCAAAAAATTGTTTGGGATAATCCTCTCCGCTTTTACAGTTTGGTTTGAAAAGTTCCTAAATTGGTTAACATTCAATAGGAAAAAATCATAATGTCAGCATCTACCAAATATTCAGCAGCAAAACAGTGGTATAACAGCGATGATACCTATTATCAAATTTTACTAGTTTCTCCTGAACAGGAAACTAAAGTAAAATATCTAAAAACAAAAATTATAGTTAAAACCAGACGAGATTTTTATCAGTATCAATTAGATGACCAAACCCAAGAAAAATTAAAAATATATTATCCAGATAAGCCAGATACTATAGGCTCATGTTTACCTTCTCCTGGAGTAGTTTTCCCAACAGACTATCTAAACTTGCTCTTACCAGAACAAGGTGTCAAAAATATTAGTAGCGCGTTGAATAATATTTATGAAACCACTCAAACTCTACTACAAACGCGCAAAATCTCCCAACTAATTGCTAAAACTTGGCATGCCTATTTAACAGCTAAGGATGAAGTTAAACCCTGGGCTAATTTCATCCTTGGTAATTGGGATGATGTGAATACTGATAATAATATAGATATATTAGATGATCTAATATCCAGAGAAATTTTCTTTTTTGATCAAGAATTTTCTCCTGATTATCTAGAACCAGATAACCTCAATATTTATTATCCACTCAATCAGAAGCATTGCCAAAATGGGAAACCTGATGAAGACAGGTTTTTGATTCTACCTAGCAGTGAGGGTTGGCAGGGAATTGCCTTAAGTTTATTAATGGCAGGACAGGCATATTATGAAATCAAACAAGATGGAGAAATAAAATACCACCAAATTGCTCAACCTATTTTGAGTACAGGTGATATCGTTTTCAGATATGGACTAGAAGTTGATTGGAATAACTTTAAAGGTAATATACAAGAGATGCAACTAGAGCCAGGAAAGTATTCTATCGCTAGTAAAGCCACTGTTCCCTACCCTCCAATCCCTTCAGAAAGAAACCTATCTCACAGCCAGATTGAAGAATGGGCTACAGCCCAGGATGAGGACGGAGACTTGCCATTTTATATTAAGGATGAAAAAGGAAACTATTCATTAGATGTGCAATATTTTACACCACCTTATCCTTATTTACCTCTAAGTACCTGTTAGCAAAATTTTGATTCTCTTACTTCCTTATGGTGATAATATTGTCTATTTTTTAAGAAACTATCAGGAAGTAATTACATATCACAGTAAAAATCTTTGGAATTAACCTTGTTCATCTGTTACGCTTTTAAATTACACAGTCACTCATGAAGCTTGTTTATGGTTGTCAACATAAAAAAATGTGCAAGTTAGATATGCAACATCTGACTTTTATCTGTGAAACTTAGAATAATTTAATAAATTAATTTATAAATACTTCTTAATATTCATCATGATTAGCATAATAGACTACCATCAGACTGAAAAAATCTATGAAAGTGCTAATTCGTTAGTTTATCGAGGCATTCTCCAGCCAGATAATCGACCAGTTATTCTGAAAATTCTCAAAGAAAATTACCCCACACCCTCAGAATTAACCCGATATAAACAGGAATATGAAATTACGCATTCCTTAAAAACAGATAACATTGTCAAAGCCTACGACTTACAGCGATATAAGAACACTTTAGTAATTCTCTTAGAGGATTTTGGCGGTCAATCTTTAAACCTATTATTATCCCAACATCAATTTACATTAGCAGAATTTTTAAATATTTCTATCAAAATCACAGAAAGTTTAGCCGCTATTCACACTGCTAATATTATCCATAAAGATATTAACCCTGCCAACATTGTCTATAACCGAAAAACTGAACAGCTTAAAATTATAGATTTTGGGATTTCTACCCATTTATCTCAAGAAAATCAGACAATTTGCAATATCAATCAATTAGAAGGAACTTTAGCTTATATTGCCCCAGAGCAAACTGGTAGAATGAACCGAGGCATAGATTACCGCAGTGATTTCTATTCTCTGGGTGTTACCTTCTATGAACTGTTGACTCATCAACTGCCTTTTGCAACTAATGACCCTATAGAATTAGTTCATTGTCACATTGCACAACATCCGAAAACCCCTCATGAACTCATCTCCTCTATTCCATTGACAGTATCTAATATTGTCATGAAATTACTAGCTAAAACTCCAGAGGAACGATACCAAAGTGTTTGGGGAATTAAAGCAGATTTAGAAACCTGTCTTCAGCAATTAAATAATTTAGGGGAAATTTCTCAATTTCCTTTAGGAAGTCAGGATATTTCCGATAAGTTTCATATTCCTCAAAAATTATATGGGCGAGAACAAGAAATCACCCAACTATTAACAACATTTGAGAGAGTCAGCCAAGGTACTACGGAGACAATACTGATTTCGGGTTATTCAGGTATTGGTAAATCTGCTTTGGTGAATGAAATTCACAAACCTATTACACGCCAACGCGGATATTTCATTCGTGGTAAATTTGACCAGTTCCAAAGAGATATTCCCTACGCAGCAATTACACAGGCTTTTCAAGACTTAATCAGTCAATTATTAAGTGAACCTGTAATAATTCTCCAAACCTGGAAAGAGAAAATATTAGCAGCTTTAGGAAATAATGGTCAAATTATCATTGATGTCATTCCCGACTTAGAAAAGATTATTAGTAAACAGCCAGCTATTGAGCAACTAGGAGCAACTGAAAACCAAAATCGATTCAATTTATTCTTTGAAAGGTTTATCGGCATTTTCAGCCAAAAAGAACACCCTTTAGTGATTTTTTTGGATGATTTACAGTGGGCAGATTTACCATCTTTGAATTTAATTGAGCGATTAATGACTAATGCTGACAGTCAATATTTATTGATGATAGGAGCATACAGAGATAATGAAGTTAGTCTTACTCACCCTTTAATACATACTTTAGAACAAATTAAAAAGGCAAAAGCTATAGTCAATCAAATTATGCTTCAGCCTTTGGAAATCAACCATGTTAACCAATTAATTACAGAGACTCTTGATTGCTCAAGAGAATATGCAAAACCTCTAACAGAGTTAGTAACTAAGAAAACTGGTGGTAATTCTTTTTTTATAACTCAACTACTGCAGACTTTATATAAAGAAAAGCTATTAGTCTTTAATACGGCTCAATTGACAATTACTCATGAAGAAAGTAAGGGTGATTTTTGGCAGTGGGATATCGAGCAAATTCAAAAAGTAGGGATAACTGATAATGTAGTTGAATTAATGGTAAGGAAGATTGAGAAACTAGATAAGACTACACAAAATGTTTTAAAATTAGCTGCTTGTATAGGAAACAAATTCAATTTAGATATTCTTTCCATTGTTAACAGAAAAAACCAGAGATTTACCTCTCAAGAATTACAGCCAGCACTCAAAGAAGGATTGATTATTCCCTTAAGTAAAGAATACAAATTACCCCTGCTATGGAGTCAGGAGGAAATTTCAAGTGATCTGCATGAAACTTCTGCTAATTTTATCCCTAATTATCCCGAATCTATCGCCTATAAGTTTTTACATGACCGAGTTCAGCAAGCTGCTTATAGTCTAATTTTAGAAGATGAAAAAAAAGCTGTTCATCTGCAAATAGGTCGTCTCTTGTTGAAAAAAAATCACAAACATATACTAGAAGAGAATATTTTTAATATTGTTAATCAGCTTAACGAAGGAGCAGAATTAATAGAGCAGCAACTAGAGAAAGATGAGTTAGCTAAATTGAATCTTCAAGCTGGTATAAAATCCAAGGCATCTACAGCTTATGAACCTAGTCTTAAATATTTAGAAACAGGATTGAGACTATTAGCCGTTAATAGCTGGGATTATATATATGAATTGACATGGAAACTGCATATAGAAACTTTAGAACTGCTTTACTTAAATACTAAATTTGAGCGTTTTGAAATACTGTCTGAAATACTCTTAAAAAAAGCTAAAAAACTTTTAGATAAAGCCAAGGTAAATCAGCTAAAAATAGTATATTATTTTACAACACTTAAACCACATAAAGCTATAGATACTGCGCTAAAAGCTTTACTAGAATTTGGCGTAAATATATCTTCAGAACCTGAAAATATAATCAAAAATATTGAACATCAACAAGCCTTGATTGAATCATTTTTACAAAAAAATAAGATTGAAGATATTGAGGATTTAGCTAATTTACCTGTCATGAAAGAACAGGAAAAAATAGCCGTTATATCAATACTACAGCAAGTTAGTTCCGCTACACTTACGATCAACTTTCCTCTGGCTGTTGAAGTAATCTTAACCCAGCTTAATCTCTGTATAAATTACGGCAATCCACTACACGCAGGTTATACATATAGCACTTATGGAATGCTGTTGTGTAGCTTAAAAGGAGAAATTAACTATGGTAATAAGTTTGGTAAGCTGGCTCTAAAGCTATTAGAAAAATTTAATAACCCCAAATTAGAAGCTCATGTTGTGCAGATATACTACGGAACTATCTGGCACTGGAAAGAGTTTCTTAGAAATATAGATGTACACAACAAATTAATACATGGATTTAAAACAGGTATAGATACAGGGGAAAATGAGTGTGCTTCCTATGCAGCTATAGATTATTGCTTTATAAAGTTTATCTGTGGATACAGTTTGGAAGAGGTTGATAGAGATTACCAAAAATATTCTGCTTTTATCAAAAAGACAAAAATTGTTTTTTGTATATATTGCATAGAAATACTTCATAAAATAGCAATTAATTTTTTAGAATTTAATAATGAGAATGGTTTAATTATTGGTAAATCTAGGGAAGAAGAGGAAGAAACTTTAAGGAATTGGATTCAAAATCATTCAAATGACTGGTTAATCTTTTTTGTATATTTTGCTAAGACGGTTTACTTTTATTTTTTTAAAAATTATATTCATGCTTATAATAACGGAATTGATGCTGATCAATATGTGCTAAGTTCTAGTGCTTTTTTAACAGCACCTCAGCATAATTTTTATTTTTCTCTTTCTTTACTTGCTCATTATCATGCTTGTGAGATCAAGCAGCAAAAAGAATTAGTTGAGCAAGTCGAAAGAAATCAGGATAATATGAAAATCTGGGCTAAAAATTGTCCAGAGAATTTTCAACATAAATATGATTTAGTCGCCGCTGAAAAAGCGCGAATTTTAAAACAAAATTGGCAAGCAGAAGAACTGTATGAACGTGCTATTCAAGGTGCTAAAAAGTCTGAGTTTATTCATGAAGAAGCACTAGCTTATGAGCGAGCAGCAGAATTTTATTTGAATATTGGTAGAGAGGAAATTGGTCAATTATATCTGAGAAATGCCCACCATTGTTACACTCGTTGGGGAGCTAAAGCCAAAGTCCAACAATTAGAAAGAGAATATCCGCAATATTTTATCGGAACTACAAACCAGGGGATAGCTAAAAGCTTCAGCACAAATATCTCTACCAATGGGAGTAATGGAGAGTTTCTTGATTTAACTACGGTAATTAAAGCATCTCAAGCACTAGCCGAAGAAATTATTCTGGATAAGTTACTGGCTAAGTTAATGAAAATTATGATTGAGAATGCAGGTGCGCAAAAAGGCTTCCTGCTACTGCATTCTCAGGATGAGTGGGTGATAGAAGCGATCGCCACAACAACTGATATTAAAATACAATCAATATCAGTAGAATCATTAGGCAAGCCCGCCCTATCACCTGCTATCATTAACTACGTTGTCCACACCCAAGAAAATGTAGTGCTTGATGATGCTACTCAAGACGGGCAATTTACCCGTGATGCCTACATTATCGCAACCCAACCTAAATCCATTCTCTGCACACCCCTCCTCAATCAAGGAAAATTAAGCGGCATAGTCTATTTAGAAAATAATTTGGTAACTGGGGCATTTACACCAGATCGTGTCCAAGTTCTAAATATTCTTTCTAGTCAAGCTGCTATCTCAATTGAAAATTCTCGTCTCTACACCACACTCGAAGACAAAGTAGAAGAACGTACCCAAGAACTATCACAAACTCTAGAAATTCTCAAAGCTACTCAAGCCAAATTAGAATTTGAAAATGCTCTGCTCAAAAGTGGCGAACAAACCTCAACCTATGATTATCAAGTGGGGGGTAGCTTACCAATTGATGCGCCTACTTATGTAGTGCGAGCAGCAGACCGTTATTTTTACAAAGCTTTGAAGAGTGGCGAGTTTTGTTATGTCCTCAATACCCGACAGATGGGTAAATCCAGTCTGATGGTGCGGATGATGCACCATTTGCAGCAAGAAGGTATTTACTGTGTTGCGATTGATATGACCCGGATTGGTAACGAAAACATCACCCCAGATCAGTGGTACAAAGGGTTAGCTGTGGAATTGTGGCAAAGTTTTGACTTGCTAGGAAAGGTAAATTTAAAAGCCTGGTGGCAAGAGAACCTGGATATTTCTCCTGTACAGCGATTGAGTCGATTCTTTGAACAAGTTTTATTACGTGAAGTGAAATTGCCAGATAGTCATGTACCGCCGCAAATAGTCATCTTTTTCGATGAGATTGACAGTGTTTTAGGTTTAGATTTTTCTGTCAATGACTTCTTTGCACTGATTCGCTCCTGCTATAATCAGCGCAATATCAACCCAGAATATCAGCGATTGTGTTTTGGTTTATTTGGAGTTGCTACGCCTAGCGATTTAATCACCGATTATCGCAAAACTCCTTTTAATATCGGTCAAGCGATTCAATTGTGCGGTTTCCAAATACACGAAGCACAACCCCTTGTGCAAGGATTGACAAACAAAGTCAGCAACCCCCAAGCAGTTCTGAAGGAAGTCTTGTTCTGGACTAACGGTCAGCCGTTTTTAACTCAAAAGATTTGCCAGATGATCCGCACTTCACCATCTTCAATCCCTGCCAAAACAGAGAAAGCATGGATTAAGAATTTTGTCTACACCAATATCATTGAAGATTGGGAAGCCCAAGACGAACCAGAGCATTTAAAGACGATTCGCGATCGCATCCTCAAAGGCGATCGCCACCCTGGGAAAATGCTAGAACTGTATCAACAAATTTTGCAGTTAGGACAAGTAAGTTCAGTTGATAGTCCAGACGAACGAGAATTGCTTTTGTCCGGGTTATTGATTAAGCAAAAAGGTTATTTAACAATCCATAACCGGATTTACGAATTAATTTTTAACAGCCATTGGATTGAATGTTATAGATAATAGGCTATAGCAACAGCTTAATTGATAATCGTCATGATTTTTAACTTAGATGAAGCAATTAAAATCGCTAACCAAGCAGTTTTTAGCAAGTTCTCTAGAAAATTAAGTGATATTGAAATAATTGTCCTAAAAGGCTCTTGGGAACGAGAAGAGTACGATCAAATAGCAGCTAAACACCAGTATGCAACTAGTTATATTAGTCAAGATGTTGCACCCAAGCTATGGAAATTACTCACCGATTCCCTGGGAGAAAAAGTCAGAAAAAGTAATTTTAAGGAAGCTTTGAAACGGAGGTGGGAAAAAAAAATTTGGGATCAGCAATTGCCATCTGAATATTACTTCACCACTCAAGCATCAATGGTGGCTAACAGTACACAAAGCCACAGCAAGTTTTTGGAAACCCTATCTCCTCCACATCTAGTCCCAGAACCACACAAATCTGCCGATGCAGAATTCTATGTGCATCGTTATCCCCTAGAATCATTATGCTATGAAACCATGCTGCAACCCGGTTCTCTGATGCGAATAAAAGCCCCAAAACTTATGGGTAAGACTTCCTTACTAGAGCGATTATTAGTGAAAGCAGCACAGCAGAACTATCGCACAGTCAGTTTTAGTTTGGAAATGGCAGATCGGAAAACGCACTTTACAAATCTGAATAAATTTCTGCGTTGGTTT
The DNA here is from genome assembly GCA_015296085.1 of Trichormus sp. M33_DOE_039. Lineage (GTDB taxonomy): Bacteria > Cyanobacteriota > Cyanobacteriia > Cyanobacteriales > Nostocaceae > Trichormus. Next base: position 53,230 of record DVDT01000040.1, on the reverse strand, counting down.
TGTCTGAATCTCAGTCGAGAACTGCACTTACCCAATCAGATAGATGACTATTGGGATGAAGAAGGTATAGGTGCGAAAGTCAGCTGTACAACTTATTTAGAAGAATATCTCTTGGCTGATGCTGATAGTCCACTAGTTCTATGTCTAGATGACGTAGATGTACTTTTTCCTTATCCTGAAGTGTATGAAGACTTTTTTGGTTTATTGCGTTCTTGGTATGAGAAAGCTAGAAGTCGCCACAACTGGAAAAAACTACGATTAGTGATAGCCCACGCCACTGACGTTTATATCCGCCTCAATATTAATCAGTCGCCTTTTAATGTTGGGTTACCCATTGAGTTACCAGAATTAACCAGAGAAGAAGTTCAAGCATTCGCCACACAATATGGACTAGCAACAGATAATTCCTTAGTAGATACCTTAATGCAATTGGTAGGTGGTCATCCTTATCTATTGCAACAGGCCTTTTCTCACCTCATAAGTTACCCTGATGTAACTCTGGAAAAGTTGTTATTAGAAGCTGCAACGGATGCAGGTATATATCGTCATCATTTACGAGAATATTGGTTGAGTTTGCAAAAAGAAGCAAAACTTATGAGTGCATTCCAAACAGTGATTACTTCTATAAAACCTGTACAATTAGAAACTATCTCAGCTTATCAGTTACACAGCATGGGCTTAGTCAAGCTTGCTGGCAATGAAGTAGAACCGCGCTGTCAATTGTATCGTAATTATTTTAGCGATATTATTAGAAATCAAATGAATGCCAATTAAACTATTGATTATCTAACTGTTATTTTGTATCGAACTTTATAATCGCCAGTAGATCGGCCAAGTCCTGTCTCCATCATCATCCAGTCGTAAATAGTTTCTCCTGGCTTTAAGTCATTAACCGTAATTGTATGTGTCTGAATACCTAATCTTTCATCCTTATCCCAACCAGCAAGTTGATTAAGACCGACCAATACAACATTCACTAAAGCCCCGACTACTAGTGTTGCAACTGTACTGACCATTGTCCGAATAGCAGTATCAGCTATCCCCAGCCATGTTTGGTATTGACTCCAATCTTTGACAAAATCCTCATTATATGCGGCCATTTCTAAATAGATGGCGGAATTGCTTTTGACATCAGCATCGAAAATAACGTGAGAGAGTGGTTGAGTTTGACCGTTGCTGATTTTAACAGGTTTAGCTAAGACAGGCTTGGCTTGTTTGGGGTCTAATGCAGATGTCTGAGGATCAAATACTGTGACACCACCGAGAATATAGATTTCGTCTACATTTGCGACATTTTCTGTGTTGCTACAGTAAACGTCAAGCAGTTCAATAGTGACATGAGATAAAGAATTAGGGGCATATTGGGGTCGGCGGTCAGTAGTCACAGTGTAAGTAAGAGTGTAATCAGCACCTTTTGTAAATTTGGCAATGCCAAAGTTTACATCCAGACTACCTACTTTAAATTCACCCAAAAAGTAATTAGGATCTCGCCATGATGGTTTGTATTCATCCCATAGCTTGATCGTAGCATCTTGATTAAAGTTATATGATTTACCTAATAACCAAGTATCTCCTGCCTTCATGTCTTTCTTGATTTGAGTCCGCTGTTGCCCGTCAGTGAAGATTTCCAAAAGAGTTTCGTCACCACCGAAATATTCTTCGGTTTTATCACATCTCAGAGTATGGAGAATAATCTTGCGAATCATATAGATATCACTCCTTTAAATTTTGACAAAATCTCTGATGAATTTTGTTTGGCTTTCACAAAAAACCATCCTATGTATCAACTCCAGCTAAGTTTTCAGGCTTGATTCGGGAACTCAATCATCTTCTTAAATTATGCTTAAGTTCGTAAATTCATAGTTGAGTTAGAATCAGGAATTTTAACATTTAATTAAATTCAGGTAATTGAGTTAAATTCAGGTATTCAAACACTAATAATCAGATGAAAATCAACATTTAGAAGCAGGATTCAGGGGTATAGTGATTCAAAACCCCTACACCCCCGTACCCTTGCACCCCTACACCTCTACACCCCTCCAAAAGTCTTGTTGAGTAAGTCCCGATTCAGTTGAATTCAGGTAATTGAGTTAAATTCAGGTATTCAAAACCTGAAAACCATGTGAGAATTAACACTGAGTCAGGTTTTAAGCGTGTAACCTCATACCAATGTTTGCCAACTTTAATGCCACCTATCGATATCAGCCAGGTGGTAGCCTCCCACCTGATGCTCCTACTTATGTAAGGCGACAGGCTGATACTGAACTTTATGAAGGGTTATTAGCTCTTGAATATTGCTATGTTCTCAATGCTAGACAGATGGGTAAGTCTAGCCTGCGAGTAAGGACAATGAATAAGTTGCAAAGTCAGGGATTTACTTGTGCTGAAATTGAATTAAGCGGGATTGGTAGCCAGCAAATTACCGCTTCCCAATGGTATGGCGGGATTATTCAAGAATTGGTAAGCGGTTTTCAACTAAAAATTAATCGGCGCAGTTGGTTAAAAGAACGGGATGATCTATCTCCTATCCAATGCTTAAATGAATTTATAGAAACGGTATTACTAACCCAAATTCAGCAGAAGATTGTCATATTTATCGATGAGATTGATAATGTCCTGGGGTTAAAGTTTTCCACAGATGAATTTTTTGCCTTGATTCGCCACTGCTATGAAAATCGAGCTATCAAACCAGCCTATAGAAGACTTGCATTTGCTTTATTGGGAGTAGCTTCACCTTCAGATTTGATTCAAGATAAGCACTATTCTACCCCTTTTAATATCGGAAGAGCTATTGAACTGCATGGATTCCAAATAGAAGATAGTCAACCTTTAGTGCAGGGATTCATAGGGAAAGTTAGTAACCCAGAAGCAGTATTAAAAGAGGTTTTATATTGGACTAATGGGCAGCCTTTTCTCACACAAAAACTGTGCTGGCTAATTGTTAGTTATTGTAATAAAAACTCAGCTAAATGTCAGATTCAAGAGGATGATCTGTCACAATGGGTTGAACAAATTGTGCAGAGTCAAATTATCAATAATTGGGAATCTCAAGATGAACCAGAGCATTTAAGAACGATACGCGATCGCCTGCTCCGTAATACGCCAAAAAGCCAACAATTATTGCAGCTATATCAGCAGATTTTAGAACAAGGAAAAATCCCAGCACAGAACTCTCCTGAGTACCTAGAGTTGCGTCTGTCTGGGCTTGTCTCCCAATATGAAGGAAGTTTAATAGTTAAAAATCCCATCTATGTCAGGGTTTTTAATTTGGATTGGTTGAATCAAAACTTATCACTAAAGAGCCAATTACAAACAGTCATTAGTCCTTGTTTTGTGCTGAATAATACTGCCAATTTCATGAATTCTCCCTCTTATCCCAGTGGAGCAGTTCCCCTAGAATCTCCGTTTTATATAGAACGAACTTTGGTAGAATCACAAGTCTTTGAAGCCATTAGGAAAAATGGTGCATTAGTCCGCATCAAAGCACCTAGAGAAATGGGGAAAACGTCTCTATTACTGAGGACTTTAGATTATGCCACACGTCAAGGCTATCAAACTGTCAGTTTAAATCTAGAACAAATTGACGACGTAATTTTGAGTAATTTGAATAGATTTTTACGTTGGCTGTGTGCCAATGTTACCCGTCAATTAAAACTTGAACCAAAACTAGATGATTATTGGGATGAAGATATCGGCAGCAAAATTAGTTGCTCTCTTTATTTTCGCAACCATATATTAAAGCAAATAGATACTCCTCTGATTTTATCGTTAGATGAAGTCCAATATCTCTTTGAACATCCTCTGGTTGCCAAAGATGTTTTACCTTTATTTCGTTCGTGGTATGAAGAAGCTAAACGGGAGCAAATTTGGCAAAAATTACGACTGATTATAGTTCACTCAACAGAAATTTATGTACCTCTCCAATTAAAGCAATCTCCATTTAATGTAGGGTTACCTATTGAGTTAAGTAACTTCAGTCTAGAGCAGATACAGCAGTTAGCTGAACGCTATAGACTCAATTGGAATAATAGTCAGGAAGCGAAAGAATTGATGGCTATGGTGGAGGGACATCCAGCACTAGTACATATGGCTATTTATCATCTTAGTCGCGAAGAAATTACTTTTGCTCAATTTTTGGATACAGCCGCAACATCAAAGGGCATTTATTCATCTCACTTGCAGCGACATCAAGCCACATTGCAAGAACAACCGGAATTAGCTCAAGCTTTAGATACAGTGATTAATGCTCAAGAACCTGTATCATTAGATGCGATGACAACTTATAAACTTAGCAGCATGGGACTAATTAAACAGTTAAAGGATAAAGTAATACCAAGCTGTGAATTATATCGGCAATATTTTGGCTCGCAAAATTGCACATTATAAGAAATTGGACATTGGGCATGGTGAAAAAAAGTAATCTGCTGGTAATTAATCCAATTTTGATTGAGAAATAACATTAGCAGATGCTACATTTTTTGGTGTATGCCATTGCCAGAAAGTATCACGATTTTGAAACATCACCAATGCGGCTATAGCTAGTAAAAAATAACCGAAACTCTTTTGTAATCGCGCCGCTGGAACGAATTGAGATAAATACCCACCGGCTACAGTACCAATACTTGCAGCCAAGATGAAAGATAGCATCAAACCCCAGTCTAGGGTAACGTGTCCTAAATAGCCGATAAAGCCAGCGATCGCATTCATGATAATAATCAATAATGATGTGCCAATCGCTGCTTTCATGGGGACTTTACCCAATAATACCAAAGCGGGAACAATCGCAAATCCCCCACCAACACCAACTAAACCCGTCAAAGTCCCAACAACTATTCCCTCACTCATCAACCACAACCAGCAATATTTACAGACTGGTGGAGGGTAAGACGCAGTATCAGCAGTTTTGTGTTTGCGTGCGCTGCGCCCAATCATGGCGATGCTAGCCACTAGCATTAACAACGCAAACAGTAACATTTGCATCGCATCGGTAACGAATGGTAGGGTGGCTAACTTCGCTCCGAAGAATGCACCTAGCATCGTCGCAGAACCAAAAATAGATGCTGTCTTCAACCAGACATTTCCGGCGCGCCAGTGGGGGATTAATCCCAATATACTGACTGTACCAATGATTACTAGAGTCATGGCGATCGCATTTTTCGGTGCAACCCCCATGACATACACCAACACAGGTAAAGCCAACACCGAACCACCACCTCCCAATAGTCCCAAGCTAATACCCATACCAACGGCGAGTAGATGACCGATAATCCAAGTCATAATTAATCCATCCGTTGGTTGTAAGGTAGTTTCGCTAATAACATCCCCATTGCACAAGTATTTGTCACCCCAGCAAAGACTAAGCCACTACCCACAAAGCCACTCAAAATTAAAAACCAAGGTGAGACAAATGCACCTAATAAAGTTCCTGCTAATACCAATGAACCGGCAACAATTTGCACTTGTCGCATCATACTAATTGGCGCACGCGGATTGGTTTTGGTGGGTAAATCTGCTGCTTTCCAAGTTGGTAATCCACCCTGTAAATGATAGACGTTGTTAATTCCCGCTGCGATGAGTTTTTTACCAGCTTGAGCAGAACGATTCCCGGAACGACAATATAAAACTATGGGTTTCTCTTCTGATATAACCTGTTGAGGTTGTAAATTGGAGAGAGGAAGTAACTTGGCTTCTGGGATATGTTCTTCGGCGTATTCTGAAGGTTCACGCACGTCAATTAATAAAATTCTGTTGTAATCTAACCACTGTTTGAGTGTGGCTGCATCAATTTCAGTCAGTTTTGTAGTTACCATAAATTATTCCTTGTGAATTGTGTAGCTTGTTTCCCGTAGGTTATTTTGAATCGTTTAAGCTGCTTGTCCACATCGTTGATTGGCTGGAACTGCTTCCATAATCTTTTTTGGATTGGGGAGATTTAAATTACCCATCAATTCGATAAATTCAGAGCGATCGCGTCCTGCAAACCGAGGATTAAATTTTTTCTCCTCGCCAATAGTAGAAACCATCTGTCCCCGATAATCATGTCCTGGGTAAACGAGGGTGCTATCAGGTAAGGTGAATAAATTCTGAGTAATACAGTCATAAAGCGCACCTGCATCACCACCTTGAAAGTCAGTGCGTCCACAACCACGAATTAGTAGAGAATCTCCTGTGAGTAAATGGATGTTGTTAACTAAATAAGCCATGTGACTATCGGTGTGTCCCAGTGTAGCGATCGCGGCGATCGCCACTGACCCGATTTGCAATACTTCTCCATCTTGAATTTTCCTCTCAGCACAAGCCGCATTCGCCCCAAACGGCACAATATTTTGACATCCCGTTAACTCACGCAATTTCCCCGCGCCAGTAATATGGTCAGCGTGTAAGTGGGTTTCTAAGCAATAAGCCAGCGTCAAACCTAGTTCCGCAATTAATTTGCGATCGCGATCGACTTGTTCTAAAACTGAGTCAACTAAAACTGCTGTTTTGCTGGTTTCATCTGCCATCAAATAGGTGTAGGTGCTGGTTTCTGGGTCAAAAAGCTGGCGAAAAAACATGATTAGGACTCCTCAGTCATCATTAGTTCTTCTCTGCTATACTACTATATAGTAATATAATTTAGCCATGTTACAATACTAAATGTCAACAAAAAATCTACTGAACTTGATTGCACCATGCTCGAATCCTCTCCCATTGCACTCACACCCATTGCAGAGTATTTCAAAGTTTTATCTGAGGTGAGTCGTTTACAGGTCTTGTGCGCGCTGAAAACAGGTGCAAAAAATGTCACAGAAATTATGGAAATTACGCAGCTAAAACAAGCGAATGTATCCAAGCACCTGCAAATTTTGGCACAAAAGGGAATTATCAAGCGACAACCCCAAGGCGTAAGCGTATATTATGAAATTGCCGATCCGATTATTTTTGATTTGTGCGAGTTAGTGTGTCAAAGTCTGACGGTGCGATTAGCAGAACAGTCAGAACAACTTAAACAGTTAGAAAATAGTGCTTTAAGTAAGTCGGTTTGAAGGTATTGGGGATTGGGGACTAGGATGAAATATTATTGAAGATTACCAGAGAATTGAAAACCCGTTAAATTGTATTTTTATCACTATTAAATAAAGTCAGTTTTTATTATCTGTTCAAAGCGCAACTGATTTTTTAGTATTTAATTTTGGGAAGCATAGGTAAAGCTGGTCGGCTAATTCACAACGCACACTCAAAAAGATTCTCTCTTCCTATTCCCCAATCCCCAGTCCCCAGTACCTAATCCCCACAGATAATTGCACACTTAAAACCATTAGCGGTAAACTAAAGCCAATTTAGTAAAAAGTCAATAAGTAATTATTTTCGTTAAATTGGGATAACAACCAAAGCGTGAGGATTGATACGAGATGCGTGTTCTACTGGTATATCCAATATTTCCCAAAACCTTTTGGTCATACGAAAAAATCCTGGCTTTAGTCGATCGCAAAGTATTGTTACCACCATTAGGTTTAGTCACAGTAGCGGCGATTTTGCCTCAAGAATGGGAATTTAAGCTGGTGGATCGCAACATTCGCCCAGCCACCGAGGAAGAATGGGCGTGGGCGGATATCGTGATTTTCTCTGCAATGATTGTCCAAAAACAAGATTTACTAGAGCAAATCGCCGAAGCTAAACGGCGTGGTAAGTTAGTTGCAGTAGGCGGGCCTTATCCCACATCTACACCCCATGATGTGGAGAATGTTGGAGCAGATTTCCTGATTTTAGATGAAGGGGAAATCACCCTACCCATGTTTGTGGAAGCAGTTCAACGGGGTGAAACCTCTGGAAAATTCCGCACCGCAGAAAAACCAGACGTAACCAGTACACCCATCCCCCGGTTTGACTTACTAGAATTTGATGCTTATGACATGATGTCAGTGCAGTTTTCCCGTGGCTGTCCCTTCCAGTGTGAATTCTGCGACATCATTGTCCTGTATGGACGCAAACCCCGCACCAAAACCCCAGCCCAACTATTAGCAGAGTTAGATTACCTCTATGAACTTGGTTGGCGGCGTGGTGTATTCATGGTAGACGATAACTTTATCGGTAACAAACGCAACGTCAAACTGTTGCTAAAAGAGTTAAAAGTCTGGATGCAAGAACATCAGTATCCATTCAAATTTGACACGGAAGCTTCCGTAGATTTAGCACAAGACCAGGAACTATTAGATTTAATGGTAGAGTCTGGTTTCTCCGCCGTATTTTTGGGAATTGAAACCCCAGATGAAGATAGCTTGCAACTCACCAAGAAATTCCAAAACACGCGGAGTTCCTTAACTGACGCAGTGCAAACCATCATCAAAGCCGGATTACGCCCAATGGCTGGATTTATTATTGGGTTTGATGGTGAAAAAGCAGGTGCAGGCGATCGCATCGTCAGATTTGCTGAACAAGCCGGGATTCCCTCCACCACCTTCGCCATGTTGCAAGCCTTACCCAACACAGCGTTATGGCATCGTCTGAAGAAAGAAGGCAGATTACGGGAGAATAAAGAAAGTAACATCAACCAAACAACGTTGATGAACTTTATTCCCACCCGTCCTTTAGAAGATATTGCCAGAGAATACATTGAAGCTTTCTGTGCTTTATATGACCCTGTGAAGTATTTAGATCGCACCTATCGTTGTTTCCTGATGTTGGGTGCGCCGCGCTACAAAACACCATTCAAGATGCCAGAGTTGGTAGTAGTTAAAGCCTTATTGATTGTAATTTGGCGACAAGGCATTAAACGAGAAACTCGCTGGAAATTCTGGCATCACCTGTTTAGCATCCTCAAGCATAACCCCGGAGTTGTTGAACATTACATTTCAGCTTGCGCCCACAACGAGCATTTTCTAGAATATCGCCAAATTGTCCGCGACGAAATTGAAAAACAACTAGCGGAATACTTAGCCCAAGGTGCAGAAAAACCCTATGTACCTGTAGAAGCGAAAGAGGAAGCTGTGGTTAGTTAAATTGGGTATGGGGCAATTGATTGTAAATTATTATTTATTCCCAATTCCCCAATCCCCAATCCCCAAAATAGCACTTTACCAACAATGCAGATTACTCAGAGTCTCCACACAGCTATTCTTGTGACTGACTTAGAACAAGCAGAAAATTTCTATGGACGGGTTTTAGGCTTATCCAAAATCGACCGCACTTTAAAATATCCTGGTGCGTGGTATCAACTGGGTAACTATCAAATCCACCTCATAGTTGCATCAGATGTACCTACAGAAAACCCCAACGAAAAGTGGGGGCGCAATCCCCACATCGCTTTCTCTGTTGCAGATTTGGACGCAGCTAAACAAGAATTACTTAATCAAAATTATCCCATCCAGGCCAGTGCTTCCGGTCGGGCTGCCATCTTTGTCAAAGATCCAGATGGGAACGTGATTGAACTTAGTCAGGGGTGAGGGGATTGGGGGTGTAGGGGTGTAGCGGTGTAGGGGGAAGAGAACGAATAACTATTGACTAATGACTATCGCCTACATTTACACTGATCCTTTATTAGAAACTGCTCCCGTATCAATTGATTGGGGACAGGAGGTGGGTTTGGTGTATGCGGATTTGGGTGGGCGATCGCAGTTGCAACAGTTGTTGATAGACTGTCACACTGAATCTGTAGATTGTCTGCTGGTGCGTCGTTTAGAAGAATTGGGGGATAATGTTGAGGAAGTTAGCGATCGCCTCAGTCAACTCACATCTCTAGGTGTGACTGTTATCGCTACAGAACAAGCCTACAATTCAGAAACTTCTCATTTACGTGCAGATTTAGTGAAGTTACTCCATGAAATTCAACGTCAGCAACGTAGCCGACGCATCCGTCAAGGACACGCGCGTAACCGTCTTGAAGCTGCGCCACCTCCCGGTAAACCTCCCTACGGTTATCGTCGAGGTAAGGGAAAATATACTATAGACCGCAGTACATCGCCAGTGGTCAAGGATTTTTTCGATCACTTTTTACTCTACGGTTCTCTTAGGGGTGCTGTACGTCACCTAGGAAAAAAATATGGTAAAAAAATTTCTGTGACTACTGGCAGACGGTGGTTGACTAATCCGGTTTATCGTGGGGATACTGCCTATCAAAATGGGGAAATTATCTCTGATACCCATGTTTCGATCATTTCTAGAGAAGAAGCTGCCCAAATTGATAGACTTTTACGCCGGAATAGTCGTTTACCTTCTCGTGCTGCAAGTGCGCCGCGTTCTTTGGCTGGGTTAATCGTTTGTCAGCAGTGTCAGTCACACATGACAATTACCCGTGTCACCCAACGTCATCAAGATAAAGAATATCTCTATTTACGCCCAATTAATTGTCCGCAAAAGCCCAAATGTCGGGCTATTGCTTACCAAGAAATTTTAGAACGTACCATAGATAAGGTGTGTTGTGATTTAGCCCCAGCAGTAGCGGGGTTGAATTCGCCGCAGTTGGATGCAGTTAAAGGTAGTTTAGGAGATGCGATCGCTCATCAGCAATCCATTCTCGAACAGTTACCCAATTTAGTAGAAGCTGGTATCTTAGATGCAGACACAGCCAAGTTAAGAGCCTATAAACTCCGTACAGAAATATCTACACTCCAAGCCCAGCAAGCAACACTCCCTCCAGTCAATTTATTATCCGTTGCTCAGGCGGTTTCTATTCCTCAATTTTGGTTAGATTTATCAGAAGCAGAACGCAGATTTTACTTTCGAGAATTCATTAAACAAATTGAAATTGTGCGTCAAGACTCTCATTGGGAATTGCAAGTTATTTTCATTTTTTAAGGTACTACACTGTAACAAGATAAGAATCTCATAGTAGGGATTTTAGCCATTATTACTTCACCACTTAATAATTGCTGATTTAAGACCTTTCTTGTGGTCAAAATTAAATATAGCGGTTTTCTGTTGGGTGTAGCACAGTTTTGACCTCTCTCCTATAAGGAAAGAGGCTTTGAGTTTTATTCCCCTTCCCTTGTAGGGAAGGGGTTAGGGGTTATACCAATTCACGAAAAATCTGATGCAAATAAAGCATCAAGAATAAAATCCCAACCTGTAATAGAAGCAACGATTGATGTGTTTAATTTCTCTAAACGGTTCCAGATAAATTGCCGTAATTCATCTAACGTTCCAAAGCTTTCCCATGCCAAATGTCTTTTAACTTCCTCCCATAATCGCTCGATGGGATTAACTTGTGGTGTATGTGGAGGTTGAAACAATAAAATTATATTTTCTGGTATCTGAAGTTGCTGACTAAAATGAAAAGCACCATTATCTAGCTGAATGATATGTATATCTTGAGTATAAGTGGCAGAAAACTTTTCTAAGAAAATCTGAAAACAAGCTGCATTTAAATGAGAGAATTCCCAGATAAAGTACTTTCCAGTTAATGGTTCTACTAAACCGTATAAATAAAAATTCTCTCGTTTCCATTGCATAATACCAATAGGCTTGGTACCTTTTATTGTTATTAATCTACCAGGTTCAGTTTTCAACCCTACACGGCTTTCATCCTCACACCAATATCTGATGCTTCTGTTTTTGTCTTTTGTTGGTATGAGGTATTTTTTAATTACTTCTAAGTATTGGGGAAGTTTTTTTAAACTCTTCTTCCGCTTCTTCCTGGTGTTTTATGCCTACTGCACGCGGCACTTTTAGCTTCGCTTTCATTTGATAACGCACCGTATCGTGTACTACCTTGTATGAAGCTTCTACCCCTTCCACCGCTTTTAACCATGTTCTTATTTCTTCATAACTTTTGAATCCCTGGGGGTCTTCTAATTCTTTTGAAAGTTGCTCTCTTACTTCCGTGTTAATGATTGGTGGTCGCCCTGATCCTTTCTTTCTTGATACCAAACTAGTAATTCCCGACTCTGTGTAAGCCTTTAACCACCTTTGTACTGTCGCACTTCCTCTTCCCAACACCACTGCCAAATCTTGTATTGTCTTTACCTGCCCTATCTTCAGTAAATACAACGCTTGAATTCGTTCTTTCCCTAATGCTGTTTTTTGTTTTCTCAGCAGATCATGTAATTCTTCTACTGACTCTTTTATTTTTACTTTAGTGACTCCTGCCATCAACTTCTGCTCATATTTTTTCCCTAATTATCTTTATCATTTTTTTAGTGAAATGGTATTAGGTCTGTATTCTATTCAACTGCAAACCGCTATATTTAATTCTGTTAGTGCATAGCAATCAGTAAACAAATAAATAATAAAGCTAGTAATATTAATAAAGCCTGATGACGTTTTATCCAATTATTAATACTTGTGGTCAAACTAGTAGCATTATTCTGTTCTTCTAATAGAGCTTGTCTTTCAGCAATATTTTCGTACAAAGTACAGTCTTTAGCGTAGGGACGTTGAGGAAAGTTGCAGGTATCATCATGATGATAAGTGCAGCTTTCACATAGGTACTCATTTTTCTTGGCGCGGTGTAGAGTTACACCAGGATGACCATAGGCTTTGAGTGTTGTTCGACAATAGGGACAAGTAACAGCCTGACTATCAACGAGTTGCTGACATTTGGGACAAGATACAGTAGCCACAATTTAAGCTCAAATCACTAAACATTCCGATTTTAGCTGAATGGGCATTGGGCATTAGACAATTCCATCTGTGGGATTGCTCCCAGCTTTTTGGGAACAATGAAGTCATTGGGTGCGAGGATATCAAAGTGTCGGAAGAACGCGCGTATTGGCTAGCGTGGGCGCAAATTTCTGGAATTGGGCCGGTATTACTGCAACGACTACAACAGCATTTCGGCACGTTGGCGGCAGCATGGCAGGCTAGTCAAGCACAATTGGCAGAAGTTGAAGGTTTTGGTATGCAAACTTTAACAAAAGTTGTGCAACAGCGATCGCGTCTTCATCCCCAACAATTACTCATTCAGCACCAAAAAGAAAATCCTCATTTCTGGACACCAGCCGATGCTGAGTATCCCCAGTTACTTCTAGAAACTCCTAGCCCACCGCCGATTTTGTACTATCGAGGTGAAGTGGAATTATCGGAAAATCTAGGACAAAAACCCTTAGTGGCGATCGTAGGAACAAGAAAACCATCAGATTATGGCATTCGTTGGACTCGTCAAATTAGTATAGCCTTGGCGAAAAACGGTTTTACAGTAGTTTCTGGGATGGCGGAAGGAATCGACACAGAAAGTCATAGTGCAGCTATGAAAGCTGGCGGACGGACAATCGCTGTTGTTGGTACTGGTGTGGATGTGATTTATCCTCACAAAAATCAAGATTTGTACAACCAGATTTTGAAGAACGGACTAGTTGTTAGTGAATATCCTGCCAAAACTCCGCCAGATCGCATTCATTTTCCCCGTCGTAATCGAATTATCGCCGGTTTAAGCCGTGCCATCTTAGTCATAGAAGCACCGTTGAAATCCGGTGCGTTAATTACAGCTAGCTACGCCAATGATTTTGGTAGAGATGTATATGCACTTCCTGGAAGATTAGATGATTACCCGTCCCAAGGGTGTTTAAAATTAATCAATCAAGGTGCTTCGTTGATTCTTAAAGAATTAGATGAATTACTCAAAATGCTGGGAGCAATCCCACAGATTGATGTTGTTGATACATCCCCAACATCAGAACAATTAAGTTTGCCTACTTTATCACCAGAACTGCAACAGGTGATCAATGTAATTGCATTGGATACCATGCCTTTTGATTTACTTGTACAGAAAACAGGTATGAATACTAGTGCAGTTTCTAGTGCGTTATTACAGTTAGAACTGATGGGTTTAGTTTCACAATTACCAGGAATGAGGTATCAGAAAGTTTAGGGGTGTAGGGGTATTGGGGATAGTAGCTAACGACTAACGACTAATCAAGATTTTTCCCCATATTCCATGCCATTAGCTTCAGCATAACGGTGCATAAAGCGCATGAATCTTTCCCAATGATCATCACGCTCAACTTCAAATTTGCATTCTACTCCCCTAAGTTCGTCACCTTCATCACCCCCAAAAATGAATCGAGTTGAAGAAGGTGTGATATTAATTTCACCTTCTTCATCAGTTAAAAGTAAGGCATTTAATGATTGTTTGGTAAAACTATTGAATCCTTCCAACGCCTGCAATTGCTCGAACGTCATCATCACTATGCGTTTACCAGTACGAACTTCTCGGCGTAAACTGACGTTACTCAGTTCTTCGTAAATGCCTGCAAAAAACTGAATTGAAGGGGGAGTTGAAGTCATGATCACGATAGGGATTGGGGACTGGGTGTTAGGGACTGGGAACTAGGCATAGGGCATTCTTCCTTGTCTTTGTTGTCTCCCCTGTCTTTCTTTTACCCTTAAATAAATATATTACACGCCACTGAATTATCTAGGTGGATAATATTGTTGATTCACTACAGGAGATTGATAGCCTGTTGTGGGGTTGATGGGTACTGGTGCAGTGATGACTGGAGATTGATAGTTTGTTGTGGGGTTGATGGGTACTGGTGCAGTGATGACCGGAGATTGATAGCCTGTTGTGGGGGGAATGTTGCTGTTATTTGGAGTAGGGGAACTTTGACTAAATTCTTGGTAGGCGGCGCGAGAAATTGAGCTAATGAGTTTTTCGGCACGAGGGTCATTGTTGGGACGTTGTACCATGACAGCAGCAATGTAACGCTTTCCTGTTGGGGTATCAATTATACCTGCATCTGCCAACATAGTGCCAATATCACCTGTTTTATGGTATGCACGTGCGCTTTGATCTAAGCCAGCAGGCAAGAGATTATCTCGTTGTGTGCGACGCATAATATCAAGTATTTGATCACGCGATCGCATCGTCACTAATTTACCTTGACTGACCATAGCCAGTAAATTTCCTAATTCTTTGGGGCTGGTGGTGTTTGTACCTTGTAAATCTGGCAGTGGGTTGCGGATGACGGTGCTGGTTAAACCCCAACTTTGAAAACGTTGATTAACTGCTTCTATCCCCCCCAATCGGGCAATCAGCATATTAGTGGCGGTGTTATCGCTGATGGTAATCATTTTAGTTGCCACTTCTAGGGCAGCATATTGCGTTCCGGGTGGTTTGTATTGGAGATTACCTGAACCACCAACGATCATTTCCTGCTGCATGGTCAGCATTTCGTCTAGGCGAATTTTTCCCGCGTCTACATCTTGGAAAAAGGCGATTAAAATCGGCACTTTAATTGTGCTGGCCGCAGGTAAACTGTTGTCAGCATTAACATTGACGTATCCGCCACTATCTAAATCCACTAAGAACACCCCAGGGCTAAGATTGGGATTGGCTGCGGCTAACTCTTGCACAGCATTTTTTAGGGTCGGAATTTCTTGGGATAGATACAAGCTGGGAGTTGGGTTAGTTGTGGGGGGCTGAGATTGCACTTGTCCACCGTTGTTGGATGTGGTTGACGTTGTGGAAGGAATGCGGTTAGCAGGGTCTAGAACTGATAATACTGTGCCAACGATCGCACCAATGCCAACTCCCACAATCAATAAGCGAATGGCATATAAAATAGCTCTCGCCATTGGCTTTAAGCGTGTTTTTTTTGATACTCGTCTACCCATGTTTGGTAACGGTTGTCTCTGCACTCGCACTGTTTTAACTTTGACATTCCTCGGCGGCGTTGACATCTGCCTAGCCGTAGTGGGAATGGGTTTAACCGCCGTCGGCATCACTAATCCTTGTTTGGGCTTTCTCGCCTTAGAAGTGATGGGGTAAGGCAAAACATTATTGTAGGGGCTTGTGACTACTGCTGCATCTGGGGCAACACGCTGTTGGTTGGGAACTTTAGCTTTTTTTGTTTCTCTTTTTTGAACTGTATGCGATCGCTGGCGACGGTTTGCGGATTGTCGCCGCGAAGAAGTTCTTTGTTTGTCACCTGACTCTGACACTGCCACTCCTTGTGACTTACTCAAAAATTGTTGTTTAAGGCAGGAGGTAGGAGTTAAAACAGTACACACAAGAGAGAGTCTCCCCGTAAGCAACTGCTGAACTCGCAGGGCAGGAGGCAGGAGGCAGAAGAAACTTTACTAGCCTCTAGTCCCTAGTCCCTAGACCTTTTTATATATTCTGCTCTACCCAGTGCATAACTACTACTTAGTAGCATTTTTGTGTTTAGTTTATGCCATCTTCAAAGCTTTGGGAATAATTCCGTTAATTTGTTTTGACAATCGTCAACAGTCAGTCTCCTCTGATTGATGATTAATTGACCATTCTACTTGTCTGAGCAGACCACGCAACATTGCGACTTCATTAGTTGTGAGATGGGCGCGATTATAAAGTTGGCGAAATTTTTCCATACGGCTGGCTGCTGTATGGGGATACAAATAACCAATGTTTAGAAGTAAGGATTCTAATTGCTGATAGTATGCCTCAACTAATTCTAAGGAGGCTAGTTCGGTGAGTGTAACGGTCGGTGTTTTCTCTGGTTGTGCTTTTTGTGCTTGTTGTGCTAGTTCGTAACAGCAGATACCCACAGCACTAGCTAAGTTCAAGGATGGATAGTTGGGACTGCTGGGAATGCGAACAAATCTGTGAGCATAATTTAATTCCTCATTGCTTAATCCCCTGTCTTCTCTACCAAAAATCAAAGCTGCGGGTTGATTGGTTGGTTCTAATAACCAAGGTAAGGCAGTTCTAGGGGTCTCTAAGGGGAATGGACAATGGCGATCGCGTCCGGTTGTGGCGATCGCACTCACACACCCTTGCAAGGCTTCTGGTAGGGTATCCACCACGATTGCTGACTCTAAAATCTCTTTGGCATGAACAGCCATTTTCATCGCTTCTGCTGATAGGCGATCGCATTGGGGATTAACTAATACTAAATGCCCTAAACCAAAGTTTTTCATCACACGGGCAGTTGCGCCTACGTTGATCGGGCCAGCCGGTTCTACTAAAACAATTCGTACTCCAGCTATAGATTCACTAATTCTATCTCTTTCGTTCACAAACTAATATCGCTAATTTTCAACAAATCAACCTTTGCTTGACAAAGATTTTATTTATTTACGGTATCATTTAACAGCTTATCCCTGAATCCGTGGCGAACCGAATCAGATAAATATATTGAAATCCGCTTTTATTACTGATTCCTATATCAATTATCATCAGCAGCGTCCTATTTTTGTCATAAATTTTTCAACTATATCTAGTTTTTTATAAACAATATGTTATCCTGATTGTATGGCAAATATCACACATCTTGTATGCTTAATTAACTCCTTATGATATCTAGGAGTTAATTTGTATTTTATTACTTAGAAATTAATTATTTTTATTGATGCTACTGATAGCATCATACATTTTTTACTTTTAAACTAGAACTCATTGTTGAATTAACTTTCCCCTATACTGATTAGCTTTTAGCTATAAGTTTAGGGGATTTCCTTTATGGAAGAATATTTCTATTTAGCTAGCGGTTATTGATGATCAGTCTTAGCTAAATTTAATAATCATATTAAGTTTGTGCTATTTTCAAAAAAATTTGCCACACATCAATAATCTTGATAACGCCAAATCTTGCGTTACTATGCCGTGTGGCTAACAAATTCTTTTTTAAATTGATATGACAATAAGAACTTAAAAAAGAGAAAACTCTTTCTAGGCAACACATCTATACAAAATATTAACCATACATAAATTAACTACATTTAATGGATAAGTTATTACCCAAAAATGTAGTTAAAATAGTTATTGCTCTTTGGTGACTGCTAGTTGCTGAATAATTAAGCAGGCATTGCTGCGGATTGGGTGAGACCTACTGCTTCTGCATACTTCAAGTAAGTTTCAACAGATGCAATTACAATCCGTGCTTCAATAGCTAGTAATTCAATCCCAACTAAAGACACACGTACCCAAGCATCTACAACAATACCTTTATCTAAAATACGGTCAATAACTTCTGCCAAGCTTGAAGAAGAATTGGTTTTTTCAACTGCCATGTTTTTGTACCTGAAATAATTACGTTGTTGGTTTGGAACTACTGGAGAAGAGAAATTCGGCAAGAATAAATAGAGTTGATACTACTTAATAATTAAGCAGGCATTGCAGCAGATTGGGTGAGACCTACTGCTTCTGCATACTTCAAGTAGGTTTCAACAGATGCAATTACAATCCGTGCTTCAATAGCTAGTAATTCAATCCCAACTAAAGACACACGTACCCAAGCATCTACAACAATACCTTTATCTAAAATACGGTCAATAACTTCCGCCAAGCTTGAAGAAGAATTGGTTTTTTCGACTGCCATTTTTTTACACTTGAACTCATTGTTGATTTTTAGTAGTGATTCGATATTTTCCCTCGCTCACCACTGAATTCATATTAAGCTTACATTCTTGCTTCTGTAAATAGTTTGACAAAATAAAAATGGCAAAATCCAGATAAAATTTGAGTCGATGTCACCAAAAACAGTAGTTAATTGTTTGACTTGTATGTGTTTAATATATTTGATTAGAGAAAATTCAAATTTTCATGTTGATTTTTGTTCGTTTTGTAATTTTTAGTGCCATTCTTTTTATTTCAACAATTTTTAGACGTATTTACCCTTTAGGAAGGTATGGAAACTAGGATTTTATTTGCTTTCCAAAGTTTTGATTGAATTCATATAATTAAGTAATCTTACTGTTGTCGAAACACAATTAAATCATAAAAGTAATTTTTGGATTTTGTCTGCCAAAACCGGGATTAAATCTGACGTTTGTTGCTAATAGGAAATTTTGTGGAGACTTTTGGGAACAATTAATGTAGTTGGGTGCATATCTGCTGAATATCTCTATTAACTTAACCTAGGCATTTCTACTTCAATTATGAAATGTATTAAAGCATCCCTATCTTTATTTATTGTTGCCTGTTCTTTACCTTTGTATTGCTACTGCTTCCCCATTGCTACCTTAGCAACACAAAAAATACAGGTTCAATCTCAAAATACAAAGCCAAATGGATTGATTAGTCAGGCTTTTAAACCACCAAAACGCAAAGGGCCGCCTGTAAGTGCTGGTGGTTCTACCCGTGGTTCTGTTTGCATTCGTGGAAAACAACTTATCACTTCTCTGATACCATCCAATAAATTAGGACTAACCTTTGCAGAACGTCCGCAATTTTTCTGGTATTTACCGCAAACTTCTGTAAAAACAGCTCAGTTTTTACTTTTATCTGATCAAGACGAACAAGTATTTTACGAAACTACTTTAACTCTACCCAATCGACCGGGAATTGTTAGCTATACTCTACCTGAAAATGCGCCGTCACTAAAAATCAACAAAACTTACCACTGGTATCTCATCCTGGTTTGTGATCAGCAGGATTTCAGTACAAACCCTAGGGTTGAAGGTTGGGTAGAACGCATTCAACCAGAAGCATCATTAGCTGAGAAATTGGCTACCGCAGATGCACGAAAATTACCTCAGATATATGCAGACGGGGGAATTTGGCATGAAGCGTTAACCGCGATCGCACAACTACGTTACAGTGAACCGCGAAATCTACGTTATTTGTTAAATTGGCGACAATTTTTAAATTCAGTGGGGTTAAATGCGATCGCCTCCGAACCATTGCTTGATTGTTGCCAAGCTGAAAATTCGGCATTGAAATAATCATGCACTGGAACAAACTCAAACCCGCAATGTGGAAATGGCGCGGTGTTATTTTTGCTGTGCCTAGAATTACAGTCCTGGTAATCATATTACGTTTAACAGGACTGTTACAACTCTTAGAATTGGCTGCACTCGACCAATTTTTTCTTCTACGTCCACCAGAACCACCAGATCAGCGGATTGTGATCGTAGAAATTACCGAGGCTGATATCCAAAAATTGGGTAAGTGGCCGATGTCTGATGAGGTACTAGCTAGTGTTTTAGACACTATTAAACAACAACAACCAAGGGCGATTGGTTTAGATATATATCGGGATTTACCTGTAGATCCAGGTCATGAAAATCTAGTCAAACTATTTGGTAATACACCTAATTTAATTGGTGTGCAGAAAATTTCTGATAGCTTTGATAGTGCGGCGGTGAATGCGCCACCAGCACTCAAACAACGCCAACAAGTTGGCTCAAATGACTTACCTTTAGATGGTGATGGTAAAATCCGCCGGGGTTTATTATATGTCAATTTAAATGAAGAAGATGTGTTAGAAAGCTTTGCTTTAAAATTAGCATTGCTGTATTTAAAGCAAGAAGGAATTACTGAAAAGCCATCTGCGAATAATCCCAATTATTTACAATTGGGCAAGGGTGCTTTTCCTATTTTTGAAACTAATGATGGGGGTTATGTCCGAGCTGATGATGGCAGCTATCAAGTATTCTTAAATTATCGCGGTCGCATACAGCAGCAATTTGCTAGTATTTCTTTATCACAAGTACAGAATAATCAAATTCCTCCAGATTTCATACGCGGTAAAATAGTATTAATTGGGGCAACTGCTGAAAGTTTAAAAGATTTATTCTACACGCCTTATACTAGTAAATTATTTGCTGCTCCCGAACGCATGGCAGGAGTAACAATTCACGCCAATTTAATCAGTCAAATTCTGAGTGTGGCTTTAGATGGTCGTCCATTAATTAAGACTTTACCAGAATCAGTAGAATTATTAGCAATTTTTATTTGTTCAATTATTGGTGCAACCTTGTGTTGGCAACAACGCCATTACATTAACCAAAAAACTCTTTTAGCCGCCAATGTTATTGTTGCAGGTGGTGTTTTAATTGGTGGTAGCTTTGTGGCGTTTATGTTTGGTTGGTGGCTACCAATTATTCCTGCCCTTTTAGGCTTGGGAGGTTCTGCGATCGCAGTTACGCAATATATTGCTCAAAGTGCTGGTGAAATGCGGCAAACCTTGGGACGCTACCTCACTGATGAAGTCGTTGCCAATTTATTAGAAACTCCGGCAGGTTTAAAAATAGGTGGTGAACGTCGTCAAGTCACACTACTATTTTCTGATTTACGCGGTTTTTCAGCGATTTCGGAACAATTGCCCCCTGAACAAGTAGTACAAATTCTCAACCTTTATTTGGGGGCAATGACAGAGGTAATTAATCAACATAAAGGCACAATTAACGAATTTATTGGCGATGGTATCTTTGTGATGTTTGGTGCGCCAATTAGTCGTCCAGATGATGCTCAACGGGCGATCGCCTGTGCAGTTGCAATGCAATTAACTATGCAACAGGTAAATCGACAAAATCAGCAAATGAACCTCCCAAAGCTAGAAATGGGTATTGGAATCAATACCGGTGAAGTTGTCGCCGGCAATATCGGTTCACAAAAACGCGCTCAATATACAGTCATTGGTAGTCATGTCAATTTAGCTGCACGGATCGAAACTTATACAGTGGGGGGACAAATTTTAATTTCTGAAAATACGTATAAAAATTCTCGCAGTGAACTCAAAATTACTGGACAATTACAAATTGAACCAAAGGGAATTAAAGAACTAATCACTATTTATGATATTGGTGGTATTGGTGGTGAATATAATTTGTATTTACCAGAAGATAATGATTTGATGGTGAGTTTAGCATCACCGTTACTAGTAGAATATACCGTCTTGCAGGGTAAACAAGCTACAGGAATATTATTGCCAGGTGAATTGGTGAGCCTTTCTGAGAAAACAGCCTATCTTAAATCTACACATTCTTTAGAACCCCTCAATAATCTCAAAATGAGGTTGGTTGATACACCAGAAATAGACATTTACGCTAAAGTTATCAAACTAGCCGATGAGCATCATTTTTTAATTCGATTTACTAATCTTCCTCCACAGGCAATTATTATCATTAACTCATTGCTTCTCTGACTTTTCACGGGATCTGGAAAACCCCTCTCCAAACCTCTCCCCTGCAAGGAGAGAGGCTTTAATTTTTCCCCCTTCCCTGTCTTCGACACGCTGCGCGAACGTAGGGAAGGGGGTTAGGGGGTTAGGTTTCACGTTAGCTTTTCCACATAACGTGAAAAGTCAGATTGATTCTCTATTAATCAAAAATATCGCTATCATTAAATTCCTTGACTGTTGATTCTTGCATCAAGTTTTCTCACAAAGAAAATATTTTTTGAGCAATTACCCACAAGCAACGATATTATTACCATTGACCAACAACCGAGGAGCAAATTATGGGTTTGGGAATTCTTAAGGATGGTCAATGGATCTCTGAACGAGAACAAGAAGATTCACAGGGTAAATTTATTCGCCCCACCACTACATTCCGTAAGCAAATTACAGCCGATGGTGCGAGTGGATTTAAAGCTGAATCTGGTCGCTATCATTTATATATTTCTTGGGCTTGTCCTTGGGCTTGTCGCACCGTAATTATGCGCCGCTTAAAAGGGCTAGAGAATGTGATTGGTTTATCAGTAGTTGCAGCAGAAATTGATCAAAATAGTTGGGAATTTAAGGATGAGCCTGGGAGTATTCCCGATACAGTAAATGATGTAAAATACCTTTGGCAAATATATCTTAAGGCGGATGCTAATTATACAGGACGAGTAACAGTTCCTATTTTATGGGATAAACAAACTGGCACAATAGTGAATAATGAATCCCGCGAAATTATCCGAATGTTGGATACAGAGTTCAATGCTCTAGCTGAAGAAAGGATCAATTTTTATCCCCAACATTTGCAAACAGTAATTGATGAGACAATTGATAAAATTTATCAGCCAATTAATAACGGTGTTTATCGTGCTGGTTTTGCAACTAGTCAGACTGCTTATGAAGAAGCCGTGACAGAATTATTTGCGGCTCTTGATTACTGGGAAGCAGTTTTAAGTAAACAACGCTATCTTTGTGGCGACCAAATTACAGAAGCAGATTGGTGTATGTTTACTACCTTATTTCGCTTTGATGCAGTGTATTATGTCCATTTCAAATGTAATGTACGCCGAATTGTCGAGTATCCCAATCTTTGGAATTATCTCAAAGAACTCTATCAATTTCCGGGAGTTAAGGAGACTTGTAACATGGATCACATTAAACGCCATTACTATCGAAGTCATCCCAAAGTTAACCCTACACGCATTGTGCCAAAAGGCCCTGTGATTGATTTTGATGAGCCTCATAATCGCGCTAAAATATTTAATTAGTTGATAATTGACCACAAGAATTAGTCTAACTCTCTTTACTAACCAGTAAAGGAGTTGATTTCATGCCTTACCAAAAGATTGAAGATTTACCAGATTCAGTCAAAGAACACTTACCCCAACATGCGCAAGAAATTTTTATAGCCGCGTTCAATAGTGCTGAGGAACAATACGGTGAAGAAGAACGCGCTTTTCGTGTTGCTTGGAGTGCAGTAAAACGTGACTATGAAAAGGGTGATGATGGAGAGTGGTACAAAAAGCCAGAATAATTATATGTAATTTCTTTCTTTAGTTAGAAGGAAGAAAAAACTGTAGTAGCTATCTTGTCTACTAGCAGTAGTAGTAACTAATTAGTTTGGGAATTCTCAAACCACCAGACAAGCATCTGTGTTTGAGAAATTCCCAATTTATTTTATTAAGGTTAAAAGTTCTAGTATCTGCTTTAATTTTTGCAGTAACTGGCTTAGATTGGGAGAAGGAAATGTCGAAAAGTTATTTATTTTGGTTGTAGTTCTTTTTCAGTTTGGGGATGAGCATTTTCAATATGCTGAATTAGCATTTCTGCCATCTCTACGGCTGTGAGAATCAATTGCTGTTCCATACTGCCGTAACCTCCCTCATCACTAACTTGGGGGTAAATATGAGGGTTGGATAGCATCGCGGCTAAAAGTTGAGATGCAGTTTGTTTCAATTCGCCGTTCATAATTATTCTCTCCAGTCTAGGGGCGGCTCAATTAGGGTTTGACTAGATTTACCAGCTCGCACGCCTGGCTTATCTACAATTTTGACTGTACTGGCTTGTAGTCCTTCTTCACCTTCCTCTACAGCACAATGAACCCCAGTACCAATTTCTAGACGTTCAAAGTCGTGATGAAGAACGCTATTTTTGTGGAAGTAGATTTCTTGATTATCTAGGGTTTTGATAAAGCCGTAACCTTGATCTCGGAATAGTTTGGTGACGAGTCCTGTGCTTTCTCCTGCGGTGGCTAGAGTTTGGGTGCGATTGCTTTCTTTTTGACGTTGGGTCAATTTCACTAACTGCTGACGCGCTGCATCAAAAGCTTCACGGACTACTACATCCAGTGGTTCGTACTGCACAGCCTGAGCCGGATTACTTTCAGCCACTAGTTCATGTCCCGGCGGTATAGTGAGATCAATTCTGACACGATAGGGCGAACCACTACGAGGGCGATCGTGTATTTTTTCCACAGCAATATGGCAGCTATTGATATAACTGCAAATATGCTCTAATTTCGCCACTTTTTCCTTAATTAAATTATCAATCGCATCTGTTCTATCTAAATTGCGATATGTAATTTCTAGTGGTACTTTCATATTTTTTAAGTAAGAGCGTGGGGGAAAGACAAGGCAGAGAACGTAGAGACAAACTATTGACTGTTGACTATTGATTTTTTCAACAATTCGTGGACTTCAGCATCTGTGGTTTGAGGAAAGTCTTCGTAGTACATACCGACGCTGTAAAATTGGCTGGGTGTGGAAATACAGACGATTTTTTCTACTTTGGATTGTAATTGTTGATATGTCTCAGGTGCAGCAACGGGGACAGCAAGCACGATTTCATGGGGTTTTTTTTGTCTAACGGCAATTACAGCTGCCCACATGGTTGCACCGGTGGCTAAACCATCATCGACTAAAATCACTTTGCGTCCTGTTAACTCTGGAAAAGGTTCATCGCCCCGATATATGCTTTCCCGTCTTTCTAGTTCCCGTTGTTCTTGGGCTGCTACTCTGGCAATCACTTCATCGCTAATCTTTAAATCATCAACAATTTGTTGATTAATGATGCGGACACCACCGGAAGCTAATGCTCCCATCGCTAGTTCTGGATTATCGGGTACACCGAGCTTGCGTACTACCAACACATCTAAGGGGGCATTTAAAGCTTGAGCAATTTCAAAAGCAACAGGAACACCGCCTCTAGGTAAGGCTAGAACCAGCACATCGGGGCAGTTAGTATAATCTACTAACTTGCTAGCTAAAATTTGGCCTGCGGCTGTGCGGTCTTTAAATAACATGGTGTCGTCCCTTGGAGGGGAGTTAAAATTCAGATTAGCCTATGGCAAGGCTTGCACTACAAAATTCAAAATTTTAATCTCACTTTTTTGCTATCATTGCTCGATTTTAAAGAAATGAAGATTAAATATCCTCTGACTCAGGAAGCGATATCTTGACTATATCAGTACGTCTAATGGACTACTTCCGTCAAAAGGGACAACGTAGACAAGGGCAAGAGTAATGCCCCATGACTAATGACTAACAGTTTTTTGTAACAAAATTTGTAACGGCGACATCTTTTGAGGTTTGACTCGTCTAAATTGATGAAAAATCTACGGGGAATCCCTTAAGAAAGAGTCAATGTTGCTCAAAGATATACGGGATTATCAAATTCTTTTTCTGAGCTTGTTCCTAATTTTGGGCATTGGAACAAGGGATTGGACACTGCGACCAGAATTCATTGCAGTAGCGATCGCCACTTGTTTGGCGACACAGTGTATTTTGTCATTGGTGAAGAGGCAGGGGGGCAGGGGGCAGGGGGAGGATTCTTTCCTAGTTCCCAGTCCCTTAAATATTCGCAGTGCTTTAATTACTGCGTTGGGATTGAGCTTACTTTTACGGGCTGATCATTGGACGACGATAGCTCTCGCGGCTGCTAGTGCGATCGCTAGTAAGTTTTTCTTGCAAGTCAACCAAAAACATTTTTTCAATCCAGGTAACTTTGGCATCATTACTGCCTTAGTTTTCACTTCCGATGCTTGGGTGTCTCCGGGACAGTGGGGTGAGGATTGGTGGTATGGGCTGTTATTTGCGGGGACTGGGGGCATGATATTGCAACGTATTGGCCGCTGGGACACTACAGCCGCTTTTTTAGGTGCTTACTCTCTGTTAGAAGCCATACGTAATTTCTGGCTCGGTTGGACTTGGGATGTTTATTGGCATCGGTTAATGAGTGGATCTTTGTTGCTGTTTGCCTTGTTTATGGTGACAGATCCTCGCTCAATTCCTAATGCACGCATTGGGCGTGTAATTTGGGCAGCTTCCATTGCCATTGTCACTTTTGTGCTGCGGAATTATTTCTTCCTCCCCACCGCAGTTTTTTGGGCGTTGTTCATGTTTGCACCCTTAACTATCCTGTTCGATATTTTCTGTGCAGCTCCTCGCTTTTCGTGGGTGAAAAATGAGTCAACAGTGACTAGTCAACTTTTAAAAGAGGTATAAAATAATGCAGATTTTTCGATTTATTATGCCATTATTGTCAGTCTTAATATCTGTACTGTGCTTTGCACCTACAGCCTGGGCTTTTTGTGGATTTTATGTTGCTAAAGCTGATACAAAACTGTACAACAAAGCTTCTCAGGTGGTGATTGCGAGAGATAGCGATCGCACTGTGTTGACGATGGCGAACGACTACCAAGGCGAAGTCAAAGATTTTGCGATGGTTGTTCCTGTACCGACAGTCATTAAAAAAGAGCAAGTCCGTGTTGCAGATCCCAAGATTATCGAACGTTTAGATGCTTTTAGCGCGCCGCGTTTAGTCGAGTATTTTGATGAAGACCCCTGCAATACATATAACCAAAGAGGCGGGGATAGATTTTTAGCATTGCCCTCAGCACAATTGAATGAAGCGGAGAGTCCCAGACGCGATCGCAGTTTGGGTGTGACGGTGGAAGCGCAGTTTAATGTCGGTGAATACGATATTGTCGTTTTAAGTGCTAAAGAATCAGGTGGCTTAGAAACTTGGCTCAATCGCAACGGTTACAAAATTCCCAGAGGCGCGAAACAGCTGCTCAAGCCTTACATTCGCTCTTCCATGAAGTTTTTTGTAGCCAAGGTCAACCTCAATAAGTTCGCTCAATCTGGCTATGAGTTTCTTCGACCCCTGCAAATTTCTTACCAATCACCCAAGTTTATGTTACCGATTCGCTTGGGGATGATTAACGCCACCACCGAGCAAGATTTAATTGTTTATGTCCTCTCACCCAAAGGACAAGCGGAAATTACCAACTACCGGACTGTCAAAGTTCCCTCTAACCTCAACATCCCCACATTTATCAAAGAGGAATTTGGCGATTTCTACAAATCTACATTTGAAACTGCTTACACCAAGGAAGGTAAGAGAGTCGCCTTTTTAGAATATGCTTGGGACATGAGTAATTGCGATCCCTGTGCGGCTGAACCATTAACACCAGAAGAACTCAAGCAAGCAGGTGTTTTTTGGCTAGATAGTGATTCCCCCAGTGAACCAATATCCCCTCGTTTTCGTCGTCCTTTCCCTACTAGTAACGTTTTTATCTCTCGTCTACACGTCCGCTATACCCGCGACAAGTTTCCTGAAGATTTGATGTTTCAAGATACATCTAACCGGGAGTCTTTCCAAGGTAGATACATTTTGCAACATCCCTTTACTGGAGAAGTAAAATGTCAAGCTGGTAAAGAATATAAGCGGTCTTTACCAAGGCGTTTTGAACAAGAAGCACAAACCCTCGCCAAACTCACCAACTGGAACATCCAAGACATCCGGCGCAAAATGCGTTTGACTGTAGGTAATATTACAAATTCCTGGTGGGAAAGGTTATTTTCTTGGTTAGGAATGTAATCATAAGTTATAGGTGACAGTTGATCTGACATGATCTTCTCTACGAGACGCTTCCCGTAGGGTGCGCCTCTCGTAGAGAAGGGTGACAGTAGCACTGTAATGATTCACACTTTGTTTTCCTGTCCCTGATTCTAGACGTTTTTGAATTTTGTAGGCGCAAGCTTTGCCGTAGACTATTTTGAATTTTGAATTGAGTTGTTTTCTCACACCTGGAGAAATCTTTTGAGGATTGCGGCTTGTAGTAATAAGATATTCTTGCTGCTCCTTATACAGTCTTGCTTTTTTCGCTCTGGTGATCATGGTTGAATTCGATGAACAGCTGCGTAACTTAGTTTCCCAAGTTTGTGGACATCCTCCCGGAAGTCCACAACGTCAGAGACTACTTACGCAAATTATTCGCCTTAGTTCTAAGAAACTGTGGCGGGAAAACACCCCTTATTATCAAGATGCAGTACAACAAACTTGGTTATATTTCTGTCGGAATATTTGCGAAGGTTTGACTGGGCAAAAATATGACCCTACCTACGGAAGCGTTGTTACTTGGTTAAATGCTTACCTAAAACGTAGATTGCAAGATTTTTATATCAACCAAAATAAAGAACAGGCGACAACTGTACCTTTGCGGGTGCGCCAGTCGAAATCAGGTGAAAGTAGTGATGTTATTGACCCGGTAGAAAATTTAGCTGCTACCCCTGAAGTACCACCAATTTTAGATGAGTTAGAAACTTGGATCAACACTGACCCCACTGGCGAGTTACGCAGCACTCATATTAAAGGCCGCCCTGATGTGAATTGTCAGATCCTAATTCTCAAACGCCTCCCCCCGGAAGTAAGTTGGAAAGACTTGTCTGAAGAATTTGGGCTAGCAATTCCCACCCTAAGCAGCTTTTATCAACGTCAATGTTTACCACGTTTACGTCAATTTGCTGAATCGGAAGGTTTGATTTAGATTTTATTGTTATGAGTCTCTGAAAAAAGCCAAGAAATTTACTTCTTGGCTTTTTGCATTTTGTAGTAATATCTCCTCATACAAATTCAAAATTAAGAAATCTAGATTGTACAGGGGTTTCTTAATTTTGATATGTTTGAGAATTTTCGTGAGTTGGTATCAGGTATTTTTAATTGGTATTACTGACATTGCTGAATTTGATCGAATTTCTCCCTCTGCTTTTCCCAGTCTCTCCTGCTTGCCTAAATTTATCTCGCCATTATGCAACACCGTATCACTCTACAAGTAATTGCTGTACTTGTTCGGTGGTCATTTGTTCAACTTGGTCTATTAGTGCTGCCAACGCGTTTGTATCATCTGTAATGGGCAGTTTTTCGATGATAATTTTGGCTATCCCAGCAACAGTGGGGGATTCAAATAAGAATTGTCGCATAGGTAATTCGACTTGAAATTCCTCTCGTAGTTGGGAAATTGCTTGAATAGCTAACAATGAATGCCCACCCAATTCAAAGAAGTTATCATGAATCCCAATAGGTGAGATGCCCAATAAATTCTCCATTACTTGGGTGACTCTGGCTTCAACTTCATTGCTAGGGGAAACGTAGGTAGTAGCGATTTGGGGACGGGCGTGGTTAGTTGCAGATGTGTTGTGTGCTGGTGACTGGGATTGTTGACGAGATTCTAAGTCTACGGGAGAAACAGTGATTTGTGGGGCTATAGGTTGCGCCAGAATACGTTCTGTAACTTGCCAAACTTCCTGGGGAGTCATCGCTAAATCTACTAGTGCTGCACCTGTGGGAGTAGTGATCTCTGCTAAACTGACGGCATCCCAGTTAATACTAATCCAAGGTGTGTGATTGTTTTGACTACGTTGATGAGCGATCGCATCCATAAATGAGTTCGCCCCAGCATAAGCCGCAAAACCTATCCCCCCAACAACAGATGAGAGGGATGATTGTAAGAGGAAGAAGTCTAGGGTTTGATTTTGGAGTGCTGCTTCTAACGCCAGTAGACCGTGAATTTTCGTATGGAATTGTTTTTTACACTCTGGGATGGTGAGATTGCGAATCAAGCAACTAGCGCGATCGCCCATTGCGGCAGCATGAATCACACCGTCGATTTTACCAAATCGAGTTAGGGAATTAGCGATCGCCTCCTCCACTTGGCAAATCTCTGCTAAGTCAACACTAGCAAATAAAAATTCACAACCCTGTACCTGTAAACCTTGTAGTTGTTGAATACAATGGCTCACAGGGTCTTGACGACCGTGGGTAGCCAGCCAATTTTCCCATTCTGTTGGTTGCGGTAAATCTGACCGTCCCAAAAACACCAACTTAGCATTGACTGTGGTTGCTAGGAACTTGGCATAAATGAGTCCCAAACCTTCTACCAAGTCCCCAGCAATGACATACACACCCTCTGATTTCAGGGGTAATTGGGTGGAACTGGGTAGAGAAATCGGTTGAAATTCTTGTATCCAGCGAGTTTTACCTCGATAAGCAATACCCCTACTCAACCCTTCTCTTGGTAAGATAAGGGTGTCCGATAGGATGGGTGGGGTCGTAATTTCCCTAGCGATTTGCTGGAAGTTAATGTCAGAAATTGACACATCAATATGCTGACAAGTTAAATTCGGGTATTCTTGTGGAATAACCTTTACTAGACCAAGAATAGTAGCATCATCAGGGTTAAGAGTTTCATTCCCTAAAACATTTTGTACTTGCTGAGTCAGTACATAAATTGACAGCGATGGGGATGATGCTGATAAAGCCTGAGTTAGCCCAAGTAAACTGTAAAAACCAAGATGTTGCTGTTGCTCAAAATCTTTACTCTCTCTAAGAGTCCATGAATGCACAATTACATCAGGTACATGATCATCTGTTTGTAATTGCAACCAAAGTGTTTTGTAATCTTCGGGATTTTCAGGTGCGATTCTATAATTATTACCTTCCCTAGTAAATCCCTCTCCCGGTCTGACAGTCACCACTTCCTGTCCAGTCTCCTGAAGTTGTTTTACTAATGTTTCCCCAATTTCCCCAGCATGACAAAATACCAAATATCGCTGTTGACTGAACGGGGCAGTAGAACGCAGCAGAGGTTTTTGTCTCCAAGAGGGCAAATAAAACCAATTTGCGATTTCTTCCTGCTTTTGAAGCGTTTTCGAGCTACTGGAAGAAGTTTCTGCTAATGAATACCTTTCCACCCAATAACGTTGACGTTCAAAAGGATAAGTGGGAAGTGGTAACCGTCGGCGTTGCTGTTGGGCATAAAATTCTGACCAGTTCACAGTCACACCCCTAAGCCAAAGTTGTCCCAAGGTTTTGCAAATCAAAGCCACATCAGATTGAGTATCTTGGGAGTGCCGTCCAGATGATAGTGTTGGGGGTACATCGGCAAACTGTCTGACTAAGGTACTCAAAGTTTGACTAAAACCAACTTCTAAGAAAATTTGATTATAGAACTCTCCTGGTAACTTCTCTTCCTGCCTCCTTGCCTCTAAACAGAGTTGGGCAATTCCTTCAGCAAACAGCACTGGTTGACGCAAATGGGTAGCCCAATAATTGGGGTTGGTGGCTTGTTCTGGAGTTATCCAAGTTCCCGTAACGTTGGAAATGAAGGGAATTTGTGGTGGATGGAGTGGAATGCTTTGTAATATTGGGGTTAAGGAATTAGCCGCAGTTGCCATTAAGGGTGAGTGGAAAGCATGGGAAGTATGTAACCGCCGATGAGCAATATTTTGATTTGCTAGAAGTTTTTCTAGCAGCATAATTGCCGCTTCTGTTCCTGATACCACGCATAATTGGGGTGAATTATGCACAGCAATGACTAAATCATCTGTCAGCAATGTTTGCAGTTTTTCAGGTGCGAGAGAAACTGAAAGCATCACTCCCGATGGGCATTCTTGCATGAGTTTTCCGCGCTGTGCCACTATTGCCAAAGCATCAGCTAAGGTGAATACACCTGCCAAAGTCGCAGCCACATATTCTCCGATGCTGTGACCAATCATGGCCTGTGGCTGGATACCATAAGATAACCAGAGTTTAGCTAGGGCATATTCCACGACAAATAGGGCGGGTTGGGCATAGATGGTTTGTGTGAGTAAGCCTCTCTCTTTGCAGGAGAGAGGCTTTAAATTCTCACCGTTTTCATGTAGGGAAGGGGGGGTGAGGTTTTCCACATCATCAGCATACAAAAGTCCACGCAAATCACAGCTTAAATGTGGTAGTAATAATTCGCTGCAATGGTCAATTGCTGCACGGAAAACTGGTTCAGTGGCGTACAGTTCCTGCCCCATATTGAGGTATTGGCTACCCTGCCCAGGAAACATAAAGACAACGCTGGGTTCAGTATTGTTCGGGGAACGACTGTAAACCTGGGAAGAATCAAGCCCTGTGAGTATGTCTATTGCTTGGGCGGGGGTTTGACAAACTAAGCAGCGACGATGGGTAAATGCTCTTCTGCCAAGTTGCAAAGTGTAGGCTACATCTGCAATATCTACATCTGGGGATTTTTGGAAATATTCAGCGAGATTTTTAGTTGCTGTTTCTAGTGCTGATGGGGTTTTTGCAGACAGGGTGAGTAAATGCCAGGGGCGAGAAGTATTTTCAGATAATGGCGTTGGTGCTTCTGGTGCTTCTTCTAGAATGGCGTGGGCATTAGTTCCGCCCATCCCAAAGGAACTGACTCCAGCCCTTCTGGGGTGTTGATGATTTATCCAAGGTGTTAACTGAGTATTAACAAAAAATGGACTATTGGCAAAATCAATTTGGGGATTGGCCGCCGTAAAATTTAAACTTGGGGGAATTTGTTTGTGTTTGAGAGCTAAGGCAGTTTTAATTAAACCACTGATACCCGCAGCCGCATCGAGATGACCGATATTAGTTTTGACTGAACCAACAGCACAGAACTGTTTTTGATTAGTATGTGGAGAAAATGCTTTAGTTAAAGCAGTAATTTCAATGGGATCACCTAAAGCTGTTCCTGTGCCATGAGTTTCAATATATTGAATTGTTTCTGGATTTATCTTAGCTTTTGCTAAAGCAGTAGTTATGGCCTTTGCTTGTCCTGTGACACTGGGTGCAGTCAAACCTACTTTTTGTGAACCATCATTATTAATAGCAGTTCCCTTGATAATTGCATAAATATGATCGCCGTCGTTGATAGCATTTCGCAGGCGTTTCAAGACAACAATTCCGACACCATTCCCAAATACTGTCCCTTTAGCGTTGACATCAAAAGCACGACAATAACCATCTGGGGAAAGTACACCATCTTCTTGATAAAGATAGCCTGTTTTTTCCCCTGAACCGATAGACACACCACCGGCTAATGCCATATCGCATTCTCGATTGAGTAAACTCTGACAGGCAAGATGCACACTTACTAAAGAAGTAGAACAACCTGTTTGTACACCACAACTCGGCCCTGTCAGATTCAACTTATAAGATACGCGAGTCGGCATTAAACCCATCACATTACTGATTACAATCTGCACAGTATCAGCAGTTTCTCGGTAATGTAAATTACTAGATAAATTGACCAAATAACTATTCAGTGCTGCACCGGCATAGACAGCAATACTACCTGAATATTGCTCTGAATCATAGCCAGCATTTTCTAAGGCTGACCAAGCACATTCTAAAAATAACCGATGCTGAGGATCAAGAATTTCTGCTTCTCTCGGAGAATAGCCAAAAAAAGCTGCATCAAATTCATCAACGCCTGGCAAACTCGCATAAGCCCGGACATAATTTGGTTTTTGTAAATCTTCGGGCTTTACTCCTATTGCTAATAATTCTTGCTCATTTAAAAACTCAATTGAGTTAATACCTTCTTTGAGATTATGCCAAAACTCATCTATATTTCTAGCACCAGGAAAACTTCCGGCCATGCCGATGATCGCAATTTGTTCAGACTTTTCTAATTCAACTGCTTCTAATTTAGCACGAGCTTCTTTGAGTGCAGCTAAAATACGCTGAGATGCAGGGTGGTTGTTAATGTCATCAATGGAATAATTCATAATTTAAAGTTTGGGAAAAAGGAAATTTTGATAACAAGAATGCTTAATAGTCTTTACTTAGATAAAGATGAGATAAATTCATAAAATTGCTTGTGTATACTTGCACCTGCTATTCGGTATAGGGAAGTGCGATCGCATGAGAAATTCATCAATATAAATATTTAGGAAGAAGTTGTTTCAGGATTAATAAACTGACAGCGACTCCGGGCAAAAGCATCTAAAACCTCAACTGCACAACTACGCTCAAATCTCAAGCTACCAGTCTCTTCACCACCAAATTTTTGACAAATTGCTCGATGGGAACTAGCAAGATAAAGATAAGCATCCACAAATTCTTGATGTTGAGCTTTTAATTCTATTGGTAAATTAGCAAAATAGGGTCGTAGCTGCTTCCACAGTTTGATTAGCACTGAATGTTCCCAAGACATTAAACCACTAAAATCATGAGATTTGACATGAGGAGGCATCATTGAAGGGCGAATTTGGGCTTCATATAACTCTGGGCTGATGCTACCGGCTAGCTGCATCGCCGCACCAGATGCCAACATCAATTTTGTGGCCGTTTGCAACTCTGTTTTTGCTTGTGGTAAGTTGCCTTCTCTTAGTTCTAATTCAAAGCGGCGCAAACAAATAATTAATCCTTGAATATTAATAAAAAATGACCAATGGAAACCTTGCCAAATTTCCTGAGCTGCAATTTTTAAGTTCAACATGACTCTAAATTAAGCTGGAAAACTCTTCCTAAGAGATAGGCATAGTCTTTAAAGCCTTCTCGTTGCAAATTAACTTGGTTGACATCTAAATTTAAGTGGCTTTGATTTAGATATAAGAAAGTCTGACAAGTTGATAATAAACCTTTGACTAGACAGATTTCAGGGTCATTTGTTTGTACATGTTGGACATTAAAGTAGGTATCAAAATCCTCAATTTCCCAATATTTTAAGGTTGTATTTGTGGGTACTATATCTGAGGGAAAGACATCGTATATTTCCAATTCATTAATTGCGTTTTCAATGATGTTAATGCCTTGTTGAACATCAGCTTCGGCTAGTGCTATTAACAATTCGGTCAGCATTTTCTTGAGTTTCAGATGATTGGTTTCACTCAATTGATGTTTGACAGGTAGTTCTCTGGGGGTTAAGAGTTCTAAAATCATGTTTTTTAAAGCGGAGTCAACCTAAGACTTTATAAGACAGTAGCGGTTTCGTAGATAGGAATGGTAAATTTTAGAATTTGCTGACAAAATTCTTGCCATTCGGGAGTGATATCATTAAAAACAATGTTTTCATCCAAATAAATGCCCCTTGTGACTACGTAGGTTTCTTGTAAATACACAACGCTTTCTTCTGTTAGTTCTTGATGATTATTAGTGCTTTCTTGCCAGTTGGGATATTGTCGGAGTTGTTCTACTAGATAGGCTTTGCAGTATGTTCCAATTTTTGGCATGGTTGAATTCCTATTTTTGATATTGATAAAAATCAGGGCTAAATTTCTTGCTACTAGCTACAAATTAATTATTTATAAATCCTTGATTTCTTAGTTCGTTAATACTCTCAATCAAAGCTTTTTTGATGAGACTAATATCTTCGTCGGTGTGTGCTGTGGAGAGAAATCCGCCTTTGTCTCCTTGGCGCAGGTGGATTCCTTTGTCGATGAGGTGATAGGAGAGTAAATTCATCGCCATTGGGGAAAGTGTGCTTTGGGAGGCTGCTATAGCAAAAAATGAACCAAAGCTAGTAAACTTGATGGCTATATTCTGTTGTGTCATTTGGGCATTTAAATCACTGACAAGTTGCGTAGTACGCTGGTTTAAATCTGTGTGTAATTTAATGCCTGATATTTTGAGATGTTCTAAGGTGGCGCGAGCGGCGGCGAGA
Source organism: Trichormus sp. M33_DOE_039 (assembly GCA_015296085.1). Classification (GTDB taxonomy): domain Bacteria; phylum Cyanobacteriota; class Cyanobacteriia; order Cyanobacteriales; family Nostocaceae; genus Trichormus. The sequence continues at coordinate 17,728 of DVDT01000040.1, read as the reverse complement.
GCGAGGGGATGTTTACAAAATGTCCCAGCAAAGAATGTTGTGGGAACTTGAGGTGCGGAATCATCACCAAATTGCCACTGCCCACCATCTATGTAGTTCATATAACTAGCTTTACCAGCAATTACCGATATTGGTAGTCCACCACCAACTATTTTGCTATAAGTGGTAAGGTCAGCTTTTACACCGAAATATGCTTGCGCTCCTCCGGGATGGATGCGAAAACCTGTCACCATTTCGTCAAAAATCAGGACTATTCCCAGTTCTTGGGTGATGTGTCGCAGTTGTTGGAGAAATTCGCGGGGTTGGAGTTCGGGACAACGACTTTGGACTGGTTCTACTAAGACAGCCGCGAGTTCTCGGCGATGTTTGCGAATTAAGTTGAAGGAATGCTCATTACCGTACTCTAAAATCAGCACGTCAGCAGCCGCACTGGAGGGGATTCCTGGGGCTGCGGGTACGGCTTTGGGATTGAGGTTAGCTGCTAAACCTGCTTGAATTGGTTGGGCTAGTCTACCAACAAAGCTACTAGATTTAGCTGCGATGACGCGACGGGCAGCTTTTTTGGCATATTCTGTCATTGTTGCTCGTACAAGTACAGCATCAAAATGTCCGTGATAGGAATTGGTAAAAATCGCTATTTTGGGACGTTTTGTGGCGGTGCGGGCGATGCGTACAGCCGTCATAACTGCTTCCGTACCTGTGTTGCTAAAGGTGACTCGTTCTGCACCTGTTAATTCACTGATAAGTTGGGCTACTTCTCCAGCTATTGTATTTTGGACACCGACGTGCGTTCCCCGTTGTAGTTGTTCGATGATAGCTGTTTGGATGAATTGGGGGTTATGTCCAAATAAGTTGATTCCTAATCCCATGAGGATGTCTATGTACTCATTGCCATCGATATCCCACAGTCGAGAAGCATTGGATTTTTCGATCGCAATGGGGTAGCAAAGTTCTTTGGTTTCTGGTGTAAAGTTGAAGCCTATTGAGGTTTTATCGGCTAATATTTGGCGATTTTGTTGGGCTATTTTTTTGGATATTTGGGTGCGTTGGGTGTAGTTTTGAATGAAGTTTTTTAGATACTCTTGTTGGGCAGTTGTTTGGGATTTTTGAGTGGTAGTCATGGATAGTTTTTAGCTCACGCATTTAACGGAGTTGTTCCCGAAGCAAAGAAGGAAAGGTTAGATTTTTATGGGTTTACGGCAGAGGAAATAGGCTGAGTGTTTATCATCTATTGTGGGGGTTCCTTCTAGGGTGAGGATGTGAATGTCTGTGAAGCCAGTTTGTTGGAGTACGGTTCTGATTTCTTCGGGGATATGTCCTCTAACAAAATATTTTTCATCCATTCTCTGCCAATTTTTTTCTTTGGCTTGAAATTTGGTTAAGAGTTTTATACGGAGTCTATATAAAAGTCTGTGGTTTAATATGGGGGATAATAAGTACCAAATTGTTCTGAGTATAGATGCAGATGATGATTTGGTTTGCTGTTGAAACATGGTGACTTGAAAGTAGCCTTTACGTTCGTCGGGGTTGTAATTTGGTGTCACCATCCAGGCATATTGCTGCTCAATTTCCCCTTCGGCAATTTTGCCTTTCCACCAACGTTGCATTTGTTGATGATGGTTGATGTCAAATAGAAACCAGCCGTTATCTTTCAGGGCAGAATATACTCTTTGAAAGACTTGCTGAAGTTCGGGAATTGTCATGATGTGATTGAGGGCTGCACTTGTAGAAAATGCTGCGTCAAAGGATGGGGGAAGTTCAAAGTAACGTGCATCTGCCAGTAAAAATTTGCCGTTGGGCGCATTTTGATGTGCATAATTTAACATTTCTTGGGAATTATCTACGCCTGTTATTTGATATCCTCGATTGATTAAAATTTGTATTAATTGTCCTGTTCCACAACATAGGTCGAGGATTTTGGCGTTTGGTTTTATTCGGGGGAGGAGGATTTTTTCTAGGGGCTGTAGTTGGTTTTGACAATATTGTGGCCCCATTGTTTGGTTATATAACCATGCCCAGGTGTCGTATTCTGTATGCTGTGGGTTGTTAGATATCATGGTTTAGGTTCCGTTTTTAAATGCAAAGGTACGCGGAGGGTTAAGGAAGGTTTTTGTATCCAGTTTTGTTGGATGAGGTAAGAGATGTAGGTTTGAATTAAGTCTTGGTTGATAGTAGGTGGAGTGATAATTTGATTGAGAATGTTCTGAGTTTTAGTATTATCAAATTGCAATTTATAATTGTTTGTTTGAAATGCGTTAGAGGTTCTGTGTCTAGGTAATAGAGGAATTAGGGGATATAAAATATGTTCAGGTGAATTTTGAGCTATTTGTAATATTTGGTTTCGCCATTGCTGGTAGGGAACTTTTTCAATTTCAAAGCCTATTTTTTCTAGTTGCTCTAAAAAAATATCTGAGGAAACTGGTTGAGTTTGAATGAGATGGAAGACTTGAGGGTGAGATGCTACTTTTGATAGCTCAACGATCGCACGACATACATAATCTACTGGTAAGATTTCTAAAAGCATGTCTGTATCTGGTATAGTGCCTAGCTGCACATAACCTAAAAGCAGTTTGTAGAGGAAATCATGCTGATTAAATACTCCCGTTTGGCTGTCTCCTGAAACTGCACCTAATCGGTAAATTGTGACTGGAATTCCTCGATTTGCAGCAGCGATCGCTAATTTTTCTGCTGCCCATTTACTCTGAGCATAACCACCAACAGGTACGCCATAATCATCTAAATTAGCATCTTCGTGTACCAATTGATTACTATTATTATTGGCTGCAAAAATACTGATTGAAGAAATTAGATGTACAGGTTTTAATTTACTGTGGCTTGCTAGGCGTAAAATTTCCTGAGTACCTAAAACATTGGCAAGTTTTAATCTGGTGTAAGGTTCTGTGTGATTTACCTGCGCTCCATTATGATAAATGACATCTATTTGGTTAGCTAAGGTAGCAAATTCTAATGCTGATAGCCCTAACTTGGTTTTGGTTAAGTCACCTACTATGGGAATAATTCTATCTGAGTATGAACTATCCCAAATTTGGTAATCTTGTAAGGTTCTGAAGATTCTCTGTTTTGCTTTTTCAATATTTTCGGCTCTGATTAAACAATAAATTGATGCAGTTGTTTTATTCAATAGTTCTCTGAGTAGAAACGCGCCGATAAATCCTGTTGCACCTGTTAATAGTAATGAGGAGGGTAAGGAAGATAATGAAGATGAAGAAGGAGGAATAATAGTAGCATCAAGAGATGTTTCTTGTTGCCAATCTATTTCTACTTTTGTTTGTTGAGAATGTTGAAGAAATTTGATGATTTCATCCTTACGTTCTTGTAGTTGTGCTTTTAATGTAGGTTTTAAGGCAATTTTGGGAGCATTACAACGAAGTTTAGGTGTGCTATCAGCATCCTCTAACCAAATCCGAATATCTAAACGCTGCAATTCTGAGAGGAATGATTGAATGGTATTTGCTGCTGGTGGTTGATTTATTGGTTGTAAAGATGATGAAGATGGCTGGGAAATTTTACCTAAAATAGATGAATTTGTCGCTTTTGGCGTTAAGTAGATTTCTTCACAGCCAAAGAGACATTTACTGAGAATCTCTTGACTGTGACAATATTCGATTAATTTGTTGGATTCAACGATCGCCTGCGAATCTGCGGTATAAATAATTGAGGTGATGAAGGTCAGCCAAGGTTCTTGACCCATCGCATAGACATAAACTTGCTGCGGATTCAGTTGTTTGACAAGGGCGATCGCTCTGCTACTATTAGAACCATCTAAGCGGCGAGTTTGGGCAATTTTTCGCGGTACTTGATTGGTTAATAATGCCCCATAAGCCCATGTATAAGGCGCACCTTCGCATTCCATCCCAATAAAGAGTACATCTATATCCCCAAAAATTTGCTGTAGGTGGCTGTACAGTTGGGGGTCAATATTATTAGAATCGGCTGCACACAGGACTGAACGCCTTTTGAGATTAATTAAATATGCAGCCTTCGCACCAATATTTAAATCTCCATGTTCTCCTAAAAATGGTAATGCGGTTATATAGCCATCAGTAAGATTAATTATTTCTAACTCGTCAAGTTCCCGTACATCTTCAAAGCCAATATGTTGCAGCATCAATTTTAGGGAAGGGTCAATTAACACCCCCTTATTGCTTTTCGGCACGACCACAGTTTTAATTTTGTGGCGTAACTGCAACAGTGTTTCTAACATTACATGGTCTTGATGATTGTGAGTAAGGAGAACATAGTCAATTACCTGGGGTAAATTCTCGTATGTATAGCGATTTATCACCGCATCATGGGGATAACTAATAATTGGGTCACAGAGAATACTGGTAGATTCGGTTTGAATTAAAACGCAAGCATGACCGAAGTAGCGAACGCGTACTGCTTCTCCTGTGTAGTCGGGTTCTGGGGTGGGGGGTGTGGTGGTGAAAAATTCTGCAAATAGTGATTCTTGGTGGGGAGAAATTTTGAGGATGTCCCGAATATGGTTATAGGGGTGGGGAGTGTGGCGCATTTGAAAGAGTTGATCAAGACGGCGATCGCTAAATGCAATTTTTAGATGTATACTCTCGTCATCTTCTAAACGTGGTGTACTCAAAACGAAAGCGCGTTTATCTCCATCCCCCAAGTACATATTTATCGATTGACAGGCAACACTATAATATGGACTGCGATATAGCAACCCTTCAATAAAGCGAATCGCCGGATGATTATTACTATCCTGTACCAGTTCTACGTAACCCCGTAGTGGTTGAGGAATTTGACTATACAAAGGTTCTAGAGAATAACCCTGGGGGTGTGCAGCTAAAAGTTTTTCTAAATCTTGAATTGCTTGCGCCAGTTCTAGCATTTGCGCTTGCTGCTGTTGCGTTGTCTCCAGTAATACACGAATATCTTCAACGCGACTGGGATCATAGTTGATGAAAGGGCCGCCAATCATAGCCGGATTTTTCAAAGTATCTCGATGTACCTGGGGTGCAGCAATGAATGATTGCATAATCGGTACATGAGAATTAGCGATGTACATTGCTGCTGTGGCGGGAGAAATTAAGTATGACCAGGCATACCACTGATTAAATAGTGGTTCAATGATGACATTGGGTTTGAGATATGTTGGCGGGTTCATAGCTTTGGGACTGGGGATTGGGGACTAAATTTCAAACTCCTCTCGTTCATCATTGGCGATATCAGTTATTACTGGAATTTGTGCAGTGAGTTGTCGTTGCAAAATCCGTTCCGCCAAACCTGCTACTGTTGGTGCATCAAATAAATCAATAACAGTCAGTTCAACTTGAAACACTTGTAAAGCTTGGGCGATTAATTGGGTAGCGATGAGAGAATGTCCGCCTAATTCAAAAAAGTCATCGTCAACACTCACCTTTTCTACCTTGAGTACCTGGGCGTAAATAGCAGCTAATTGTGCTTCGATGTCTGTACGGGGGGCGATAAATTCAGCCTTTGATAAGACTTGTTCGGGTGCGGGGAGAGAGTGAGTATCTACTTTCCCATTAGGTGTCAGGGGTAAATCTTCCAGTACAACAAACGCTGACGGCACAAGGTATTCTGGTAACTTTTCTCGCATGAAGGTGCGGAGAGATTGGGGATTGGGTAAATTTTCACTTCTCTGTTCCCCTGCTTCCTCATTGGGAACGACGTAAGCAACTAAACGCTTCTGGTCTGGTTGGTCTTCGCGGACAATTACCACTCCAGCAAGTACCCCAGGATGTTGACACAATACGGTTTCTACTTCTTGCGGTTCAATGCGAAAACCGCGAATTTTGACTTGGTTATCAACCCTTCCTAAGAGTTTGATTCGACCATCAGGTAAGTAACAAGCTAAGTCACCAGTTTTATACAGTCTGGAATCACCGTTGACTGAGGACATTTCTTTTCCCAGTCCCCGTTGCCCCTTATCCCCAGAGGGGACCCCGAGTTCCCCAGTCCCCAGTCCCCAATCACTAATAAATCTTTCTGCTGTTAAATATGGACGATTTAGATAGCCTCGTGCTAAACCTATCCCGCCAATGTAGAGTTCCCCAATTACGCCGATGGGGACGGATTGTAAATAATTATCTAATATATATAGTTGTTTGTTGGCACTGGGACGAATGGTGGGAAGTAGGGGATGACCGTTACCACAAAGTACCATACTGGCGTTAACTGTAACTTCCGTCGGGCCGTAAGCGTTGATAAAACGTCTTCCTGGCGACCATTTGGCGATTAATTCAGGGGATGGTGCTTCACCTCCTACCAGTACCATCCGCAGATCGGGTAAATCTGCTGAGGGGAGTAGCGACAGGGCGGAGGGGGTGATAGTTATATGAGTAACTGCGTTATCTCGTAGCAGTTGCAGTAAAGTTTCTCCGGGTAGTAAAGATTCTGGTTTGGCTAGACAGAGTTTTGCACCACTTCCCAAAGCCATGATGATTTCGGGGATGGAAGCATCAAAGCTAAGTGAGAAAAATTGCAGTACACAATCACCGGGATGGACATCACAAACTTCAATTTTATGTTGTGTGAGGTTAGTTAAGCCGATGTGGGGGATTAAAACTCCTTTCGGTGTCCCAGTTGAACCGGAAGTATAAATTAAATAAGCTAAATTTTCTGGTTTAGCTTCACTTTCTGGGTTTTCTGTACTGCATTGGGAAATTGTTTCCCAGTCTTTGTTGAGGTAAATTATTTCGTAGTGTGAGGAAGTAGTAACTTTCAGACTTGTTTCTGTCAACAAAATCGGAACTTGGGAATCTGCCAGCATATACGCCAGGCGTTCTGGGGGATAATTGGGGTCGAGGGGGAGATATGCGCCACCAGCTTTGAGAATACCTAGTAAAGCGATAATCATTAAAGGGGAACGCTCTACACATATTCCCACAATTACCTCTGGTTTGACTCCTTTTTGTTTAAGGTAATGAGCAACTTGATTACTTTTTTGATTGAGTTCTCTATAAGTAAGGGACTGATTTTCAAAGATAACTGCGACTGCATCCGGTGTCTTTTCTACCTGCGCTGCAAATAAGTCTTGAAAGGTTAAATGACTGGGAAAATCTACTTGGGTTTGATTCCAATCAATAAGAATTGTTTGTCTTTCACTTTCTGTCAGTAATGGTAATTCGGCAATTCTTTTTTCTGGATGCTCAACAATTGCTGTTAATAATGTCTGAAAATGCCCTACCATTCGGTTAATTGTCTCCGGTGCAAACAAATCTCGGTTATATTCAAATGCACCAACAAAACCCTCTGATGTTTCGTACATATCCAAACTTAAATCTAGTTTGGCACTGGCTTCTGTACGATTTACAGGTGTGATAGTTAACCCTGGTAATTCTAATTTTTCTATAGGGGCATTTTCTAAGCGGAATTTTACCTGAAACAGAGGGTTAAAACTTAAATCTCTTTCCGGTTGCAGAACTTCTACTAATTTTTCAAAAGGTATATCCTGATGATCATAGGCTTGCCACGTTGTATTTCTTACTTGCTGCAGTAACTCCTGAAAACTGGGATTATCTGCGATATTTGTCCGCAATACTAATGTGTTAACGAAAAAGCCAATTAAACCTTCAATTTCTCGACGGTGACGATTAGCGACAGGAGTCCCGACGAGGATATCTGTCTGTCCGGTGTAGCGGTGCAGGATGATTTTATAAGCTGTGAGGAGGGTAACGAAGGGAGTGACACCTGCACTTTTCGCTAGTTTGATAATACCTTGACTCAATTGAGGAGAAAGAGAAAAAGACTCAATTGCACCATGAAATGTCTGCACCCGTCCACGTGGGTAGTCGGTGGGTAATTGTAAAACTGGGAGGAGACCGCTTAACTTTTGTCGCCAGTAGTCTAGTTGGGTTTCTAAAACTTTTCCCTGTAACCATTGTCTCTGCCAAACTGCAAAATCAACGTACTGAATTGCTAAGTCTGGTAAGGGTGACGGTTGATTGGCACGAAAAGCAGTGTAAAGGGTTGCCAACTCCTTAACTAAAATTTCCATTGACCAAGCATCTGAGACGATGTGGTGCATGGTAAATAAAACTACGTTTTCATCTTTAGCCAAACGCAGAATTTTGACCCGCAATAGTACGTCTGTGGCTAAATTAAAAGGTGTCTGTGCTTCCTTTAAGGCGAGGTGGCGGACTTCTTCATCTTGTTCGAGGAGATTAAAAGCTTGTAAATCGATCACAGTTAGAGGAAGCTCAACACTAGGCTGAATCTGTAAGATAGGATTGCCATCTACCGTTTTGAACTGTGTACGTAGTACCTCATGACGTTGGATAATTGTATTGAGCGATCGCTCTAAGACTCCGATATCCAAAATCCCCGTTAATCGGACTGCTGTGGGTAAATTATAAGTATAACTATCAGGTTGTAATTGTTCTAAGAACCACAATCTTTGTTGAGCAAAAGACAGAGGTAAGTCGCCGTTGCGTGCTGCTGGAGTAATTGCTTGTGTATAATTTGTAGCAGATGATTGAGCTTGCCGTAAAAAATTGATAATTTCTAATTTGCGCGATCGCAATTCTACACTGAGTTCATCCGTCAGCACATCTTCAGGAATACTGCACCGCAAATTAGCATCTTCTACCCACAATTTGACATCGAGGCTGTAAAGGTGTGCCAGAAATTTTTCGATGGTTTTCATAGCGAAATCTCCTTACGACCTGATTGATAAGATGAAGTAGTTTGCATCTGTTGGATACTCTGTTGCAGAATGGCAATTCGTTCTGCCAGTCCAGCAATTGTGGGTTTTTCAAATACAGTATGTAAGGGTAAATCCAATTGAAAAGCCTCCCTCAGCCGTGATGTCACCCGAATTGCTGAGAGAGAATTTCCCCCCAATTCAAAGAAGTTTTCCTCTACTCCCATGCGTTCTAATCGCAACACATCCGCCAGAATATTGGCAATCAGCGTTTCTGTAGAATTACGCGGTGCAATATCAGACTGATTAGCATGGCGTACAATCTCAGGTGCAGGTAAGGCTTGACGATTGATTTTACCGTTAGGTAACAGAGGTAATTCTGATAACATCACGAATGCTGATGGCAACATATACTCTGGTAATTGAGATGTGAGAAATTTCTGCAATTCGCTGGTAAAATATTCTGACTCTACGCTAGTTGATCTCCTGACCACGTAAGCTAGCAAACGCTGATTATCAGACTGTTTTGAGTCCAAAATCACCACAGATTGCTGCACATCAGGATGTTGATTCAGTACCGCTTCAATCTCTCCTAATTCAATCCTCAATCCCCGAATTTTTACTTGATTATCCAACCGCCCTAAGTATTCCAAATTACCATCAGGCAAGTAGCGAGCAAGGTCGCCTGTTTTGTAGAGGAGACTAGGGTTAGCATTTCCATTTCCCCTCTGTTCTTCTGCCTTCTGAATAAATCTTTCCGCCGTTAAATCTGGACGTTTCCAATAACCCCGTGCTACTCCTACACCACCGATATAAATCTCCCCAGGGACACCTAAAGGGACTGATTGTAGATAGTCATTCAGGAGGTAAATTTGGGTGTTAGAAATAGGACGACCGATAGGTACTGTATGTAAATTATCTGTAGGTTGACATTGCCAGTAGGTGACATCAATGGCAGCTTCTGTTGGGCCATATAAATTATGTAATTCTGTATCCAACAGATGGAAAAAGCGATTTTGAATTTCTATTGATAAGGCTTCACCACTACAAATTACCCGCTTTACACTGCGACAACATTCACTTAAATTTGGTGCTTCTAAAAATACCCCCAACATTGCTGGGACAAAATGTAATGTAGTGATTTGCTGCTGTGCAATTATTTCTAATAAATAATTTGTGTCTTGATGTCCTCCTGGTTTAGCCATCACTAAACGACCACCATTCAGTAATGTCCAGAAGAATTCCCACACTGAGACATCAAAACTAAAAGGAGTTTTTTGTAAAACAGCTTCTCCTATTTGTAAATCATACTGTTGCTGCATCCAATACAACCGATTACTCACACCGCGATGAGTGTTAATAACTCCCTTGGGTGTTCCAGTAGAGCCAGAAGTATAGATGATGTAAATTGCATTGTCAGGATGAACATCTGTGGCGGGATTATTTTGAGATACTGATGCTGTTTCCTGCAAATCTGTATCTAAGCACAAAGTTTTACCAGAGTATTTTGGTAATTTATCTAATAAAAATGATTGTGTTAATAATACCGAAATTTCAGTTTCATTAATGATATATGCCAACCTAGATGCAGGATAAGCGGGGTCGAGAGGAACATAACTACCCCCAGCTTTGAGGATACCTAAGATACCAATGACCATTTCTAAGGAACGCTCAATATAAATCCCGACTGGTGTTTCTGCTTGCACTCCCCAGGTTTGTAAATAATGAGCTAATTGATTAGCATGTTGATTTAATTCTCTATAAGTCAGTTGTTGTTCCCCAAACACCACAGCAATACTATCTGGTGTTCGTTCTACCTGGGCAGCAAATTGTTCATGAATACATTCTATGGGATAATATGCTTCTGTTTGATTCCATCTATCGATGGTTTCATGCTCCTGCTGAGTTAATAAAGGTATGTTCCCCACACTTTGTTCTGGCGGACTCATTCCTAATAACAAATTACAGAAATGCTCTAATAATTGAGTAATGGCATAATCTGTAAACCTGTTTTGGTCATATTTGATTTTCAATGACAAATGATTGCCGACAGAAACTAACACTGTCAGGGGAAAGCTTGTCCACTCTAAAGATTGAATATCAATAATACGTAAATCTTGGTTTCCTGAAATTCCCGTTGTATCAACGGGATAATTTTCAAATACTAAAATACTGTCAAATAATGAAGTTCCTGGTGCAAGTTCGCTCCATTCTTGAATTTCCAAAAGAGATGTAAATTCATAGTCTAGAGTCTCTGCTTGTTGTGCTTGTAATTTTTGCAACCATACAACTACATTATCTGACGGTGAAACCTGCACTCGCACCGGCAAAGTGTTGATAAATAATCCTACCATTGACTCTACACCGGCTAGGGTGGCGGGTCGTCCTGATGAGGTTGCACCAAAGACTACATCTGTGGTGTTGCAATAGCGGCTTAATAATAAAGCAAAAGCACCCTGTAAGAGAGTATTGAGGGTTAATTGTTGCTGTTTTGCCCATTGTTGTAAGGAAGTTGTTTGACTGGGGGTGAGGCTGCGGGTTTTTTCTTGGGGTGTGAATTTTTTGCCCTCTAGTCGGGGGAATGAATCTATTAATGTGGGTGTGGTAAATCCTTGGAGTTGCTGTTTCCAGAATGTTTGAGCAGCGATTTTATCTTGTTGCTGTAACCAGGCGATATAACTACCGTAGGGGCGAGAATTAGGATAGTAAGAAGGGGAATTATAATAGTTTTGGAAGACTTCTTTAATGACTAATGCTGATGACCAACCATCGAGAATTAAATGGTGTTGTGTCCAGATAAGAATATATTTATTTGCTGATAATTGAATGAGCGTTAAACGAATGAGGGGAGGCTGCTTGAGGTCGAAAGATGAACTGCGATCGCTCTCTAAATATGCCTCTAATTTTACCTTCAGTTCTGCCTCTGATATTGCTTGCCAATCAAAAAATTGCCAAGGAATTTCTACTTGTCGAAATACGACTTGAAAAGGTTTATCTCGCTGTTCCCAATAAAAGGCGGTACGTAAAGCTGGATGGTTAATCACAACCTGATTCCATGCAGCTTGTAAGGCGTTGATATCTAGTTTTCCTTCCAGATGTAAGCAAACTTGTGGTACATACACGCCTGCTTGGGGTGTGAGCAAGCTATGAAACAGCATTCCTTGCTGCATCGGTGATAGCGGATAGATATTCTCTATATTTTGACGTTTATCCACAGGCTGCATGATAGTTTCTTGTCAAATTTGGGTTAGAAAAATTGCCTTCTCTTGGCGTTGCTGATTGAGAATATGAACTTGTCTCACGCATACGGCTAAAGCTTAAACCACAGGTTACGCGCAAAGTTACAAAGAAAAAGCAAGGTGATTTTGGTATTTCATAGTCTAATTGATGATGGCAAAAACTCAGCGTACCTCCGCGCACCTTTGCGTTTCAAAAAACTTCTCTCACAACTCCCCCAACAACTTATCTAATTCATCTTGAGTAAAATCCATTTGCGGGAAATCAGACGGAGTAAACCCCCTAACTTCAGGCGTGACACAATGTTGAATGAGTGAAAGTAATATTTGTTGATAGTTGTCTGCTAAGGTACTGATGGTTTGGCGTTGATGCAGTTTTTGACTGTAAGTCCAATCAAGTCGCAGTTTTCCTCCTGTGACAATACTGTTAATTTCAATCAGAGTATTACGATTTCCGCTAGGACTACGGCTGTGTCCGATAAATTCACGCGCTGGAGTAAACAGAGAATGGTTTGAGAAGATTTGGTCAGATTGCCCTAAATAGTTAAATCTGACTTGTGGTAAGGGTATTGCTTTGAGGGTGTCTTGAATTGTTGGCGATGCTAAATAACGCAACAATCCATAACTAAGACCACGGTCTGGAATTTGCCGTAGTTGCTCTTTGATGGCTTTGAGAGAAATCCCTAGATCGGCAGATGGATTTATATCTAATAATACCGGGAATAGGCTAGTAAACCAACCCATTGTCCTAGATAAATTCATACTTGGAAACAAATCTTCTCTGCCATGTCCTTCCAGTTCCACTGACAGGCGATTTTCACCTGTCCAAGTCTGGAAGGCTAATACTAATGCTGTTAATAAAACATCATTGATTTGGGTACGGTAGGCGTTGGGAACTTCTTGGAGTAGGGCTTGGGTATCTGTCACACTCAGGAGTGTACAGTAGGTTTCTACATCTGCCATTGTGTTAGAACCTGGGGCATAATCTACGGGAAGATTTGGTATTTGCTGCCAAGTGGGAGATGTCCAGTAATTGAATGCTGCTTGTAAATCGGCACTCCAAGTATATTCTTGAAGTTTAACTGCCCACTGTTGATAGGATGTCGTTTTGGGTGGGAGTAGGATTTCCTGTCCTTGGCTAAGTTGCTGGTATGCTAGTTGCAAATCTTCCAGAAACACCCGCCAAGAGATGCCATCGATAATTAAGTGATGGAAGATGAGTAATAAGCGATGATTTTGGGTTTCACCACAGTCAAAATAGGCTACACGTAGCAATGGCAGTGTTTCTAGGTTAAAACTAGCTTGTAAATCGTTGGCAATATTAGCGATAGTATCTAATACTTTTTCTGGGGCAAGAATTGTCAATTCTGACATATCAATATAGTAAAACCTCTCTCCCAGAGAGAGAGAAGCTTTGATTTTTCCCCTTCCCTTGTAGGGAAGGGGTTGGGGGTTAGCTTTCTGGGTAGTATCTAATTGACTAAAAGCAGCTGCAAACTGTCGCCAACCGTCGGCGGTTTGTTGAAAGTATGAACGCAAGCCATCATGATGTGCTAATAGTTGATCTAATGCTTGCCTTAACCAATCAGGGTTGAGAGATTGGTGTACTTCTAAAAGAATGGCTTGGTTCCAATGATGTGCATCTACTAGATTTTGCTCAAAGAACCAATGCTGAATGGGAGTTAGCGGAACTTCCCCTATTACTGGTGTTTGCTCACTAGATAATGTGGTGTGAGTGTCCACAATGGCTGCTAGTTCTGCCACTGTTTGATATTGGAACATCTGCCGAGGACGCAAAGCCAAGCCTTGTTGATTACCTTTGGCTACCACTTGAATTGCGAGAATTGAATCACCACCCAATCTAAAGAAGTTATCATGAATGCCGATAGATGCCACACCTAACACCTGACTCCAGATAGTAATTAATTTTTGTTCTGTAGGTGTTCGGGGTGCGGTTGTGGTGGTAGTGACTGGCGATAAATCAGGTATGGGCAAAGCGCAACGGTCTACTTTACCATTAGCTGTTAAAGGTAAAGTTTCTAGGACAACAAAGGCTGTCGGTAGCATATAAGCAGGTAACTTGTCTGCTAAAAATTGGCGTAATTCTGCTACTTCGATGTGGCATTTGGGAACAACATAAGCCACTAAGCGGCTATGTTCTGGGGTATCGTGACGAACCATTACTACAGCCTGGGCTATCTCTGAATGTTGGCTGAGTGCCGCTTCAATTTCCCCTAACTCAATACGAAAACCACGCAGTTTCACTTGATGGTCTAAACGACCGAGATACTCAATGTTACCATCGGCAAGATAACGAGCGCGATCGCCTGTTTTGTAGAGAGTGCTGATTGTGAGGTAGTCGGAGTCTTGGCGGTTTCCGTCGAGTCCGAACTGCCGTTCTCCGAAGGAGTTCTCGAAGAGTACCTGAAGGGTTGACTGTTGATTAATAAATCTCTCGGCTGTCAATTCTGGACGTTGCCAATATCCTCTGGCTAACCCTGCACCACTGAGGTAAATTTCACCTGGTACGCCAACGGGAACTGGTTGTAGGTTTTGATCTAGGATATAAACTTGAGTGTTGGCGATGGGTTTACCGATTGTAGGGGCTTGTTGGCTGTGTGGAGGTATGAAAGCAAAGGTAGAGTAGGTAGTATCTTCTGAAGGCCCGTAAAGATTGTATACTCGCTCAATTGTGGATTGTTGATAAAGTTCGTCTACAAGGGATTTGGGTAAAGGTTCGCCTGCTAAATTTACTGTCTGCACTGATGCGGGAATGCCATTTAAACGTAGCAGTTCTCTAGCGGCTGAGGGGACTGTATTGATTAAGGTTACTTGTGCGGTGGCTGGTAATTCCGTTAGTTGTAAGGCATTATCAGCCAGGATAACGCAACCTCCCCAACTCAAAGGGACGAAGATTTCAAATACTGAAAGGTCAAAACAAATTGAGGTGGAAGCTAAAACACCTGTTAATTCTACTGGTGAGTAAATTTCTCTCGCCCAATACATGAGTGTTACCGGACTTTGATGAGTAATGGCGACTCCTTTGGGAATGCCTGTAGTGCCGGAGGTGTAGATGATGTAGGCTAGGTTGGTTGGGGATTGGGGATTGGGGATTGGGGACTGGGGACTGGGGACTGGGGATTGGGGAACTCGGGGCCCCCTCTGGGGATAAGGGGCAATGGGGATTGGGGAATCTAGGGAAACTATGGGGATTTGGAGTTGGGGGAGTTTGGTTAATTGCTTTTGCTGGGTGAGTAACACCTGCATTTGGGCATCTTCAATTATGAAAGCTAATCTAGCTTGGGGATAGGTGGGGTCTAGGGGAACGTAAGCACCACCAGCTTTGAGGATGCCCAATAAACCGATAATCATATCTAGGGAACGGTCAACGCAAATGCCTACAGGAATTTCTGGCTTGACTCCTAAACTTTGTAGATGACAGGCTAATTGATTGGCTTTGGTGTTTAATTGTTGGTATGTTAACTGTTCTTCACCCCAAATCACCGCTATACTTTCAGGAGTTTGTTTTACCTGTGCTTCAAATAATTCATGTAAACACTGCTGAGGATACTGGCGTTGGGTGGCGTTCCATTGTGCGAGTTGCTGTTGTTCGGCAATTGTCAATAATGGTAGTTCGTTAATATGCTGCTGTGGGTTGAGAACTACTGCTGCTAATAATGTTTCTAGATGTCCAGCTAAACGCTCAATTGTTGTGGCTGTGAATAAATCAGTATTATATTCCAACTGACAATTTAAGCCTTGAGAAGTTTCGTTCACGAACCAAGTCAAGTCAAATTTGGCTGTACCACTATCCGCCTCAATTACTTGCCATTGCACTTCCCCCATATCCAACTCTATTAGAGGTAAATTTTGCAACACTAACATGACTTGGAAAAGTGGTGAGTGACTGAGCGATCGCACTGGTTGCAGTACCTCCACCAATTGTTCAAAAGGTAAATCCTGATGGGCATAAGCACCCAAAGCAGTTGCCCGTACTCGTTCTAATAAAGTAGCAAAACTAGGATTACCACTCAAATCAGTACGTAAAGCAAGAGTATTAGCAAAACAACCAATTAATCCTTCCGTCTCTACACGATTGCGATTAGCTATAGGACTGCCAATTACAATATCATCATTACCACTGTAACGATATAACAGCACATTCCAGACAGCCAACAAAGTCATAAATAAAGTGCTGTGATAACGCCGACTCAAATCTCTTAAACCCTGAGTTAATTCAGCGGGTAAATTAAACCCATATACAGCCCCCCGAAAAGACTGTACAGCCGGACGCGGGTAATCTGTCGGTAATTCCAACATCACAGGCGCAGACTCTAGCTGTCCTCGCCAATACTCCAAATGCTCCTCTAAAACCCTCCCTTTTAACCACTCTCTTTGCCAATAAGCAAAATCTACATACTGAATTTTCTCTTCTTCGTTATGACCTAACCCCCTAACCCCCTTCCCTACAAGGGAAGGGGGAAAAGTTAAAGCCTCTCTCCTTTTAGGGGAGAGGTACTCTAGCGAGAAGCCGCTCCGCGTCTTTGGAGAGGGGTTTTCCAAATCCTGTGAAAATTCAGCTTTGTATGTACCCTGCGGATTCTGCCTTGCAGTATGCGCCTTTGCGCAAAACACATCCCGAACCAACAACCTCACAGACCAAGCATCAGCAATAATATGATGCAAAGTCAATAACAAAACCTGATTCTCTTCCCCCAAGCGTACCAAGCGCACCCGCCACAACAAATCATCAGCCAAATTAAAAGGCTGTTGCGCCTGAGTTCGCGCCAACTCCTGCACCTGTTGCTGTTGCTCAAACTCCGGTAGTGCTTGCAAATCAATCACTGGTATCTGGACATCATCAACATCAGCAATCCTCAAAAC
Organism: Trichormus sp. M33_DOE_039; assembly: GCA_015296085.1. Taxonomy (GTDB): domain Bacteria; phylum Cyanobacteriota; class Cyanobacteriia; order Cyanobacteriales; family Nostocaceae; genus Trichormus. The sequence goes on along the minus strand of DVDT01000040.1, from coordinate 961 downwards.
AGGCTGTCCATCCACATTCAAGAAATTCGTCCGTAAAATTTCCTGTCGCCGCACCACTTCCGTAAAACTGTGCTGCAAACTATCCAAATCGATATTGCCCCGAATTTGCACCGCCAAAGGAATATTATAAAAAGGGCTATCCGGCTCTAACTGTGCCAAAATCCAAAAGCGTTGTTGAGCAAAAGATAAAGGTAAATTACCAGTGCGTGGGATAGGTAATATAGGGCTAGTTTCTCTGTGACTTTGTTCAATTACCGTGGCTAAATCAGCAATCCTAGGACTTGCAAACAAATGATGCAACGGCAACTCTACACCAAATACCCGTCGCACTTGAGAAATTAAACGCGTAGCCAGCAGTGAATGACCGCCTAAATCAAAGAAATTATCTTCAATCCCCACCGACTCAACACCCAGTACCGTAGTCCAAATACTGGCCAAAACTTCTTCCGTTGGCGTGCGAGGCGTTTCATCTAGTTTTGTACTGAAGGATTGAGTCTTGGGAGTAGGTAAGGCTTTACGGTCAACTTTACCATTGGGTGTTAAGGGTAAGTCCGTTAACGTGACAAATACCCCAGGAATCATATATTTGGGTAGTTTAGTAGCTAGGAATTGCTGTAAATCATTTGCCGCCACACCCTGAGAGTCGGGAACAATGTAAGCGACTAAACGAGGTTCTCCTGGTTCATCTTCTCGCACCGTAACCACAGCCTGTCCCACTGCGGGATATTGTGTTAGTACAGCCTCAATTTCTCCCAATTCAATGCGAAAACCCCGGATTTTGACTTGATAATCTAATCTTCCCAAATATTCCAGTTTACCGTCAGGCAGATAACGGACGCGATCGCCTGTTTTATATAGGGCATGGGGCATAGACAAGCTTTTTTCTCCCCTGCTTCTCAAGAGTCCCCAGTCCCGAATAAACCTCTGTGCTGTTAATTCTGGACGTTGCCAATATCCTCTG
>DVDT01000115.1 GCA_015296085.1 Trichormus sp. M33_DOE_039 | reverse complement strand
CAGAGGATATTGGCAACGTCCAGAATTAACAGCACAGAGGTTTATTCGGGACTGGGGACTCTTGAGAAGCAGGGGAGAAAAAAGCTTGTCTATGCCCCATGCCCTATATAAAACAGGCGATCGCGTCCGTTATCTGCCTGATGGTAAACTGGAATACTTAGGGAGATTAGATTATCAAGTCAAAATTCGGGGTTTTCGCATTGAATTGGGAGAAATTGAGGCTGTACTAACACAACATCCTGCTGTAGGACAGGCTGTGGTCGCGGTGCGAGAAGATGAACTAGGAGAACCTCGTTTAGTTGCTTACATCGTTCCTCATCCTGAAAATAAAACAGAGATTATTCCAACAGAACTACGTTCTTTTTTAGGTGAAAAACTACCTATATATATGATGCCATCGGCATTTATAGTTTTAGAAAAATTACCACTAACACCCAACGGTAAAATAGACCGCAAAGCATTACCAGTCTCCAATCATCTGCATCCAGCTATAGGTGATACTTGCTTACAGCCTCAAACACAAATTGAACAAACTATCGCCAATATTTGGCAACAATTATTAGGCATAGAGAACATCAGTATTCATGATAACTTCTTCGACTTAGGGGGGCATTCCTTATTAATAGTGAGAATGCAGGGGCAACTACATCTCAAACTAAACCAAAATATTCCTCTAGTTGACTTATTTCGTTATCCCACCATTAACTCTCTAGTCAAATATTTAACGCAAAATAACCCCTCAATAGATCAACAAATAGAATCAAGAATTTCCCAACTAGAAAGCGGTAAACAAAGACTCCTCAAACAAAGACAAACAAGACTGAAAACCTAACCCTCTTATTTCTCAAAAATTAACTCTCGGCACTCCTTGGCGTTAAAAAATATTCAAAAAACTATATGAACAACACTACCGGATTAGAAATAGCAATTATCGGCATGGCAGGGAAATTTCCTGGTGCGAACAACCTAGAAGAATATTGGCAAAACCTCCGCAACGGCATAGAATCCGTTACCACATTAACCGATGACCAAATCCAAACAAACGGTGTAGACCCAGCACTATTAAAACATCCTAACTACGTCAAAAGACAAGCCCTAATAGACAACATCGAAGACTTTGACGCTGATTTTTTTGGCTTCAATCCCAGAGAAGCCGAAATTCTCGACCCCCAACACAGACTATTTTTAGAATGTGCTTGGTCAGCCTTAGAAGATGCAGGATATAACCCTGAAAACTACACCGGAGCAATTGGAGTCTATGCCGGTGCAGCTATGAATAGCTACTTATTCAATTTAGTTACAAACCCACACATTCAAAATCAAGTTAGTCGCTATCAATTATTTCTGTCCAACGATAAAGACTTCCTCACCACTAGAGTTTCTTACAAATTAAATTTACGAGGCCCAAGTTTAGATATTCAAACAGCTTGTTCCACATCGTTAGTAGCAGTCCATGTAGCCTGTCAGAGTTTATTAAGTGGCGAGTGCGACATAGCACTAGCAGGAGGTGTATCCTTAGCCAAAGCCACAGGTTACTTATACCAAGAAGGTGGTATTTATTCACCCGATGGTCATTGTCGCGCCTTTGATGCTAAGGCTCAAGGAACGATTGCAGGTAGTGGTTTGGGTATCGTTGTTCTCAAAAGACTGCAAGAAGCTATTGAAGATAGAGATTATATCCATGCTGTAATTAAAGGTTCAGCCGTTAATAACGATGGCGGTTTAAAAGTCAGCTACACAGCACCGAGGATTGATACCCAAGCAGCAGTAATTCGCGCCGCGCAAGCATTGGCCGCGGTAGAACCGACGGATATTAGTTATGTTGAAACCCACGGAACAGGGACAGCATTAGGTGATCCCATTGAAATCGCCGCCTTAACTCAAGCCTTCCGTTCGGGAACAGAGAAAACCGGATTTTGTGCCGTATCATCGGTAAAAACCAACATTGGACATTTAGACGCAGCTGCGGGAATTGCTAGTTTAATCAAAACTGTATTAGCACTCAAACACAAACAAATTCCCCCTAATTTACATTTTCAAGAACCAAATCCCCAAATAGATTTTTCGCAAACCCCCTTTTATGTCAACACCAATTTAGTTGACTGGGAAACCGATAAAACACCCCGCCGTGCTGGTGTTAGTTCCTTTGGTATTGGTGGGACGAATACTCATGTAATTTTAGAAGAAGCACCTGTTTTCGAGCAGAGGAGCAGTACTGCTTCGCAGAACCCGCAGGGGAGAGACTATCAACTGTTGGTACTTTCGGCTAAAAGTGAGAAGGCTCTTGAGCAAGCAACAATTAATCTGGCGACACATTTACAACAGCATCCAGAATTAAACCTTGCAGATATTGCCTATACGCTGCAAAGAGGACGGCAGGATTTTGAATATCGCCGGATGGTATTGTGTCCAACTACGCAAGAAGCAGCGCAAATTTTAGAGAGGGAAACGAAATACACTCGTGCTAGCTCTGAAAAAAGCCCAAGTATCGCCTTTATGTTTCCCGGTCAAGGTAGTCAGTACCTCAACATGGGTAAGGAATTATATGATACAGAAGCCATATTTCGAGAACAAATAGATCATTGCTGTGAATTATTACAGCATCATTTGGGGTTAGATTTGCGTTGCCTTTGGCGAGCGGAGCTATCGCTCCTATTTGAAAAAGAAAGCATTCCCAATCCCCAGTCCCAAACCATCTACGCACAACCCGCATTATTTGTCATCGAATATGCTCTAGCCCAATTATGGATATCTTGGGGTATTCAACCACAGGCAATGATTGGTCATAGTATTGGCGAATACGTAGCGGCAACCTTAGCCGGTGTCTTTTCTCTCTCTGATGCTTTAGCTTTAGTAGCTTTGCGTGGTCGCTTAATGCAGCAATGTCCAACTGGCGCAATGCTTTCGGTAGGAATGTCAGCAGATATATTACAACCTCTGTTGACAGATAATCTAGTTATAGCGGCGTACAATGCACCAGAATTATGTGTAGTGTCAGGTACGGAAGCGGAAATTGCCCAACTAGAACAGAACTTAAATCAGCAGGGAATTTCCAGCCGGAGATTGCAGACATCCCACGCCTTCCATTCGCCCTTAATGGAAGAAATGATGCCTTCATTTATCGCCGCTTTGCAAAAAATCCAACTGCAAACACCCAAAATTCCCTTTATTTCTAACCTTACTGGTACTTGGATTACACCAGAACAAGCAACTGACCCTTACTACTGGACAAATCATCTACGCCAACCCGTACAATTTGCGACAGGAATTAGAGAACTGTTGACAGAATCTCAGCAAATTTTACTGGAAGTAGGAGCAGGGCGGACACTTTCTACCCTAGCCAAACAACAAACCAATACCCACAAAATTTTATCTTCCCTACGCCATCCCCAGGATACACAATCAGATGTAGCATTTTTACTGCAAACCCTGGGGCAATTATGGTTAGCAGGAGTATCAATTAATTGGAAGAATTTCTATACTCATGAACAACGCCAACGTCTACCCCTACCCACCTATCCCTTCCAACGGCAGCGTTACTGGATTGAATTGAGAGAGGGGGCCGCGAGTTCCCCAGCCCCCAGTCCCCAATTTTATGTACCTTCTTGGGAACGTAGTTTACCCCATCCCCAAGTAGATTTAGCCGAAAAACGGTTGTGTTGGCTGGTGCTGGCAGATAACTATGGTGTTGGTCAAGAAATAATTAATACTCTACAAGCGGCTGGACATGATGTAATTATTGTTAGCAGGGGTGAAGAATACGACCAACCTGCATATCGTACTTTTACAGTCAATCCTCAACGTTCAAAAGATTTTGTCGAGTTGTGGTCAGATTTAGAACTGCGAGAGCTAATCCCCCAGCATATTTTGTATTTGTGGGATTTAGCTGAGTCACAACAGCAAATCATCAGCTTGTTATATCTAGGACAAGCAATTTACTTTCAGTCAATTGAGGAAAAAATAACATTAACGCTGGTCACAAATGATGGACAATTAGTGTTAGGTAATGAAAATATCCACCCAACGAAAGCGACAGTTTGGGGTATGGCTAAGGTGATTTCTCAAGAAATACCACAATTAACTTGTCGCTGTGTTGATATTACATTAATCAATGCAGTCCATACAAATAAACAAATTGCTCAACAATTAATTACAGAATGTTTAACTAATGATATCTCATCTGTAGTTGCCTATCGGGGTAATTATCGCTGGAATCAAATTTTTAAACCTTTATTAATAGATAATTATCAATCAAAAATATCTTTGCGAAAGTTAGGAATTTACGTCGTTTTGGGAGACTTAACAACGGGTCTGGGAAATGTATTTATTGAGTTTTTGCTAAAAATATCAGTCCGGTTAGTTGTAATTAGCGATGTCATTCCCACAACACTAAAACACATTTTAGATAATGCTAGTATTGACTACTTGGAAATCAATTTAGATATTACCAAACAGCCAGAATTAGAAAAAGCATTAGCTCAAGCTGAGTCTAAATTCGGACAAATACATGGGGTATTTTATTCCACACCCATGAGTAATGAGCATTCAATGGCATTGTTACCCCAATTAACTACACAACACTGGGAATATAACCACCGTACCAAAATACAGGGCTTATCTGTTTTAGCTGAAGTTTTGCGCGATCGCCCCCTAGATTTCTGTGTCTTACAATCTTCCCTTTCCACTGTTTTAGGTGGGTTAGGTTTAGCTGTGTATGCGGCGGCAAATGCAGTAATTGATATGTTCGCTGTACAACAAAATAAAAACAGTAATTTCCCGTGGATAAGTATTAATTGGGATGCTTGCCGTAGTGAGTTAGACGCAGATATTAATCATGGTTTCGCCGCCAACTTAGCAGCATTCGCACTCACCCCTGAAGAAGTATGGCAAGCTACCCAACACATTATCAATTTAGGTTTATCAGAATCAGTTGTAGTTACCAAAGCTGACTTGTACAAACGTTTAGAACAATGGGTGACAAACACCCCAACGAAAACCAACACAAAAACCGATACTACCTACACCCGTCCGCAGCTAACAAATGAATATGTTGCACCTCGTAACGAAATTGAAACAGTGATCGCTCAAATTTGGCAAGACTTATTAGGCATTTCCCCCATTGGGATTAACGATAGCTTCTTCGACTTAGGCGGACACTCCTTACTAGCCATTCAAGCCATTTCTAGATTACGCGATCGCTTTGGTGTCGAACTCTCAATGCGAAACCTACTATACGAAGCACCCACCATTGCCGGAATTGCAACAGTCATTACCACCCAAAGCCAAGACCTAGAACAAATGACAGCCTTACTAACAGAAATCCAAACTCTTACCCCAGAACAAGTCCTGCAACAACTCAATACCCTCCCCTAAAAACTCCGCGCTTACCTCTGCGTTAATAAAACAATGCCTAACTACTCAGAACTCCTCACCAACCTCACCCCAGAACAAAGAGAATTATTTGAACGCCGCCTCAAAGCAAAAGGATTAACACTACCTCAATCCTCCACAATTTTGCGACGAAATCAAACAGAAAATATCCCTCTATCTTTTGCTCAACAACGCCTCTGGTTCATCCAACAACTAGAGAAAAATAGCTATGTATATAACGTTCCCTGCGTACTCAGAATGCAGGGATATTTACAAATATCCGCATTAGAAACAGCCATTAATGAACTCAGAAAAAGACACGAAACCCTAAGAACTTATTTCACAACTAACTCAGAAAAACAGCCAATTCAAATTATTGAACCTTGGCAACCCATTTCTATACCAATACTAGACTTGCCAAATATTACAAATCAAGAATTAGAAAAATTAGCTTTAGAATTTGCCCAAACTCCCTTTGATTTAAGTCAACCTTTATTAAAAACTCTCCTCCTACGTTTAGATGAACATGAACATATTTTATTAATAACAACCCATCATATTATTTCTGACCGTTGGTCTGTGGGTGTCTTCCTCAAAGAACTTTCTATATTATATTCAGCTTATGTGAAACAAGAAACTTCGCCTTTGGCAGAATTACCCATTCAATATGCTGATTGGGCATTATGGCAAAGACAACAATTACAAGGTGCATTTCTAGAGGAGCAAATTAATTATTGGCAACAACAATTAAGTGGTGAATTACCTGTTTTACAATTACCTACTCTCCGTAAAGATGTATCGACCTATTCAGGTTCACACTATGCAGTTTCTCTCTCTACGTCTTTATCTCAAGCGATGAAAAACTTAGCAGCAACGCAGGGAATTACCTTATTTATGCTGCTATTAGCGAGTTTTCAAGTATTACTATACCGCTATACAGAAGAAGATGATTTATTAATTGGTACAGATATTGTCAACCGCGATCGCCAGGAAACAGAAAATCTCATTGGCTTGTTGGTGAACACTGTTGTATTGCGTACAAATTTAGCTGGAAATCCTACAGTAGAGGAATTACTGCAACGGGTGCGTGAGGTGACGCTAGCTGCTTTTGCTCATCAACATTTACCTTTTGAAAAGTTGGTGGAAGTTCTGAACCCAGAACGTAACCTTAATCAAATGATGCCTTTATTTCAGGTGAAATTTGATTTACAACTAGCAACAGTACAATCACCTCAACTAGCTGGATTAACTTTAGAAAGGTTGCAGCTTCGCGAAGATACAGCGAAATATGAATTGCGCCTGAATTTACAAGACACTCCCCAGGGAATTAGGGGACAATTTGAATATAGTACCGAATTGTTTGATGCTGATACTATTGCTCACATGGCAGAGCATTGGCAGGTTATTTTAGAGAGTATAGTAACAAATATTGAATCGAAAATATCAGATTTATCCTTATTAACTACCAAGGAACAACAATTATTAATCAACTGGAATGCTACATCGAGAGAATATCCTACCCATGAGTGTATTCATGAATTATTTACAGCACAGGTCGAAAGAACACCTGATGCGATCGCTTTAATTTTTGGTGAGCAAGCTTTTACATATCAAGAAATTAATATTAAAGCTAATCAACTTGCTCATTATTTACAAACTTTGGCAGTCAAGCCAGAAACACCCGTGGGAATTTGTATGGAACGTTCCCCAGAAATGCTGATAGGTATGTTGGCAATTCTCAAAGCTGGGGGATTTTATGTACCTTTAGATCCGGCTTATCCTGAAGCGAGACTACAGTATATTTTGGCAGATGCAGAAGTTAAGGTTTTGTTGACTCAAAAATATTTGCAACTACAATTACCTGAGTTACAGTCAACCAAAATTCTGTATTTAGAAGAAAATTTAGCAGTTATTAACCAACAACCAACAACCAACCCCACAAACAAAACCACACCAGAAAATCTAGCTTATTTGATTTATACTTCTGGTTCTACAGGTAAACCTAAAGGTGTGATGATTGAGCATCGCAGTCCAGTTTGTTTATTGTACTGGGCGCGAGAGGTCTTTAGTGATGATGCTATTTCTGGGGTATTGGCGGCCACTTCTATCTGTTTCGATTTATCTGTATTTGAAATTTTTGTCCCTCTATCTTGGGGCGGTAAAGTAATTTTGGCAGAAAATGCTCTGACACTGCCGAATTTACCAGCTAAAGATCAGGTGACATTAATTAATACTGTACCAAGTGCGATAGCTGCGTTAACCTCCGATAACACTCAACTGACCCAACTCCACGCTATTCCCCCCTCTGTTAACACAATCAACTTAGCTGGCGAACCCCTGACATGGAAATTAGTACAGCAACTGCAACAACTCCCCCACGTTCAGCAAATCTTTAATCTTTACGGCCCCTCAGAAGATACCACCTATTCCACCTGCATCGAACTGAAAAATATTACTCGCAATAGTCCTAATCCCCCCATCGGTCGTCCCATTGCGAATACTCAAGTTTATGTTTTAGATCACCATCTCCAACCATTACCCGTTGGTGTTCCTGGAGAATTATACATTGCAGGTGCAGGAGTCGCACGGGGATATTGGCAACGTCCTGAATTAACGAGGGAAAGATTTCTTAGGGACTGGGGATTTGGGAAAGAAATGATCTCAGTCAACACTCTATATAAAACAGGCGATCGCGTCCGCTATCTTAATGATGGCAATATTGAATACTTGGGTAGATTAGATAATCAAGTAAAAATACGTGGTTATCGCATTGAGTTGGGTGAGATTGAAGCTTTACTCAGTCAGTATCCAGAGATTCAACAATCTGTGGTGATTGCTAGTGAAGGAGCATCGGAAGATAAAAACTTAGTTGCTTATATCACTCCTAGAAATATTAATATTCCAGATTTACGGCAATACTTAGCAGAAAAATTGCCACCATACATGATTCCTGCTCATTTCATCACTTTAGAGGCATTGCCACTTAATCTCAATGGTAAGATTGACCGCAAGGCATTACCCAAAGTTGAAAAAGTATCTTCAGAATTAGGCGTTGCTTATGTCGCGCCTCGCACCCCTACAGAGCAAGCCTTAGCAGTGATTTGGCAGGAAATACTGCCAGTTGAGCAAATCGGCATTTATGATAACTTTTTTACTTTGGGAGGGCATTCACTACTAGGGATGCAGTTAGTAGCGAGCATTAACGAATCCTTGCAGGTAGAAGTACCCCTCAAGCACCTATTTCAATTTCCTACCATTGCCAGTCTAGCTGCACAAATTGACCTCTCTCCTACTACTGTAGAGACGTTGTATGCAACGTCTCATATTCCCCCTTCCCTACAAAGGAAGGGGGCTAGGGGATTAGGTTTCGGACTACCCAAAATTCAACCCCAACCCCAGGAACGCTATCAACCTTTTCCCCTGACAGATATTCAGCAAGCCTACCTCATCGGACGCAGTGCGGCTTTTGAGTTGGGTAACATTGCTACCCACGGTTATCAGGAAATTGAAATCGTAGGGTTGACTGTCGCACAGCTAGAAATGGCAATGCAGCGATTGATTGAACGCCATGATATGCTGCGGGTAGTTGTCCAAGCTGATGGACAGCAAAGGGTTTTAGCAGAAGTACCGGATTTCAAAATTGCGGTGACAGATTTGCGTGGAGTAGATTCTGCACTCCAGGATATACGCCAACGCCTTTCTCATCAAATTCGCCCCACTGATAGCTATCCTTTATTTGAAATTCAAGCAATTTTATTAGATAACAACAAAATCCGCTTCTGCATCAGCTTTGATGTTTTAATCGGCGACGCTTGGAGTTTTCGCTTATTAGGTAGAGAAATAGCCCAAATCCTGGAAAATCCAGATGTCGAGTTACCACCCATCAGCTTAACTTTCCGAGATTACGTCCTCACAGAAAAAACATTACGAGACTCAGCAATTTATCAGCGTTCTCAAGTATACTGGCAAAATCGCCTCACCACCTTACCCCCTGCGCCGGAATTACCTTTAACTAAGCCCCTTAGTCAAATTACAGCACCCCATTTCACTCGCCGCAGCGGCACTTTATCCCCAAATCAATGGCAAAAACTCAAACAGCAAGCCAGCGAAGCGGGAATTACGCCGTCAGGCATACTTTTGGCTGCTTTTGCCAAAATTCTCTCACGCTGGAGCAAACAACCTCATTTCACCCTCAATCTGACCTTATTTAACCGTCTTCCCCTACATCCCGAAGTCAATCAAATTGTCGGAGATTTCACCGCCTCTCTACTTTTAGAAATTTCCAGTGCAGGATGTAACAGTTTCCTTGAACTAGCTCACCGCATCCAAACCCAACTCTGGGATGATTTAGACCATCGCTATTTCAGTGGTGTAGAGGTACTTCGTCAATTAGCCCGTCAGCAACAACGGGTGACAGAAGCACTGATGCCTGTAGTCTTTACCAGTACCCTTACCCAAGATCATCAACAATCAGAAGTCCAGCGCAATTGGCAGAGTAACTTAATATACAGCCTCAGCCAAACCTCCCAAGTGTATTTTGATCATCAAGTAGGAGAAGTTGCTGGTGCATTATTCTTTAATTGGGACACCATCGATGAACTTTTCCCCCCAGGAATGTTAGATGAAATGTTCCGTACCTACTGTAATTTCCTAGAACAGTTAGTAGAAACAGATACTAATGAGATTTCCTTGCCCTCCTGCCCCTCTGTCCCCCCGCCTGATCTCTGCCTCCACACCCTATTTTTCCAGCAGGTAGCAAAACAACCCAATCAATCGGCAATTGTCACCACAGAACAAACTTTAACCTATCAACAGGTGAGCGATCGCGTCTGCTATCTTGCCCAGCATTTGCAACAATTAAGTGTAACTCCCAACCAATTAGTAGCAATTGTTATGGATAAAGGTTGGGAACAAGTGGTTGCAACCTTAGCGATTCTGACCTCTGGTGCTGCCTACGTACCTATCGATCCGCAATTACCGACACAGCGTCGTCTGCACCTGTTACAAGAAACCCAAGCACAAATTATACTCACCCAATCCTGGTTAGATAAGTCTTTAGAATGGGCTGATGGTCTAACTCGGATATGTGTTGACCTCTCTCCTCGTAGGAGAGAGGCTTTAACCTCTCCTTCTGATATAGAAGCAATCTTAAACTCTTCCCCTTCCATACAAGGGAAGGGGGCTGGGGGGTTAGGTCTACCCACAGATTTAGCCTATGTAATTTACACATCCGGCTCGACGGGAACGCCTAAAGGTGTGATGATTGACCATCAAGGGGCAGTCAACACGATATTAGATATTAATCAACGCTTTGGTGTGACGGCCAATGACCGAGTTTTAGCGGTATCGTCTCTGAGTTTTGATTTATCGGTCTATGACATCTTTGGTATCTTAGCGGCTGGAGGAACAATTGTTATTCCTGAATGCGGTAACGATCCCATCCATTGGATGCAACTAATTAACCAATATCAGGTGACAATTTGGAATTCCGTTCCCGCCCTGATGCAACTGTTACTTGACTCATCCCCCACCCAAAACCAAACACTCCGCCTGATTTTACTCAGTGGTGACTGGATACCTTTAACATTACCCCCACGCATCCGTAACCAATTTAATCATCCCCAAATTATTAGCTTAGGTGGCGCGACAGAAGCTTCTATCTGGTCAATTTTCTACCCCATCGGCGAAATCGACCCCAATTGGAAAAGTATTCCCTACGGTTATTCCCTTAGCAATCAACAGGTTTACGTTCTCAACCACTCCCTCGAACCCTGTCCAACCTGGGCAATTGGGGAAATCTACATCGGTGGTTTAGGAGTTGCTAAAGGTTATTGGCAACGTCCAGAATTGACAGCAAAGAGATTTATTCAATTGGGCATGGGAGAGAATTTCCCCCCTCACACCCCCACACCCCCACACCCCCACACCCCTACACCCCTATATAAAACTGGGGACTTAGGACGCTACTTACCTGATGGGACAATAGAATTTCTGGGACGGGAAGATTTTCAAGTCAAGATTAATGGCTATCGGATTGAGTTAGGGGAAATTGAAGCAGCTTTACAACAACATCCGGCTATAACCCAAGCTGTAGTTACGACTGCGGGGAATGCACCATCTCAACAGCGGTTAATTGCTTATCTGGTGTTACAACCAGAGGTAATTGCTAGCCAAAATACCCTCAATTCTTCCTCACAGCTTGATTTCAAACTGCAACAAAAAGGAGTGAGAAAGTTTGATGCTGAAGTGCATGCTGTGGCTTTACCTGGGGTTGAATCTCATCAAGTTAACCTAAGACGACAAAGTTATCGTCAGTTTCTAGAAGAAATTGTCCCCTTAACTGCCTTAGGTGAATTTCTGGAGTGTTTGCGATCGCAGCAATTAGAACATTCTCCCTTGCCGAAATATCGCTATGCTTCTGCTGGTAGTTTGTATCCAGTTCAAACATATATTTATATAAAACCTCATCGAGTTGAAAATTTAGCGACTGGTTTTTACTACTATCATCCCCAACAACACGAACTTATCCATTTAAGTGATATAGCAAACATTGATATTAGTATCTATGGCATCAATCAGGATATTTTTACCCAAGCAGCATTTGCCATATTTTTAATTGGTGATTTGCAGGCAATTTCACAAGTTTATGGTGATAAATCTAAAGATTTTTGTTTAATAGAAGCTGGTTATATCGGTCAATTATTAATGGAAACAGCACCCAATCAAAATTTAGGTTTGTGTCCCATCGGTGATTTAGATTTTGATACTATCAGCGAATATTTCACTTTACATGAACAACAAATATTTTTACATGGCTTTTTAGGTGGTGCTATAGATCCTCGTTGGACAACCTATTGGCTATCACCAGAAACTTCCCAAAACAAGATAACAAAAGCTGAATTAGTAACTCAAAAATTGCAGCAATTTCTCCAACAAAGATTGCCAGAATATATGATTCCCAGTCTTTATATTCCCTTAGAAGCTCTGCCATTAACACCCAATGGTAAAATTGATCGTCGTGCTTTACCTCAGCCAGAATATCAATTTCATCAATCGGAAATTGCTGTTATACCCCCCTCTACAGAATTAGAAATAGCACTCGCTCAACTATGGAAGTATATTTTGAATGTAGAAGTTTCAAGTATTCACAATAATTTCTTTGAATTAGGAGGCAATTCATTATCAGCAACTCAGATCATTACTCAAATGCGGCAAAATCTTCAACTTGATTTAGCTATTCGTGATTTTTTTCTCAATCCTACTTTAACTGCACAAGCTGACTTACTCCAAAAGCAGTGGGAAAGCAGAGAAAAAGTACAAGTAACAATCCCAATTGAACGAATTGAACGCAGTAATCATCAAGATTTACTAGACAATCTGGGTGAACTTTCTGATGAGGAAGTAGAAATATTACTTCAAAAAATGCAGTTAGAGGAAGGTTAATCATGAATATTACCGCAGCCGAAAAGCGAGATTTATTAGCTAAACTACTACAGCAAAAATCTACTAAAACGCAATATTTCCCGCTTTCTTTCGCTCAAAAAAGATTGTGGTTTCTTGATAAATTACAACCAGGATTATCAGTTTATAATATACCTGCGGCTTTGCGTTTGACGGGAAATCTCAATATTATTCGTCTAGAGCAAAGTTTACAGTCAATTGTGTTGCGTCACGAAATTCTTCGTACCAGTTTTACGGTAGTGAATGACGAACCTGTACAGAATATTGCTGCAAATGTCAAACTAACTCTACCTTTAATTGATTTGCGGGAATTATCACAAGAAACCCAATTAACACAAGTTATACAGCAAGCAAAGTTACTCACAGAACAGCCGTTCCAACTCACTGAAACGCCTTTGTTACGTGTGGCGTTGCTACAAATGAGCAATACTGAATTTGTGTTGGTGTTGGTTATGCACCACATCATTACTGATTACTGGTCATTGCGGGTATTGGTGCGAGAATTAGTCTCACTTTATCAAGGTCAAAACCTAGCAGAACTACCAATTCAATTTGTGGATTTTGCGGCTTGGCAACAAAAATGGTTGCAAAGTGATGCTAGGACAACTCAATTATCATATTGGCGGGAACAACTGAAAAATTATCCTCATGAATTGTCTCTCCCTACAGATTATCCACGCAAAGCAATACAGAATTTTAGAGGAGGGAGGCTATTTTTTACGTTGTCGCCAGAATTGTCTGAGCAGTTGCGAAAACTGAGCCAACAGCATGGTGCTACGCTATTCATGACGCTGTTAACAGCATTTAATATCTTGCTATATCGCTACAGTGGACAAGAAGATATTTTAGTTGGTTCTACAGTTACTAGCCGCGATCGCACAGAAATTGCTAACCTCATTGGTTTATTTGTTAATAATCTCATTTTTCGCACCAATTTATCTGGTAAACCCAACTTTCTCCAACTCCTCAATCAAGTCAAAGAAACAGTTTTAGCAGCTTTATCTCATCAAGATTTACCCTTTGAAGATTTAGTAGAACAACTACAACCAGAACGCAACTTAAGTCAAAATCCTCTATTTCAGGTAATGTTTGTTCTCCATAACACACCCCATCAGACTACAAATTTACCTGGATTAAAAATTGAACCTCTAGAAACAGAACAATCCACATCTCGGTTTGATATCAGCCTGGATATGTACGAAACACCCAGCGGTTTAAGGGGAACTTGGGAATACAGTACAGAATTATTTAAAAAAGCTACTATTGAAAGTTTAATTACACATTTTCAAACTTTATTATCGGCAATTGTCGCTCATCCAGAGCAATCGATTGTTGAGTTACCACTATTGACAACAACAGAACAAAACTTACTTACAGCATGGAACGATACATTTACAGAGATTCCTAATTGCAGTGTTTATGAATTATTCAGCAAACAAGTAGCAAAAACCCCAGATAAAATTGCTGTTATTTTTGGTGATCAGTCCCTAACTTATCAGCAACTTGAACAAGAAGCTAATCACCTAGCCACCTATTTACAAAACTTAGGAGTGAAAGCAGAAACAAGAGTAGGAATTTGCTGCGATCGCTCTTTAGAAATGGTAATTTCCCTATTAGCAGTTCACAAAGCCGGCGGTGCTTACGTCCCTTTAGATCCAGGCTATCCCCAAGAGCGTTTACAGTTTATCATTAACGATTCACAAATATCAATCTTATTAACTCAAACTTCCTTATTAAACAACCTACCAGAACACTCAGCAGAAATTATCTGTTTAGACAATATCCAGCATGAAGTCAAAAATCATTCCCAATTCCTAGTCCCCAGTCCCCAGTCCCCAGTCCCCAGTCCCCAGTCCCCAGTCCCCAGTTCCCAACTCGCCTACCTAATCTACACCTCCGGCTCAACCGGAACACCCAAAGGCGTGCAAATTTTGCACAGAAGCTTGAGCAACTTCTTAACCGCAATGACGAAAGCACCAGGACTAACAGCAGAAGATAACCTCCTGGCTGTCACCACCCTAGCCTTTGACATTGCAGCTTTAGAGATTTTCCTACCTTTAATCGTTGGTGCTTGTTTAGTGTTGGTAGAAAGGGATGTTACCCTGGATGGTGAGAGGTTAGCAGAAGCGATCGCTCAACATCAAATCACCGTCATGCAAGCCACCCCTGCAACTTGGCGGCTACTCCTAGCCAGTGGTTGGCAGGGAAAGCCTGACTTAAAAATCCTCTGTGGCGGCGAAGCATTAGACCCTACCCTAGCCCAACAGCTATTATCTTGTACTCAAGAAGTCTGGAATCTATACGGGCCAACAGAAACCACAATTTGGTCAGCAGCCCAAAAACTCAGCCCAGATGAACCTATTACCATCGGTCGTCCCATCGCAAACACCCAATTTTACGTCCTCGACGAGCATTTACAACCAGTCCCCATCGGCGTACCAGGAGAACTATATATTGGTGGATACGGAGTCGCCAGAGGATATTGGCAACGTCCAGAATTAACAGCACAGAGGTTTATTCGGGACTGGGGACTCTTGAGAAGCAGGGGAGAAAAAAGCTTGTCTATGCCCCATGCCCTATATAAAACAGGCGATCGCGTCCGTTAT
>DVDT01000062.1 GCA_015296085.1 Trichormus sp. M33_DOE_039 | reverse complement strand
TTTTACTGAAGCATTAGAGGCATTTAGAACGGCTATGTCCTATCGATTTTTCGATTGGTTAACACTTAATCGTGACCTGTTTGCTGCTTATAAAGCCAGCTTAGGTTACATTTGGGCTTAATTTTTGTCTAAGTCCCGTTAATCATCTAAATGAGATACAAAAAATGATTTTAACCGCCGATAGATACTCCTAAATAGTCAGGAGATATAGATAAATATCGACGGTTTACTATCCCAAAATTAAAATTATTACTAACTAAGCAATATTGAGTACTTTCCGTAAGATTGCTTGGTCTTCTAGCTTGGCTTTTAAGCGACCATTTTCGACATCTCGAATCCAACTCTGGCTTTTACCTGTGAGCTTGGCTAATTCTCTTTGAGAGAGATTTAAATTTTTTCGTGCCTGCAGAATCTGCTCACCAACTAAATCACCTGCGGTTGACGATTTACGTCTAACTCTAGCTGTGCGCCGTTGTTTTTTCTCCGATTCCGAGATTTGTCGTTCCCATTCTGCGGGTAATTCAAAAGCTAAAATCCTGGCATTCATTAAGAGATTCCATTTACCACGAGGGCCGGTGTCTGTGAGGCGGGTTTCACCACCAGCATCATTAATCCAAAATTCTAAGGCTTCATCAGGATCTTCAGGAATATCAACTAATTTTGCCCACAGAGGTTGAATTTCTAAAGGATAAGTAATGGGATCAAAGATGGGTTTAATCCCTAGATTATTGATAACTTCTAAATCGTTTTCAAATGTCCTTAATAGACGTTTGCGTTCTTCTCTGTGTCGGGAAGCTAAGGTGACTTTTTCTTCACCATAGGCAATGCGAAGTAAGGTAGGAACGGTGATGCGTTGTTCCTTACCCATTTTGGTTTTAAACAGCAACCATAACATTAGTCTGACTGCGCCTTCATGTTGCTGCCAAATACTCATAACTGTGGTTAAAAGAGTTTTGGGCAGGCTACCGTATTGGTAAAATGCACTACGTTCTTTACACCCTTGTTTGTTCAAGAAATATTGAGACCAAATGCCGGCGCGGATTTTAAAGGTTAGTCCGATGAGATATTTGCAACCGAGGTCATCTTCTTGAAAGTGGTGTTGAATGTTGACTAAATGCCACAAGCGACTATTTTCGACTGTAAAACCCTGGACTCGACCTTGTTGGGGCCAGTCGAGGGAAATTGTAAGTGAGCAAGCTTGCTGCACCAAGTTTTTCATTAAGGAAAGTTTAGCGGTTTTGCTGAGGTCTTTGCGTTTCTCCAGTCCTAAGTATTTTTCTATTTGTCGTTCATCAATGGCAAATTCTTGCTCCCAAGGTTGGTCTAAGGTTGTCGCATGAGCAGCAAAAATGAGATGGAGGCAAGTGGCTCGAATATCAAGGGTTTCAATGACGCTAATATCTTTAGCGTAGGCGTTGACTTGAAAAGGGTCTTGGATATGAAAGGCGATCGCACCCCGTCCTTGGTTAACTTGTCTGCCATAACATAGATAGCCTGCTGCGTCTTGTTCCCAATTCAGGGATGTACGCTGCGCTAGTAGGTTGCACGCTTCCCAAATAGCGATCGCTGAAGCAAATGGGTTGTTCTTGCCGTTAGAAAATAGATCTGGACTGGTAGCATTTCTAGGTTCTACTTTGCATCTCCCTTTCTTCGCTTGCCACGGTATGGGAGATTTAGTTGGACAAGCTATTACACATTGCGGTTCAGAATAGTAGCCTTCACAATTATTACAAAGACAAGGATCTATCCAATACTCATCACCCTCTATTTTGATCGCACCCGTAGGACACTGGGGACGGCAGTTGTCACATCCAACGCAACTGTTGTTAGGAATTGTGTAAGGCATATGGCTCTTTTCCCACTGGAATCGTTGAGATGTTTGGCTTAAGTCTCCCCTGGATGTGTCTGTACAAAAAGGCAAAAGTAAAAAGGCACTCATTAAAAAGAAAGAATGCTTATTTTGTAAACCTTCTGGCTACTTTAACTAGTTACTTAATTTATGCCTTCATGTACTTTAATGTAATAATTTGTCCACATCCATATTTTGACTTTGCACCCGATTGAAAACTAGTTCAGGCTATAAAATTGAGCCTAATCTTGCTGCTTTCTTAGATAAAGATTTCATAAATATTTTTATGAGTTTGTTCATAATGAGCTTACAAAAGGTTCTTAAGAATTCAAAAAATACTTAGCCTACGAACATTTTTATCCAACCTTAAAAGTTTAGCCAAATTGTTTTCATTGAATATGTACTACCTTATTTGTTTTGCAAAATTATCTTTATTAATAATTTTAATATTTAAGTCAAATCAATAGTCTGTTATTACAATTACAAATCATTATTGTTATGATTTCCTAGCAATTATAGTGAATAACTATCTCTCATCATTTATCAGAAATTAACTTAGTAAAAAGTATTTATTTATAAGAATCTTAAAAACCATTTTGTGGTTTTAAGTACAATTTATATTTACAAATATGTAATTGTTGATAATTTGGCAATAAATAGCATGAATTTACTGGTATTTTCTTGGAAAAACATATAAGTCTATTGTAATAATTCGTACAGCAAATAATCATTTTTCACGAAAAATAGGATAAATAAACAAATTATTCAAATCATCAATATTGTATCGATTACTAGCCGTTATTCTTTTCGATATCAAAAGCATATTTAACCATTAATAATAAAGATTTTCATTTAGAACTCAATATAAAACAGGAAAATATTTTTGTATCTAATTAGCATTTATTATCTCCACAAATTAATCACTGAATAACAAAATAAGTAGATAAAATTAAAGTAGGATGAAGATTAAGTACCAACAAGTTTATTGGCAGAATAGCCAGGAGTTTAATGATGGCAGTCCTCACAGGATTAACCTTTGGTGGCAAAGCTTGGACACCTAAATTTGCTCAAGCAATTGACAAAGACAAATGTATCGGATGTGGCAGATGTATTAAAGTATGTGGTTATTCTGTGCTGGATTTGAAAGCATTGAATGAAGAAGGTGAATTTGTAGAAGATGAAGAGGATGATGAAATTGAACGCAAAGTGATGGTAGTGGCTCACCCAGAAAACTGTATTGGTTGTGAAGCTTGTTCACGTATTTGTCCTAAAAATTGCTACAGCCATGCAGCATTAGATAACTAAGCTTTATACTCAAGCACACTGTTAGGAGGAAAATCAAAATCATCAGCAAAATAATCAAAGGGGAATATGGTAAATATTTACGGACAATAAAAAGTTCGTCAAAAACAAATGCGTAAATTATTAATTGTTCATGATTAACGAATTTATCTTTGCTGTGCCAACTAACGCTGTGATTACTGAGTTGAATTGCTTTTGTTAACCTCAAGGCTTCCCGTTCATCATATTTACAATATATTGTTAAGTTTTTGGGGGAAGATATGAAGATATCTGGAATAATTCCCCCGATTTTTATTTAGGTAAGTTAAAAATTGAATAAGTGAAAATCAACATCATTCGGTGAAAATGTAAAAACCTATAGCTGAGACATAGAATTTTAGATTTTGGATTGTGGATTAAATCTAAATTCTAAAATCAAAAATCGAATTGTCTTAAGCCTTCGGTCACGATAACTAAAAAGCAGGTACTATGGAACAAATTCCTGTTTCATTATGGACTCTGATTGCTGGAATAGTAATTGGAGTAGTTAGTCTTTGGATGGGTCAAAATCACAATCTACTGCCAGTAGAAGCATCCCAACAAGCACCGTTGGTAGACGGATTTTTTAATATTATGTTTACCATTGCTGTGGCGTTGTTTTTGGTAGTAGAAGGCACGATTTTGATTTTTCTGTTCAAATATCGTCGTCGTCGTGGTGATAATACCGATGGTGTACCAGTCGAAGGGAATCTTCCCTTAGAAATTTTTTGGACAGCGATTCCATCACTGATTGTGATTTGTTTAGGTATCTACAGTGTCGATGTCTTCAACCAAATGGGAGGTTTAGAACCTGGAAGTCATCCCCACACTGCATCTCATGCGACTCATACCTCTGGCACTGCCATTGCAGCTACTCTCGATGATACCTCTACAGCTAAAACTGCTCCCGGCATTGGCATTGGCGCATCTCCCACACATCAAGCACAAGCTGCAGATTTGGTGGTGAATGTGACTGGGATGCAGTTTGCTTGGCTTTTTGACTATCCCAATAACGGAGTTTCGGCTGGGGAATTACACGTTCCTGTCGGTGCTGATGTGCAACTCAATCTTTCAGCGCAGGATGTAATTCACTCCTTTTGGGTGCCGCAATTCCGGCTTAAACAAGATGCAATTCCTGGTATCCCCACCGAATTAAGATTTGTAGCGACTAAACCAGGTACATATCCTGTAGTTTGTACAGAACTTTGCGGTGGTTATCATGGTTCGATGCGGACACAAGTTATTGTCCACACACCCGAAGAGTTTGATAGCTGGCTGACAGAAAATCAGGTAGCTCAACAACAGAATCTGCAAAAAGCTGTGGCTGTTAACCCCGCAAACTTGTCTACATCAGAGTTTCTTGCACCCCATGTGCAGCACTTGGGAATTGACGCAGCGAGTTTGGAGTCGGTTATTAGTCATTAGTCATTAGTCAACAGTCAATAGTTAATCATGTGGTGACTATGGACTGTGGATTTTTTAGCAATGGTCACGAAAGCGGTTATGACACAAGTAGAATTTCCACCATACACACCACCAGATAAGGGACACAGTGTACATTTTCAACCTGCTTGGAAATGGCAGGACTATTTCACCTTTAACGTAGATCATAAAGTTATAGGCATTCAATATCTAGTGACTGCCTTTTTGTTCTACTTGATTGGTGGGTTGATGGCGATCGCCATCCGCACCGAGTTAGCCACACCAGAAGCAGACTTCATCGATCCCAATCTGTACAACGCCTTCATGACTAACCACGGGACAATCATGATTTTCCTGTGGATTGTTCCCAGTGCGATCGGGGGTTTTGGTAACTATCTCATCCCCTTGATGATTGGGGCAAGAGATATGGCGTTCCCGAAATTGAACGCGATCGCTTTTTGGTTAAACCCACCAGCTGGTTTACTCTTAGCAGCGAGTTTCATTTTCGGTGGTTCTCAATCTGGCTGGACTGCTTACCCACCTTTGAGTCTAGTTACAGCACCTATTGCTCAATCCCTGTGGATTTTAGCGATCGTGTTGGTGGGGACTTCTTCCATTCTCGGTTCGGTTAACTTCGTCGTCACTATCTTGATGATGAAAGTCCCCAGCATGAAATGGGATCAATTACCTCTCTTCTGTTGGGCTATCTTAGCAACTTCTGTTCTCGCACTGCTTTCTACACCTGTATTAGCCGCAGGTTTAGTATTGTTGTTGTTTGACCTCAACTTTGGTACTTCCTTCTTTAAACCAGATGCAGGCGGTAACGTCGTTATCTATCAGCACTTATTCTGGTTCTACTCTCACCCGGCAGTATATTTGATGATTCTGCCCATCTTCGGCATTATGTCCGAAGTCATCCCTGTTCATGCACGCAAGCCAATTTTTGGTTATAAAGCGATCGCTTATTCTAGTGTTGCCATCTGCGTTGTCGGTTTGTTTGTCTGGGTACACCATATGTTTACCAGTGGGACACCCGGCTGGATGCGGATGTTCTTCACCATCTCAACTTTGATTGTAGCTGTACCGACCGGCGTGAAAATTTTCGGTTGGGTGGCGACTCTTTGGGGTGGTAAGATTCGGTTCACCAGTGCCATGCTGTTTGCGATCGGCTTGCTGTCGATGTTTGTCATGGGTGGTTTAAGCGGCGTGACAATGGGGACAGCACCTTTTGACGTTCACGTCCACGATACTTATTATGTAGTGGCACACTTCCACTATGTGTTATTTGGTGGATCTGTGTTTGGGATTTACGCAGGTATCTATCACTGGTTTCCCAAAATGACCGGACGGAAGTTAAACGAATTTTGGGGACGTGTGCATTTTCTCCTCACCTTGATTGGCACTAACTTGACTTTCTTACCGATGCACAAGTTGGGTTTGCAAGGTATGCCTCGGCGGGTAGCGATGTATGATCCTCAGTTTGTAGATTTGAATCAACTGTGTACGATCGGGGCATTTATTTTAGGGTTATCAGTGATTCCTTTTGCATTCAATGTTCTCTTCAGTTGGAGCAAAGGCGAATTAGCTGGTGATAATCCTTGGCAGGCTTTGAGTTTGGAATGGACTACTAGCTCTCCTCCTTTGGTGGAAAATTGGGAGGTTTTGCCAGTGGTGACTCATGGGCCTTATGAGTATGGTCATTCTTCGGAAGTCAGTTCATCAACCTAACCCCCCAACCCCCTTCCCTAGTAGGGAAGGGGGAGTAAGAATTGTTCCCCTCTCTTGGTAAGAGAGGGGTTAAGGGAGAGGTCAACCAAAAATTTTATTAAGAGGTGGGTATGACTGTTGTAACAGCGCATGAGGATCATGAGGCGCATCCCGACCTGCGAGTTTTGGGGTTATTAACATTCCTCGCTTCGGAATCTTTGATGTTTGGTGGCTTTTTTGCTACTTATTTGTTTTTTCGGGGGACGACTGATGTTTGGCCCCCAGAGGGGACTGAGGTAGAGTTATTGGTGCCGGCGATTAATACCGCAATTCTGGTGTCTAGTAGCTTCGTCATTCACTTCGGGGAGATGGCGATTAAAAAGAATTGTGTTTGGGGAATGCGATTTTGGTATTTCTTAACTGCATTGATGGGAGCAGCATTCTTGGCTGGTCAGGTTTATGAGTATCAAAATTTGGGCTATGGTCTAACTACTAATGTGTTCGCTAACTGCTTCTATATCATGACTGGGTTTCACGGGTTGCACGTATTTGTGGGACTGTTATTGATTTTGGGAGTGTTGTGGCGATCGCGTCGTGAAGGTCATTATTCTGCAACTAAGCATACTGGCATTGAAATGGCAGAAATGTACTGGCACTTTGTAGACATTATTTGGATTATTCTCTTCATTTTGATCTACGTTCTCACTCGCTTTTAAAGGGTATAGGGGTATGAGGGTGTGGGGAAGGCAGTTGCGTGGGCGGTGAACCACTTGCGGTGGTGTTAGCGCAGCGTTAGCGACGCAGGAGCGTCGGCAGTTGCTAATGGGGGTTTCCCCCATTAGCAACTGCCGAAAGGGTTTCCCGGCATAAGCTGCATTGGTGAACCCAAAGGGGTTTCCCGACTTGAGCAAACTGCCGTGCGTAGGGGAGCAGAAATCAATGCCCCATCCCCAATGCCCAACGAATGCCCCATTCCCAATTTCCAAACATCAGATTATGCACACAAACACCAACAAATTTTCCTGGTTTCAAGTTCCCGAAAGAGTCAAAGAGTTATTAGTTTTAGCTGCACAAAATTGGGAAAATACTTCAGAATCAGAAAAATATATGCAAGCAGCTTTAGCAATTACTGGGGAAAATACCGATGTATTGGTAGCAGCTTATAGATTTTTCTTTTATAAAAATAATTATTTCTTGGCATTGCAAATAACTAGCCAATTATTAGATAAAATTAAAGAATCAGAGAAGTTTCCTGAGCAATGGGAGCAACTTAAACCTATATTGGTTAACCGCCGGGAAGAACCACCAATTAGGTTATACTTAAACGCTTATGCCGCTACAGGATTGGTATTAGCAAAGTTAGGGGAAATCGAGCGTGCTAAGAAAATCAGTTTGCAAGTCAAAGAGATTGACGAAAAACATGATTTCGGAGCAGGAATCCTACTGGATGTTTTGACACGTCCAGCAGAAGAAGATGATTGATTAGTTCACCATTAACAGTCAGTAATTACCCATCAATAGCCATGAATAGTTTTTCGTTATTTAGCGCATCTTCCTACAACGCTCTATCTACATCTTCTAATAATAATGACCTGTTTCCCTCTAAGGTTATTGCACCAACATTTCCTCGTGGGGAGCTTCCCAACATTACTACACCGGTGTTTGTTTTTCCCCAAATATCTCAACTTAGAGTTTAAATATTATGCAAGGTAGGGATTGGCTCTTTACAGGAGACGGTCAATATCAAGTGTGTAAATCTGCAAGAAGCTGGAATTTATTACAAGAGAATTATCGTCTATATCGGTTTTTAACTGAAGTAGAAGATGTTCTCGATGGGGTAGAAGATGAATCTATTTGTCTACCTGAAATCCGAATGCTAGTACGCCGCTTGATTGTGAATTCTTATTGGGTGCGGAGTCAGTATTTAGAGCCTTCTCCTACAACCAAAACCTCAGTTCTCTTGTTATATGATGAGTTAGGTTTTCCGTTAACAGTGCAAACAGTGGCATTTGCACCAGGAAGCAGATCGAATATTCACAATCATGGAACATGGGGAATAGTCGCGGTATTAAAAGGACAAGAAAAAAATACTGTTTGGCGACGCACCCAACACCCAGAATTTCCAGACAAAATTGAGCCGACGGGAGAAATTCTGCTATCACCAGGAGACATTATCAGCTTCACTCCTGATGCAATTCATAGCGTGGAAGCAGTAGGTGATGAACCAACTATCACTTTTAATATTTATGGCGAAACTGATCCCAAACAAAGGTTTGAGTTTAATGCAGTTAGCCATAGTACGAAAAAGTTTTAAGGAGGCAGAAAAAAGTAAAAAGTAAAAAGTAAGAAGTAAGAAGGTAAAAGATTGTTTATTTCAGCTTTTGGCCTTTTGCTACGCAACGCGATCGCGTGACTCCAGGAGCGTCCGCTGCGCTCACACCAACGCAGTGGCTCACCTTTTGTATTTTACCTTTTGCCTTTTAAGTCCCCAACTACGAGGAGAACATACAATGGCTAGAGTAATTTTCTATAGCAAACCTGGTTGTAAAGGTGGTACTCGTCAGAAGGTTTTGCTAACTGCTGCTGGACATGAGGTTGTTGCTTATGACCTACTGACTGAACCTTGGACAGTAGAACGCCTGCGATCATTTTTTGGCGATCGCCCCGTCAGCGACTGGTTTAATCCTTCTTCACCTAAAATTAAATCCGGCGAGATTGTTCCCCAAAACTTAGACGAACAAACCGCTTTATTTTTAATGTTGCGCGATCCTCTATTGATTCGTCGTCCTTTGATTCAAGTAGGCGATCGCCGCGAAGTTGGTTTTGATGTGGAAACACTTGATGCGTGGATTGGCTTGAAGCCTGTTGATGAATCCTTCCGTACAATGGCTGAAAATCTGATGAGTCAAGATTTACAAGGCTGCGCCCACGGTCATGGTCACAGCGATGCTCATCACCATGATCATCAAGGTAATTGCAACCATCACAGTCAGCAAGAGCATCACCGTCAAGGTTGTAATCACTAACAGATGAGGGTGCAGAATGTTGATTAATTAAGATAGTGTGAGTTCATTTGACCAAGGAGCGATCGCTCCTTGGTCAAGAGAGTTAGTAGTTGAGAGTGGAGTGGATTAATTTATCCTGATCAGTAGGCACAGTAAGCACAGTAATCTCATAAATTTGCACACTGATCTTCTTTACTGCCTTGGACAATATTGCTGCCACCAATCGGCTTAGGAGCATTTTCCTTACACTGCAAATTACCATTAATGCGATTTTGCCGAATTGTTACCCCTCCAGTATTTTGAACAGCTTGTAAATTTCCGCCAATCTGGTTTTGATTAGCAACTAGTTGTCCAGAGTTTGACTCAAACTGCACATCTCCAGTGATGCGTGTACTCACCACACGAGCAGCACTACCTTGCTTGACTTGGATGCTTCCACCCACGGTAGCACTAGAATTGACATCCACTAGACTTGCTCCCTCTGCTTGAATACTGCCATTTACTTTTGTACCTATGGCCTTGAGGGTTGCTCCGCGTTCGACAACAATATTTCCTTTAACAGTGGTTTTACTAAGAGTGCAAGTTTTACCTTGAGGTACTTTTACATTATCAACAGTGATTGCACCTAAGTTTCCTTGGCAAATAATCTCTTCAGCGATCGCAATGTGAGGGAACATTAGACTAGTGCTGAGTCCGATTAACGTCATTGCAACACCAGGAATTGCCTTTAGCATAATGATAAAAGTTTCTGTGACAACAGTTACCAATGTCCCATCGATACATGAAAAATACTTAAATAATTGATGAGAAAAAACTCATCAATTACAGTCAGACAATTGAAGAATTTTTACCCATCCCCAGTTCCTAATCAATAGTCACACTTTGAAACATGGGTGTACTCAAATAGCGTTCGCCGAAGGAAGGCTGAATCATCACAATTAACTTTCCCTTGTTTTCTGGACGCTTCCCGACTTGAATAGCTGCACACAAAGCCGCACCGGAGGAAATCCCGGAGAGTAAGCCTTCTTCCTTGGCTAAACGCCGTCCATAACTCATGGCTTGGTCGTCGCTAACTCTGATAACTTCATCTACTAATTCTAGGCGCAGAACATCGGGAACAAAGCCTGCACCAATCCCTTGGATTTTATGCGAACCTGCTTCACCACCGGAGAGGACAGGACTGTTACTGGGTTCAATTGCGATCGCCTGAAAACTCGGTTTGCGTTGCTTCAGCACTTCCGCAATCCCCGTGATTGTTCCTCCTGTTCCTACCCCTGCAATCACCATATCGACTTCGCCGTCTGTATCCGTCCAAATTTCTTCGGCGGTAGTTTCTCTGTGAATTTTGGGGTTGGCTGGGTTGCGGAACTGTTGCAGCATATAAGCATTAGGTGTGTTGGTTGCAATCTCTTCGGCTTTGCGAATTGCCCCCCGCATTCCTTCTGCACCCGGTGTTAATTCTAAAGTTGCGCCATAGGCTTTGAGCATCGCCCGTCTTTCTTGACTCATGGTTTCAGGCATAGTCAAAATTAATCGATAACCACGGGCTGCTGCTACCATTGCCAAAGCAATCCCAGTGTTACCAGAAGTTGGTTCTACTAAAATAGTTTTTCCTGGCTCAATTAAACCTTCTACTTCTGCGGAAAGGATCATGCTTACCCCAATCCGGTCTTTCACGGAAGCAGCAGGATTCATGCTTTCTAATTTGACAACTATTCTGGCTACTACTCCTTCTGCTTGTGGAATTTTATTCAGTTGCACTAAAGGAGTTCTACCAATAAGTTCTGTTACATCCTGAGCGATTCGCATGAAATTACTCCTAAAAAGCTTACATTTAGAGATATTTTTAATACTCAGTTTATAACAATGAGCTTAGATGTATTGAATTTACAGATAGATGTATTTGTGAGTTTAAGGAATGTACTCTCACTAAAGCACAAAATTAGTGAGTAAAAAAGCAATTTAATGACATTTATTTCGACATTTTTATCCTTGATCGTTTTTTAGTTATTTTAGTTACACTTATCATCAAAAATCTTAGTTTTTATGGAACTCTATTTCCAAAGTTGCCGTCTAAAGACACATAATCTTAGCAATAAAATTGGTAACTATAAAAAATTTCTAGATAGTTTTCAACCTTGACCAAAAAGTATAGATCCTTTGACTTTTGTACAAAGTCTTAATAGTTTTTTCTCATTGGTTTATATATACTCGCCAATAAATATATTTTACTTGAGTACACTTTTTGGCAGTAGACTACTCAAGCAAAATTCCCTTGAACTATCTGCCCAAGTAGCTTTGCATCTGATTTCATCAAGCCAGAACCCTATCTGATTAATGCTAGTACCGCACCTCAAAAACGCTAGTACCCTTACCCTAAAATATTTTTAAACCCTTACAGTACAATACTTTAAAAGCTTGAGTACAAACTTAATAAATTTAATAATCTTGATCTGTCGCTCCTAAACCATAGGTCAAAAGAGCAACTGATATAAAACTTATAGGATTTACGCAGAGATTCCCCTCTACCCCCCGAAATTCAATGGGTCAAACCAGAGAACAAGGGGGGACTTCTTAATCACCAAACAGTAATTAATGAATCGTTATCCATCAATCCATTAGTTATTGATAATGGAGAGATTTTCCTAAGCAATTTGAGGTGTTAGCGGTCTAACTTTAAGATTTTTCTGTATTATTAGCATCTTTATTATCCAAATTATATCTCAATTTTATGACTCTTGATATATGGAATTATTACGATATTTAATTTTCCGGTGCTAACTACCTAGCAAGGGGAGTAAAGATGAAAGCTAAACTGCTAAATGTTCTCACGGTTTGTCTAGTCGCTTTAGTGGTAATATCTCCTGGGTTAGTAGTGTTGAGTTTAGTTTGGGAAAAACACACAGAGTTCGTTAGAACACAGAAATTCACTAATGACTTTAATAAAATTAGTCCAGTCAGTAGTCAATTAATCGGCGGTAACAAGTCCTCTACATCTCAAATTGTTACCCCATCATCTATTAATCATAATATGAATCAATTGGACACTATTGCTGACAGTTATAAACTCGCGATCATCATCCAATGGTTTATTATATTAATTCCAATTTTTGTTGGATTAGGTATTATTATCCATGATAGATATCTTTTGTATCGTGCTGCTGTTTTAAAAGAGCAAGTAGCAATGCTAGAGAAACTTTGGAGGCAAAGTATAGAGCAATAAAAATAATAATGTAGCAGTCATTTATTGGATTAAAATGCGAATTTCGTTTGAGAATTAATTGTTAACATCATTACTGAGGAATAATCATGAAAGAATTAACAGAATCACGTCAATCTTCATACTTTAGTTTAATTGATCAATTATTACAATGTCCTAATGGGCAAGAGCCAGAAATTTTAGAAGCCAATAAAGAATTAATCGATGCGAGTTTTGTAGAGACAATTGTACAGGTAGCAACAGCATTCGCACATCAAGGCAATCAAGACGGGTCACAGTTTCTCTTTTTTTTAGCTCGTCAATTAGCTAAGAATTTAGGTCTTTATCCTGACTTTCAACAATCTGAAACTAGCAATCCTGAAGCTGCAAATAAGGAGTAAAAATGCTACTTACTGCAACTGATGCTGGACATATAGCATTAGAATTTTTGTTGGCAGACTGGAATATTTTGGAAGATTATAGAGATTGGTTTACCATCTTAAATTCCCGATTAGTAGGTGAAAGTTGGTACATTGTAGAATTGGGTGTATCTGGATTCCCTGATAGATGGTACATTCAAGTATACGATACGGGAGAATGTGACCCGAACTATACTTTTAAGTCGCCAATGAATGGCTCTGATGGATTTGTAGACTTAAATAGTGTGCCTGAAATTATCGCTGAAGTCTTAGTTTCAGAGCGAAAATCTAGATAAAAAAATTGGGGATTACAGAAAGGGAAATGTTGTGAACATAGCTTAATAACTTTATTGAACTTCAGTAAGGCAGAATTGTATAGTTTAACTATCAAATACCTATTGGTAATGACAAATTCTGTCTTTATCGTTAAAAGCAGCAATTAAAATTAAGTCGGTGAGATTTGAATTGTTTGAGGTGTACTATTGATAATGCACACCTCAAATTTTATTTTTTTAGCTATTTTATTCCAAATTTATTCAGGTTTTTGTCATTATTAAATGACAAATATATGTTATATTGAATAGAGTGATGGACGCTACAGAAATATCAATTCCAATGATTACGGAAGATATATTAGCTAAAGAATTCACAAGAGTCGTCACTCAATATTACCCAAAAGTAGGGGAATTATTAGACGGGTGTCATGTGAAAGTCATCACCTGTTTTTGGGGACGACCTGCCAGACGCTTGCAATATATAGGCATTTATTGTCCTGATGATATGCTTTCTCATGTGCAAGCTCACAAAGAAATACTGCGAGAATTAGCAGAAAATATGGGATTAGTACAAGTAGTTTGCATGAATGCCAAACGATTGTTGCGAGATCCCTTATCGAAGCTAAAAGATAATGATCCGCGTTTATGGCTGGAGTTACATATGGTAGCAAAATAAGAGTATTGGGAATAGAGCATAAAAAAGGCAAAAGTTGTATTGAAACGTTCTGATGCCTGCGGGAAGCAAGCTACAGACTTTTCGTAAAAGTAAAAAGATTACAGTCTTTTGCCTTTTACCTTTTACCCTTCTCTACGGGAGGCTGCGCCAACGGGTGACTTTAGGAGTGTCGCTAACGCCATTTGCTTGATGTTTTCTAACCTTGTCTCATATCGTTTTAATCCCCTAACCCTCCTTAAAAAAGAGGGTAACAGAATTAAACTCCCCCGTAAAAGGGGGATTTAGGGGGATAAAACCACATTCTGCACCTAGCAAAAAGATGTGTATATACCGTAGCTTTGCGTTAGAGAGATAGAACCAAGATCTGTTTTGATGAGGACTACTTAATCGAAAACTCCATCATTGGCGATGTAGTTATCTGTCGGGACAAAATCAAGAAATTTCAAGACGAATTAAATCTAGGTACATTGGCGTTGAAACTTGTCTCATTGACTTTGTCAAAGAATCAGGAGAGTTTGCTGCGCTACAACCAAGAGGTTAGAAATTATGTCTAAAATTAACCAGCTTCCTCCAGATGATTTGCCACCCACTGGGGTGACGAAAGAGGATGGAATGCTGCATCTGGAACTAGAACAGTCTATTGGCAGATGCTTTTATCTAGCTTGCGATCGCATTACTCAAGCATTACTATCTAATTGCCAGTGGTATCTCACCAAAAAAGACACGATGTTAATCCTAGTGATTGACTCTCCTGATATTGTGTCTTACTGGCACATAGTCAGCAACATTCCGCAGCTAGGCAATAGACTAGAAAGATTTACCACTAATGCCAAGATTCGCGTTTACCCTCCTTTTGGTAAAGGTGGGCCTTTGGAAATTAGTGTCAATGAAATTTCTGCTTATCGAGATTGGTTATAGACTGCTAAATTATCTTGTTGGCTTAATTACACCCGGTTTTCTCAGTGCAAAACCGGGTTTTTTATCTCAATTTATGTAATCGCTTGTTCTTGATCCTGATAATTTACCTAGTGGGTAAGTTTAATCTATTCGCTTGGGTGGCGATCGCATTACTCCAACACTATCAAAGACTCGTTCACGGAGCAAAAATACTCGTTCATCCATATCAAAGACTCGTTCACGGAGCAAAAATACTCGTTCATCCATATCAAAGACTCGTTCACGGAGCAAAAATACTCGTTCATCCATATCAAAGACTCGTTCACGGAGCAAAAATACTCGT
>DVDT01000064.1 GCA_015296085.1 Trichormus sp. M33_DOE_039 | reverse complement strand
TTTTACTGAAGCATTAGAGGCATTTAGAACGGCTATGTCCTATCGATTTTTCGATTGGTTAACACTTAATCGTGACCTGTTTGCTGCTTATAAAGCCAGCTTAGGTTACATTTGGGCTTAATTTTTGTCTAAGTCCCGTTAGAAGATTTAACTAATGTTTGGTTTAACGTCGAAGGATTTGAACATGTATTTTGCGGTGAACCTGTAGCTGGCGGTTCAATTGGTGGCTTACATTTTGTTGGTCGTTATTTAGAACTGCAAGAAAAAGGTTTAGCTGGAAGGTTAGCCAACAATACATCGAGAGAAGAGGTTGTACCAAATACCATCTATACAATTGGTGCAATTATGAAGGTAGGTAATAGCACTGCTCAATCTACTATTAAAGGTTATCCTTACACACTTAACGCTGAAGAAATTCTGTCAATCGCAACTCTGGGTTATAAAAATAACCCTAATACCACTACCACTAACCAAGCTTGTCATTTGACTGTTACTGATGTGGGTCAAACATTTAAAGCCGTATTTGTCAGAAGAAGTGGTGGTGTTCGTACTTTCTATCCTGATGCAACCCCTAGCGGTAATCCTAACTGTGTAGAATAGGAGGCTGTCATTCTAAAAACCCCAACTATTGCCAACAGTTGGGGTTTTTACTCATTATTTTATCCTCTTTTGACAGTCAGTGATAAGTTTGGTGATTGTGCTAATTCAATATTTTCATTACTATTAACTTCTTCGGTTGCTAGTAATTCACGAATTAGCCTGACTGTAGCTTTTTGTAGCAATTGATTAGTAATTTGTTGACCTAACCGCTGCACACCTGGATCAAAAAACAATTGAGCAATTTGAGGTGCAATTTGTGCTGGATCAAAGCCGCGAGTTTCTCTCAAAATATTGGAGATATTCTTAATATGTTCTAAGGTTTGTTGTTGTTCAATTGTTGCGGCTGGTGTTTCATTGATAGCCGTAATACCGACCCTTTCTCGTAGTAGGTAGGTCAAGTTATGCAGAACGTTTTTACTTAAGGCATTCAGTCCATTTAATACTTCATCTACTAACTTATCTCGAATGAAAGCACCCCGTTCAGAAGCCAGGAAATCTACGCCTTGATTGACTACTAAGTTGAGGTCGTAATCCTGGTTTTTGCGTGCGTTTCGTAATAAGTTTTCTAGCCGATTCCACCGGAATTTACCCTCTTTAAAGAGTAAGTCTCTTAGTGAAGTTCTTAATTGGGGTGCTGGGTCTGTTAATAGACGTTTAGCGACGTAAGGATACGCTTCACTCAAGACTTTAAAGTTGGGGTCTATATATATAGCTATACCTTCTAATGTCACCAAGGAACGAATAATTAAAGCGTAATAGGGAGGTACGCGGAAAGGATATTCATACATCAGTTCTGATAAGTCATCAGTGATGCTTTTAATGTTAAATTCCGCTACGCTAGCACCTTGAGCGTTCGCAAATACTTTGGCAAAGGCTGGAATAATTGGTGTTAAATCTGTTTCTGGGGAAAGAAAATCTAGCTTGACGTAGTCTTGTGCTAGTCCTTCAAAATCGCGGTTAACAACGTGAACGATCGCCTCAATTAAACCATACCGTTGGGGCGGCTGAATCTCACTCATCATCCCAAAATCGAGATAAGCTAGTTTGCCATCTGGTGTGGCTAACAAGTTACCTGGATGGGGGTCAGCGTGGAAAAACCCATGTTCTAATAGTTGTCTCAAAGAACACTGTACACCCACTTCAATTAAATAGCGTGCATCTATACCCTGGGCTTTAATTTCTGGCGTTTGGGTCAACTTTGTGCCATTAATCCACTCCATCGTTAACACACGACGGTTAGTATATTCCCAATATATTTTCGGGACATAAATGTCTTTAATATGACCATATAATTCAAAAAAGCGTTCAGCATTTTCGCCTTCGTGGATATAATCCATCTCTTCAAAAATGCGATCGCCTAATTCATCTAAAATCCCTACTAAGTCACTGCGTACCCGCTTGACTTGTTTCTGTACCCAAGCTGCCAGTCCGCGTAATATATATAAGTCAATAGTAATCCGCTCTCTTAAATCAGGACGCTGGACTTTTACAGCCACCTCTTCACCAGTTTTCAGCTTACCTTTATAAACTTGACCCAAGGAAGCAGCCGCGATCGGCATAGCTGAAAGTTCGGTGTAAATCTCTTCTGGTGAGTTTCCTAATTCTTCTTCAATAAACTGGTAGGCGATTTCATTAGGAAAAGCTGGTAACTGGTCTTGTAATCTAGTGAGTTCTTCGAGATAGAGGGGTGGGACTAAATCCGGCCTTGTGGATAAAGCTTGCCCAATTTTGATATAAGCAGGCCCCAATCGAGTTAGTAACTCTCTTAATTGAATTGCTCGACGGTGGTCATTTTTGACAACAATTCCTCGTTTGCTATCCCACCACAACCCTAAAATAAAGGACATAGTAGGCCCTAAAACTGCAAAAATCCGCCTTAAAACCTGTCCAGGTCTAGCTTTATAATAGGCGGCGATTTCTGCCGGATTATAACTCAAGGTTTCAGGTTCAACACTGGTTGTCACCATTGTCTGTTCTGTAACTTGCAGTTCGCCCTCAATCGGTCGGGAGTTAGTGGGAAGTGTCTTAACAGTCATAGAAAAAGCCGCCGGTTGGATTGAATATGTAAAGTATTGTAACAATATGTTTAAAGTAATTTGTAAATCTTAAGGTTGTGAATGAGAAGTGGGTTGTCAGGAGAGAAAACTAATGACTAATGACCATTGACTAATAACTAATGATGAATGACTTTTGCTACACTTAAATGTGCTTGCTAGTTCAATGGTAGTAGGTATTTGCCGATTCTCAAAAATCCTGCTTAACTTCCTGTAACTTGAAAATATCCGGCATCTGCCTTTACGGAGAGTTGTTCTGATGTTGCTCTGCCTGCGAATTGAGAACTTTGCCTTAATTGACCAACTAGAACTGGAATTTGGCGCGGGACTGAACGTATTGACAGGTGAAACCGGCGCAGGAAAATCGATTATCTTAGATGCAATAGATGCTATTTTGGGCGGTAAGGTATCTAGTCGTGCCATCCGCACAGGAACTACTAGGGCTATGGTAGAGGGAACTTTTGCCTCAACACCACCTTTAGCTGCTTGGTTGACGGAACAAGAAATTGATTTAATTGATGATACTTCTATCGTAATCAGCCGGGAAATCACGGCGACAGCTAGTAATATCCGCAGTCGATCGCGGGTGAATGGTGTGTTAGTGAATCGCCAAGTGATGACAGAATTGCGCGATCGCTTGGTGGAAATTACCGCCCAAGGTCAAACGGTGCAGGTGGGACAATCCGCCCAAGTCCGTGACTGGTTAGATATGTATGGCGGCGATTCTCTAATTAAACAGCGTCAAATCATCGCTACAGCCTTTAGTGCTTACCAACTAGCCCACGCTAACCTGGAAAAACGCCGCACCTCAGAACGAGAACGTCTGCAACAACTAGATTTACTCACCTATCAAGTCCAAGAATTATCAACCGCTAATCTCAGCGATCCCCAAGAATTAGAACAACTCCAGCAAGAACGGGAACGCTTAAATCATGTGGTGGATTTGCAACAGATGAGTTACAAAGTCTACCAAGCTTTGTATCAAAACGAAGACGAAACCCCAGCCGCAGGCGATTTGTTGGGTGACAGTGAAGCTACGTTAAATGACATGGTGGAATATGATGCCCAACTGCAACCACTCCTAGATTTAATTAGAGATGCCCAAACAGCTTTAACAGAAGTAGCACGACAAATTAACACATACGGCGAAAGTTTAGAGGCTGATCCTCAAAGGTTAGAGGAAGTAGAAGAACGCATCCGAGAATTGAAACAAATTTGCCGTAAGTATGGCCCTAGTTTGCCAGAAGCGATCGCCTACTACCAAAAAATTCAAGCAGAATTAGCAGAACTGAATGATGGGGAACAAAGCATTGAAAGCTTAGAACAGCAAGAAGCAGCTTGTTTGGAGAAACTCACCCAAGCTTGTCAAAAGTTAACGCACTTACGCCATAAAACCGCCGCTACCTTAGAATCTCGGCTAATTGCTGAACTTAAACCCTTAGCAATGGAAAAGGTACAGTTTCAAGTAGAAATTACCCCCACACCACCAACAGCAGCGGGTGCAGACAAAATCACCTTTATGTTTAGTCCCAACCCCGGTGAACCATTGCAACCATTGACAGAAATTGCTTCCGGCGGAGAGATGAGTCGGTTTTTACTCGCGCTGAAGGCTTGTTTTACCCAAGCCGATGCCGCAGGAACGCTGGTATTTGATGAAATTGACGTGGGAGTATCAGGACGAGTAGCCCAGGCGATCGCCGAAAAGTTACACCAACTTAGTTACCATCATCAAGTATTATGTGTTACACATCAACCCTTAGTCGCAGCAATGGCAGACCAACACTTTCGAGTCAATAAGCAAACTATTGCTCAAGGGAAAGGTAAGAAAAACAACAATGGTAACACTGAACAGCGCACAGTCGTGCGTGTCACAAATTTAGATGATTTGACCACCCGACGAGATGAATTAGCACAGTTAGCCGGCGGGAAATCAGCCAGTGAAGCGATCGCTTTTGCAGAATCATTGTTATTACAAGCTGCAAATCATCGTCGTCAAGAACAGAAGTAAAGGGACTGTGGACTGGGTTTTCCTGTCGCCTGTAACCTATCACCTAATATTGAAATAAAGCTAAGAGAATTTGGTAAGGCAAATCAATGACTACACTCGTCAAATCCATCACCTTAGAGGAATTTCTACAACTTTCTGAAACCAAACCCGCATCTGAATATATAGAAGGAAAAATTCATCAAAAACCTCTGCCTCAAGGAGAACATAGCCGCCTTCAAGGTAAACTCGTCACCACTGTTAACGGAGTGGCTGAACCTCAAAAAACTGCCCTGGCTTTCCCCGAACTGAGGTGTGTTTTTGGTGATGCAGCGATCATTCCTGACATTTCCGTATTTCGCTGGGAACGCATTCCCCGTGAACCATCAGGCAGAATTACTAACCGATTTGAAACTTATCCCGACTGGGCAATAGAAATCCTATCTCCAGATCAAAGCCAAGCCAAAGTTCTTCGTAACCTGCTGCACTGTTCTCAACATGGCACAGAACTAGGTTGGTTGATTTTTCCAGAGGAAGCCAGCATTTTAACCATATTTCCAAATCAACGGGTTGAAATGCTTATGGGGACAGATCCACTACCAGTTCTCAGTAATATCGACCTATCCCTAACCGTTGAACAAGTTTTGAGTTGGCTAACTATTTAAACATGAACAGGACATTGGGCATAGGAGAAACGCTAATTACTAACAAAAAATATGGGATGCAAAGCATCCCCCATCTGTGGCAATATTTATTGATGATACTTAGCCGAATCTGCCACTGACGTAATCTCTGGTGTCTTCTTGTTTGGGGCTGTTGAAAATAACTTCTGTGGCATCATATTCTACTAAGTAACCGATACGACCTCCGGTTTCTGTAGAACGGACGTTGAAAAAGGCGGTCATGTCGGAGACCCGCGCAGCTTGCTGCATGTTGTGAGTCACAATCACAATAGTATATTGCTCTTTCAACTCATGAATTAGTTCTTCCACCCGCAGGGTAGAGATGGGGTCTAAAGCTGAACAAGGTTCATCCATGAGGATGATTTCTGGTTGTACTGCGATCGCCCGTGCAATACACAATCTTTGTTGTTGTCCACCAGATAAAGATGAGCCACTTTGGCGCAGTTTATCTTTTACTTCGTCCCA
Organism: Trichormus sp. M33_DOE_039; assembly: GCA_015296085.1. Classification (GTDB taxonomy): domain Bacteria; phylum Cyanobacteriota; class Cyanobacteriia; order Cyanobacteriales; family Nostocaceae; genus Trichormus. The sequence continues at coordinate 6,473 of DVDT01000064.1, read as the reverse complement.
TAGGGCGGCTTGGCGTAAGCTTCTTTCTACCAATTCGTCCATGTTACCTTTGTAGCCGTTGATTTTAGCTCCAAAAGCAATGTTGTCATAAATTGATTTGGGAAATGGATTTGGTCTTTGAAATACCATCCCAATTCGGCGGCGTACTTCTACAGGATCGATATCAGGTGCGTATAAGTTTTTGTCATAGTAAAAAATCTTACCTTCTGCCCGAAATGATTCAATCAAGTCATTAAGGCGGTTGTAGCATCGCAGTAAGGTACTTTTACCGCAACCAGAAGGCCCGATAAAGGCTGTAACTTTATTTCTTGGAATGTCTAGCCAAATATTCTGCAAAGCCAGAAACTTACCGTAGTAGACATTCAGGTTTTCCGTTTTTAAAACGGTCTCTGTACTATTCACTGTGCTAATGTTAGTAGCCATATAATGTTTTGGTGTACGTTTTAGAGACAGCAAAGCAATCATACCCAAGTAGAGAAAAGTATCTCTAAGCTTTCTGGCGAGTTGCCCAGCGAGCGATGATACTAGTAATCAACACCATTAAGACCAAAATCAAAGAAGCAGCCCAAGCTAAGGCTTGCCAGTTCTTAAAGGGAGAAATAGCGAAGTTATAAACCAAAACAGCCAGGGAAGCCGTTGGTTTGAACAGGCTATCTGGCCAAAATGGCGAAAATAAAGCGGTAAATAATAAAGGTGCAGTTTCTCCAGCTGCACGCGCGATCGCTAATGTAGTTCCGGTAACAATAGCTGGTAAGGCAGCAGGTAATACCACTTGTACTACAGTCTGAAAATTAGTCGCCCCTAAACCGACTGAGGCTTGTCGTAAATCTTGCGATACTAACTGTAAAGCTTCGTCTGTGGTTCTCACAATAATAGGTAGCATCAAGATTGAAAGCGCAAACCCTCCCCCAATCGCCGAATATGAGCCAAGGTTGAGTTTTACTAAGGCTAAAACTACAACCCCATAAGCAAATACACCTGCAATGATCGAAGGAACTCCACTCAGGACGTTAGTAGCAAAACGTATCCATCTAGCAAGTTTACCAGAACTAAATTCTGTTAAATAAATTGCCGCAATTACTCCTACGGGAATGCTAATTAATCCACCAATACCCACCATTAATAGTGTTCCCAAAATAGCATTTCCGAAACCACCTTGTCCCCTTAAAGGAGCTGGAGGTAGTTCCGTGAATATGCTCAAATTAATGCTACTAAACCCTTGAATCAAGACGTAGGAAAGTACCGCCAACAAAGGCAAAAGTGCCAACGCCCCACAAAGAAATGCTATTACCGTCATCACGGTATTAAACATGGTTCGGGGAGATGTTGAAGCGCGAGTTAAGCTCCTTTCCGGAAAATGAGCAGTCATAATTTAACCCACAACAAAGCTAGATTCTTTTGACTCGCAGCACGATAAATTCAGCCAAAATGTTGACTACAAGAGTCAAAACAAACAAAACTAAAGCAGCATACATTAAGGCGGCAACTTGTAAACCACTGGCTTCGGAGAACTGATTAGCTAGTAGAGATGATATGGTATTTGCTGGTGCTAACAGCGAAATATTGACATTATTAGAATTGCCAATCAACATAGTGACAGCCATTGTTTCTCCCATTGCTCTACCTAGTGCCAACATGACAGCACTAACAATCCCAGAAAAAGCCGATGGAATGAGAACTTGGAGAATTGTTTCCCAGCGTGTTGCACCTAGCCCCAAAGACGCTTGCCGTAAACTGGGAGGTACGGAAATTAGTGCATCACGAGAGATAGCTGTGATGATTGGCAAAGTCATGATGGCAAGAATTACTCCCGCAGGTAGCATTCCTGGCCCGGTGGGAGGAGTGCTAAAAATAGGCAGCCAGCCAAAACTGCTATTGAGCCATTTGCCGAAATTAGTTAAAATTGGCACTAATACGAAAATTCCCCAAACACCATACACAACACTGGGAATGGCGGCTAACATTTCTACCAAAAACACTAATACAGTGCGTACTTGCCCTGGGAGAAAATCTTCACTCAACAACACAGCTGTACCAACGCCAATGGGTACAGCTAACAGTAACCCAATCAAAGCACTTACTAGAGTTCCATAAATTTGGGGCAATACCCCATAACTGTCATTGACAGGATTCCACGTACTCTGAGCTAGAAAACCAACACCAAATTCTTGGATCGCTGGCCAAGCAGCGATCGTCACTTGGACAGTGATCCACAACAAAGTACCAGCGATCGCTAGTGCAAAAATTCGAGTCAGCCAAATAAAACCTCGGTCTAAAGACCGTTCCACATCCGAGCGATTTTTAATTGCTGCTGGCAGATTCTGAGAATTTGTAGCCATGACGACTGACTGTAAAAATTAAATCAGAGATAAATGTGAGAAGCAACCAGATAAACATAAATTGTCGCTGCCGTGTTAAAAACTGGGAAAACTCAGACCAATTAAGTTTTGTTAGTTTTTAATCAACTCACAGCGCGACAAATGACATTGAATTGACTAGTCCACAAAAAGCTGCTATTTGCTAGCACTTGTACTGCTACCAACAGCGATTTTGTAGTCTGGGCTGAGTTGGTCAGCAGCAGCCGCAACTTTTTGAACTACATTTTGGGGTAAAGGAACATATCCTAACTCGGCAGACACTTTCTGCCCTTCAGTTAAACCATACTCAATCATGGCTTCGATGGCTTTGGCTTTAGCTGCATCAGGATATTTTTTGTAGACCATAATCCATGAGTAAGTGACTACAGGATATGAGTCAGCACCATCAGGATCAGTAATGAAAGCACGTAAGTTCTCTGGTAAAGTTACAGCTTCTAGAGTTTTAGAAGCAGACTCTTCTGTCGGAACGACAAACTTTCCACCCTTGTTTTCTAAAGATGCAAACTTCAAATTATTTTGTTTAGCGTAGCCGTATTCAACATAGCCAATTGAACCTTGAGTTTGTTGTATTTGAGCGGTTACACCTTCATTACCTTTAGCACCTACTCCCGCAGGCCAATTAACGGTTTTACCATCCCCTACTTTGCTTTTCCAATCTGGACTGATGGCACTGAGGTGTGCTGTAAATACTCCTGTAGTACCACTACCATCGGAACGATGTACAACTGTAATTGCCTGATCAGGTAGCTTGGCATCTGGATTAGCAGCAGCTATTTTTGGATCATTCCAATTCTTAATGTTACCTAGAAGAATATCAACATAGACAGCCCGTGGTAACTTGAGTTCACCAACATCAGGCAAATTGTAAGCCAGAACAATACTACCTGCTGTCATTGGTAGTAAGAGGACTCCTTTATCTGCTGGCACTTTCTGGATTTCGTCATCCTTCATTGCCACATCGCTGGCCCCAAAATCTACAGTTCCTTTGATAAATTGCTCAACTCCAGCACCGCTACCTACTGACTGATAGTTGATTTGTAAATTAGGATACTTTTTGTTTATGTCTGTGAACCAACTTTGATACAGAGGTGCTGGAAAAGATGCTCCCGCTCCTGTTAAGGAGACGCTACCACCGAGATCCAATTTTGCTGGGCTAGAAGCTGTAGCATCTTTAGCAGTCCCAGAAGAAGCATCGTTAGTAGCAGTATTGTCTGATGCTTGCTGTCCACCACAAGCAGCCAAACTTACTGTCAGTGCTAATACTGAGAAAAGAGCTGGAATGCGGTTATTTTTTTTTGTCTGTAGACGTGAAAGCATAGCTGTCAGTTTTGAGTAAATTTCCACATGGGCGTTTCTAAACTACTCCCTATAGGTAGTATTCAAGGTTAAGGCAAGGTTAATAAAAACAAAAAAATATATTTTCTTTAGATGACACGGATAGATTTTTGGCTGAGTAATTGGATACAATTTATACTTGATCAAGATTTATTTCTATTCTCTTTTACTACTCACATCTATTCTGCGTATTCACAAAAATCTATTAGTCAATTTTATTCAAGATTTTTAGTGAATGAGGAAGCTTGAAAAAGGTAGCTATGCTACAGGCAAAATGACAATCATCATAAGTTAATTTATGGGATTTGACTTTTGACGCTGTATTCTTATGATCAGCGTCTCAAAATCCACTTTCTACTTTTGTTCATCAATAAATTTAAGAGGCAGTTAGTTGTGTGCTTAGGCATTCCAATATTGGTGGTTTCCCCAAAAGAGGTTTTCCTGCATCAAGTAACTACTGTAGGTTGGGCAAGAAAGTGACAGAGCCAGGAATTTATTATTCCACCTTCTTTGCTTCACTGTTACTCAGTTTGTGGTCAGTGAGCTTTATTGAAGTGTCGAAGCACCATTTTCTGTACTCTACCTTTTGAAGTCAACAGAAAAACTAAATTTACCTAGTAAAATTTATTTTCGCCCCATATAAACATTAGAATATCTGTTTATACTTAAGTTTTCTCAAATTTTGCTCTCAGAATAAGAAGTGATTTAAAGAAAAATCAGGCAGCGTGGGCAGTGCCTCACATTTATTACCCAAAATATAGTTTTGTCAAACTTGCAACTATGTGAGCGATCAGCTAATTAAGAAGCATAAACACCAATAATAGTGTTGATTATTTTACCATAATATCCAAGCCAATAAAATAAAACAACATAATATCAAAATGTAAAAAATAAACTGCCACAACAAACTAGAACTGAAAATCTTGACTAATTGAGGGTATCAGCACGAGTCTCAGTTACATAATTAATGCCTATACTGGTTGCTGTTGGTTTTTCCTTTGGCCTAATAATCAATGTTTGCCGCTTCCAATCAATTACTCTGGTCTATGATTGGCTTACTCTTAACGATAGGTGGTACTTTTCTAGAAGCCCACAGTATTACCTTCCCTTGGAGTTGGAGTCAGCATGGAATTCAAACTGTTTCTTTAGGTGTCTCTTATCAAATTGGTGCGGTGCTATTAATAGGCTGCCTAGGAGGACAAAATGCTGGTGCTTTGTCACAAATTGCTTATTTAGTTATGGGTTTAGCTTTACACCCCGTATTTGATGAAGGCGGCGGCATTGGCTACATTAAATTATCTCAGTTTGGCTATTTATTAGGATTTATTCCAGGTGCATGGATTTGTGGCTTCGTTGCTTTTCAAACTCGACCGAAACTGGAAACGCTAACCTTTAGCTGCATTTGCGGTTTGTTAACTATCCATCTCTGCGGAATTATTTATTTAATCGTTAGCCATGCTTTTCAAGGACAAGGTACGGATAATCCATTATTGACACAAGCCATTCTCAAATATTCTTGGTTTGCAATACCTAGTCAGCTAGCTATAGTTTGTGCAGTCACCGTAGTAGCATATTTGTTGCGACACTTAATGTTTTATTAACTATGGGGTTAGAGGGTAGTATTAGTTACTTTCTATTGCCCTATCCCCTATCCCTGTCCCATTCTCTACTCCCTAGTTTCATGCGTTTAAACAATCCCCTTTTCCTGAGTATTGCTTTCGTCGTCGTCATTTTAGACCAATTGACAAAATACTGGGTGGTAGAAGCATTTTCGTTTTGGCCGTTGGAAGCTGTAACCGACCCGAAAACAGGCATGACATACGATAGACATACTCTGCCACTCTTACAAGGCATATTTCATTTAACCTATGCAAAAAACGATGGTGCCGCCTTCAGTATACTGAGCGGACAGATAGATTTGCTACGCTGGCTATCTTTGGGAGTAAGTCTAGTTTTAATAGGATTTGCATTGTTTGGCCCAGTATTAAATCGTTGGGATCAGTTGGGATATGGTTTTATCCTAGGTGGTGCTATGGGTAATGGTATTGATCGGTTTGCTTTAGGCTATGTAGTAGATTTTTTCGATTTTCGATTGATTAACTTCGCTATATTTAATGTGGCAGATTCATTCATTAGTATAGGTATTGTTTGTCTGTTAATTGCTTCTTTGCAAAAAACACCTACATCCAGTCGCAGGACGCATTAGCAAGGTTGTTTACTGGTAAAACGACAAGGAATAACCCCCTACAGAAATTTTCAAAGCGGACAGATAATTTGAGGCGGGGATTTAATATCAAATCCCCGCCTCAAATCTCTCTAACTGCTCTTAATTTTTAATTTCGTAGCAATATCCAGTAGGGTATTTTCAATTGTGAATCAGTATCACATTGACTGGTGATGCTAGAAACCTGATTTTGAAATTGACAGAGACGTGATAAATCACCGTCTCTACAGAAAATCTATGCCTCAAGGAGTCCCTGAAGCACTGCTACTTCCCAGTGGAGGGAATTGAGGGTAAACCAGAGCCAGGAAGTTGGTTTGGAGAAACGTTTCCTGGTGCGGGAGTGGTGCTTCCAGGAGTGGTAGATTCTGGTGCTGTGATATTTCCTGGTGCGGGAGTGGTGCTTCCAGGAGTGGTAGATTCTGGTGCTGTAATATTTCCTGGTGCGGGAGTGGTGCTTCCAGGAGTGGTAGATTCTGGTGCTGTAATATTTCCTGGTGCGGGAGTGGTGCTTCCAGGAGTGGTAGATTCTGGTGCTG
>DVDT01000081.1 GCA_015296085.1 Trichormus sp. M33_DOE_039 | reverse complement strand
TTAATCCCAGAGTCGTGAAAAAACCTGTATCAAAATTTCGTTCTAAAAAACCGCAACACAGAGGGACTGGACAACGAGTAGAAGCTCCGAAATTTCATATCACTAATCAGCTTTCTAGCCTTAACTGAACCGTATTGCCCTATAAACACGATACACATCGCCACCAAGAGTACCTGGCAAAAAAATATTCAGAAACATTCCTGCAAAATAGCTGTTTAGCAAACTACTTATTGGTGCTGAATGACCGCTCGAATTGAGGACAACCTGCCAACGCCAGCAACTCAACAATTGGCAACCAGTATAATAGAGCAAAGCTAGGATAATAAAGGGTAAAGATAAATGTTTAAACTGATTCCATGCTTGAATAAAATCTATGCGAGTAAATACAAAAAAAAGTAGACCAATACTTACAGTTGTTTTGAAAAAAGTGATTTGTTTTATTTTCATATTTTTTGAGATTTCTTATAAAAATAGCCCTGTATTCACCAATCCATAAATACAGGTACATAGCTTAATAAGCTCCTAAATCTTTACCTTGATTGGGTAAACGTTTTGGTAATCCATCTTCTGGTCGCCAGAGTCTTAAGCGAGTTCCAAAACTATCTATAACTGGTTTACCCAAAGTTTCAATATATTGCCAAGTATCCTGATCAAACCCACCTTGTCGAATATCATCTATTTGAATCCACACATTTTTAGATTTTTTGAGGATATTATTAATTTGGTCTATATTATTAACTATAGTTCCGCCTCCCCAACGATCAATTAACTTGCCATTGTTCCAGTAAATCGCATCAAAAAAGTTATATGGCATTAAAAAATAATCTAACTTCCCTAAGTTAATTGCAGCAGAGGATGGAGTTGTAGAAATTACTAAATCTTCACTATCTTTATGAGTATGTACATAGGCAAATAACGATTGATAATTTCTATTAATTGCTTCTTGATATCCTAGATAAACTTGTAGTGGTTGCATATTGATCATAAAAATAATCATGATAAACATCAAAGTAATAGATTTGATATTTATAAGCCTGTGCATTAAGTTTTGATAGTGATTTCCAAATGTATTTGCTATGGTGACTGCACTATAAACCGATAACAAAATAAATATTGGATAACTACTATAAACATAACGTTCTTCTAGCTGATAGCTAAGTAATGTAACACTGATCACATGAATAAATATGCTGAAAAATAAAAACAATAACTTAGATCTGCAATTTTTGATAAAATAAACAAAACCTAATAAGAACCAAAACGTATAAATTGTTTGCATTCTGTCAGAACCAATAAACAGATTAGCAACCAGTTCTGTGATTTGAGAAAAATGGAGACGTAGATAGCCGCCTGTACTCTCAGATAATGCAGCCAGAGGACTCAAAGAGCGTATAGAAACAATACCAAGGTCATATATGAAAATGACTAAACTTACTATACTGCCTAACAGAAGATGCCAATCTCTCGATAGATTAAACGGACGATAAAAGTAAAGAAACCCAATTATAAATACTGGTAGTATAGTTAAGCTGATCTCTTGAGTAATTAAAGTTAAAGTTATAGAAACAAAGAAAATATATTGATAACGCTTTCCCGATTGTTCAATAAAACCCTTAAAGAAAGACCAAAAAGATAGAATAGTTAAACATTGTAGAAGTTGATAAAATCGAATATTGCGTGAGTACCAAAGTTCCCAAGGGTGAATTGCTAAAATTGCCGTAATCAGTAGAGAAATACCAACTTTTCCAGTTACTTTACGAGCAAAGATATAGACTAAAAGTAAAGTAGCTATACCCAAAATTACAGATAACAAGCGAGCATTAACTATAGAATCCCCCACTACTTGTAACCAAAAAGCTAGTAAGTAGTGATAAAAAGGGCCACGAATGTACCAAATACCAGAAGTAGCTATAGGTGCGCCTGTGCGAAGAATTCCTCTAACAGCATCTAAGGAGGCATTCTCATCGGGGTCTAAGTCTATGAAACCAAGATTATAAACCCTTAGACCAAATCCTATAGTGATAATGAGGAAGAGAAGTATCCACTCGCCCCAAGTAGGCCATTTTTGCTGTAGGATATTAAATTTATCTTGTAATACAGAAATTGGTGATTGTCCTCGTCTTCGTATCCAAATAAAAATGTAGGTAACAATCGCTGCTGCAAACACTAAACTAAAGACAAGAAAGACATTTCCAGCGGATGCCAAACTAAAACTAATACAAGCTACTAAACCCAGCGAGAACCAAATAAAAGATAGAGGTAATTCATTAATCTTTGTATTGACGCGAATATAAACTAACGTCAATACAACGATGGCTGTAAACCCAAACAATATTACATAGTTGCTTTGCGGTTGAGCAAATAGTAAACCAATTTCTGCTTCTGCAAAACGATGTTTAAGTAAACCAATAGCGGCTAAAAATAAAGTGCCTGGTGAGAGTATTGCAGAGCCTGTAACAAAGCTATCCCACCAACTCTGCCCATATCCCAGCCATAAACCTAAAAGCGAAGCATAGACTACCGCAAATACAACTCCTCCCATTAACCAAAGGCTCTGGCACAATAAGTAATTAGGGTAATTAAGCAGATAGGCATTACCTTCAAAGTTGCGCTGGAAACTTTCTGGTTGAGGTAAACCTAAAATATTTATAGGCTGTTCCTCACCTGTTCCTTGTGTCTTTCCAGTTATAGGTTGCTTGAATGCTGTCCAGGTTTTATCAGTAGTAATTTCTCCAATAATTTTACCTGTTTCTGTTTCTACCCACCCATCTAAAAAGAAGTTAAGAATACTGTTAGGGTTAATAGAGTTAATTCCTGTTAATAATGTATTTAATGGACTGACTAAGCTTACTGTTAATGTATTATTGCCCCGTTTGAGAAACTTTGTGACTTCTAAAAGATGCAACTGGCTGTCGTTCTCGGTTTTATAACTATTAACAAGATGGCCGTTGAGCAATATAGAATATGCACCTTGACCAGCAAATCTAATGTAAGCACGAGAAATCTGATCTGTTGGTATTAGCCATTCACCTCTGAGCCATACTTGACCTTGAGAACTTTGATTTCCTGCAATCCAATTTCCCTGTAGAGGGCGATCAAATAAATTTTTACTTAAGCGACTGTAAGTAGTTTCTCGAACTGAACCCAGTACTTTAGCTTCTGACCAATTTTCATCTGAGAAATCTCGGTCAAACCATTGGAGAGATTGCCGACTTTCTGACAGATTAGAAACACGCCAAGTAGTTTTTCCTGTCGATAAACTAATAGGTTTATCATCATCCGTTGGATAGACAAATCCCTCAATAACTACACGAGGATTAGTTTTCCCTTTTTGGATTTCTAATGCAACAACATTTTTACCTGGACGGAGATAACGAGTTATATCTACATAAGCTGTTAATTTCCAATCGTTGGAACTAGCAAGTAAATAATTGACTGATGTTTTAGTCTTGTAGCGATTACTATCATTAATATCTTGAAAAGGTATTCTCAATCCTAAACCAAGTCCCAGGGAATTGTTGAGAACACTATTTTCCCTTGCTATAATTCTGTTATTTACATATAAAGTAAAGTCATTATCAGCACTTATTCTTAGCCAACCTGCTGTCGCATTATTAGGTAAATTAAAGGAATTGCGTATATAAAAACGGTGAGTAGGTGTTTGAGGAGCAATCCATTGGGTTTGTGTTGACCAATCTACACGTTCTACAGAATTGGGAATTTTCTCCCAAAGAGAAAACATCAAACTTCCTAACAATAATCCTAAAGCTAATATCATCCCTAATGGCAACCAACGCTGCGACCTTTCCATGCTTATTTCTCTACTCCTGATTTATCCCAAGCTTTGGTGTCAACTGATTGACGATATCTTCCCCAGGTTTTGTTAATATCGTCATTGTGATATTCAGCCCAAGTTAGATGAACATAAGCTTGACCTAGTAAACCAATTTTTGGTTCTTGGAAATACTTTTGTCCATCTATGATTTTTTGAGCAATTTCAGCTGATTTTTGAAATTCTCCGTTAACAGTTCTGGCTAACATTAAGTCATACAAAGCCTCAACATGTCCGGGAAACATATTTAATGCTTTTTCAAAAACATCTGTGGCTGTTCCAGCATTTCTAGTATTAAGAGAATTGAAATAATTAACACCTTGATTGAGAATTGCGGCGACTAAATAGCCTCTTACTAAAAATCTCTTAGGTTGACTGTCTAAAGATTTTCGCAGAAAGTTTTCTGCCTCTAAAAAGTTACCATTTTTATAATTCTCTAGCCCCAAGATAAAATTAATTAATCCTGGTTCGATTGTATTTGTATATAACTCTGCTCTTGCAAGACGCTCTAAAAATTCTTCATCTCCCTGTAAAGGTGGATGCAATCTCATTAAAGATTGGCTAGTATTTACTACTTGAGAATATTCACCTTTGCTAAACGGCACATTTAGTTGATAATTAACAATATTGAAGTAAATTTGAGAGCCAAAGATAATAGAGAATAATAGCAAAATTACGGATAATACTATTTTTATATCCTTAATTACAGAATCTTTTTCATGCCTTTCTCCAGATAGATAAAGACCCATTAAACAAGTCAGCACTCCAATTAGGCTGAAGTTCCAACCTTGACCAATAAAACTAAAAAAACTATTCCTATAGCCAAATCCTTCAAGTATGACTTTATCCCATGATGGTAGTTGAAAAAAACGGCTGTCCTCAATTTTTATCCCAAAAGTGGAAGCAGGAATATCTGAATTATCCAAAACTATATTCTGTTTCCATTGTGCCTGCACTTGTGAAAAATTTTTCTCAACATGGGAGGCTACTTCTTCTGCTTGGTTATAGTATTCTGTGGCAATGAAAGACACAGCAGGCGACCAAGTTGTAATGAAATAAGGAAAAAGTAATATCGGTAGTAATGCACCCCAAAAAACTAAGCGTGGAGCTTGTCGGATAGGAAATACAAAAGTGTAAGTAAAACCAGCGATCGCACAAACGGCTAACGGCACTCTGAGAGCATTTACCCAATATAAATTAGTACCAAATACTTCAAGAGTTTCTGGAGGTAAGCGATACCAAGGAAAGATGACTCCAAGTAAGAGAAATACAGAGCCAATGAACAGAGTAATTTTCTCTCGATTCAACCAATTGGCAAACACCAAAAATCTATTAGTCCAATAACTTTGATTCATCTATTAATGTCTCTCTGCGATCGGCGATAATGCAGATTTGCTTTCTAGGCGATCGCCTGGATTTAAAGCTAAGGGCGATAATACTACTTGTTCCCCTGGCTTTAAGCCTCCCAACACTTCGCGCTGATTATCAAACGTTCTTCCTAGCTTGACTTTTTTCACAACAGCTTTACCTGTTTGGGCAACCATCACCATCCCTTCACCAGCAGACAAATGAGTTACAGAGCTTTCTGGAATCATTAAGGCTGTTCTAGTTCGATCAGCAAACTGAACATAACCTTGCAAACCTGGAGGCATTTGCAAATTATCAACAGCAACCCAAACAGAATAGGTATATTGTCGGTCAATACCTACTTTACTCGGCTTAGTAGCATTAGTTTCTACAGTGGGATTAAGCTGAATCACCCGCCCTTCAAAAGTACGTCCAGGGTATGCAACCAAACGAACTATAGCTTGATTACCCAATTTCACAGCGTTCAGTCTGGCTTGATCAACAAAAGCCTTGAATACAACATTTTGAGTTAAAGTCACTAAAGCATCACGGCCGCGTGCATCTACTATTTCACCCGCATGGATATTTATTTGACTCACTAAACCATCAGTACTGGCGTAAATTACTGTTTTACTTAAATTTCTAATAGCTTCTTGTAGTTCTATTCTCCTGTTATCAACAGTGAACTGAGCATTTTTGATATCTTTATCTAGTGTTTGCTGGGCTAATGTCAGAGCTTGTTGAGCAGAAATCCACTCATTTTGGCGAGTTATGTAGAAATCTTGGTTAGTAAATTGCTGGCTTTGAGTAGCAATAATCCCCTGTTGAGCAGCTAATAATTCTCTTTTACGAGTAGCATAGGTATCTTGCATATCGTAGAGCTGAAACTTAGAAATTGCTCCCTGCTGTGCTAAAAGTTGAATTTGTTTGAGTTTTTCCTCAGCTGTCAATACCCGCACCTGAGCCGCCTGGACATTATTATCCAATTCCTGGTCTGCCAGTTGATCAATTTTCTTCAATCTAGTTTTAGCTGCATAAAATCTATCTTGAGCAGACCTCACATTTTCTTTCAATGTCAATAACCTATCTGCTATTGATTTCTGCACGGTCTCAAGGTTTTCTTCTGCAATACTCAGGTTGTTACGAGCCGTATTTACTTGATTTTCAAACGGAGCTTTTTGTAACTGAAGTAGAGGCTGACCTCGACGCACCCATTGTCCTTCCTCAACGAAAACCTTTTCTACAGGCCCTGATACCCAAGAACGAACATCCACCTGCTCCATAGGAACAGATTCACCAGGAGCGGCTAGATTATCCTCTAAATTTTTTGACGCTACTAATGTAGTGTCTACTTGGATAGGCTTGCCAGCCATACGTTGTAAAGCTGGATAACCGAAACCTGAAGAGTAAAATCTAGATCCTGGGTCTTTAAGAGCTGGGAGAATTATCGTAAAGCTTAAAATCCCCATCACACCTAAAGGAGCGACTACACAAGTAGTGAGAATCCCGCGAGTAATATTTAGACGTAATTGCACCATAATTATGTAAAAAATTTACAGAAAATATAACTAAGCAAGAGTTTCCGTACTTTTTTCGCTTACAGCGTTATCCAATGCGTTGGCAAATACTTGTTGCCACATAGGTATAATGCGAAACCAATTAAAGCGGACTTGGATATCTGCTAAACCTTCTTGACCCATTTTTTCAGCTTTCATGGGATTAGATAATAAACTCAAGATTGCTTGTGCTAAAGCTTCTGCATCCTTTTCTGGTACTAATAATCCAGTAATTCCAGAATGAATAACATCGACAATTCCTCCAACAGCACTAGCAACTACAGGTTTTTGGTGAGCTAACGCTTCTATCATGACAATTCCTAAGCCTTCAGTATCACCTTTGCTATCTACAATTGCTGGTAAAACAAATATGTCACACCCAGCATATTCATCAGCTAATTCTTCTTTGCTGACAAAGCCAAGGAAATCTACTACCTCATTTAGACCCATTAAATGACACTGTAATTTAATCTCATGTTCGAGAATACCTTTACCTACAATGCGTAAACGTACAGGATATTTAGCTAAGACTAAAGGTAGAGCTGCCAACAAATATCGCAACCCTTTACGTTCATCTAATCTACCAACAAACAAAAGTTGAGGTACATTTCCTGGTAAACGTTTTATAGATGGCTTTGGCTTAATAGTCAAACCGTAAGGAATAACGGTAACATTTCCATAATAAATTTTACGAATCAACCCCTGAGTAAAAGAAGAATTAGCTGTTACACCTTTAGTAAGAGGTAATAACCAACGCAGAATATGTGCCACAAAACCGAACTTATTTGCTAACATTAGCTCTGCTCCGTGGAAACTAAAAACCATCGGTATACCTAATAAGATACTGGCAGGTAAAGCCATCAACCCATGAGGAAAAGGCCAATGAATCTGGAGTAAATTTGGCTTTTCTTGGCAGCATACCCAAAACAATTGCAACATCCCCAAAAAGATATATAAAACAGCCGCTAACAGATATAGAGGCTGTCTCTGCAACTTCGTAGGCGCACCATCCCTGACCAAATTTTCAAACCGTTTTGGACAGTAGCGAAAGCGATATACTTTCACTCCATCTAATACATGACTTTCAGAAGCTTCGTAGGCAGGAGCAAATACTGTAAACTTCGCTCCTGTTGCTTGCAAACGTAAAATTGCTTCTCTTACAAAAGAACCATGATTACCATCAGCAGTCATGGGATATACAGAAGTGACAACAAGAATGTGTTTACCTTCAATACTCATGTTTGTGAAAAAATTACTGAAATTTGTAGTAGCAATTAACTCAGAAGGTTAGAACTAACTATCTTTGGGCTTACAGCAGAGTTCGTGAGTTAAAATTTAGAAGTAAAACAAGCTTTATATCTAGCTTTAAGACTTAGCTTGTCTACTCAATAAACTTGCAATCTACTGTATCTATAACTAAATGAATTGACTAGACTATTTCCTGTTGAACAATGCCAGGATAGTTTATGACTGAATCAATCCGTTTATTTTGAGGTTGATTAATGAGACGACCTTCAGTTTTAAACCACCACCATAATTTGACAAAATCAATAGCTGAAGTCAGAAGACGCTTTTTACCAAACTTGCTGCTTCCAGAGTATCGAGGATACCAAGGTGTGGCAACTTCCGTAACGTTATATCCTTGTGCTGCTAATACCGCCAATAAGTAGCGATGGGTAATTTTTTCTACTGGCAGATTTGCTAATAAATCACGACGGACAAGTTTGATCCAGTTCATGTCGTGAATTTTTAAACCGAAGAGTAAACGACAAATTGTATTGGCAAATTTAGAAGCAAGAACTTTACCATCACCCCGTTTCTGTCGCCAACCAGCAACTGCATCTACTCCTGGTACACAAGCTTTTAACAGCAATAGTATGTCAGTTCGGGGGTCTGACTCCAAGTCTGCTTGTCCCCAAAATATCCAATCAGTTTGGACGTAATCTAATGCTGTTTTCCATACTCCAGTTACACCAAGCCTTTGTGGATGACGAATGATAGTCAAATAATCATATTGTTCGCTCATTGCTTTGAGAATTTGATAGCTATTATCTGTGCTGCCATCATCAACTATTAGTACTGGCAAACTAAAGCCTATATTCTCAAATGTCTCCTCTAGATTAAGTAAGAGTTTTTCTAGATTGCCTTCTTCATTTAGGCATGGAATAACTATAGTAATTGAATGAGTACAAAACGAAATATCTTGCTTAGAAGCTAAAGTCTCTAGTGAAATTTCAAAAATTTTGTTCACCATTATTTGTCACCCCAATACGAATTAATTGTTGTTCAATCAAGATAATCAAAATTCAAAAGACGAAGATCAGAGAACTTCAAGACATCAATAGATTGTGATATTTTGTTTTGAAGGAATTTATTGTTTCTTTAAAGAAAATTATGTGTCTTATTTCTCATGACAAACTTTCGCTTTTTATTCATTAAAAAGTTGACTCTGATGTTATTAATGCTTAGTGGATAACTTAATGTTGATGCTCAAAAGTAACTATTAAAAAATAGTTATCTGTAATACCTTCTAGTACCTTTAACTAAGCTATGTTCAGTAAATGCCATCTAGCTTGAGGGAAGTGCCATGATTTTAGACTACAACTCATTATTTATTATTTAGTATTAAGCTCTGTATTTGCTTTGCTTGCTACTCAATTAATATTAAACATCCGTTTTCAGGATGTAAATACGTTAGAGATATCACAAAATGTAAAGATGAGAGTTATTAAGCAATAAATGAGAGATTTATGTTAAATTTATGTTTGCTTTATATATTATTTACATACAAATATTAGTTTTAAAACTAATTTTGTTGATTTTGTATATTTTTAGGTAAGTCTTTAAAATTACACAATTTTTATAGTTATTTTTCCCCAACATATAAATTTGAGATGCTACGGACTTTTATAAAGAATTGAATAGATGAATACACAGCTATTTTTCTCAATCTATTTATTTAATTATGTAATATTACGGTTACTAAATTATTGGAGAAATTTTTGAAAATAATCAAAGCCTCTGTCTGAATAGGTTAGATGATATGAATACACTGATCATGAATTAGGGATAAGATACGATAAAGATAAAGGCTAAAAATCAGACAATGAAATTTTCTATGCTTTGAGTTGAGCAATCACAGCTTGAATAGCAGTGGCAATTTCATCTTTGGGCATAGCACTGACAACTTGTTGCCCTTGCTCAAGCAATAACTTTTTGAAAAGTTGATCTTTGCCTGCCTCAGCCAGAATTATTTGTTGAATTAAATCAATCTGTGTACTGACGGTAGTGGCAATATTTTGTCCTTTGAGTTGGTTGATCAGACCTTGTAGAATTGTGATGACCTGACTGGGATCACTACTATTAGTAATTAAACTGCGAATTTGATCAGCAGCTTCTCTGTATTCAATCTGTCCAGAACCTGCGAGGTTGGTAATTGTACTACCCGTGATAAAAAAGCTGTTACCCATCGCTCGTTTACTAAGTTCCTTTAATGCTTCTGCTTGCTCTCCTGTAATCCCTGCAAGTTGCCTAACTAACTGTTCACTTGCCTGTAGACGGTTTCTAGTTTCTTCGTAATCTCTGTAGATAGATTCCTTAATCACTGTCTCAACAGTAGTTTCGTTATGAGTTGCCTGATAAACAGATATGAAACGTTCTTCAATTATGTGTTCAATATTGTTGATACTATTACTTCGCACCTTCACAACCCACAGCTTTTCCCTCTGTTCAATCGCTTTGAGATTCAAGTCTAATTCTGGCATTTCCGTTTGAAGTTTATAGAAAGCAAGACTGAGCGCGCTAAAATCAAATTCTCCTTTGAAAATTAACTCCACCATCTCTTCGGGTTCTTGATAAAGGAAAGCAAATTCACCTGTTTCAAAATATCGGTCTACTGGATAGCGATCAATTGGCTGTTCATCCTGATATTTTCGATAAATATAATCACAGCGAACATCTGTAAAGCAGGTTTTGCTGCTGACGCTCCAATCCTCAATACAAATCCCGGTCAAGTCAGCCCCGGTAAAATCTGCGCGTGCAACTTGGGCGCGGACGAGAATACTGCCTCGCAGATCAGCTCCTCGACAATCTGCTTCGGTTAGATTGGCATCGATGAGGACATTCTTTCGTAGGTCAACACCCCGAAAGTCTGCACCTGCTAACTGCGTGCGAACTAAGAGACTCTCTCTAAGATCAGCTCGCTTCAAGTCCGATCCAGTCAAGTTGGTATCTGTGAGATCAAACCCTCGCATATCTGCGCCCTGTAAATATGCACCCTGTAAATTGAATCCGCAAAAGTTGCGATCATGACTGCTTCCATAGATCAATAATCTCTGGACTTTAGGGTGTTCTAAATCAAGATATTGATTGTCTACTCTTGCTCTCTCCAGCCCGATCGCCTGTTGAAAACAAGTTCTATAAAGCTTGCGGGCGCGCAGATCAGTATTAGCGAGTTTTGCCCCCCGAAAGTTGACTCCGCTTAAGTCTAAGTTCACAAACGAAGTACCCCACCAAGAGCCAACAGCGATCGCCCACAACCTTTGCAGACTTGGATAGTTCCAAGGAGTACCTCGAAGATAATTCGCTAACCAGCCGCTCAAGGCCAAGCAGAGACTATACAGTGTGCCACTGACAATTACCAGCATTCGCGCATCTGCTGACATGGCCAAAATCGTCCTAAATTCCGAATTTGGTGCTTTCAATTCGCCAGAGATTGCTCCCAGTGAACCTACAATTCCTGCCACAATGACAATCGGCATACCAAGTAGTTTTAGAGGCTGCGATTGAATAAATAAAATATCCGTCAGTGCTAAAACAAAGCGAATTCCTAAAAAACTAATCGTGCTGATGCCTAACCCAAACGCGATCGCTACAAGCGTTGTTAAGCTAAAAGAGAATGCAGAAGATGGAAATTTGATCAAACCTAACATAGCTAATATTTCTGGCACTACTGCAACAGTGCAAAAACTCAGAACAAATGCCAGCAAAATCCCAGGTAATTGCCGACGAATTGCGGTTACTATCACAACGGTTGTCACAACAGCCATCGCACTCCATTCCCAAGGTGCTTTTGTACCGCGTGTGATGTTTAAACTTGTTAATCCTCCAACATAACCCGCAATCATAACTGCTAAAAAGCAAAGTAGTAGAAGCAGTAGTAACAAGATTAGCTTAACGACAAGCTTTTGACCCGCGATCGTGTTTTGCAAGTCCAAGTGTAAACATTCTTGCTTAAAACGCTTACTTTTGATATTTTTGGTGTAATGAGGCTGTTGAGTGCTTGACATACTAGCATGAACTTGAATTCAGATTTACTAGCTTCTTTTCATCGGCTCATTCATTTTTGAAAGCGTACACAATAAATGTGTATTTATTTATATAACTAGTAATTCCGTAATCCTATCAAGGATCATGAACTTTAAACATTTTCGTAGCATATAGTGTAAAAACTTCCGCATTTGACAAATATTGCTTACAAAAATTCAAATTCGGGAATGTTCTTTGACTGCCTGCTAGAATGCTACTTGTCTTTAGTATAAGTTGTTGCATAAGTGCTAGTCGAATGCAACTTTCTTGTTCAATCATCCTCAACTTCGCTCACAATCATTTTATACTGTTGTGGTAAGTAATTATGGGTAGCAATTTTGAACAAAATACCTCAACAATTCAAGAGTATTGGTTGAAACACGGCACTATCAGCATTGGCCCATTTGAGGTTTCGGTTATTGGGGGACTTGTCGGTAATACCCCTCTTGAATCAGAAGCATTTGACAAAATTCTGGCAATTGTCAAAGAAAGATCACAGATGGAGTCACATACCCTAGTGACTGCGGCTATTCGCAAAGAAGATTTTCTACCTATTTATTTCTTACAAAATGGAATCAAGCAGAGCATTTCGGTATGTCGGATTGCTAGATACTTTTCCCTTCAAGCCTTTCAAGAGTTTGTTGCAGATATAGAAGCGGCAATTGCACAACTGAGTAACTTGACTAATAATTTTGAGACTTCGGATAAAGTCATTGAAGTGTTCTCAATTCCAGAACAGGTTGCTGACGAACTATTTGATCAAGAAACTAAAAGTGCTATTAATTCAGGGCAAAAAACTGCGTTAGCAGTCCTCAAAAACATTACTGAGCAACAACTGGCTAAGGTAAATCCTATCCCTATTGGGACAGGATTCTTAGTCGGTGGTAGCCATTTGCTTACCAACCATCATGTAATTCCTAATGCAGCCATAGCTGAACAGTGTGTTGCCCAATTTAATTACGTTGAAAATGACCGGGGCGATCTACAAAAGTCGATTGACTACGAATTTGATCCTAGAATTTTATTTATTTCTGAACCCAGTTTGGACTATACCCTGGTGCAGTTAAAGTCTGACATTTTTACTCGTCAAGCGGGATACGAACTGGGTTGGCTACAATTAATTGAAGACTTTGAGAGCATTAAACCTAGGTTAAGCTTTATAGAATTTCCAGCTAATATTGATCGTGTTTCTACTGAATCAGATTTAGTAGAAATCATAAGAACTCTAGAATGTCAAGGATATATTGTCAATAAAAATCCCAATTCCATTGAAGTGTGGCATCCTGAAAACAAGTTTGATGATGTTCCTCAAGAGTTAATAAATCTCATGACACTTTTGGAAGAGAAAGACGTTATGAATTCAGGAAAGCCTATAAATATAACAAAGTATAGAAAAGCACAAATTGGGGATTCACTGATTATTATTCAACATCCGAAAGGCAAGCGCAAACAAATTGTCTTAAATGATAACGAGGTCAATAGTCTTTACAAAAATTATGTCCGTTATCAAGCAGATTCTGATTATGGATCTTCTGGTAGTCCAGTCTTTAATACACGCTGGCAACTAGTTGCATTACACCATGCCATAATTAAGCAAGCAGATGATTCAAAAAATGCTGTTCAGCAAGCTCATCCTGATTTAGCTGTTGAGCAACAAGGGATTAGAATTTGTCGATTGATTGAGGATCTGAAGAAAAAAAGTGTTAGTGACTCTAAAATCAAAAGTTTTATTGAAGATTTTGTAGTGACTGCGGAAGAGCTGAACTACCCACCCTTAATATCTGCATTGGAATTTGATGGAGAGGGAAGCTATATTGACTGTGGTAACGATGAGAGCTTGAAAATTGATAGAGAAATTACGATTGAAGCTTGGGTGAGAAATAATGATCCAAATTCAGATGGAGTAATTTTTTATCGAGGCGGAAGTTTTGACGAGCCTGGTTATTGTATATGGAGGTACGGGAAGAAAATCCGCGTAGAGTTAAAAGGTAGTGATGATAGAAAAATAATTTTTGATACAGACCAGACATTTCTTGATGATCCATATTGGCACCATATAGCATTTACTTGGGAGCCAAATAGCGGTATAAAAATATATGTTGATGGAGTAGAAAGAAAAGCTCATTTTGAACTAGGTGATTCTAAATTTTCTTTAGAGAATATCGATAATACCAATGTAAGTTTGACCATTGGTCGTGCTGAGAGTATTGAAAAGATTATTGAAAATCTATTTAAAAAGATTAAAGAAGATCCTGACAACCGTTTTATTATTAAAGATTATTTTAATCGGCCTAGTGCCAAGCTTCGTCTTGAAATAGCCCGCAGATATTATTTCAATGGCTCTATAACCGAGGTTCGTCTTTGGAATATAGCTCGCACTCCAGAACAGATTAAAAAAAATATGTTCCGTCGATTGAGCAAACAAGATTCAGAGCGATTGACTGAGCAAGATGCCTATTGGTCAGATTTAGTTGGTTACTGGCAGATGGAAGAATCCGTTGGTAACAAGGTCTATAACCTTAAAAGCGAAATCTCCAACAGCCCTATCTTAAGCAGCAAAATCTCAGATTTACCACCTCAGCCCAACTTTGGTTTGTTATTGGATGGATTAAGTGATCATGTTAACTGTAGCAAATTTAAATTTTTGCAGAATGAAAATGAAATTACAGCAATTACCATCGAAGCCTGGGTTAAAAACGGTAATGAAGGCTCAAATGGAATGATTGTTCATCAAGGTGGTGGTTGGGATGAAGATGGCTATTCTATATGGAGGTGTAAAGGGAAGATTCGTGTAGAGTTACAAAATACTGCTAATCAGTCAAAAATAGTTGTTGATACTAATAATAATTTTTTAGATGATCAAGACTGGCATCATGTAGCATTTACCTGGGAAAAAGGTGCGGAAATAAAAGTATATATTGACGGAGAACAACAATTAATTAACCCTTCTTCAGAGGGAAAATCTACACCTTTGGGAGATTCTGTAGGTATTCCTCAAGTGAGTTTGAATATCGGTTGTTCTCAAAATTATGGTAGATATTTTTATGGTTCTATAGCGGAAGTTCGTCTTTGGAATGTAGCTCGTACTCCAGAGCAGATTCAAAAAAATATGAAGTCCCAGTTGAGCAATGACGATCCAAATTGGTCAAATTTGACTGGTTATTGGCGACTGGATGAAGAAGAGGGAAATAGAGCCGTTAATAGTGCCTCTATGAAAGACTCTAGAGATGAAGATGGAGTAGTTTATGGTGGAAGATGGTTAAAGGCATATAGTCTGATTGAAAATAATCAAGGTAGTTATGGTGTAGTGTTTAAGGCAAAAAGCATAAGAGCCTCTCAATCTCCTGCTTTACCTATGCCATGCGGCTTGAAATTTAATGATAGTGAACATTACGTAGAGTGTGGCAATGGGCAAGAAAACAATCAAAGCTTGAATGTTACTGATGCAATTACTGTTGAAGTATGGATTAAACACAAATTTGGTAATTGCTTGATAATCAGCCGGATTGATGATAATTCAAATGGTTATTCTCTATCTTGGTATGAAGGTAAAATTCAAGTTAAGTTGCAACGTAAAATTAATATCCAAAATACAGAAAAAGAACAAATTGAGAAAACAGTTATTTACACTAAGGATAATGCTCTACAGGATCAAATATGGCATCATGTTGCTTTCACGTGGGATAAATCGCATGAGATTTCGATTTATATTGACGGCAGAATTCAAGACTGTGTTGTAGAAGGGCAGTGCAAGACTATCATGTTTGCAGGACAAACAAAGAGTATAGGTTTGTTTACAGGGCCTTTGGACAACCTCGAAGAACCTTTCATCATTGGTTGTAATCAACAAGCAATGCTAGCTCTATCCCAAAAAGAAAAGACTTATTACAATATTGCAGTTACTGAGGTTCGCCTCTGGAAGATAGCCCGAACCCAGACTCAAATCCAAAAGAATATGTATCGTCGGTTGAGCAAACAAGATTCAGAACGATTGAATGAGCAAGAGCAATATTGGTCAGATTTAGTTGGTTACTGGCGACTGGATGATGGTGGTCAAGACAATACTCAGGCACGTAACTTTAAATCCAGCAATAATCATGGAAAAATTTACGGGGCTGAATGGTTTCCTCCGTCTCCAATTCTGCCCACAAGTTGAGTGTGTCTTCCATGTCAACTGACAATCCTAGTACGTCAACCAGTGTGGCTGTAAACACATTAGGCTGATTTCTTTTTCAGGACTGGTGTTAAATACTCTTCAATTCCTGCTAGGCGAATGGCACTACAGCCTAGCTTATAGGCAAACTCAATAGATTCTCCAGATCCCAAAGCATCATAAAAGCTGACAGCAAATTCAATTGCAGCGCGATCGCCAATGGCCTTGTTCATTCCAATCACGTAAGGAATATAATGGTTAATTGCTTCTGCCTGAGATTCTGAATAACAAGCGTTTAAGATTACACACTCTACTTGGTCTGCAAACAATTCAAATAACCCCGCCAACGCTGCGGCACTGACCGGTTTTGCTCCCCCAGTTTCATTTTCTAAGATTAATCCGGCTTCTCCACCCCCATGCCCAGAAAAATGGACAATCTGAGGTTTGAAGTCTAGCATAGCCCGCAAAACATCCCTGGTACGTACAGCCCATCTCTGCTTGAGTAGGAATTGATTGTGCTGTTTAGCCCTTTGTAACCCAGCATCAATTTCTCTCACTTCTTCATCTAAGCGCAGTTGATCTGTACCTATAGGATTTGCTGCTAACAATAGAACGGTTTTTACTGGGGGTGTTGTACTTAAATCAGGGTTCGAGTTAGTTTGTGGGAAGGGAGCTTGAGAATTCTGGTTATTTGCTTCAGCAATTGCATTATTGTCATAAATAGAACCAGAACCTACCAAATTTTTAATCGAACTACCGGAAATATTAAATGTGTTGCTTGTTGATGGCGGATCGAATTGAGACATAAACCTGTGAGTATTATTAGGTACTGTTGTTAAAGCTAGTAGAAATCTCGAAAAAATTAATCATTCGGTAGCAAAATTCAACAAAAAATTGATGTTACGCACTTGTCCAACAGTGTTAGCATTTTAACAAGAGTATACTTTAAGTATAAGATAAATATTATACCTAAGTATGAGCCATTGCTCCGCTCGCTCAGGCAAAGCTTTAGATAGTTGTATCGAATTTAGCGATCGCTATGAATATGATGATAGTTATCGATTATTGAATTGCATCTGCCAAATGCGGATGGTTTTGTCTTTACTGCTACTCACTAGGATTTGTTTTGCAGGGTTGGTAGCGATCGCTAAAATCCAGTCAGAATGACCGGAAAGAGTACGGATTAATTTACCTGTTTGCAGATTCCAAATTTTCACACTATTGTCTAGGCTACCACTGACTAGTGTTTGATCATCAAATCCCCAACTCAGAGTCACCACCCTTGCAGTATGACCTGTTAAGGTGCGGATCAGTTCACCTGTCTGCACATTCCAAATCTTAATAGTCTGATCCCAACTAGCACTAGCCAATGTCTGACCATCGCGGCTAAAAATTACGGATCTAACTGCATCCTCATGTTGAGCGATCGCTTTTACCAGTTGACCTGTCTGTAAATCCCAAAGCCTCACGGTTTTGTCAATTCCTCCAGTGGCGAAGGTTTTCCCATCAGGACTGATAGCTACAGAAAAAACTCGACCTTGATGTCCTGGAATAGTTTGTAGTAGTGTGTCAGTATATAAATTCCAGATTTTAATACTGCCGTCTCCATTGCCACTCACTAGAATCTGTCCATCATCGCTGATTGCAACAGACCAAACAGGAGCAGAATCAACAGTGAGTGTCCTCATCAACTCAAAGGTTTGAAAATTCCAAATTTTAATTGTGTTGTCTCCACCCCCACTCACCAGGGTTTGTTCATCTGCACTGAGAGCGATCGCCCTGACAATATTACTGTGTCCTGAAAGGGTGCGTATTATCTTCCCTGTGTTGAGATTCCACACTTTGATAGTTTGATCTGCACTAGCACTAACCAAAGTCTGTCCATTTTTGGTGAGAACAACAGACCAGACCGCATCTCCATGACCACTGAGAGTTTTGACAACGATCTGATTTTTTGTCTTCAAACTCGGATTTAGACGCAGGAAAGAATCTGGATTTTGTGGAACAGGAGTGTTTACAGGTGCGACTTTCAAAATGTAGTAGCCGACCATGATTAAAGTGAGGAGCAAAACATTGCTGAGAATGATCCCCAACATGAAAGTTAGTTTTCCAGGTGAGGGAACAACGGGTTTTTGGCTATCTCGTAAGCGCGTTTTAGTTAAGAGTATCTGTTGATAATCTTCTGCTGAAGGTAGAGACACAGGCGCATCTTGTAAAGATGTCCTAATTGTTTCTGGTGGACTGATGGCATGAGGTAAGGAATCCTGAGTGTAGAGTAAACCATCTATTTTTTTAGTGATGGTTGTAGACAATAAATTACCATCAGAAATTGAACTGTCTTGTATTTTCTCTTCAACCGTAAAGACAAACAAATTGAGCAATTCTCCATGTTCAACGGATATTCGACTTTGCTCAATCATCTCTTGAGGAATTTTCACCCCAATCCTCGCAGGTTGGTAACTCCACAAGTCGGGTATAACTAAGCTATCTAGTAAATCAGGGTGGTCGTGTCTGTCGATGAGCCTGACGGGCCCAGTACATAAGCAAATAAAAATATTTTCCAGTTGGAAGGGCTGTAATTTACCCGCTAAATAATAACAAATGAAGTAAGGAACATCATTGCGCCCAAAGTCATCTAGCCCATCGTTGTATAACCAACCAAACAAACTCTGCTCTGTGGTCAGCTGATATAGATAAGCAGCCCTATATCCTGTGCTGGGTGGATCATAGGAATCCCAGTATTGATAGACTACCTGTTCGATGAAGGCTTGCTGAACTTCCGGGGGAATCTCTCCACTCACCACGGTTCTAAATCCCACGACAGGAAAACTGGTATGTAAAAGTTGACCTAGGAGCAAAGAGACCATACTAATCTGGGAAACTGAGTTAGGACTTACGCATGAGTGACAAAAATCAAGGATTTGGAATGGGGAAATAGGGGGATAGGGGCAGTAGTTGTGTGGTGAGGCAGTCCGTTGGGGAGACACTGCGCTGGGCGGGCAATGCCCGACTTGAAGGAAGTGCCGAAAGGGTTTCCTGACTTGAGCAAACTGCCGTGTATAGGTGTTTAAACCCTGATCCCCTTACATCCTCCCAAATTAAAAAGTCTTATTGTGTAAGTCTTGTGAGTATTATTTAGCAACATCATTTTCAGGAGTTTGGTTTGGCGATTGTTCTGTTGCAGGATTGGGTTGGGGAGTAGATGTCAGTCTATGGATAGCAAAAAACACTGAAGCGATCGCCCCTAGTAAAATGACACTCACCAAATACACGACTAGAATCGACCTGCGGTTTTTTGGTGGTATGGTCTCACTGTTGGATATACTTTGGGCTGATTCACTGGCTAAATTCGATAGTGATGCACCGTTATCTTTGTGATTGATCTGTGATAGCAGCCAGAGGAGAGGGTTAGCCGCACCTTGAGCTTTGAGACGAGAAACACCTTCTACAGCCACAACAGGTATAGCAGAATAGAAGATTTGATGGCTTGCTTTCACAGTATCCAGGTAGATGGTCAGAGGTTTCAGGTTTTCCTCTATTTGTAGTTGTGTGGCTGGGTTGATTTCCAGCAAGTCACACTTAGTTAAAATCAGTGCAAAAGCATACGGTATATTATACTTATAAACTACAGAAGCGATCGCTGCCACTTGGTTGTAGATATCCTCAATTACCTTTGGGTAATCTGGATCATGTATTAAAGCATACGCATTAATAAATACACAGCAACCGTTAGAAGTCAGGATCATTTCTTGAAATTCAGGATTATGAATATTACATAGTTCGCCGGGAATGTCCCACCAGCGAAAATTGCATACTGTTTCCTGTCCTGACTTAGTTTGACGTTGCAAACTAAAGTTAAAGTTAGTAATTTTAATTGTGGGGGGTGGATATGAACCAGTACGAGCTACATGGTTTTTAATTTTTTCCAGGTTGGCTTGAACTTCACTATCTTGGCAATCGAACCATAACTGTTGAGGATTGTCTGCGTTACTATCAGGATGTAACTCTGTGTAGCTCCCTGCAAGAAAAACCGTTTTGCCTACTCCTCGTTGACCAATACTTAACAGGCTAAATGTTTTTGGGGTAGTTGTAGGTAATAAATTCATATCATTTAGGGCTGATACCGATTCATTCTTGTCCAATCTTGAGTTGAGCCGACATTAGGATTCTCACTGGGGTCATTCGTACCATAAATTTGTCCTTGACGGTTCATCCAAAAATAGTTGTAGCTTGTCGGTAGCTCAACAGTGGGATATCCATACGAGTTTGTCCAGGTTGTGACATTGCCCAGATTCTCTCGAAAATGGAAGTTTTGACGATCTATAGATTCGTGGCGTTGGTGGTTTACCTCGTTCCAAGTACGTTCTGACCATTCGCGATATTCCCTTAACTTTTGCCCCTCTGTTTGCGAGATTTCTATGTTCTGCGCCATTATCCCCTGGATTCCAAATGCAGCCCCATTTGTGGCTGTAACTTGATCTGCTACTTGTGGCAACCATGAAGCATAGTTAGACCATTGCGATTCATGGGAAGCAGCACAAGTCATCACCATTGTACAAATGTTATAGGTATATATGACGCTGCACTTAGCTACCCCTCGGTAAAGGATACCATTGAAATAGTATGTATAATCCCATTGGTAAGCGATCGCACATCCAGCCATTGGTTGAGCTTGACGGGGTTGACTCATCTGTAGTTCATAAGGCTGCATGGCTAAGAGTTTTTCATAGACAAACTGCCAAGGATTGTAATTTACAGGCAATCCAGAATTTCCGACCATAATTGTCAAAGCAGCATTGTCTGGGGAAGAAAGAACAACAGCAAATTGACCATCTTCAACTACTTGCCAACCATGAGGCATTGCATAGTTAAAATACTGTCCGCGCCGGATTTCCCAGCCACCAGGGTTAGATCCTGGGGAAGAAAAAGGAGACTGGTTGTAGTTATACATAGGCTGCTATGACAAATGTTGGGACTGATGTTAGATACATTTTGAATATGATATTTTACGAACTGATATTTATTTAGTTAGTTTGTCAGGAAAAATTAACTCCTTCAAAACAGTGAATGAAGGAGCATTGATAATTTTTTATTGAGGATTTTAGGAAAGTTTTTTTTACCTACTTTTGAGAGAATTGAAGTTTTTTCTTAACTTTGATTTTTGAAGATGCACCAAGGGTAGCGAGTGCAAATAGGCTGAGAATGGAGGTAGGTTCAGGAACAGTGATGATGCTTGCAGAAAAACTAATGGGTAATTCACTATCTTCTATCCCCAAATTTTCAAAACCTGGTGTTAGTGGTGGTGCAGAAAAAACCTCTAAATAGCCAGGTATAGGCAGAAAACTAGCAAAAAACGGACTAGAATAATTGCCCCCTGATGTGGAATATCCAAAACCATCACCTGTTAACTGTTGCGGATTGAGGCTAATTAAATTATCTACTTCAAAAGGCTCATTTCCTGGTATTGGAGTCCCTGTTGGTTGTAGACCCGTAATGGTTTCGCCATTGCGTGTACCGGTGATTCCCAAAATTTGGTAAAAACCCAAATCGTCAGCAGTGTTATTAGTGATGAAAGTACCACTCGCTGTAATTCCAGCACCAGAATAATTCCATTTCCAAGTTAAAGCAGAGGCAGCATTGATAGTTCCAAAAGTTAATCCTGATGTTGCAGCTAGGGTTGTGACAGATAGTAGAGCTAGATTTTTCATAGTATGATGGCGCACATATATTTCCGATTGAGTTTGGCTATAGCCCAACTCAAAACCAATGGCAGTCTAACATCAAATATACTGAAGGATTATGTATAAAAAATAAAGATAAAATCTTTAGAGATGCGGTGTTGATTTTCGATGACTACGAACTTATGAATCTAGGCTTATAATCCAAAATTGGGATAAATCCTTGGTAGACTGCTAGACATTACCTCCAAAACTATGACTAAGCAAGACAATGCCCTCATGGGGGATGCACTGATTAAAGAAGTTTGTCGGCGCATTCGAGTCGCCCGTAGCTATTGGGATGCACACAATAACGCCGCTTGTAGGGGTGAGCGCGATCGCGCTTTAGCTTTGTACAATACACTCACGAAAGAACAAAAACAGCAAATCCCAGAAGTGTTGCGGGTGTGGTTACGCTATCGCAGTGAAAAATATTTTGGCGCACACCGCACACCTCCTAAATCAGCCCGAAAATCAAAATAGCCCCATGCCGAAATTACCGCTACCGCCATCACTCGTAGGTTCAGAAATCGGCTCTTTTACTGAGTTTACAATTACTCAAAGAATGCCTGCGATCGCCCGCCGAGTTATCATTGAAAATAATTTTTCACCAGAAATTAATACCAGGTTAGAAAGTTTAGCTCAAGAACTATTAACAGGACATTTACCATCTCTCATTGATGATGATGGCGCGGATGTTTCGGATTGGAGTATATATCTTGAATCTTACAAAGGTCAGCGTTGGTTAGATGTTCCTTGGTTCTTGGCAGAAACTTATTTTTATCGGTTGATTCTAGAGCATACTAATTACTTTCGCTCTGAGACTGGGCAGAGTATTGATCCATTTCAATTGCAAAAATTTCAAGGTTTAGAGACATCCATTGATTCGACAGTTCTCTTATGTAATCAGGTGAATCAATGGTTAGACGATGCTCAAACTAATCACAAAACAACACAAACTGCTGTCACAGCACTATTGTATTTTTCTTTATGGGGCAATCGAGTTGATTTAAGTTTATGGTCAGCATTTGCAGAAGACAGAAGTCGATTTGATATTCAAAGTCAACTAGCTCATATTCTAGTAAATGATGCTTCTCAAGCCAGCGAATTATTAATAAATTCTTCGGGAAGTCGTGTTGATTGCGTTGTAGATAATGCTGGGTTTGAGCTAATTTGTGATTTATGTCTAGTTGATTTTTTATTAAGTAGTAACTTGGTTAATCAAGTTTACTTACATTTGAAACCACATCCTACTTTTGTTTCTGATGCCATGATTAAGGATGTGCATGAAACTATAAACTTTTTAGCTGCTACTAATTATGAGCAAGTCAAATCTTTGGCTCACAGGTTGCAGCAACATATTGCATTAGGAAATTTAGTCTTATCGGAAGATTACTTTTGGACATCACCTTTAGCATTTTGGGATATACCCCATGCTCTCAAAAGTGAATTAGCTCAAACAAATTTGATTATAGTCAAAGGTGATGCCAACTATCGGCGATTATTAGGCGATCGCCACTGGAATTTTACCACTAAAATAGCAGATATAGTCTGCTATTTACCTGCACCAATGGTTGCTCTACGCACTCTCAAATCGGAGGTAGCAGTAGGTTTAAAATCTGAAATTATCAAAGAAGTTGCCAAATCTGACCCTTCTTGGTTGACGAACGGACAATGGGGTGTAATTCAGCTAGTAAATTCATAGCCAAACATTCTTAGCTGAAAGATTTGCAGTGAATTCACTACAATTTCATTATCAATACCATATCAATACCATTTAAATTTAGCGATAAAAACACAGCAATTGTGTTGTTTCTAATGAATCTCGATACAAGCACTCACTCCGATTGAAATTATGTTTAATACCAAGTTCATATAAAGTTTGTGGAGTCTCAGGAAAATCACTCGACGAAATATGGTTTTTAACTATTAAATACTCTTGTGGCGAGAGCATAGACCACCGTTTTTTGACATCGTCTAGATAACGCTCAATATATGTTTCTCTCTCTTCTGATTCTTTACGAATAACGTCAATCAAAACAAAAATCCCATCAGCACTGAGCAGCTTGGCTATTTCCCTAAAAATTACGTCTTTTTTTGGTAAAAGCAGATGATGTAGAGCAAAAGAAGCCATAATCACATTAAAGCTACCCTCTTTTTGCTGTAAAAATTCATCGGTTAATTCTGAGAAATCACCTTGCTGAAAATGTTTCTCACAAGGAATTATTGCCATGTTGCTCTGAGCAATTTCTAGAGCTATTTCAGATAAATCAATACCTGTATACGAAGCAATATTAGTATTGGCTAGAGCCTGAGCAATAAAGCAAGCATCGCCACATCCTAGGTCGAGCATTTTAAAGGGTTTTTGCAGATAATTAACCAGAAAATTATGTAGGATATCATAAATTTCGCAGTGTCCCATGTAGTTACCATGCAAAACTTTTTGATAAATATTCAACTGCTGATTAAATAATTCTTGATTAGTAGATTTTTCCTCTTCTTCATGCTTGAAATATATGATGTCTGACATAAGCTTTTCCTTTTAATGATGAATAAAATCCTGCGATTTCAATAATTATTAAGGCAATCTCTAGACTTAATGTTTAACGGTGAAACATGGACTATATATACATAATAACCGTTACTAGCAACACCTAGTTTTGTACAGAAATTTAACTTCGTTCTTAATAATAGCCTTAAGAGAACTCTTGTTTTTCTTAAGTCTATATTTCAGAGAGTTATGAGACCATGACAAAGCTCAAGTATCTCAAACATATTGATTGATGACAAGAAAGTTACGAGTCGTGACGCGTAAAGCCCCCAAGTACAAAGCACAAAATCAATAAGTTTTGTGCCTTGTACGTCCTAATGGCTGGGTGATATAAGCGAATAACCCGAATTATTCGGTCTTAGAGATGAAAATGCAGCACTGAATATTTTAGCTAAAGGATTAAGTACGGCGGGACACGTCGGAACTAACGCTTGGGGAGAGAATGACCTCTGCCTGGATCTGGTGACAGGTTCAGGTAAGTTGACTCAGTGAACCAAGAATCCCCGAAATAGAATTTCGGGGAGTGTCAAATTACATTGCATAATGCTTCAACATCCAGCTTGAATAACATAATTGTATTAAAATGAGTTTAAGTAGAACAAGGGAGGAAAAATACTATGGCAGTTAAACTTTTACCCGACCTTGGAGATTTAACAGAAGGATTAGGAGTCACAGGTATTGTTGGCATAATTCTTTTACCAGTATTACTACCTGTTCTCGGTGGTGTTGGCAGGCCAATAGCTAAAGCAGTTGTCAAAAAAGGCATCAGTCTTTATGAGAACAATAAAGAAGCTTTAGAAGAACTGCGCGACAACTGGGAAGATATTATTGCAGAGGCCAAAGCTGAAGTCGGTGAAGAAAGAATGAAATCCGCTCAACCTACGGATAGCTGATAGCGATCGCTCTCATAGCTGCATCATTTCAGTAGTTAGGCTCAACTACCCATTTTTAGCCATGCAAAAACTTGATTGACTGTTAGTGTCAGTGGGATGTCTGGTAGAACAGGTAAGGAATCTTCTGCTTGTAGAAGTTCGGGTTGTTGATCAGGACGAAAAACCACAATTGAGCGATCCTCTGGATCTACTAACCATCCTAGCTGGCTACCATGCTTTAAGCAGTAAAGAATATTACCAATTACCCGGTTTGAACTCTGTTCAGGAGAAAGGATTTCAATTGTCCAGTCGGGAAATAGTAAAAAATCGTTGGGCGGTTCTCCGTTAAGATCAAATGGAATGCGTGACCATCGAAATACGGCTACATCAGGAACTATTGAGCGAATACCAAAGCTACATCGCAATTCTGGAAACGCATAAGCAATCTTTTTGTTTTCTGCTAAATCATTAATACTAGTGCAGAACTTGATTTGTAAGCGGCTATGCTTGCCTTTTGGCATAGGTTTTTGAAAAATCTCACCATTGATATATTCACTGGCTGGTTTTGTTTCTGGGAGCTTGAGAAACTCTTCTAAGGTCAGCAGTGTTTGGGTAGTTGTAGCGTTCATAGAACCTGAAGGCTGCGGGATGATTTTAGTTTAGCAGGCTGATTCAAAACGCATTATTTAGATATTAGTAGCGATCGCCATCATCGATCCTATTTCGCGCAGCCACAAACTCAAATCTAAGACTTGCAGATGGCGATCGCTCTTCATTGGCAACAAGGTGGTTGTATTCTTGATGCTGTGCGGACTTATTAACTCTATTGTTTAGATTATTTGTCTTTTTTTTGTCTATTATCTCTACCGCTTATTTTGAAAGCATTGGCTGCATCAGTTTTAAGATAATCCTTGCGTTGTTCACTATTGAGATATTTCTCCATCCATTCATCACCTTTTAAGTCTCCGAAATCTCTCGTGATGACATCTATGCTTGCCAGGTCTACGCCTGCTTTTTGCAACTGCGTTAATGTAGTATACATCTGGTGCATATTGGGTTTGTAGTGACCGCTTTTATCAGCGATCGCTTCCAGTCTGCCATTTGTTACCTTGATTGCACCAGCACCCTTGATGGGGATTCCGGCTAAGGCACTTGAGTGATGATATTCCCCTTCCTTATGCCCAGCAGCATAGAATTTACCATCGGGGCTAAGAACAAAGATCATCCAACCTTTTCCACCATTTGGTAAATCAGGACTTATGGCCAGTAGATCTGATGAGTCAACTACCCCGCCAAAGGCATCTTTCCATGCACCTCCACTAATCTTGACTTCTCTGGATCTGCGATCAACTTCAGACTCTAGGTAATCGACTCTTGCATCACCTCCTTTGAGGTCTTTTATTGGTCGCCCTGCATAGTCAACTAGTTGCCCTGTTTGGGGATTCTTAGATCCTAGTACTTCGTTATGTTTTTCTAGCCACTCCCAGAAAGAAATTGTGTCTGGAGGAGGCGAAGATTTTTGAGCATATTCCGAAGTTGCTTTCCATTTCCAAAAATCAGTTTCACCACCCTCATTCTTTTGCTTTTCAAAAGCAACCATCATTTCTTTATCTCTCTTTTCTTGATCATCTAGCCAGTCTAGTATTTGAGTTTCCTCAAGCCACTCTTCAAAAGACCCTTTTTCCTGAGAATCACCGACTAAGTTAAAAGCAGGACGATGAAGTGCATCCCATGCTTCAAGCCAGTAACTACGAAGATCATCGAGATCATTCTTCCTTATGTTGTCAATTATATCTACATATGTTAACGTTTTTGATTTGCCTATTATCTGACGTGTATTGGCATCTGTTTTGACTATTTTGGCTAATTTATTCCAGCGTTCTTTGCCAGTTTTCTTCGGCTCTTCTACTTTAGGAACTTCTCCTGAACCTAGTTTGTCACCAATTTCTTGCACAAAACTTTCAACTTCTGAATCGGTGAGCAAGTAACTAGCTTCTCCATTCTGTTCCCTTGCTAATAGCAAATCAGGTAACAATGTTCGTGCTAATTTAATGACTTTAGTGTATTCTTCTGCAAAGTTCTGCCTAGTCTCAGTATTTTCATCTTTCGCGTTGCCATCTTCATACATTTTGAACATCGTATCTGAAATTAAATTCACGTTTTTCTCAACCTGTTTCTTTCTTTGGTCATCCTTATTAGCCGTTTCCTCTTTCTTCAAATCAGAAGAGGTACTTGGGGGAGCAAGAGTTTCTGACTCTTCTGCTTTCTTTGCTTCAACTGGTTGCAAGTCTGATAACTGTGGTTCTGATTGCTTCTGTTCTGCATCGGCTTTGACAGACTTGGAAGCCGCCGGAGATCCTTTGGATGCTCCTCCTTTCTGCTGTTTTTGTCTGTTGATATCCTCTGCGTTTTTGCTGGCTATTTCATCAAACATAGCAATAGCTGCCTTAACAGAAACACGCTGTATAACATCTGTACCTGTTTGCAGTTCTTGGCACT
Organism: Trichormus sp. M33_DOE_039; assembly: GCA_015296085.1. Lineage (GTDB taxonomy): Bacteria > Cyanobacteriota > Cyanobacteriia > Cyanobacteriales > Nostocaceae > Trichormus. The sequence continues at coordinate 27,085 of DVDT01000081.1, read as the reverse complement.
GGATTTTATCTGCTAAATTTTCACTTTTTGAGTTCTTCCTACTCATCACATCCGTCTCAGTATAAGTGGTGTTAGTAGAAACTCTCTCAATCTGCGGCATTACCACTTGACTTGCCCGTTGTTGCACCACATGAGTTAACTCATGAGCTAGCAAATGCTGACCGTCCCGACTTTCAGGATTGTACGCTCCCTGCCGAAAAAAGATATCCTGTCCTGTGGTAAAAGCTTTAGCCTGAATTGATTGATTCATCTGGTCTGACTGAGCATTTGTGTGTACCTTCACACCACTAAAATCAGCTCCAAACGCCTGCTCCATTGGTTCACGGATACTCTTAGTTAAGGGCTGTCCACTACCTTTAAGCCCTTGTATTGACTCCTCCAAATTAGGTGTTGCAGCCATACCACCTGCAACAGACTGACGCTGCACCATAGGTTTCATTTGCAGTTCGTCCTCTGGCGTTTCTTGACGCTGAATTGCACCAGTCAGGGATTTCATTTGCAGTTTTTCTTCATCTTGTACTAGTTCCTGACGCTGCACTTGAAAACTCTGAGGCGCATTAATTCTTTGCACTACGTCTGCTGCTACCCGATCTGCTTCTTGTTCAAACTTATCGCCTACTTGACCGATAGTAAGCTTGGCCTGAATGCGTGGTGGTGGTAATGGTTGATAGCCTGGACGAAAAATTGATATATTCGTCAACGAACTATTAGACTGTGTTAATTTGTCTTCTTGAGCCTGTAAATCTGGTGTGTGTGGCCGGGGCTGGACGACAAAGCGATGTAACTCCAAAGGATTTGACGCTGGTGTCTCGGAGGACTGACTAGAGGTTTTACGTGTCTTATATTTTCTGCTATACATTGATTTTATCCTCGCCGTATTTTCCGGTGTGCTTCATCGTCCAGATATAGCTAGTGATCATCATTGCACGAGACATCAGGAAGCCGTTAGCGATCGCTACTATTTTTCATAGAGTAAAAGAGTCAGATTGCTTGTTTGCTTACGATATATAAACAAATGCTTTTAAATTTTCAATGTTGAATGGCTCATGCTGCTTTCTGAACGCTTTACCCAAGCTTTAATCTACGCTACTGAACTGCACGCCAACCAAGTGCGTAAGGGTTCTGGCGTTCCTTATATTGCCCATTTATTGGGGGTTGCGAGTATTGCTTTAGAATATGGTGCGAATGAAGATGAAGCGATCGCAGCTCTATTACACGATGCTATCGCAGCTCTATTACACGATGCTATAGAAGACCAAGGCGGTGCAGTCACACGCAACGAAATCCTCAGTCGCTTTGGTGAAAATGTTACAGCTATTATCGATGGTTGCACTGATGCTGACACTCTTCCTAAACCTCCTTGGCGACAACGCAAGGAGGCATACATTGCTCATTTAGCTACAGCTTCGCCATCAGTGTTACTAGTATCAGCTGCCGATAAACTGCATAATGCTCGCTCAATTCTTCAAGATTATCGCTTACTGGGTGAATCTCTGTGGTCACGCTTCCAGGGAGGAAAAGACGGTACTCTATGGTATTACCAAACCCTAATCAATGCTTTCCCAAAAATTCCCACTACCGCCATTATTGAAGAGTTAACACGAGTAGTCAGAGAACTTGAAGATTTAGTAGAGAGCAGAGGAAATGGAGGGGCAGAGGGTGCAAAGTAAAAGTTTCTTTAATGCCCATGCCCCATTCCCAAACTAACGGAACATACTACTTACAGAGGTATCTTCGTGAATCCGCCAGATGGTTTCCCCTAACAAATTAGCTACAGATAGTGTTACTAGTTGGGGGAATCGCTTGCTTTCTGGGATGGGAATTGTATTAGTGACAATTACTTCCTCAAACAAGCCACTGGACAACCGCTCAACCGCAGGAGGGGAGAAAACTGCATGGGTAGCACAGGCGTATACTTGACGCGCACCTTCTTCACGCAGTAACCGCGCACCTTCAGCGATCGTGCCTCCAGTATCGATCATGTCGTCAACTAAGACGGCGGTTTTACCTTTAACATCACCAATCACATTCAATACTTCAGCCACATTGTGCGCCTGACGACGCTTGTCAATGATGGCTAGGGGGGCATCATTGAGTTTTTTGGCAAAAGCCCTAGCTCTGGCTACACCGCCCACATCAGGAGAGACAACTACAATATCATGTAGTTGTTTGCTGACTAAATAATCAAGGATGACAGGTGAACCGTAGACATGATCGAAGGGGATATCGAAATAGCCCTGAATTTGCGCTGCGTGTAAATCCATTGCCAGAACGCGGTTTGCACCTGCTTGGGTAATCAGGTTAGCAACTAATTTGGCTGTGATCGATTCTCGACCTGCTGTTTTGCGATCGGCACGAGCATAACCATAGTATGGAAGCACTGCTGTCACCTGTCGCGCAGAGGCGCGCCGACAGGCATCAATCATAATCAGCAATTCCATTAAGTGGTCATTCACCGGTTGGCAGCTTGGTTGGATGAGATAAACATCACAACCCCGAATTGATTCCTGAATTTGGACATATAATTCCCCATCGGCAAATCTTTTGCGAATCATAGGGCCTAAGTCCATACCCAAGTAACGGGCGACTTCTTGAGAAAGTTGGATGTTAGCAGAACCAGAAAAAAGCCGCAGGCGGTGATTTTCAGTCAGTCCTGTTGCAGCTGGCTGCATTTTAAAAGCGGCAGAACTGAGTACAGCAGATCCTCGATGTGCATTCATGGCAATATTAGCACTAGATATTTAGTAGGTTTAACGGAAATAGACCAAAACAAACATCTGTGAGTTTTCTTGAAGCTTTGATAATGAGTTTAAATATTTCTCAATATAATTATCAGTTGCTCATGTTCCCTTCCTTGTGGTACAAACCGTTCCATAGATGAACTGATACCAATTCTGTAAACTAGTCTCATTAGTTAAACCTGGGGTGATAAGAAAAAACCGCATTTTTTCGTGGTTGCTGCCTCTATCCATTGTATGTCTGAATTCAAGACTGAATTAATCTTGAACAGAGTTAACAATCCTATTAGATTTGTAATAATTCCGAGAATTCATAACTTTGGTTTTTTCGAGAAGCAAGGGTTCTCGACTCTGACGGAATGATTGAGGATTGCCATAGCACTCAGGAAACAAAACATCTACCAACAAGTATTTTGAAGGCATCTGTAGTGTTTACTCAATGTCTAAATGATAGTGGTTGCAAAATTATAATATAAACTGACTGACTATATTTTTGGTTGTAAATCACAAAAAATTTTTCTGTTTAAGAATAGGGGTCAACTTTATATCTGTGGCGGTCATGACTGATGAATTATGCGCTTAGGTAATTTGGAGTTCCCATAACTGTTGTGAACGCTTGCTGTCAAAATACCAAATAGCAATCTTTGACTACTACTAATCACGACTAGTAGAGCTGAGTAGACTAACAGAACTATAACTATTAAACTTGGCTGTATTTTCAGGTAGAGATACCATATTTACCGAATATATGTATATGGTAGTACTGCCAATAGCATATTTTTAGCAAGTAGCCAAGGTAAATAACTGCAATTGTTTTTATTTTTTCAACGCCGTTATAATTGCTGATCTGGTATTTAAAGATGATGCTATCTTCACAAAGTTATTGGGTGGTTTTAGGGGATTTTATCACCCTGATGCAAGGTTTGGTACTGACAGAAGATTTACTATTTTTTACTGTGAATATTTTGAGCAAATAGATTCTACCACGGTAATTAACGATGTCAAAACTATATTTCTTGGCAGAAGGCGGAAGGTTTCATGGAGAAGGGGATTCAAACCCCTGCTAAAAAAAGCCACTAAATTAAAAATTTAGTGGGTGTCTTAAACCCTTGCTCTCTCTTGTTGCACAGACGCTTCGGCCTCTGCCTTTCTTGATCAATTTCCAGAGTTTTATGTAGAAAAATAGCGGTTAATATCGTTCTTGACTTCAATGACCTTTTGTTCACGCCCCTAAAGTCTGACTGTCTAGACCACTATGGTTTAAATTGCTGATGGTAGTGTGTGGGGGGTTTACCTAGTGACCGAGGTGTAAGGTAAAATATCGCCGTCTGTCAACAAAGAGGTGTATAAGGGTGTAGGGGTTGAAGAAATAATTTGTGGTTTGGGAAAAGGGGGTCAGGGAAAAAGAAACATTTGCATTCACCATTGTCCTGTTCCCCTTTCTCCTGTAACTAAACCCCCACCCCGCAGTTATCACTGCTGAGGTTGATCTGAGAGTGTGAGTTCTTTCCCAGTTGCCACTACAATCCATTAATGAATCATGCAACCACCAATTTCTATTGGCACTGTTCTGCAAAACCGTTACCGCATTATTCAAATTCTCGGACAAGGGGGATTTGGTAGAACCTACTTGGCGGAAGATCAACGCCGTTTTAATGAACTGTGCGCGATTAAAGAATTGATTCCCTCTGGAACGGGAACTGCGGCTTGGGAAAAGGCTCAAGAACTGTTTCACAGGGAAGCCAGTATTTTGTATCAGATCCAACATCCACAAATACCGAAATTCCGAGAAAGGTTTGAGCAAGACCAACGCCTGTTTTTAGTTGAAGACTACGTTGCGGGTAAAAATTATCGGCAAATTTTGACAGAACGCCAAGCGATGTCTAAGACTGGCTACGCCCAAACTTTTACTGAAGCAGAAGTATTATATTTGATGCGCTCTTTATTACCTGTGTTAGAGCATATTCATGGACGGGGAATAATTCATCGTGATATTTCCCCAGACAATATCATTTTGCGTGATGGTGATCAGCAGCCAGTTTTGATTGACTTTGGTGTAGTCAAAGAACTAGCAAACCGTCTGCAATCTCCAGAAACTACCATGCCTGTAACTACTGTGGGCAAATTGGGTTACGCACCCAGTGAACAGATGCAAACGGGACGTGCTTATCCTAGTAGTGATTTGTATGCTTTAGCAGTGACGGCGATAGTGTTATTAACTGGTAAAGAACCAGCAGAATTATTTGATGAAAATCAAATGACTTGGAATTGGCAAAGATGGGTTAGTGTGAATGCACTCTTTGCCCAAATTATCAATCGGATGCTGCACTATACTCCTAGTAATCGCTATCAAAATGCAGCGGAGGTGACGCAAGCATTACAAATATTAGATCAATCGAGGATGGGTGTTTCTCTCCCGGAAATTTCTCGTGTGCAGACAGTTGCAGTGGGTCGTCGCCCTGACGCTGTACCGCTACCTGCAACCAACAAACCAGACCCCGTAATTCCCCATAGTCACAGTAGTTCAGTTTTAGATAATCCCTTAGCATTGGGTGCAATTGGTAGTGCTGTGGTGATTTTAGCTGGCTTTGGTTCTTGGGCGTTAGTTAGTTCCATTCGCTCTCAACCATCATCACGACCAGAGGAAACATTACCACCACAAACTTTCCCTTCGCCGGTGGTGACAGGGGGTACAACCTTGACCCCGACTCCCACACCGACACTAGAACCTGTAATTATTAATAAGCGGCTAAATTTGGACAATACCAATACTGCGATCGCCGAAGATACTCTCCAAGCTAATCAAATTATTCAATACAGTTTGTTTGCCGAAGCGGGAGACAAGTTAACTGCTTCTATTATTCAAGGGGAAGGGGTTTTAGTGACTGTGTTAGCCCCCAATCAACAGCCGATTGATAATAGCGCGCAGCAAGTAACTAACTATGTAGGCGTATTGCCCAATACTGGTAAATACATTATTCAGTTAACTTTAGCCACTGGGGTAGCCGCTAGTGACTATAACTTGAGTGTGGCCTTAGAAAAACCCATCGAATCCACACCCATACCCACACCTACACCTACATTCACACCCACACTCACACCTACACCTACATTCACACCCACTCCTACACCAACACTTACTCCTACACCCACCCCAACTTCTGACTTGGAGATTAATATCCCACCAATCCCACCATTAGATAGCACATTCACCCCCATTCCAGAAGCGACAAATTCACCATAAATGGGGTGTAAGGGTATGGGGGTTTAGGGGTGAAGAATTGCAGCCGTAATATATTAAAATGTTGGTAATTTGTGAGCGATCGCAAGTTCATCCCTCAAGTAATTCAGGTTATCCCAATTTAAACCAGCTTGCTAAAAGAACTACTAATTACCGGCACTGATACCGAAGCAGGTAAAACTGTTTTAACTACTGTTTTGGCAGCCTATTGGCAAAAATATCATCCTCAAAGTCGCTTGGGGATTATGAAACCAATTCAATCGGGAGTAGGCGATCGCGAATGGTATCAAAATGCGTTTAAGTTAGAACAATCACCTGAAGAAATTACCCCACTATACTTTCAAGCACCTTTAGCACCCCCCATCGCCGCTGCGAAAGAAAATCGTCCCGTAGATTTAGCGATCGTATGGCAAGCTTTAACTAAGTTGCGATCGCAGCGTGATTTTTTGTTAATTGAATCTTTAGGTGGTTTAGGTTCACCAGTTACCGACGAATTAACCGTAGCTGATTTAGCTGGAGAATGGCGTTTACCTACAGTCTTGGTAGTCCCAGTTAAATTAGGCGCAATCAGTCATACAGTCGCCAATGTCGCCTTAGCCAAACAAACAAAGATAAATCTCAAAGGGATTGTCCTCAACTGTACACAACCCCGTACTGAAGATGAAATCACTGATTTAACACCAAAAGACTTAATTCAATCCCTGACTAACATTCCAGTTTTAGGCTGTATACCGCATTTAGATAACCTAACTGACTATGAGAAACTTGCTCAAACTGCCTCAAATCTGGATTTAGAAAAGCTAGATATTTTGTAAAAATCTGCCTCTGTGTAGTTCTGTATGCAGCAAAAATCATGCCATTCTCTCAGATCTGCTATCTAAAAAATTTTGAGTTTTGAATTGATTATGGTTTCTAGCTTTCCCAGTCCCACTTCCATTGACTTATCCTGTGTGCGTTTAGCAATTCGCTCATTGCAACCACAGTTAGTAGAATGGCGGCGACAACTACATCAAAAACCAGAGTTAGGTTTTCAAGAAAAGTTAACAGCTGAGTTTATCTCCAACAAACTGCAAGCATGGGGAATAAACCATCAAACTGGCATTGCTCAAACTGGTATAGTCGCAACCATCAAAGGTACAAAACTCCCCACTCACCACTCCCCAGTTCTAGCAATTCGTGCAGACATGGATGCTTTGCCAATTCAAGAACTGAATCAAGTACCCTATTGTTCACAACATGATGGTGTGATGCACGCCTGCGGACATGACGGACATACCGCGATCGCTCTCGGCACAGCTTATTATTTACAACAGCATCGTCAAGATTTTGCTGGGACAGTGAAAATCATCTTTCAGCCAGCCGAAGAAAGTCCGGGGGGTGCAAAACCCATGATTGAGGCGGGAGTCCTGAAACATCCTGATGTGGATGCGATTATTGGGTTACACCTATGGAATAATTTGCCCTTGGGAACTGTGGGCGTTCGCAGTGGGGCGTTGATGGCCGCTGTAGAGTCATTTAACTGCACAATTTTAGGTAAAGGTGGACATGGCGCAATACCCCATCAAACCGTTGATTCTGTGCTAGTTGCAGCTCACATCGTCACCGCCTTACAAACCATTGTGGCGCGGAATGTCAATCCCATCGATTCGGCTGTGGTAACTGTCGGCGCACTTCATGCGGGAACAACTCATAACGTGATTGCTGATACCGCCACCATGAAAGGAACTGTCAGATATTTTAACCCTGCACTCCAAGGCTTTTTTCATCAACGCATAGAGCAGATTATTGCTGGCATTTGTCAAAGTCACGATGCGAAGTATGATTTAGAATATTGCTCACTGTATCCGCCTGTAATTAATGATGCAACAATGGCGGAATTAGTGAGATCAGTAGCAGAGGAAGTGATCGAAACGCCTATGGGCATTGTCCCAGAATGCCAAACTATGGGCGGTGAAGATATGTCATTTTTCTTACAAGAAGTCCCAGGGTGTTACTTCTTTCTCGGTTCTGCCAACCCAGAAAAAGATTTAGCCTATCCCCATCATCACCCCCGCTTTGATTTTGATGAAACTGCCTTGGGAATGGGTGTAGAGATATTTGTGCGATGCGTGGAAAAGTTTTTTAGTTGATGAGGGTAAAGGTTGCGATCGCAGTTAAGTAGATTCTTTGCAGCTAGAATTTTGCTGAAAGCTAACTGAGTTTTCATGAGTATGATATACATCGACATCATTTAACCCAATTCGTAAAAGTTATGTGTTGTGAAGCACAATATAATTAGTAACTTTGCGTTTTTACTGAAACTAGCTTTTAGCAAAGATGTTATCACCTGAGCAAAAACGGCGATGGGAGAAAGAAAGAGACTCACTACAAGAATTGTGGGAACTTCAGCATGAGAAAGTGGTTTTCTTAAGAAAAAAATTGGCTCTTGAAAGTGACGCAGCACGGGAATTTCAATTAAAAAAGCAACTTGAATCCGAGGAAATTAATTTAAACAATTTAAAGGATAACTTAGAAAAAATTGAACAAAATTTGATCTTAATTGAATCAGCAACCAGAGAAGATCAGACTCAAGTAATAAATGATTGGCGACCATTGGCACCGCAATTTGAGGTTTGGATGGAAACTAAGGATGAATTTTTACCGGAATTTATTCAAAGTTTCCCAAAAACTTCTCTACCCATCATCATTGTAACTGGTTGTTTAGGCAGTGGTAAAAGTTCATTTATTAATGAAATACTCAAAAATCTAGCCCAAAAAAACTTAAAAACTGGTGTTATAGTTGCTGAGTTTGGAAAAGTTGCTATTCTTTCAGATATAGTTTATAGGTATCAACATCATCAATCATCTCATAATTATACTATTAGCGATGCTCTGCTTGAGCAAGTATATAAAGTTTTAGGAAGAAAGGAAAAAATTGATTACTTAATTGTTGAAACTCATGGTTTCTCAGACATTTTAGAAATTATGCTCACCTTTATGAGCACAAAATTGCGCGACTTAACTCGCCTTGTTTCGGTCATCAATGTAGTAAATGCAGCGAATTACAGTTTAGATTTATTCAAATCGGATTCTGCTTTGAAGCAAATAACTTACAGTGATGTTATTCTGTTGAATAAGACTGATTTGGTTGATGAAGCTACTCTGATAAAATTAGAACGAAAAATTAACGAAGTCAACAACAGTGCAAGAATCGTGCGTACCCAGCGATCGCAAGCACCACTGCCGTTAATTCTTGATGTAGACTGGTTTGATGATGACACAGTTTTTAATCTTGATGATGGTTTCACCTCAGTCTTCTTCCAGAGTGACAAGCCTTTTTCCATTAGAAAATTTCAATATTTTTTGGATAATCAATTACCTAATAATGTTTTCCGCGCCAAAGGCATAATGTGGTTTGATGAAAGTCCCAAAAAGCATATTTTCTATTTTTGCGGCAATCGGTTGACCTTTGATAATGACGAATGGAAAGATCATCCCAAAAATCAGCTATTGCTGATTGGAAGAAATCTGGATCGCCAGACTTTGCTTTTACAACTAGAAAATTGCTTATGCTAAAAATGGACGTAACTGGATTCGAACCAGTGACCTCTACGATGTCAACGTAGCGCTCTAACCAACTGAGCTATACGTCCTTAACCACACGATTTATTAATTTAGCATATCTTTCTCAGAAAGCCAAGATTTTTTGGAAAAAATCTCTACTGGTGAAGGCGTTTCTTGGCTTGTGATATGAGTGTTTGTGCTTCTGCGTAGGCTGTTGTCCCAGGTTTGACAGTATTTAGCTGGTTGATAATACCTTGGATTTGTGCCTGGAACTGCTGTCTTTCCGAGGGAGGGGAAGCAATCAATCTCTGGATTTCCTCATTAGCTTGTTTCAGCGATGATTTTGACTCGATCTCAGCTTGCAGTCGAGTTTCTATAATTCCTAAATTCGTTTGATAGGTTGCTAGTAGGCAAGTTCACGACCCAAAGCACCCCAGCTGCACCTCCTAAAAGAATCACAGCCCACTTAATTTTGTTAAACATAAGTATAAATAAAGACAATTATTCACTTATAGTCCTATTATTCCCACTACATATGATAAAAATTACAATTCCCGGAGGTTAGGGGCTGGGGATTTAGTACTGTGGACTTTGTAAGAAGCGAGAATAAATATTGCCTACGAAGTGATGACTATTGACTATTGACTATTGACTTCACTCCCAAAAACTATTGTTAAAATTTATAAGTCTAATAATAAAAACTTGATTATCTAAAATGTCAACTGCTTTAATTACCGGTGCATCAAGTGGTATTGGTGAAGCCTTTGCCAAAGAATTAGCTGCACGTCAAACTAATTTAGTTTTGGTTGCGCGTTCAGCAGAAAAATTACATCAGCTGGCTCAAGAACTACAAGCACAAAATAATATCCAAGTGGAAGTGATAGTTAAAGACCTCACCGAACCAAATGCGGCTGCGGATGTATTTGATATTACTAAAACGAAGGGATTAACTATTGATTTGTTAATCAACAATGCTGGTTTCGGTGATTATGGCGACTTTGCTGAACGGGATGGGGAACGCCAAGTCAAAATGGTACAGTTAAATGTTTTGGCTTTGGTAGATTTAACTCATAGATTTTTGCCTTTGATGCGACAACGCCGCTCAGGAAGCATTATTAATGTATCTTCAATTGCCGCATTTCAACCGATACCATATCTTTCGGTATATGCTGCTAGTAAAGCTTTTGTGTTGAGTTTTAGTGAAGCTTTGTGGGCTGAAAATCGTAAGTATGGAGTTCGTGTATTAGTTGTTTGTCCTGGCCCAACAGAAACAAACTTTTTTACTGAAGCTAGTTTTCCGACAGCATTTACTAGCAAAACCAGTAAAGTATCTACTTCTGAAGAAGTAGTAAATGATGCTTTAAAAGCTTTAGCAAAGGGCGAACCCACTGTAGTTAGTGGTAGTTTATTAAGTAAAGTCATCACAAATATGCCCAGATTTTTACCGAGAGAAACTCTTGTACATATTTTGGAAAAACAGTTTAAAGCTTAGGTAATAAAAATTTGGCATTGGGTATTGGGGTGAAATATTCCTCGTCTTCCCATTCCCGATTCCCGACTCCCCATTACATATATCTTGTTAACTGAACGCGGTAGCGTTCTTTTTTTGTGACAGCAATTTCTCCGACTTCTAAACGTCCTTTACCGCGAATGGCGATTAAGTCACCGGATTTAACTTGAGAACTGGCTTGAGTGACTTCTTTCCAATTAACACGCACATCACCTGCATCAATGAAGTCTACCATCTTACTACGAGACATCCCAAAACCCGCAGAGGCGATCGCATCTAACCTCAAAGAAGCTTCCACTGTAGTTAGTTCTTTTTTCTTGGGTTCGCGGATTTTTAACTCACTTAAATCTATCGGCTGGGTTTTGACAGGAACAGAACGCACCTGCTGAAGATTCATGTTCAAAAATTCCGCCAACTCTGGAACAACTATTACTTGCGCTCCCCGTTCACCTAAAACAATAATGTCTCCAGTTTTGTCTCTCACAATACCTGTTCCTAGCATTGCGCCTAAAAAGTCACGGTGCGTCGCCGGATCAAATAAGAAATTACCAGCTATTTCTAGTGCTACTAAACTGACTTGAGATTGATCTAAGGGTAACTCAGAACGAGCGATCGCTACTCTTTGGCGTTCAGCTTGCGGATACCCACCCCAAGGTAACAATTGCACTTCTGTTAAACGACTAAACACCCGTCGCATTTCTGCCAATTCTGGAGGTGACAAAAAATCTGTCAACACCACTTCCCAAGTTTTAATCGCTTGCTCTGCTTGGTCAATCACACGAGCTATGCTATCTCGATTTTCAACACCCTTTAATAATTCTTCTCGTGGCAACATGGTAATTAGTTATTAGTCGTTAGTCGTTAGTTTTTCTCCCCCAATCCCCAATCCCCAATCCCCAATCCCTAAGCTGCGTAACCTTGAAGATATTCTGGTTCAAACTGACGTAAGATGCGAGTTGCTTGTCTGGAGAGAGTTTCAGTGCCTTGAACTACGACAAGATACTTACCAGCATCCAAACGGTTACGGTAGGGTAAAGCATCACCACTACCCACAACTAAACCTACTCCACCACCGACAAAGACACTACCCATCGCACCACTAGCAGCACCCAATAGCCCCCCAATGATGTGATTACCAATTTCACCAGCCCAAGCGAAGGTATCTAAACCAGTAATCAGACTAAAGGTAGAACCAGCAAAAAAGCCAAATGGTACTAGCCAATAGGACATGAGTCGCGCTTGCTTTTTAGCTTGAGCATTGGGATCGATTAAACCAAACTCGTCGGCTGTTTTATACCCTCTACCCAAAATTGTGCTATCTATGCCCTCTTTTTCTAACGCTAAGTAAGCAGCCTCAGCTTGGATACGGTCTGCTAATACAGCAACAAGGTAATTCATTGATACGATAGTCTTTTTTCTATGTAAGTTTTGCCTTAATTAACAGGGTATCAGGAGTTATTGGTCATTAGTTATTAGTCAATGGTGATTGGGCATTGGGGAGGCAGTGACGGGTACGCAGTGGTCTCCCCCGAAGTTCAGATGCCTGCGGCAAGCCCTCCGGGTTCAACAGTTCCTGACGGTGGGAAACCCCTATGACCGTGCTAGCTCACTTTTTACTTCTTTACCGTTCGATACCCCATTCCCTACCTTAACCTATCCATTGGTTCACAAAAGTTATCCACACCTTGCTTGAGGATGTACATCAAAACTGGGGTAGCTAAAATTTTGGGGAATGTTGGCATGGTTTTGAGATGTGCCACCATCTGTTGGATTGAGCCGTTGTGTAAGTCTTCTCTAAATTGTTGTTCACAAATGACAGCACGCCACCTTTTAGCCAAGTCACCCAGCCATTCTGAATTAGCTTGTTCTGGTTCTTGTCCAGCTTTAATAGCTAGAGTCATGGCTGCGTCTTCTAAATCTCCTTCACAGTCCTCAATCAATTCCAGGGCTTCCATAGCTCCTTGATCATCTACCAATTGAGAACGAAATATGGCAATTTCTTGGGATGTGACTGTAGTCATGAGTTTTTACATATGAGTCGATAGCCGATAATCTCTAGTGTGTCATTTATTAGTCAATAGTGATTGCTTCACAAATAACTAAGTGATGGGTGCTGAGTCAAATAACTCACCACTCACCACTTAGAAATATTGACTATTAACTATAGACCATTGATTATTGACTATTGCTTGAGCTGGTCAACGCTCTAGAGGTGACAGCTCTTTGTAAGTCAACTAAGGCTCTGTTGTAGTCCAAAATCGCTGTGACTCGATTACCTTCAGCTCTAGTTAATTCGTTTTCAGCGTTGATTACATCCGTTTGAGTACCTACACCAGCTTGGAATCGCAAACGCGCTAGGCGTAGTGATTCTCTTGCTTGCTCTAGGGCTGTGTTGGCAGTTTGGACGTTATTGAGGTTAGCTTGCTGTGTGAAGAAAGCTTGCTCTACTTGAAAACGAATTTGGTTGCGCTGTTCGGCAAATTGAGTTTCAGCGATCGCAATATTTTTCTTCGCTTGGGCTGCTCTGGCTCTGGATGCACCGCCGTCAAATAAGTTTAAGCTAGCTTGAACTCCGATGGAATAACCATCAGTGACGCTAATATCGTCATCAAACTGATCTAACAGGTTGTAGTTAGCTATGAATTGGACTTGCGGCCCCAGACTAGCTAGTGCTTGCCGTCGCTGTTGTTCGCTAATATTACGTTGTGCTAGTTGCTGTTGTAGTTCAGGACGATTTTGATAGGCTAGGATGATGCTATTTTCTAGCGATTGCTGCCAAAGTCCTGCTAATTGTACAGGGTCAGCGGCAGTGATATTAACTGTCTGAGGCAAGCTCAACCGAGTGGCTAAGGTACGGCGGGAAATTTGTTGCCGAGAAATCGCACTGGTGAGTTCTTGTTGCGCATTGGCTAAGTTGACTTGCGATCGCAGCACATCAAATCTTGTTCCTACTCCTGCTCTTTCTAGTGCTTGAGCATCTCTTAAGCTGGCTTGGGAGTTCTCTACTGCCGATTGTGCAATCCGAACCTGTTCATCTGCCTGTTGTAAGTCGTAATATTCCCTAGCCACATTCCGCCGGATTTCTTCCGATTGGGTTTCTACGGCTAACTCACTAAAGCGTACCTGTTCTTCGGCTTCTTTGATGGCTGCGTTGCGTCTACCAGAGGTGTAGATGTCATAGCTCAATTGCGCTTGACCACTGAAAGATGTACCAGGTTCATCGCTGTTACTGACTATTCCCCGTTGGCGGTTGGCTTCTTCTTGGAGTTGACCGCTAGCAGATTGGCTACGGGTGATATCAGTACTTACAGACAGATTAGGAAATAAAGCTGCTTGTGCTTCTCTTAGAGCTGCTTGCGATCGCTCCAATTCTAACAAAGACACCTGCAAGTCGCGATTATTGCGCCGTGCTATCTCTAAAGCCTGTGTCAAGGTAATCGGCTGATTTTCCTGGGTTGTGACTTCCTGTGTTTGCGTAGGAAATAGCAAGGGATTAGCCTTGGGAGTCAAAGTTTCAGGTACTTCTGGAGTGGTAGTTGCTGGTATAGGCGTTGTTGCTGGTGCGATCGTTGGTTCTGGTGCTGAATCAACTGTGGCTGGCGGAGTAATTGTTTCCGAGGCGGGATCACTATTTTGCGCGAGTTGTTTTCTTGACCAGTGAGCCTGGGGGCAATTAGTTGCTAAAATCAACGTTGCTGAAGTTCCTGGTTGTAAGGAACAACTATTGGCAGCTAATAAGTTGGCCGCACCTGCACCTTTTAAAGATGCTTGTAACGCTATGGGTAGCTGAGTTTTGAGATTTTTCGCTGGAGCTAGGCCAGGAAAAGAATCAGTCACAGGCACTACTGTCTTGACTAACTCTGGTTGACTACTAGCTAAGTTACTTTGTTTTTGATTTTTTGTTAAACGATTCTGCTTTAGCCTTTGGATCAGCTCGCGATTAGGTGACTGACTGACAATTTTAACTTCATCTTGGGGCGATTTTTGTTCGCTAACGATACCAGTATTTTCTGTCAAGATAACTGGATGTTTTTTACTCTTGAAAGAATCTGAATTAATTTCAGATAAATCAGCATTTTCAGTGGCATCTGGAAAAACTTGGGCTGTATTTTCCGGTAGTTGTGTCTGAGTATTGCCTGCTACCAATGTTTGACTATCGTTAGCAGTCAAGACACTAGGAGAAGAAGCTAGTTGTACACTACTTACCTTCATTTCCTCAGCCACAGATGGCTGAGTTGTCAATACAGCTGCTGTTACACCAGGTAAGAAACAGAAACTATAAAGTAATTGTTGTCCTTTCACCGCATCCCCTCACACGAAAATCAATCTGGCGGCAGAAAACTTTTCTTCACAACAGAATATAGCACGATACTAAATTAAAGTAGGAATATAGTACGATACCAAATCTAAGAATCGGAACCCTGTTTATCTTCAAAACGTCTTACTATGCGAGAAAGTTCCGCCTTTTCATCAATGCTAACGCGGGTAGGCGCACCACTCACAATTCTTTCATAGTTACGGAAAGAATCTTTAATTTCAGGGCCGTCGGCAGTGATATTGTACTCGCGAATTCCTTTATCATGCCATGATCCCCGCATTTTAAATACGTTGATAGCCCGTGACATTTCTCCACGAATTTCGACATATTGTAGCATTAAAATTGTGTCTGTAATTGTGGAAATATGGGAGTCTGTAATTGAATGTGATCCCATAAATTGGTCTGTAGTGTTAGTAAAGAAACCAGTGATTTCTTCTTGCTTGGCATAGCCTGTCACACCAATCACAAATTGACGAAAGGCATTATTACTGACTCCCCTTGCTAGGGCGGAAAGAGAGTCAATGGCGATGCGTGCTGGTTTAAACTCGGCAATCTCTGATTTAATAATTTGCAAGTGATCTTCTAAACCAGTAGATTCAGGATAGGTACAAATAATTTTGAGTAAACCTTGACGTTCTAATTCTTCAAAATCAATGCCCCACGAGTAAGCATTCCGAGATAATTGAGCGCGGGATTCTTCATAGGCAAATAAGATGGCTCTTTCACCATGAACGCAGCCATTTTGTAAAAACTTACTGACTAATAACGTCTTACCTGTACCTGTTGCACCAGTAGCTAAAATAATGGAATCTTTGAAGAAACCGCCACCACACATTTCATCTAAGGTTTTGACACCAGAGGAAACACGGACATTAGATGATCTTTGGGTGAGACGCATCGCACCCAAGGGGAAGATATTTACTCCGTCATTAGTAATTGTGAAAGGATATTCTCCTTTCATGTGAGTTGTTCCCCGCAATTTGAGGATTTCAATGGTACGGCGGCGACGTTCCCCTTCTAAAACGTTGCGCACAATGACGACGTTATCAGAGACAAATTCTTCCACGCCAAAAGAAGCTACTGGCCCATATTCTTCACTACGTTCTGTGGTGATGACTGTGGTCACATTCAGTTGTTTTAAACGCGCTACTAAGCGAAAGATTTCCCTACGGACTACCCCCACCGCTTCATACTGTTGAAACACAGCTGTGATGGAGTCAATGGAAACTCTTTTCGCTTTATATTTACGAATAGCGTACTGTAATCGCTCAATCAAGGCGGAAAGGTCAAAATTACCTACTATGTCTTGACCTTCGGGATCTGGAGAAGCATCTAGAATAAATAATTTCCCTTCGTTAATTAAGTGTTGTAAATTCCAGCCAAAAATGTGAGCATTCTTAATAATGTCGCTAGGCGATTCTTCAAAGGTGACAAATACCCCTGGGTCATCAAAATATGTGATGCCGTTATAAAGAAATTGTAGAGATAGTAATGTTTTGCCTGTCCCTGATGTCCCACTAACTAGAGTAGTTCTACCTACAGGTAAACCCCCATGACTGATATCATCAAACCCCTCGATCATTGTGCGGATTTTTTCTACACCAGCATTCGATATAGGTTTTGGTATTTGTTGTTCTTGCTCGCTCATTGTCAGTTGATAAATGGGTAGTAAGCCCTGGGTTTAAATTATTAAAGGTTGTAGTTTTAATCGTTTTTTTTGAAATTAAAGATTGCTTTGTTCTTCCCAATCTTCTTCACTCAATTCTTCATATAGCAAATCTAACCCAATTAATACTCTTTCACGATCTGAAAGGTCGCCAATAATTTTGCGGACGGGTGGGGGCAAAATTTTAGATAGTGTTGGGGTGGCTAATATTTTATCTTCTTCTGCTAATTGCGGATTTTTCAAGACATCAATGACTTTCAGTGCATAAATCCCTTGAAATTCCTGATCTAAAATATTTTTAAGAGTTTTGAGCGCCCTGACTGAATTGGGCGTATTACCTGCTACATAAAGCTTAAGAACATAGGTTTTTCTGGCTTTTGTCATACAGAGGAAAGTTAAAAATTCACCTGGGAATAAAGGATAATTTGAGGATTTTTATCTATTTAAAAATTGCACATCTATAAACTTCACACAGATGAGCGAGGATCTCTATGAGTGTAAGGCGATAATCTAGTAATGTTTCGTCGCTCCGTCCCTCTAATTGTAGCTGCTTGGAAAATTCATCAATTAGTTCCATATGAATTTCTATAATTTGTGGCACAGGAATATTAGCACAAAATACTGCATTGATAAATTTATCAATTTTTTCTTTGAGTGCTTTGTCTGTAGTAAAGTAATTGATGAGAATTTCTCGATAATCTGATTTGAGTTGCTGCAATAATACTTGCCGATCAACTTCTTGGGTCATGTGCTGACAAACCTGCTGTGTTTTTTGCTGTTGGTCTGCAAAGGCATAAGAATATTTACCTGTAAAAGTTTTATTAATGTTGAGATATAAACATTTCAGTCGGGAATAAATCTGAGATGTTGTAGTGCCAATTAAAAGTAGAGAGCTACTCAAACCCCAGAATTCCTCATTTAATTCCGAGTTTAGAGCCACTTGCTTCGCTGACGGATCTAAATTTTTTTTAACATCTGGTTGGAAAATCAATATTGGTAGTAGCATTTACATACTTAATATATCTCTCGTTAATCACCATGCAAGATTAAAAGTAAAGTTAATGGTTGATGAAAAATCAGCACATACTCACCCAAAAATTTACATCAAGATATGTATACATCAGCGAATATCTCAATCGCAATCACTATATATATATGAGATAGCGAAGAATTGGGGGGATGGCTGAGTCGTAGCTCAGGTTTGTTGTCGAAAACACATGACTTAATTTATTATTTGCATATGTATATCTGTCTAAATAAGGATTTTCTATTTTACTCCTTGATAAGATACTTAAACGAACTTAAAGTATTGTCGCATTTTCAATAATTATAATTCCTCAAGGTTCTAAAGCGAATCTTTGGAGGCATAATTGTGTTAGCTGTTGCTATTGATGAAAAATTGAGATGCCAGTGGCAAACTGGTCATGGCTGTTCAAAGAGATTTGAACGTGGTCAAGTAACAGGCCGCAGCTGGCTGACTATTGAAATGAAGCACCCGTGTTCTAGAGAACCAATTCCATTAATTCAATAGTGTAAAAGCTGGACAAGATCGCTGATATGAGTCTTCTGAAAGAATACTGCTTCAGGCGCGATCGCTATTTGCCCCTGTGCTGATGGTGAAGCCAGAGGCGTTCACAAGAAGAATGACCCCCAAAGCCTTATGTCAATGCTACAGTACCCGCTTTATGAATTTCTAACAACTGGTTATAGTTGTTCAGAAACTGCTACTCTGGCGATGACGCTAGAGACGTTTGAGCAGAAGCAATGCGATCGCTTAATCATTGTCAATCAATACCAGCGTCCCATCGGGGTGCTGTACTCGGCACGTTTAACACAGCAGTTTTTGCTCAACGCCGGGGCAGGGGAATTTGTAAATTTACAGCAGCCACTCTCTGTATTGGGTCAAGCAATAATTGAGCCAATACAAATATTACCAGCTACTCATTGTGTAGAGCAATTAAGTTCATGGTGGAGCGATCAAACAGCTCACATCCCCAATAAATTAGAGTGTGTCTTGGTCGATGTTGATGGCAAATTCTTGGGCTTACTTAATAGTGTCCGCCTCTTAAGTGTGCTGGCCAAAGCACAAGTTGCCCTTCCCTACTCCAGCTTGAAAACATCAGCCCCCATACATCAAGATACCGCCATGATGGGTGATGGGAGAATCCGGCGATCGCGGTTGAAACAACGTCAAAATCCAGGATATAAATCACTCATCCAACTATTAGAACAGCTACCTTGGCCTCTAATGTTGCAAACAAGTACGGGTCTAGTGTTAACCCAAAACCTCGCTTGGTGGCAACAATTGGGAACATTAAAAGATCCCGAAGGCATTAGACAACAAGTGGAGGCCATTTTAGCTGCTACCCGCATTAAACAACCAGAATACGCTAACCCCAAAGCAGCCAAAGTGTATGCTCGTGGTTACGGCAAGATTTTCCATCAAAATGACACCTTACCAATCACCGACTTACCAGCTTTTAGAACATATAACCCACAAGAACCCCAATCCGAGAACAAAACAGCCACAGGTCGCTGTTTCCTAGATAGTCATCTGGGTACTTGTACCTGCATTGTGGAAGTGCAGAGTGGTCAAGAGAGAGTTTGGCAGTTTACAAAAATTCCTTTAGATAGTCCAGATTTAAAATTTCCTCATGGTGATGCAGCAGCGACACTAGGCGAAGATAACCTGTGGTTGGTGTCAGCAACTGATGTCACTGAACAACAACAACTTTATAAAGAACTATCAGCCAAAAATGCCGACCTCATTCAACTGAACCGCTTAAAAGATGAGTTCTTAGCCTGTATTAGCCATGAACTCAAAACCCCCTTGACAGCTGTGTTGGGATTATCGCGGTTATTAGTTGATCAGCAGTTAGGCGAACTTAATGAACGTCAAGCCCGATATGCAGGGTTAATTCATCAAAGCGGCCGCCATTTAATGAGTGTAGTCAACGACATTTTAGACTTAACCCGCATGGAAACGGGACAAATGGAGTTGGCTCTAGCACCTGTCCATATCCAATCTGTGTGCGATCGCGCCCTCTCAGAAGCCAAAGCTATTCACAACCAAACCAGCAAAAATACATCGACGACGCAAAAATCTCCACCTCGTTCATCAGAACCTACCTTTACAATGTCGATTGAACCAGGGTTAGAGTTGATCACCGCCGATGAACTACGCTTGCGTCAGATGTTGGTACATCTATTATCTAACGCCTTTAAATTCACAGAAATATCCGGCGAAATCGGCTTACGAGTCAATCTTTGGGAAGGATGGATTGCCTTTACTGTCTGGGATACAGGTATCGGTATTCCCGAACACCAACAGCATTTGATCTTCCAAAAATTCCAACAACTAGAAAATCCCCTGACTCGTCAGTTTGAAGGTACAGGCTTGGGATTAGTTTTAACCAGAGCTTTAGCTCGTCTCCACGGTGGTGATGTCAGTTTCTTATCACAGGAAGGCCAAGGTAGTCAATTTACGCTACTTTTACCACCAAGTCCTCCCACGACAGGCTTTGTTGAATCCGAGAATAAAACCACAGAGGCGAACAATAGCGAAAATTTGGGAATGCGTCAGCTTGTCAGTCAGACCGGGAAACATCAACCCGTCTCTTCCCAACGCTTAGTGCTGGTAGTGGAGACTGTAGCCAGATATATTCAAGATTTAACCGAACAACTCAAAAATCATGGTTATCAGGTGGTAATAGCTCGTTCTGGAACAGAAGCCGTAGAAAAAGCCCGTCGCTTGCAGCCACAAGCCATATTTTTAAATCCCCTCTTACCCTTGTTGTCTGGCTGGGATGTGCTGACATTACTGAAATCTGATTCCGTCGTGCGCCATCTTCCTGTGATTGTCACAGCTACAGGCGCAGACAAAGAACAAGCACTGGCAAACCAAGCTGATGGGTTCTTGAATTTGCCAGTAGAATCCCAGTTTTTGACACCTTTATTAGACAAACTATGTGCGCCAACCACAAAACAGCAACCTAGTTTAAATAATCATGAAGAAATTCAGCCCCACAAACTCCTCAGAATTCTCCGATTAGTCGATCCTGAATCACAATCAATCAATCCCCACCCCTCATTACACGAACATCGGGTAATTGAAGTAGATGACTTAGACCAAGCGGAACTTTTGGCCAGAGTTTGGCAGTTTGATGTAGTTTTGCTGGATGTAGACAGTTCTCTGGCACAAACTTACCTACAACAATTAACTCAGCATCCCCGGTTAGCTGGCTTACCTTTAGTAACTTGTGATGTTGTTACTACCTTGGCAGCATCCCAAATTCCTGGTTTGTCTGTGTTTCCTTGCTTAACACCACTCAATCAAGACGATAGCAATAGCAATCAAAAAGATCCTTTATTGTCCGTGCTGCAAATTGCTTCTGGGATCTGCTATCCCCCGAATATTTTAGTAGTAGATTTAACTATGCTACAGGACTTGCCACAGTCCAGGCGTAAACAAGTCAAGGGTTATAAAGAAAAGAATTCTTCTCTCAGTCAAGAAAATGCTGAACGAGGCACAGAATGGTTTCAAGCCCTAATTCAGTATTTGCAAACAGCTGGCTTCAAAGCGACGATAGCACGTTGTTGGGCAGAAGTTTTACAACAGATGCGTCACCAAAGTGTAGATTTACTACTCATTTGTTTAGACGTTTCATGTATTCAACCAGAAGTGTTGAAAGCACTAAAAACCTTACAAGATTTATCATCAAATTTATCCCCTATTTTAGTCATAGATCAAAGATTACATCGCTCATCCACTAATTCTCGAACTAAAGTTGCTCAAGAGAAACGCGGGCAGGGAGCAAAAAGTCAAATAGAATCTATAGAAACTGTTTTAACGGCGATCGCTACCCAAATCGTCCCTCGTTCTACCTCAATGGAAGAGTTATTAAACCAGATTAATCAATCCTTAAGTATCAAGATGCGACGAGGATAATGTTAAGTATGACTGTGAAAACAGCCATTCTCATGAGGACTCATAACTCAAGAGATATCTAACTTTTGAGATTTCATTTTTTTGAAATTAAGGCGAGTCAATTGGTAAGCACCTTTGATCGCTAAATTCTTATAAGTATCTGGCTGTAAGTCCATTTTAAAAAAGTTTCTTTTTTCAGTTAGTAGCAGCATTGAAGCTGGATGATTGGATTCATTAGCTATATTTTTGATGTATTCTGTAGCATCCTTTGTCAATTTAATAAATTTCATTTGTTTGTGACTATAAAAAACGACACTAGGCTTTTTAAAGCCAACCATGATAATTTCTTCTGTTGGTTGCTGGAATTGGACAACAGCGGCAGATAAATTTCTTAAAGGTAGTTGACGTTCTTGATCCATCAAAAATATAGCTGGCATTAACACAATGATCAAAAATGCCACAAACCCCAATAACTGTATCCCCACCATTGATTGCCAATGGCGGCGTAATATGAAAACAGCACTAATCACTGCAAATAATAACCAAATCCAACCACCCATTGTTGGTAAACCAGAATCTTGAAGACTTTGCTGGAAATTAGGTGCAGCTGGATCTCGACCTATTAAATGAGGTAAGTGAAAGAATGCTACTGACAATACCGATAAAAACACAACATTAATCCAACTACTCACCTGTAAAAAAGTCATCGGGTAAGTAATAACTTTTTGGTTGGAATTTAGCTCTGCTTGCGCGAAAAAATCACCCCACAATAGCGACACCAAAATAGCAGCGGCTGGCATTAAAGGTAATACATAGCTAGGCAGTTTGGTGACAGCAATAGTAAAGAAACTAAAAATAGTAACAAACCAAACAAATGCAAATAAACCCAATTGTTGAGAACGGGCTTGAGTGCGCCAGTGCGATCGCTGCCAGAACTTCAGGCGGAGCATCGCTACAGGCAAGTAAACTGAGTATGGTGCGAACAAGAGCAGCACAATTAAAAAGTAGAAATACCAAGGTGCTGAGTGACCATTAACTACTTCTGTGAAGCGTTCTAGGTTGTGATACCCAAAGAAAGAGTTAATGTAGTTCCAACCATTGCGCCAAATCACCAGCACATACCAAGGGACAGATAAGCAAAAAATAATTACCAACCCCAAAAGCAGACGCATTTCCCGCGCAACCGCCCGCAATTGTCCCACATATAACAAAAACGCCCCAATAATTAGCCCTGGTAAAACAATTCCTACCGGGCCTTTGGTCAGAATTGCCCCAGCAATCAACACATAACAGGCAAAGTACCATTTATTGGGCATTAGCGATCGAGAACGGGTATCGGATTTTTCTCCCCCTGCACTCCTGCTGCCAACCTCCGATTCCGCATATCCTCGGAAAAAACACAACAAAGATGAAGCTATACACCCTGTGAGCAGCATATCTGAGACACCAGTTCTACCCCAGATAATCATTTCTGGATTGAGTGCTGTGACTGCGGCGGCGACGGATGCTGTGAAATAGCGGCGAGTTCGAGATGAAACTGCCTCAGATTCGTCTGTTTGTGCTAAAGCCCACTGGACAGTGTAAAACACCAAAACCATTACTCCCATCGCTGCTAAAGCTGAGGGAAGACGTACTGCCCATTCATTTACACCAATCACAGCATAAGCGATCGCCTGAAACCAGTAAATTAAAGCAGGTTTGTCAAAGCGAGTCTCACCATTGAAATAGGGAGTAATCCAATCTCCTGTGATCAGCATTTGACGAGAAGCTTCGGCAAACAGTGGCTCAGTTTCGTCAATCAAGCCCACACTGCCCAAATTCCAACCATAACCAACCCAACCAATCACAACTAACCACAGGATCGCCACAGTCACAGCAAGGGCTGGACGCTTCACTATATTAGTAAGCCACTGCTCAACAGCGTGGGGAAAGCTCAATTTCATCCTCATTAGTAGTTAGTCAATAGTCCATAGTCAATAGTGAGCCAGGGCGATCTTTGGGAGGCAGTCCGTTGGGCGGCTTCGCCGACTTGAAGGAACTGCCGGCAGTCCGTTGGGGAGACACTGCGTTGGGCGGCTTTGCCGACTTGTAGCAAGTATCGTCGGGCAATGCCCGACTTGAAGGAACTGCGGTGGTTTCCCTCGAACGACTGGTATTAACGTTCGCCATCTTCTCTAGAAGCAGTAGCGACGTTAGGAGCATCACCCGGAAGGGTCAACAGTTATTTAGTCGTTGACTGATTAGGTTTTGTTCTTGGTAATTTCGACTTCTATTCCAAATAATGGTTTCCCCAATTCCTACTCCCTACTCACTTATTACCAGTACCCATTCTCGCTTTTGGGCATCCCAGGTAGGTAAGGATGTTTCCCCCACAACATACGGCCCCCAGTAGCGGCGAGAACCGTCTTGAGCAAAGGCTACTAAAATATCTCCTGCTTCTATTTTGAGGTTGCCTTGGGGTAGAGACAGAATTAAGCCTTCTGCACTACCTTCTTGGGGATCAAAATCCCAATGAGCGGGAATATCCGTGGTTTCTTTAACAGCACCTTTCTGATTTGACTGTCGCGCCAACAGAGCTAATCGCACAGGCTGATCTGTTTGATTGCTCATACGCAAATCACCTAAATACTTAGTATTACTGTTTCCGGCTTGACGAGATGCCAGGACAGAAATAGTTTTTTGGGTATTTTGTTCTAATTTGTGACTGGGGGTGCTGGAATTGGGGGTGGTTTGAGAACTAGTCTCTGTCGAGGCCACAGGCGATACTAAATCTTGATTGGGTGTGATTACTTCAGTAGATAAAGATGATGGTGTATCAGAATTTGCTGTCTCAAAAGATACACTCATATCTAGGCATCCTAGTAGTAGCCCCAGTAGCCCAAAACAGCAAGCTGTCACCGCAGCGTTACGATACACGGAAGAATTCATATTGATATTGATTTAGAAATAATGATTTTGTCTAGGCTTGACCAAATACTAGCCTATTATCATTAGCTGCGCTCAAGGAAAATTTTCCACTTACCTACTATAGACTCTCGTAGAATTCGGTTCATTAGTGTATCAGAAATATCATTCTCAGGAAGTGGAACTCGTCTTAAAGATTACTTGAGTTAGTAACGGTAAAAAAGTGTATAAGCGAGATGATACAAGAATTTATGTTAAGCATGATCATACCGAGACAAAATAGATGATACATAAACCATGTGTTTCTCTGAGGAAACACTAGTGGAAATTGATAGTAAGTTAGTAACTTGAGTTACAAGGCAACATTGTTCAAGCCACCAAATATAACAACAGCGTATTATTGACATTTCTTAATATAGTCTACAGTGCGTAGTTTGTGTGATGGACTTTATAGGCAAGGGGACAGGCCTTGCATAGTGGCAGGATGAATTTAGGTGTAGGTAAGCAGAGAGAACATGGGATACAGGGGAGGTAGGGGAAGCAAAATACAATGCCCCATACCCATTGGCTAATGACTAATAACTCTTGACAAATCAATGCAAAACACTCGTCTTAACAACTTATTCGATACCATTGCTAGGAATTTGGGGCAATGGTTTGCTAATCCTTGGCGGCGGCTGTCGCTGCTGCTGATTAGCTTTTTGTTCGGCTTTTTCTTGGGTACGGCAGTTTCTACTACCGCAGGACAAAAGGCAGAAATAGATATTTTCATCGCCGCAGTCTTAGTTGTCTTGACAGAGGTAACAAGCAGAATATTTTATAGCCAAAGTTTTTTCGCTAGGAGAGCTTTGTGGGTAGAAGTGATTAACCTCTTGAAAGTGGGTTTTACCTATAGTTTGTTTATTGAAGCCTTTAAACTGGGTTCGTGATGAATGATTGGTTAAAAGCAATAGGGACTGCCAGTGGGCAACAAGCAGCACAGGCCGCAGCTTTAGAAGATAATACAGCTAAGGCAAAAGCATTTGGGGTGACACCAGAGAATGTAGAACAAGTGATTCAGGAGCGATCGCAGCTTTTACACTCAGTGCTACCAGTTTTTAGCCAATTCTGCCAACATCGCCTGCATACATCTTTAGAAAAAATGCTCCCTATGTTGTGGGAATGGTGGCTACCTTTAGCAATCAGCATTGCCTCGCAAAAGCAACACTTGCAACGTCCCTTTATTCAAGGTGTTTTAGGGAGTCAAGGAACTGGTAAAACTACGATGTGTCAAGTGTTGGGTTTAATTCTCCAAGAGTTGGGATATCGGAGTGCGAGTTTATCTTTAGATGACTTGTATAAAACTTATGATGAGCGTCTAGCATTAACCCAAAAAGACCCCCGTTTGATTTGGCGTGGGCCGCCAGGAACGCACGATGTCAACTTAGGTATAAATGTCCTAGAGCAAATCCGGCAAGCAAAAACTCCGATCACCATTCCCCGCTTTGATAAATCTGCCTATAATGGCGCAGGCGATCGCACTCATCCAGAGATTGTATACAGCATTGATATTCTGTTCTTTGAAGGTTGGTTTGTCGGTGTGCAACCGATAGATTCACAATTATTTGATGATGCACCAGCACCCATTATCACTGATGCAGATAAAAATTTTGCCCGTGAAATGAACCTGCGGCTGAGTGAATATTTGCCCCTGTGGGAGAGATTAGATAGCTTAATTGTGTTGTACCCCAAGGATTACCGATATTCCGTAGAGTGGCGCAAACAAGCCGAACGACAAATGATGGCGGCTGGTAAATCCGGCATGACAGACACAGAGATTGAAAGATTTGTCAATTATTTTTGGCGATCGCTCCATCCCGAATTATTCATCAAGCCCTTAACGCAATCTCCACTAGTTGATTTAGTCATTGAGATTAATCAAGACCATACTTGGGAATAGAATGTTAAGTCATGTAAAAACACTAGGATTCATTTCTTAGTAAGGACTTTAGTCCTTTTTGAGAACTAAATTTCTCACTACAAACCTTCAATTATTTACCCTGTTCTGCTTAAAAGGTAAAAGGAAAAAGTAAAAAGACAAGAATCTTTTGCCTTTTGCCTTTTTAACCTGAGTTCGGGTTAAGCCAGAAGCTCAAAAGCTTATTCTGTAAGGATTGAGCAAAAATCTAAGTGATAAAAGAAGCGATTAAAGTGGAATCATTTTGTCACTAAGTTTCACAAATGAGATTAATCTCAACA
>DVDT01000088.1 GCA_015296085.1 Trichormus sp. M33_DOE_039 | reverse complement strand
CACGCTTTTTCTAACCCTGATTGCTTCGTTCTTAATTCTCAATAAAAAGCCAATTTTAGCGAGAATACAAAAAGCGAATTTGTCAAGTATGCTTGACCCCTCAGTCTTCAAGATGACTACAAAACAAGCGTTTTAGGATTGTTAAGAAAGATGTGACTAATGGATAGGTCATTCATGCGGGGGATATAAGCGAACGCTGCCCAATTTATTTGGGTTTAAAAACAGGTTATCTGTTTTTAAGATATAATAGTTGTATGCTAAACCTAACCTATACCTATCGCTTAAAACTAAATCAGCAACAGTCCCAAACCTATGACGAATGGTTAGAAACATCTCGTAGGGTTTGGAATTTTGCATTAGGAGAAAGGAAAGATTGGTATAACTCAAGGTCATGCAGAATCGATGCTTGCAGTCTAAAAAGTGAGTACATCATTGCCGCTGATGCACCTCGCCCAACCTTTGCTTCTCAATGCAAGGCTTTAACCCAAGCCAGAAAAGCTAATCCTGCGCTAAATGCAGCACATTCTCAGATGTTGCAGCAAGTGTTAAGACGATTAGAGAAATCGTTTATTGGGATGTGGGAGTCAGGAAGAGGTTTCCCTCGATTTAAAAAACAAGGGAGAATGCGCTCATTATTGTTTCCACAGTTAGGAGTTAATCCTATCCAGGGAAACAAAGTTAAACTTCCTGGAATTGGCTGGGTGAAAATGCAATTGTCCCGACCTATCCCGGATGGGTTTGTTGCAAAGCAAGCCCAAGTAGTGAAGAAGGCTTCAGGATGGTATGTAATGCTCACACTGCAATCAGATGTCAATGTCCCAAGCTTTGCGCCACATGGTCAACCAATTGGCATTGATTTAGGACTAAAAAGTTTTTTGGCTACATCTACTGGTGAACAAATCGCTAGACCTAGATTTTTTGTGGATCTCCAACGCCAGCTGAAATTGCTGCAACAAAGAGTCTCGTCAAAAAAACTGGGGTCAAAGAATTGGCGAAAAGCTCAACACAAGGTAGCTCGACTACATGAACACATTCACAATACTCGTCAAGATTTCCATTTCAAATTAGCGCATCACCTATGCGACCAAGGTGGAATGATATTTACTGAGGATTTGAACTTGAAAGCATGGGCTAAGGGAATGTTTTCAAAACACACCTTAGATGCTGGATTTGGTGAATTTCTTTCAATCTTGGAATGGGTGTGCTGGAAACGAGGAATTTATTTTGCCCAGGTCAATCCTCATGGTACAAGCCAAACTTGTCCAAACTGCAACCACCACACAGGCAAAAAAGATTTATCCGAGCGAGTACATCGTTGTTATGAATGTGGATTTGAAACAGATAGAGACGTTGCCGCCGCTATGGTGCTGATGCAGCGTGGACTTGCAGCCGTAGGGCATACGGTCAAGATGCTTGGCGAGGGGTTAAGCAATAGCTCCCTTTTGACCCAAGAATCCCCCGTTTTATAAACGGGGGAGCGTCAAAGAGCAGTGTGCTGGTTATTAATGGAAAAGCGATCAAGCGATCGCGCGATTTCTTGAGTGACTAACTGATTACCTTGTAAGTTCAAATGAATATGGTCTTGGTATAAGGCTTGAGGGTTGGTAGTGGCGTTAAATATCGGTAAGAAATCTATATAAGTAATTTTCTGTGCTTGGGTAAAATCTTTGAGGCGTTGACGGGCGGTAATTTCGTAATCACGGGGGCCTGGTTCGCCGATTTCTCGCAATAATGGAGTCATCACCAGCAGGAATTGACTGTGATGTTGACGAGTTAAAGTCTGTATTTGAGCAATGGCTTCTAGATTCACACCGACGCGATCACCTGCTTCCTTCTGTAATTCCGCTAGTTCAGGAATCGGCTGTTGTTTCTTGCCGTAACGCTGCCATACTTCTATTAATCCTAGGGCTGGTTTTTGAGTTGGATAATTGCGATCGCGTCCCACGGGTAGAGAGGTGGGTGTAGTTGCAAATAAATCATCAGTATTAATCAGTAATATGACTACCTGAGCCTGGAAAGTCCCAAATTTATGAAGATAAGCTAATTCATTTCTCGGCCCCCAAGAATTAGCGGAAGCATTTAACACTTCGGTGGTCTGATGATGAGACAAGCTAGCCGTCAGCAGACTAGAAATAGTATTAGCTTGATCCGTCCACCAACCACCATTAGCAATGGAGTCTCCTAAAAGTAATAGTCGCCGTGTTGAGGGTGCAGGTGTCTGAGAAACTGATGCACTCCGCATCGAATACTCATTAATCTCAATCCGATTACCAAAGCGACGAGTGCGTTGATTGGGTGCTAACAAATAACCAATTTCGTCATCAGCAATATAAGTTAGGGGATTACCAAAACCAAACAGCGATCGCAATCCGATCTCCCCTAACACTAAAGCCACCAGCACCACCGCCAAAATCACTAACAATAATTTCATGAGCAAACACCCTCCTAGTCATTCAGCCAAAAACTGAATTTAAAGTAAACGATTATACTCTAGAAGGGAAATCCAGGAATTTTTACTGGAATTGGAATATTCACCCGCGATCGCACTTCATCCAAGGCGCGATTTACAGCATGATCAACTACATTGTGAGTTAAGACATTCACCATATTGTTGGCAAAGCCAGTTTCTCCTGTAAACCCAACATCAAGAATGCAGCCTTCTAGCATGAAATCATTAACCCCAGCTTGACGACAGACATTTTCCGCTTGGCGGATTTGGTTTGGCATCAGGGAAGCCAGATGATGATAGCGTTTAGGAAAGTTGCGGTCTGTAAAGGTAGCAGTCGATTGTCCTGACTCATAGTCAAATAGTGAGTTTTCTTGCTTGATGCGCCAACTATCGCCAAAATCGCGGTAAAGTTTGTCAAAATAGCTTTTTTCTACTTCATCTAGCGGAATGGGTGTAGGTAAAAAATTAGTTAACGCCCGCCGGACAGTGCTATAGCTAGATTGACTAGGTATCAGCTTGCCACTGCGTGTTTTTAGGTCATTATTAACGTTATTATCAAAATCTCCTAATAAACCTGCTATTTGACCTTGATAGTTGCGGGGAACTGTCACCGTTACATTCACAAATTGTAACCCTGCAACCTTGATCGGACGAATGATCACCTGTTCACCGCGAGAACTTTCAATCGTGTATTCTGTCCCTTGTTTTTGCAGGAAACCACCATCAGGTAATTTGACTGTTTCATCTTTGAGGGTCACGACTTCACCATTCACCCGCAACACAGCCTCAGATTTGCCTCCAGTGGGAGCATAATAACCGATGCGATCGCCTCCAATTTTGGCAGCAACGGCCGTATTTAAGCTGAGTTCTTGTTTGGGTACTTTTTCTTGGCGAGTTTGGACAATAAATTTACTATCGCTTGATTGTTCTAGGAGAAACTCACCCACTGTCTGGAAACTATAACGAAAACCATCCAAGGTGATGATGTGGGGATCACCGTAGCTGCTACCCGTACCCTTAGAACCGCTACTGGCTGGGTTAGATGGGTTATTTGCTGAATTATTATTACCAGCGTCGCTATTATTACTGTTAGTATTACCGTTAGTGCTGTTCCCAGCCGTGTTACCAGTCCCTGGATTGGCCGATTTAAAAATCTCTTGAGGTAGTTTAACAGAGCGATCGGCAGTTTCAGGATCTTCAGGTTCGCAAGCTTGTGATGGCCCGACTAAATAATTTTGATAATCATTGGGATCTGGGGTCGTGGGGTCAATGTCACGCACTAGGCTGGGAATTCTCAACCCGTTGGCTTTAAATTTATCTGGTTTGCTGGGGCCAACATCTGAGTATTTAGGGTTGGGTGGATGTGTATGATACATCCCAACGGTGAACATATTCCCTGTATCCGGTGGTGCAGTCCCAATATCCACCTCTTTATCACCCGTTGTGGCATCTCCAACTTTTACATCAGAAACAGAAAATTCTCCTGTTTGCTTGTTCCAAAAAATCCATCGTCCTCGTTCCGTTTGGTCTTTCAGTCCGGCTTTCCAGTCTAAATCCATCGCATCCTGCACGACTTTGCTCATGGCAATACTGACAATACCAGGGAATTCTGGGTGAGCTTCATTACACCTGGTACGCAATCCGGCTTGAGCGACAGTAGACAAATTAACTAATAGGAGTGCAGTTGTAAAGAACAGGAGTAACGAGAATTGCAACCTGCTCAAGAATCGCCAGCACTGGGATAGAGGGGAGGGGATTTTGGACATGCAGCTGAATCTCCAGTTAGTCAAGACGGGTATCTTTCTTTATAAGACTGCAACACTTAATTTATGCCCAGCCTGAACTTTTACCTCTAATTTTTCAGTATAAAATTCCACAGCAGATTTATAATCAACCGTAAAATTAGTGTGGAAAACGTTGCAAAGCTTAAACAAATTCTTATGTAAAATATTCCCCTATCTGCATAGAGAAGGACTAAGATAAAAACGGACAAATTAGCACTGTAATAAAGGGAGAACTACAAAGCTATGTCCGACCTAAATCGAGGAATTATGAAATTTGATGGGGCAGATACCCCTAAAGTAGTCACCATCTCTACTGTGTTACTATTGGGATCGATTGCTGTCCTAATTATTTGGGCGTTACAGTCTGCTTACGCTCTAAATTGAGCAAATAGTAGCCTAGGAGGACATCGGCAACAGCCGAGTGTCCTTACAGAGTAAACAGAGCAACCAGCTTAAAACAGGCAAAAAGCTTACAAAGTAAGCGTTATTTCTTTTTATCTTTGCCTTCTTGTACTCGCGCCCTAAAAATTATCAAAAAATTGCGGAAAAACTATAAAATTTTAGATTTGAGATTTTAGGTGCAGGATCAATCTAAAATCCAAAATCCATAATGAGAGAACTGTGGGGTGCGTTAGCTATTTTAATTGTCTGTCCCTTCTTGGGTGCGTTACCTGTAATCGCTTGGATTACTTACGCGCTCAAGAAAAAGAAAATAGCGCAAATTGGGACAAAAAATATCAGTGTTTCTGCCGCTTTTTACCACGGTGGAACTGTAGCAGGGGTTTTGGCGGTAGCGTCAGAAGCCATAAAAGGTATGACTGTTGTTTATCTCGCCCGTGCTTTTTTCCCAGAGGGATCTTTTTGGGAAATACTGGCGTTAATTGCTTTGGTATTTGGTAGATATTCAATAGGACGAGGCGCAGGGACAACTAACGTTGTTTGGGGGATTTTAGTACATGATCCCCTCTTAGCTATCTTTGTAAGTTTACTGGCAATTATTACCTTTACCCTGTCGCAATCAAGAACTTTGGTGAAGTATGGAGTTTTATTTGTGTTTCCCTTGTTTGTAGCTATTCTCCATGCTGAAGATTTCCCTAAAATTATGGTGGCGATCGCCCTAGCTGCATTATTGGGTTGGATTTATAAAAAAATTCCAGATGATTTGAATTTACCACCCCAAGAAGTCGATGCCCAATCCCAGGCTGTCTTTGAATATTTGCGTGGCGATCGCGTTATTCTCTCTTTAGATGATGAGTTAGATACGGCACTCGTCGGACAAAAAGCCGCCACTCTTTCGCAAATTAAGCGTTGGGGTTACTCAGTTCCCAAAGGCTGGGTACTCGTTCCCGGCGATGATCCCGAAAAATTATTAGCATTTCTCCAACCTTCCGATTTATCTCCTTTGGTAGTACGTTCCTCCGCCATTGGCGAAGACTCTGAACAAGCTTCGGCGGCTGGACAATACGCCACAATTATCCACGTCACCAGTAAAGAGCAATTACAGCAAGCCATTACCGCCGTGAGGGATTCCTATAATTATCCAGCTGCGGTACAGTATCGGCGCGATCGCGGTTTACCAGATACAGCAATGGCGGTGCTGATTCAACAGCAAGTGCAAAGCGCGTATTCGGGAGTTGCTTTTAGTCGCGATCCCATCACCCAACAAGGTGATGCAGTGATCATTGAAGCCTTACCCGGTAGCCCAACACAAGTTGTCTCCGGTAAAGTCACACCAGAACAGTATCGGGCTTTTGTAGTAGAAGCAGAAAAGCTTTCCTCTGTACAGTTGGAGGGAACAGGACGAGTTCCCCAAGCAATTATTAAGCAAGTAGCATACTTAGCCCGCCGCATCGAAAAACGTTACCTTGGTGTTCCCCAAGATATTGAATGGAGTTACGACGGTCAAACCCTGTGGTTACTGCAAGCTAGGCCGATTACCACCCTCCTTCCCATCTGGACGAGGAAAATCGCCGCCGAAGTCATTCCCGGCGTAGTGCATCCCTTAACTTGGTCGATTAATCGTCCTTTAACTTGTGGCGTTTGGGGAGATATTTTTAGTTTAGTATTAGGCGATCGCGCTACAGGGTTAGATTTTACAGATACAGCCACTCTGCATTACTCTAGAGCCTATTTTAATGCTTCTCTCCTGGGAGAGATTTTTTTGCGGATGGGATTACCGCCAGAAAGTCTAGAGTTTTTAACTAGGGGCGCAAAAATGACTAAACCGCCCTTGCAGTCTACCCTCAAAAATCTGCCAGGGTTATTTAAATTACTCCAGCAAGAATTAAATCTAGAAAAAGACTTTAAACGGGACTACCAAAAAGTTTTCATTCCCGGTTTGTCAAGATTAGCTAATGAAACCACCGAAGAGTTAGAGCCTGCGGAAATTTTAGAAAGAATAGATTTTAACCTGGAATTACTCCGTATCGGCACATACTACAGCATTTTAGCTCCCTTAAGTGCCGCCATTCGCCAGGGTATTTTTCGCGTTAAAGATGAGCAAATTGATAATAGCATCACCCCAGAAGTAGCCGCCATGCGTTCCTTGAGAACCTTAGCCGCTGATGCCAAACAGATATTAGCAGAATGCGAACCAGAGCAAGTATTTGATTTATTGGCACAAACCCCAGAAGGCGAAAAGATTCTCTATGAATTGGATGAATTATTAGAGGACTATGGTTATTTAAGCGATGTAGGGACAAATATCGCCATTCCGACTTGGAAGGAAGAACCCCAACCCATCAAACAGTTATTTGTGCAGTTAATTCAGTTGAGTGAACCAGAAAAAATTAACTTAGAACCGAGTAAACGCAAACGTGGGATAGTCCAGAGACGTATAGATATTAAAGGACGAGTTACAGAGCTTTATTCTCGGTTATTAGCCCAATTGCGCTGGAAATTTTTAGTTTTAGAGCAGATGTGGTTACAATCTGGCTGGCTAAAACAGCCAGGAGATATCTTCTTTTTAGAACTAGAAGAAGTGCGGTTACTAGTAGCCGATCCTAGCCCCCAGTTACTACAAGGCTTAAACCAAACGATCGCATTTAGGCGATCGCAATTCTCCCAAGATAGCCAAATTGAGCAAATTCCCCTCGTTGTCTACGGCGATATACCCCCCCACCCCACAACCGCCGTCGGAGTTTACTCAGACCAAATCTTACAAGGTATTCCCGCCAGCCACGGACAAGCCGAAGGGCGCATCAAGGTAGTGCGAAATTTACAAAACCTCCCAGAGATAGACAAAGACACAATCTTAGTCGTACCCTATACAGATTCCGGCTGGGCCCCTTTATTAGTCAGGGCTGGAGGCTTAATTGCCGAAGCCGGAGGTAGACTTTCCCACGGTGCGATCGTCGCTCGTGAATACGGTATTCCCGCAGTCATGGATGTTAAAGGTGCAACATGGATACTGCAAGATGACCAACGGGTAAGAATTGATGGGTCTAGAGGTATTGTGGAACTATCGAACGATTTAAGACCAACTTGAGGGAGGCAGGGGACATTAACAAGTGTAGGTTTTTAATAGAGCATTGAGTGATGACTATCAAACCAACAACAGAATCATATTTTCATCCACCCCTACACCCCTATACCCTTACACCCTAAAACAGTGTCTTATAGGCAAAGCGTAAAAAACCTACACCTGTTAAGGCAGGAGACAGGGAGCAATTGCAGAGGGGCAAGAATTGACAAGGTATAATTTTCCCCAATACCCACTCAACAGCCAACATGATCACCAAGTCCCTGAACGAACTACCGGAAGAATCTGTTTCTCACAATCCAGAAATAAAAAAAAAGGTCATGCTGAGGTTTGGTGATTTACCTCACCTCACCAACTTTTCCCAAGCCCGTTTTGCTCCCGGACAAATCGCCTCAGCCCACGCCCACCAAGATATGTGCGAAGTCTTCTTTGTAGAATCTGGCGCAGGAATAATCCGCATTAATGGAGAAGAATATCCCTTGCTACCAGGAAACTGCATAGCTATAGAAGTGGGAGAAGTTCACGAAGTTGTGAATAACAGTGCAAATGAATTAGTGCTAACTTACTTTGGCTTAAGAGTAGAAGCAGAAGGTACAAGATAGACACAGTAGGTTAGTTAGGAAATCACTAATAACTACTGACTATTAACAAAATAATCCACCTTCCCTAACCAAGATACTCCAGGAACTTGGTATGGTTGAAAATGCAGACCGTCTAAGCCACCGAATTTAACTAAGTGAGACAAGAAATGTACAGAACCAGTCAGTAAATCGCTGGCGTTGGGGAAATTATTGTTTTCTGATCCTAATTTCGGTTGTAATTTGACTAAATTTTTCACAGATTTATAGATATCAGATGCCGTACCAGACAACCTAATATATGTAGATACAGCACGCCGAATTTCAGCCTCTACAGTATGGGGATTCTGAATTTGATTACCTAAAATATTCGCTCCAAAACGTTTGGTGAGAAATGTTTTGATATGTGTCGCATAACCAGTAGCATCATACTGCTTAATTGCCTGGGAAATAGTAGCTTTGCGATCGCAATTCAAGATATTACCAATGACATAAGCTGCAACATCAGCAGAGCAATCAGCATCACTAACTAGTCTTTTGAGTGCTTCATCAAGAGTAATTCTCGTAGCAGAAAGCGGTTGGGAGTGATAAAACACGATAGCCGAACCAATATCTCCTGCCCATGAAGTATGATCGCCTGTCCAACTCGTTAAATCAGACTTACGTATTCCCTGTTGATTGATTTGATCTGAGAGAGAAGCGATGAAGTGACCAAAATCAATCTTTTCACCACTTAAAACTAATTCCAGACCGAGTTTTCCTTGCAATTCCCCCTGAATATATTTTTGGTCGTATCCTGTTGCTAACGTCCATAATTTGGTTGTGTATTGTGGTTTAGTATAACCACGCAGCTTATTCGCTATTTCATAAGCGGATTGACCAAGGTTATCTTTTTCTAGTTTCTCAATAAATTTCAATACTTCTGTTAAATCAGCCATAAGTTTACAAGTTAAAGGTTACAGGTTACAGGGAAGAAAGGATATGAGATGTACTGAAGTTGTTCAAATATCGAATAGGACTCTTATATATCTGTACAGAAAATAACATATCTATTTCCTGTCTCCTGTCCTCTGTCATCTATTCCCTCAACCACATACATTAATCTACCCAATGCTAGAATAATTTTCCAGATTAGTATTTAGTTTTACAAAACATTTGATTTTTTTGTGAATGATGCGTAATTCATAACTCTGATAAAATGAATATAGAGTTAGCAAAATATAAATATGAAAATTTTGATTCCTTAATATAGGAGTGCGAAAATCAAGCTATCATCTGAAAATCAGTAAAAAGTTAACACCCTAATAATTGTTATTCCTTTTTACTCACTCTATGGTTAGGACTTTTCGCATCTACGCATTTTGATTTTTGTATTATTCTATGAGTCGTGCTTTTCAGTAAAAATCATCACTGAAGTACCGGACAAATTGATCAGTGAGTTAGACAGGTAACATGATGGAAGTAAGAGAAATTAAAAAACCCTACAAGCCCAGAAACCAAGACAACGAAATCAGAAATTTTCAACACGTTAAAATACTTGATTGTAATGAGCCAGTACATCGCATAATTTTTGAATGTTGGCACTGTAAACAAGGTTTATTAAGTGAAGTAGAAGGAGTCTCATTACAAACATTGGATGTTCCTTGTCCTAGTTGTGGTAGAACTGCGATTAAGTTGATGGCAAATAAAGTCATTTCCACAACGCCAATACCTTCACCTTGGCAAGCATAAAATTATCCAGCCATCTACAAGAGTATTGAAAGGTGATAACCCCGGTTTTTGTCAGTAACCGGGGTTATAAATTATCACTATTTTCATGTCACCCCCTCAGCTAAAATTCAATTCGGTTAAACGAAGAAAATATAGTATGAGCGAGTCTGGTTTGTAGTCAGCACTTTGGTGCTGAGAAAACAAGGACTAAAGTCCTTACTACTAAATCTAATTAATCTATGTCATTAGATATAATCATCAGTCTTCACATTTATTCTGTTGTGTTGGATTTATAGCCAGTTGTATGAAGCGGTAAGGGCTTTAAATCTAGTGCTTCAATTATGTAGCGGCACTTTTTAGCCCTTGATTAACAACTGGCGATGGTCTAGGAATACGCAGACAACAATTGATCCCTGCATTTTTTGTCTGGCGATATCCGCTATCCCTGTTGATAAATCTATTAAAACCACTTTCTTACGACTGCGGTTGCCAAATTGCCAAAACTTTTGTGTTAGCAGACGCGCTTCAATAATATAAAGAAACATTACCGATAGATAAATAACTTTCAGTTATATGTTTTATCGACTTATTGAAACAATGTCATTACTCATACAACCGACAAATATAAAGACGTATAAGTTTTTATTTATGGTTGCGATTTAATATTTTTTTAATCATAAACATATCCAATGTAAAACATTGGCTTTAAACACTGTAAGCTATTCTCAGTAATGATTCAGCTATAAACAAAACTTACTCTCGATGTAGGAAGTATATATAGCTTGTTTATCCTGTCTTTGCTTGGACAAGAGATTTTGTTTTCTTTGTCTAAATTTTTTCATAGCTATGAAATAAAGAGTTTACCCAAGACTGCCTCAATATTTATCAACCATCAAAACTTCTTTGCTTGTTTTTAGGAACCCAAAATGGCACTGACCAATACGATCAATTTTAGAAACTTGCGAGGGGATCTATTCGGTGGTTTAACTGCCGCAATTGTCTCTCTACCGCTAGCTTTAGCGTTCGGTATCGCCTCTGGTGCCGGGCCTGTAGCTGGTATTTATGGTGCTGTGTGTGTTGGCTTTTTTGCAGCACTATTTGGTGGTACACCAACCCTGATTTCTGAACCTACAGGGCCGATGACTGTAGTTATGACTGCAATTGTCAGTTCTATGACTGCCTTAGCTGGTGGCGACCAGAAAACTGGTTTAGCGATGGTTTGAGATCTTCAGCAGTGTCACGGCTGCCGTTGTCTCATTACCCCTGGCTCTGGCTTTCGGCGTTGCCTTTGAGTTGGGTTCACTCGCTCGACTTTATGGAGCAGTTTGTGGCTGCTTTTTTGCTGCCCTGTGTGGCGGTACTCTAACGCTGATCGCTGAACCGACCAGGCTAATGACCGTAAGCCCTGTCTACACGTTCTCGTGCAACACCTGTGCTGTAGGGGTGAACCGCCTCACTCTGACTCTCTTTAACTCTTTAGAGTTCATTTATTGCAATACTCCTCGTCAGAGGAGAAACAAGGAGGCATTCGTGGATTTTTTGTCCTTTTTTTTGATGGACTTCGTTAAACAGTTGCAGTCCCCAACGCTTGCGTTTCTGATTGGCGGTATGATTATTGCCGCCCTTGGTAGCGAATTGGTAATTCCAGAGGCGATTTGTACGATCATCGTCTTCATGCTGCTCACCAAAATCGGTCTGACCGGTGGAATTGCGATCCGCAATTCCAACCTGGTGGCTATGGTCTTTCCCATGATCTTTGCTGTAATAACAGGGATTACGATTGTATTCATCGCGCGCTATACATTAGCCAAGATGCCGAAGGTCAAAACCGTGGATGCGATCGCGACCGGGGGTTTGTTTGGTGCCGTGAGTGGCTCTACCATGGCTGCCGCTCTGACAGTATTGGAAGAACAAAAGATGGCATACGAGCCATGGGCTGGCGCACTCTATCCCTTCATGGATATCCCCGCGCTCGTCACTGCGATTGTGGTGGCTAACATTTACATCAACAAGAAGAAGCGTAAAGAAGCAGTCTACTCTCCTGGGCAGCCTGTTGCGGCTGGCGATTATCCGGATCAAAAAGATTATCCCAGCAGTCGGCAGGAGTATCTCAGCCAGCAGAAGGGAGATGAGGATAATCGCGTCAAGATATGGCCGATCATCGAGGAAAGCCTCCGGGGCCCTGCCCTATCGGCAATGTTGTTAGGCCTTGCTCTTGGACTGTTCACCCAACCGGAAAGTGTCTATAAAAGCTTCTACGATCCCGCCTTTCGCGGCTTGCTTTCGATCTTGATGCTGGTTATGGGTATGGAAGCTTGGTCAAGGGTTGGCGAACTGCGTAAGGTAGCCCAGTGGTACGTCGTGTATAGTGTGGTAGCACCGTTTGTACATGGGTTAATTGCCTTCGGTCTCGGTATGATTGCCCATAAATTGGCGGGATTCAGCATGGGCGGTGTCGTGGTTCTGGCTGTGATTGCTGCCTCTAGTTCCGACATCTCAGGTCCGCCCACCTTGCGAGCCGGTATCCCATCAGCCAATCCATCCGCCTATATAGGCGCGTCCACAGCCGTCGGTACGCCAGTTGCGATTGGCTTGTGTATACCGTTCTTCCTCGGACTCGCTCAGGCGATCGGCGGCTAATCCCAGACGGGTCGCTGTCTGTCGGCACTCTCTTGACCCGACAGACCAAGTAGATCGATATACATTATGTAAGGAGGTAACCAAACATGGCCAAGAAAGCCAACAAGCTCGTCATCGTCACGGAAAAGGTTCTGCTGAAAAAGATCGCCAAGATCATTGACGAAGCTGGGGCGACCGGTTATACGGTGGTGGATACTGGCGGTAAAGGCAGTCGCAACGTGCGCTCTACGGGTAAACCCAACACTGCCGACACCGATTCCAATGTAAAGTTCGAGGTACTCACCGAAAATCGGGAGATGGCAGAGAATATCGCGGATCAGGTCGCAATGAAGTTTTTCACCGATTATGCGGGCATTATCTATATCTGTGAAGCAGAGGTACTGTACGGGAGAACTTTCTGTGGACCAGACGGCTGTTGAATCGAAACGATGCAGACCTAAGAAACTGGGTCATGATCCCGGCTTTTTGGTGGTCGTTACTCAAAACGTTAGTCGATTTAGATGATGCCCAAGCAGAGAAGCTGACTGTGATTCAAGATAATCTAAACATCTATTCACCCATGTCACTCACTGACAACTGAGCTTGTCTCGATCCAGGGAACTGCATCCAAAGCATGACCGTCCTTTGGCTGCCTTTTTCATACCCCTAGCAGTTTTATGACTCCCTCAAACCCTTAACCTTGATCGCTTTAAACTCATGATTTAGCTTCTTTAGCTATTGAGAATGCCATCAAAGATGCTTCTGAGCAGGGTCGTCACGTTCTCATAGTCGGTGCAACAGGCAAAGTCAAACGCCGCTTAGAAAACTTTGGCGTTTCTAGATTTGTACCAGCACATCATATGTTTGTAGACCGAGTAGAAGCCCTCAAACAAGCAGTCGCTTTAGTTAAAAGTGATACTGCAACTAGTGTCTACTAAGTGAAAGGTGAGTCGGCACGGTCTTCTCTTTGCTACGCAATGCTACCGCGTAGCTTGCTTCTCCAGGGGAGTAAGAGACAATTGTAGATGACAGATTATGGGTTACAGGTGATTTTTTATGACCTATTACCTATTCCTTCTCTTACTACAACAAGTTAAACTCTAGCAAAAGATACAACTAATTCGGACAGGTTTTTGCCTGTCCAATTATTTGTCAACCACATCGATTAGTGATTGAACAATCCAAAACCCGAAATTGTTTGAGTCCATCACTTACAGATAAATCAGATGACTTTTTCAGAACCAATCCTTAATGCGATGAATTCTTTGACACCCATAATTTCTGCACTGCCACCTTTGTTGTTAACAACAGAAACCAACGCCGAAAATGCTCCCATTGTGTTGACTGGTGTACTACTGAGTTTAGTAGTCATTTATCTGGCTAGTAAAATTGGTGGTGAGTTATCTAGAATGATTGACTTACCGCCAGTTTTAGGTGAATTAGTTGGTGGTGTATTGGTGGGTGCTTCAGCACTGCATTTGGTTGTGTTTCCCGAAAGTGGTGCAGTGGCCGGTGACTCCATGATTATGACTGTGCTGCAATTTATTAACAATCTCACCCCTGATGCAGCCACAGCAATTTTTAACAGCCAGAGTGAAGCTATTTCCATTCTGGCTGAGTTGGGTGTGATTATTCTGTTATTTGAAATCGGTTTGGAGTCAGATTTAAGAGAACTGCAAAAAGTCGGTTATCAAGCAACTATAGTGGCTTGTGTGGGGGTAGCAGTTCCCTTTGCTGCTGGTACAGCTGGGCTGATTTTATTATTTCATGCCCCTGTTATTCCCGCGATTTTTGCTGGTGCAGCCTTAACCGCAACAAGTATTGGTATCACCTCCAAAGTTCTCTCAGAATTAGGCCGTCTCAAATCGAGAGAGGGTCAAATTATTGTTGGTGCAGCAGTCATCGACGATATTTTAGGCATCATTGTCTTAGCAGTGGTCGCTAGTTTAGCTAAAACTGGCGAAGTCGATGTTTTCAATGTCATTTATTTAATTGTCAGTGCGACTGTTTTTCTGATTGGCTCGATTTTACTGGGCAAATTTTTCAACCAAAGTTTCTGCACTGTTACTAGCCTTTTAAAAACGCGAGGTAATTTAGTAATTCCCGCATTTATTTTTGCCTTCTTCATGGCGTTTTTAGGCAATGCCATTCATTTAGAAGCTATCTTAGGTGCATTTGCAGCTGGCTTAGTTTTGGATGAAACTGATAGGCGCAACGAGTTAGATGAGCAAGTTAAGCCTATTGCTGATATTCTTGTACCAGTTTTCTTTGTGACAGTGGGAGCTAAAGTAGATATAAGTGTGCTGAATCCTGTAGTTCCTGAAAACAGAGAAGGATTAGTTATTGCTGCCTTCTTAATTTTGGTAGCAATTATAGGTAAAGTTGTCACTGGTTGGGCAGTCTTCGGTCAACCTGGAATCAACCGTGTAGCAGTTGGTGTGGGTATGATTCCTCGTGGTGAAGTTGGTTTAGTCTTTGCAGGTATTGGTGCAGCTAGCGGCACTTTAGATAAACCTCTGCAAGCCGCAATTGTGATTATGGTGATTCTCACCACCTTTTTAGCACCGCCTTTGTTGCGGTTTGCCTTTAAGAAATCTGAGGATTTACCAGAATCTTTGGAGAAAGCCGATTTAATCGGTTAATAGGGTATGGGGTATTGAGTATTGGGTATTGGGTATTGGATTGTTATTCCCTTACCTCCCCTGCTTCCCCATGCTTTCCACTCCCCATTCCCTATTCCCAATTATTGGCTTGCCAGTTAGGATTAATTAAACTAGTGAGAATATGGTCTTGCCACTGGCCGTTAATTAATAAATAATCTCTAGCGTAACCTTCCACTACAAATCCCAATCGCTTTAAGACATTGCCACTGCGTTGATTGTGGGGCATATAGTTAGCCATAATGCGATGAAAGTTTAATTCTTGAAAAACATATTGAGTAGCCGCCTGCAAAGCTTCAGTCATATAACCCTTACCTTGAGCAGCTTCCGCTAAACTATACCCCACATGGCAGAAATGGGCTGCCCCCCGAATAAAATTATTAAAATTGATAGTACCAATGATTTCTTTAGGTTGTTTTTTAGGGAAAATAAATAACTTTAAAGACTGGTCATGAATAAATTCTAAAAAATTATTTTCTACTTGGTTGTGCCAATAGTATTCTGTGAAAAAATGGTCTGCCCAAATAGGATAAAATGGTGTCAAGAAATCTCTATTTTCAAGAAAATATTTGAGAATTTTGGGTATATCTTCTTGAATACCTATTCGCAACAAGAGGCGATCGCTTGTAATTATGGGTAGTTCTGATTTCATATCGATAGATGTAAAAATAGTGCAGGGGTGTAAGAGCAAGAAATAATTATATTGTCGCTAAATTTACAGAAATTTTCTCCGCATTCCTTACGCTGGTTAATCACATATCTCCAATCTGGTCGAGGATAATGGGTGCAGTAGCCTGCGCCAAAAGATGTACGTTAGGGGATATAACAAAAAGACAGCTGTTATTTAATCCAGTCTAGAAGAAGGATACTAATGTCGGGAATACGCTACGATTGGCAAGAATTAGAAATTCGGGAAGTATATAATACACCATTGCTAGAGCTAATTTATCAGGCTGCTAGCGTCCATCGCCAATTTCATGACCCCAAACAAATCCAAGTATGTAAGCTGATATCCATTAAAACTGGTGGGTGTCCAGAAGATTGTAGCTACTGCGCTCAATCTTCCCGCTATCAAACCGAGGTCAAGCCCCAAGCCCTCTTAGATAAAGAAACAGTAGTTAACATTGCCCAAACCGCTAAACAAAAAGGTGTCAGTCGTGTTTGCATGGGTGCAGCTTGGCGGGAAGTGCGGGATAATTCTCAATTTGAGAAAGTTCTGGATATGGTCAAAGATGTCACTGACATGGGTTTAGAGGTTTGTTGTACTTTGGGGATGCTGACAACAGACCAAGCCAAACGCTTAGAAGCCGCCGGATTGTATGCTTATAACCATAACTTAGATACCTCAGCAGAATACTACAGTACAATCATCACCACTAGAACTTATAGCGATCGCCTCAACACCATTGAAAATGTCCGGCAGACTAACGTGACTGTCTGTTCCGGTGGTATTCTCGGTTTAGGCGAAAGCATCGAGGATCGGATTTCCATGTTACACACATTGGCTAATCTTGATCCTCACCCAGAATCAGTACCAATTAATATTCTCTCCCAAGTAGAAGGTACACCGTTAGAAAATCAGCCAGATGTCCCTATTTGGGATGTTGTCAGAATGATAGCTACGGCCCGGATAATTATGCCAACTTCCGATGTGCGGTTAAGTGCTGGTAGGGCGAGACTTTCTCAAGTTGAACAAGCTTTTTGTTTCATGGCGGGGGCTAACTCCATCTTTTCCAGCGACGACAACAAGATGTTAACAGTCACTACCCCCTGCCCAGACTACGATGCAGACCAGGAAATGCTGAATTTACTGGGCTTAGAAATGCGTCCACCCTCCCAACGACCGAATCGGGTAGCTACTCAAGTAGGGGTGTAGGGGTGTAGGGGTGTAGGGGTGTAGAATTCTTCCTCTCTTCCACCCTTATACCCCCATACCCTTATACCCCTATACCCTTAATTATTAGAGAATTTTGGCAGAA
Organism: Trichormus sp. M33_DOE_039; assembly: GCA_015296085.1. GTDB lineage: Bacteria > Cyanobacteriota > Cyanobacteriia > Cyanobacteriales > Nostocaceae > Trichormus. The sequence continues at coordinate 20,281 of DVDT01000088.1, read as the reverse complement.
CGCAGACCGAACAGCAAACCTACAGCGATGCCAGTGAACAAGGCCAAAAACAGGATGTAAGATACTACTCCTAACATTTATTTTTCTCCACAATACTTTACTAACTATATTGAAGCATTAATTTTTGGTCATTAATCATTAGTCGTTAGTCAGCAGTCATCTGTCATTAATCATTAGTCATTAGTTTTTCTCCTCTGCTCCCTTGCTCACGCCAGTGGCTACAACGGAGGGAACCTCCCTTCGGGTTCACCAGTCCCCTACGGCGGGAGACCCGCCGACAGGGCTGGATTCACCGCAACGCACTGGCTCCTCTGCTCCCCTAGAATGCGGTAGAATACAAGCCCACGGCACTTGTTAGGGTTTGGGTAATGACTTCTGTAATTAATGTGAATCTACCACAGCAGTCTTACGAGATTGCGATCGCACCTGGAAGTTTAGAACAACTGGGTCAACGGATGGCTGATTTGAAACTGGGCAAAAAGGTATTGCTGGTTTCCAATCCCACAATATTTAAGCATTATGGTGAAAAAAGCATAAAGTCACTAGAAGCTGCTGGTTTTCAAGTAGCTAGCTATTGCTTACCAGCTGGAGAACGCTACAAAACCCTCAACTCCATTCAAAAACTCTACGATATCGCTCTAGAAAATCGCCTGGAACGTTCTTCCACAATGGTAGCTTTAGGGGGAGGCGTAATTGGTGATATGACTGGCTTCGCTGCTGCTAGTTGGCTGCGAGGGATTAATGTTGTACAAGTGCCAACCACTCTCCTGGCAATGGTAGATTCCGCAATAGGTGGTAAAACAGGCGTGAATCACCCCCAAGGTAAAAACTTAATTGGCGCATTCCACCAGCCACGTTTAGTATTAGTTGACCCAGAAGTGCTGAAAACCCTTCCCATGCGAGAGTTTCGGGCGGGTATGGCAGAGGTAATTAAGTACGGTGTGATTTGGGACGCTGAGTTATTTGCCCAAATGGAAGCTAGCAAAAATCTGAATCAACTGCGGTACATTAAACCGGAATTGATCAACTCTATTCTCACCCGTTCTTGTCAAGCTAAGGCCGATGTTGTCAGCAAAGACGAAAAAGAAGGTGGACTACGGGCAATTCTTAATTATGGACACACCATTGGCCATGCAGTGGAAAGCTTGACAGGTTATCGTCTAGTGAATCATGGCGAGGCTGTAGCTATCGGCATGGTAGCGGCTGGACAAATTGCAGTGAAATTAGGAATGTGGCAACAAGAAGATACAGAACGTCAAAACGCCCTCATTCAAAAAGCGGGTTTACCAACAAAATTACCAGAAGGTTTAGATATCACAGGCATTATTGACGCACTGCAATTAGATAAAAAAGTTAAAAACGGTAAAGTGCGGTTTATCTTACCTACTCAAATAGGTGTAGTCACAATTACTGATGAAGTACCCGCAGAGATTATTAGAGAAGTTTTACAGGCAATGTAAAACAATTTAAAATCCCCTAGGGGATTTTACTAGAAAATTCAAAATAATTTCGGGTAGTTAAAATTTAAGTAGCTATCCTGTGGTTTTTTCTATGCTTCTCCAAGCTGATAATCAACTCACTTTGCAAGAGTTCTTCAATCTCCCCCCAGGTGAAGATGATACAACCTATGAACTTATTGATGGTCAAGCAGTCCCGAAAATGTCACCAAAGTTTTTTCATGCCAAGCTGACTCATGTTATTCTTGCTTTAATTGAGGAACGGTGTCAAAGCCAGGGACTTGTTTGTCCCGAATGGGCTGTTTTATTGAAAAAACAAGAACAAGATTGGATTCCAGTACCGGATATTATCTACATTTCCTATGAACGTTTACCCAGTGACTGGAACGAAGATGAAGCTTGTCCTGTACCTCCTGATTTGGTGATTGAAATTATTTCTCCAGGACAAACCTTTGGCAAAATGGCAGCTAAAGCACAGGACTATTTAAATGCTAATGTTTTGCGAGTGTGGGTTTTAGATAGTAAAGCTAGAAGTATTACTGTTTTTTATCCCGATGCAGCACCAAAAACTTATATGGGAGAAGAACTAATTCAGGATTCCTTATTTCCAGGCTGGCAGTTTACGGCTGAACAGGTATTTCAAAAAGCGAAAATACCATTAAATTAAGAAGATTTTATTCATCTCATACTTAGTAATCAATGGAAACTATCACTGATGACTAGTCTTTAATCTTTCCTGACGCAGCTAAAAACGAAATGGATATATAAATTAAGTAGATGCACCTTAAATAAAAGCAAGCCCCTCAGTCTGTGGCTAGGGGCTTTTATTATCGCCATAAAGATGGTAGTAAGCTAGGTGCTAACCACAAGGCATAACCAATAAATCCAAATAGTATAGTAGTCAAAGCTGTGATGGCGTAACTCACGCAAATCAGTAAGCCATCGGATTCAATAGTGGCTACTGTAAAAAGTAAAATTCCCACAGTTGGGATGGGATTAGTAAATGGTATCGGTGACATGAGTAATAGTGTCAGCCAGGAGATACACAAGCCATTCATTCGCCAAGTTAGAGGATTTTCGGCAATTTTAGTCAAACGAGGACGGGTGATTTTCTCCAAGATTTGGGTGACACGGCGCAGATTTTGTAAGATTAATTGGGCAAAAGGACGAGGAAATTTATAACGGGCAATGCGTTTGGGTAGCCAAGGCGATCGCCTACCCAGTATCATCTGTACAGACAATAGTAAACACCCTGCACCAAAAGGCCCTGCTAAACCTGGTGGCATGGGAAACAAAAATGGTAAAACTAATAAAGCAATAACTAAGCTAAAACCCCGTTCAGACGTTTCCGCCAGAATATCACCGAGACTTAAATGCTGTTCGGCTAATCTTTTTAGCAGTAATTTAATCTCTTGAGAAAATCTCAAATGCAGTTGGCTAGAATTAATGTGAGTTGCCACAATACTTGAATTTAGTTAACTACAAGAGAATTGAGCTTAAATACAAACACACTGATCATGATTCCTGAGACTATAGTTGATAGTCATTAGTTCTCCTCTGGCTTCCTTATATTTCCTGTCTCACCACTCTCTAAACTGGCGGTACAAAAACAGCTACAGCTTTAGGAATAACTCGAAATTGGGCGGGGGTATATGTAGTGATTTCCCCATCTGTGTTAATTGGTCGGGGTTTAGGAGTATAAACTTCTATTTCTTGTCCATTTAGGGCGCGGACATTTTGCCGATGAATATGTCTCCCGTTGCGGATAACTGGTAATAAAGGAATGATTTGCCACCAATATTTAATTTCTAAACTATAAAGGTCTAGCCTTTGATCATCAATTTTGGCATCGTGAACCACAGCCATACCACCACCGTAGTAACGACCATTCCCGACAGCAATCTGCACAGTTTTCACTCGATAGCATCTGTCCTGCACTCGAATTTCTGCATTAAAGGGTCGAGATTCCCAAATCACCTGTAATGCTGTAGCTGCATAAGCTAAAACTCCCCAGCGTTGTTTAAATTCTTTGGTCAGTTTTTGGGTAATTTTGACACTGAGTCCCAAACTAGCAACGTTGAAGAAGTGTTTACCATTTACCCACCCCAAATCAATACGCCGCAATTCCCCAGAGGCTATTGTTTTACAAGCTTCTGGTAAGGAGTTAGAAATCCCTAATGTCCTCGCTAAATCATTGGCAGTTCCTAAAGGTAATATTCCTAGAGGTAGCTGTGTCTCTACCAAAGCATCCACGACTGCATTTAGAGTTCCATCACCACCACCAACTATAACTAAATCCACATGATTTTTATATTTATGTATAATATGTGCCAAGTGTTTAGGGTGTTCTGTAGACTCTTCTATTAATTCCAAGCCGAATGTTTGCAAGCAATTAATTGCTTCCAAGAGACGTTTTTGTCCTTGGCGGGCATGACGATTTACTAATAGCAAAGCGCGGGGACTCATGGGGAATGTGATTTGAAGTAATATATCGAATTATCTACAGCTATCTGCCCACTTTTGCTTATATTCGTTTTTTTTTCGTTATTTAAGTTACAAAAAAACGATGAAAACGATAGTGGCTTGATCTAGCTTAACTCGATTATCTATAACTGGGTTCATGCTGGAGTATAGAATATAAAAATCAGGGACAGAAAATTTTTACATCAATAAAAGCTTATTATTTATATAATATTTAGCTGATAAATATAGATATCTATATCGCTCTGAATACCTGCGTAGTAGGTTTATGAGCATTGCCTTTACTACAATAGCTATCTAGGTATAATACATTTTTTATAGTGGAAAAGAGAAGTTTATTCTCTTTATTTAAGATAAATATTCCTATTATTCAATTGTTAATAAAAGAACATATTAATCAATAAGTTAATATAAAAATTGGAATAAATCCCATGTAAAATTTTGTTTATATTGCTCAAATCATAAAAATAGTTGTTGTTTATAGTTTCCCAAATATATATAAAAATAATCCAGCAAAAACCCCGATTGATTTGATAAATCAGGGCTTTAAACTAATATCATCACAGTGTTGAAATGGCAATATATTTTCCTGCAATTGGAAATAGAAGATTGAGAAATTGTTGGTAATAAAGTTTGCATTGTTAGGATCAGACCCGCCTTTCTTCTGGAACAATCTGTAAACGACGATCGCAGGTGAAAATATAGTTGTGACTATAGATTGGTTGGGGCTTTCAATGATACAAGTGCCAATATTGAACTATGCTCTAAAAAACTACCGGAGCAGTTCAGCACAGAAACCTACCCCGGTGTTATTTTAAACAGAAAAGTTCTATATATCAAACAGGATCTACACAAAAACTATTTTCTATTGGTCTTCAAACTCAAAAATTCTAGGCTTAGTGGAAATTGTCAGATTATGGATGGGGAAAGAGTTATTAAAACCAGAGATTATCCCTCGTTGTGGGCAAAGAATCGTGTGTAGTCAAATCCAGTCATCTCCCAATCCAAAATCTGAAATCATATATTGAACAATCCCAGATTAGTCATTGTCCCAATGTTCACGACCAATGAGGTCGCCAATGCGATCGCGTAACAAGAAATCACACTTTTCTAACTCACACTCTACACAAACCCACTCTCTAGCGGGAATGTATTGGCAGAGTGTATATATTGGTTGCTGTCGGCTAACCATTCCTTTTTCTACTAGTCGGCGTGCTTCGTCCTGAATTACATCTAGAGAGTAGTAATTTATAGAGGGCACCGTATTCACACTCATGGTTTTTACTCACAAATTTACACGTAAATAGTGTTCCCACTAATTACGGGGAACAAACATGACAAGGATTTAGACTCGCGCTTAAGGTTTTGTAGTTTGCTATACGGAACTGATTCCATTTTGACGCTACCTACCTCCAAATTATGTAAATAAATGTTAAGAATGTCAAATTTTCCTGACATTGATGTCGCAACAGTGTATTTTCCAATGGCCTAATTTTTCAGGCCAATCAGCAACGAATTTACAAATTTGATGGGAACATTAGGCCCACTTCCAGACATGTAGTAATTGACTCATAACTCCACAACCAGAAATGGATAGCGTAAGTAAATGTATAAACTATTGCTTACTTCATTCACTAAGGGCTACCGTACACTAGGAAGCTTATTATTAGTCATAAGTTAATGATTTCTTAAAATAAACTGTAATTTTCTGATCAAGGTCGGTATTATTTCTTAGCCAATTGCTAGATACAAACATCTGTCATAGGGAGAAATGAGACACCTCTAAGGTAGCAGTAACTAGTAAAAGTCATATCTAACTTGAGGTGTAGCTAGGCAATCAAAAATGTGACAATATTTACTCAGGTCATAATTTGATGACATATATTTACGTAAGTACATAGCAATAAAATTATAAAGTTTTGTTTAATTAGTGGTTTTTGCTGTCAGTGAAGTTATCAAGTCATAAAATCGAGTAATTTTGTTGCCAAATCGTAACATTTTTGTCTCTAAAGGCTTTAGGGGTTATCACCCCCAAGTTCGTTTTATTTGTCCAATTCCTCTATGAAGTCACATTAAAACAGACGCGTTGGCAACACGTCTGTAAATGTTTTGGCGGATTCTTCCGAGACAATTGTTTTCTAATGACAAAGTGGCAGAAGCTACTTATTCTGAAATTTGCTCATCATCTTCATCCGTTATTTCTTGCGATCGCTGATACTGGAGTTGGTTTAATAGTGACAACACCTTCGTTCCTCGTTCAATAGAACGGTCTTCGATAAACACTACTTCGGGAGTACGACGCAGTCTTACCCGCGCCCCCAGTTCGCTACGTACAAAACCGGTGGCTGATTTGAGTCCCGCCATAGTTTCTGCTTTGGCTTCCTCTGTACCGTAGATGCTGACGTAGATTTTGGCGTGTTGGAGATCACCAGAAACATCAACATCAGTTACACTGACCATTCCTGTACCAACACGGTCATCTTTAATACCATTAAGTAGCATTTGGCTAACTTCCCGTTTAATTAATTCGGCAACACGGGAAACGCGGCGATTTGTAGCCATATAAATCATGCCTCTCCACAGAGGTTGGACAACAACAAATATGAGTGAGTTAGGACAAGAGTTGAGGCTGAAGCAACACTGTCCTTGGGGCAATCGACAATATACTTTTAATCTAAATCGTACTCAGTCCCAACATTGCCCGTAGTGTGAAAGTGAGAAATGCCAGTCCACCTATCAATAAACCCAAAACAGCCACCAGGGTAACTGGACGCTTTAATAGCGGGAACAACGGTTCAAAGGTGTTCAGCAACAGACCTAAGACGATAGTAATCAAGTAGCGGGGGTAGCGAAAAACGTTATCCCAAAATCCGTCAAACATTTTAATTGAGACTGCCTTGTTATAGAATTAACGTTTGTTTTGATATACTTTATCCCCCCCATTGTAATCCATTGTGCTGGAAAACTACTCAATTAATATAGAATATGCGTCTTTAGTTTTATTCATCGGATAGCATACTTAAAATCCATCCTATCCATCCACGTACTGTACTTGATCGCCTACTAATAGTTGTAATGTTGATATTGAAATCACAAGATTGCATAATTTGTTGTATTACGCTGGTATTTGGTATGTAACCATTGAGAAGAGTAAATTCAAACGTTTTATAAAATACGTAATGGCACAAAATTTTTTCAATGAAAGATAGAATTTTTGTTTTATACCTTTTCTTTAGTAAATCGCTACCTTCTTTAGTCAAGAAATACTTTATCTCTTTTGTATGTGGAGCTACATACTTATCCATTAATCCAAGATATCTTGCTGCATCGGTATAGTAACTAGTCTGTCTCTCATCAAATTGATAGTTAGCTGTAATTTCTTCCTTTGTTAATTCTTTGTCTTGCAAAAGTGTAACTAAATCTATAATTATTTCAAAATTATTTGCTTGTGGGAATGGAATATTGTTTGGTTCTGGGGCTATAGTGATAGATTTAAAAAGTTTAGAAACATCTTCATGAGTGATTATTTCATGAGCTATTACATAATTTCTTTGTTCAACCAACCTTATTGAATTATAATTTGCGGCATCATCGAATTTATATATAAAGAAACTGAATATATTGCTAGAGTTAGAATAAGTCATTAAAATTGGAATAACTTCTTTTTGTTGCAATTTACTAGACCATAACCTATAAGGATAATATAGTTGTCTAATCAAAAAATCATCTGCATTGTATAATTTTGCTTCTAACAATAAAAAGTAACTTTCGCTTTCAAAACCTCCATCTATTTCACATTGAGCATTATTAACTTCAATATTATATTGGGTTTCATCTACTTTTGTATTAATTTTAAACTTAAATACACCCGTGGACATTCGTCCATAAACTGTGTAGTATAAATCTTCTCCATTTGTTAGATCATTGATCATACCTGTATGAAATGCACAGCTTATTGCTGAACTTTCTGAAGATAAATTTGTGTAGTCTATACTTTCTATTCCTGTTGGGAACTCTGCCGGAATTGCTTCTAAAGTATCATCATATGTGACTTTTGCATAAGCATCAAATTTACCAATAACATATTTATATCTAGATATTGCTAAAATAGATAGGTTATGTTTTTTAAATATTTCAGGCAAATTTGCATAATGGTCGAATTTGGCCATTAATCTACTTTCTCTGAATTCATTAATACTGGCAGAGTCTATTTCAAAAAAACCTATTTTATATATTTTTTCTAAAATAGAGTATTTTTGAAACAACTTTTGCCAGGCAATATCATTTTTAGTTTGTGGTTTTTTGTTGGTTAAATCACTCATAATTTTTTACTAAAATTTCGTCTACTTTACCTCTTTTTTTAGCATTTGAGTTAATGGCTCTAATCGCTGATACTTTGGCTTGCTTATAATCCTTATATAAATCTCTAATAAAGTCTGTGTAGGCATTGCTCAGTAGAACCTTACAGCCTCTAATATTTAAATTATCAAATGTTTCTTTTAATCTAATTTGCTCATTTTTGTTAAATCCATTCACATCATAACCTGTAAAAGAAGCAGTCTCTGAAATCGGATCGTATGGAGGATCAAGATAGATAAAATCCCCTTTCTTTGAATCTTTAAGAGCATCTTGGAAATCTAAGTTTAAAATAGTAATTTCGTTTTCTTTTAAATACTTACTTACGGCTTTTAAAACTGCTACATCTAAAATGTTAGGATTTTTGTATTTACCAAAAGGAACATTAAACTGTCCTTGAGAGTTAACTCTAAACAGACCATTATAACAAGTTTTATTTAAAAAAATAATTCTTGATGCCCGTTCTATTGGCGTTCTATTCTGAAAACTTTTTGCTCTATCCCAATCTCTAATAGCATAATAGTAATCCTCATTATTTTTATGTGATTTTAAATTTTCAATAAGGTCATCAACAGAGTCTCTAATAACTTTATAACAGTTGATCAATTCAGAATTACTATCATTAATAACTGCTTTTTTGGGTTGTAGACTAAATAATATTGCGCCTCCCCCAACAAAAGGCTCGTAGTAAACTTGATGACTGTAATTTTTAGGAAGATAATTTCCTAAAATTAATGGAACAAGTTGTCTTTTCCCTCCTGCCCATTTTAGAAACGGTTTTACTAACTTATTTACGGAAACCATTTTTTGACCTAAGACATCATGAATCTATATAGTACAATTGTACTTGATAGTTGTGTTACTGAAAAGATTTTAACTATACATTAATAAAATCCTCTTTTCAATGCCTTTGCTAGTATTGGTGTTATTTAAAATACGGTAAACTCTGATAATAGAAATTGTAAGAAAAATCATAAATCAAGTATGAAATCTAAAAACCCTAATCTCTCAAAGAAATTAGGGTTCTGAAGTTCCTGGGGTAAGATAATTCAATATGATTGTGTTTGTGATTTTGACTTCATGAATATTTTGGCTAAGAACCGAAAATAGGGATGTTGTATAGATAATGAAAACAACTTAATTACAATCAGCAGTCAAGTTTCTTTCTAATGGAATTTAGCCTGTTTGGGCTTCAGTATGACCGTTGCGGATAGCCCATGCTATGTCTAGTAATTGTGTCCAACGCTTTTGGAGTTGCTTGGGGGTGCATTTTAAAGTTTTTGCGATCGCCTGATCACTGTGTTTAGCAATTTTTAATTCTAATAATTGCCGTTGTTGGGAAGATAGGGTAGTGATTAGAGTTTGCCACTGTTGGACAGATAACCCCAATTTCTGCTCTAAACCTGCGCCTAGCCATTGATGTACTAATTGCCAATGATGTTGCTTGGCAAACTTCTGCACATGATATTTAAACCGCTGTTGGAGATAATCACGTTGGCGACTAGTAAGACCAAGGATTTGGTCAATTTCGGGTGCAGGGAGGTCTTGCAGCTTCAAAGTGAGATAATCTACACAGTCAGATTGCCCTTGAGATTCCAAGTATTGAATCAGTTCTGAGATAATGCGATCGCGTTCTGATTCTTCTGAAGGATCAAAATTAGCCTGAGCAATCATTTGCGATCTAATTTGTTGTACCGCCGAGTTCCGTTGGTAAGATTCTGCTTCCTCACTTTTGGCAGATTCCACAGCCATTTCAATATCTACAGCTGTTTCTTGGGGCTGACGACGGGCAAAACCTTGAGCGCGTAAAATAATCAATTGTTGATTGTTCCCACCAGGCAAATTAATGCGACGTTTGGCATATTGCTCAGTAAATGCCATATACTCAGCTAGTTGCAACTGCGTGCGGGGAGTGTAGTCTTCCGGTAATTCGTTTTCCCGACGAAAAGCTTTAATGGCTTCAATGTAAAATGCTTGGAGAAAATCTTCAATCAGATTATAGCGACCATCAAATCCCAATTCTGAACCTGCTACCGTGACATGACGGTAAACCATCGAACCCAAACTACTATGTAATTCTACTCGCCCGCGTCTAGAAGCTAATTTATAGTAATGTAGGCATTTTTGCAGGCGGTGACGAGATAAAGTAATTTGCCAAGACTGAATTTCACCAGAGGTTTGAATTCGGGAACTCTTATCACAAATGCGTTTGACTTCTTTAGCAATCCGTTGGGCAACAGCTTCTACACACCTGGGTGTTGCTTTGACCTGAGCTTGCATTTCCTGACATAGCAGTTGTATCAAAGTATCTGTAGCGGAGAACTCTTCGTTGATAACTTCGCTAACAAAAGTAGATGTGGAGGTTGGTAGATTTGCAAGGTTTAGTTTCATGACTTTTCCTGGGTGTGGTGTTGCACCTTCAAGACAATGCACAAACAGCACTTAAATTTAGGCTTGAGTGGAAAACCATCAACGCCTATGACAAGCACCGCTCATATATATGACTGTACGCAATCCAAAAAAGTTACAGAGAAGGTAGTGTGTCGCTTTTTTCACAAGCAACCCCATCGAGGTTAACACAAGCAAATTTGCTTTGCCCTTAAAATCGCTAAAAAGCTTAATATGTCTCCATCACTGCCATTCTGCTCTAGCCACTCCCAATATTTGTATGTATGACGATGAGGAAACTGGAGTAATTTACGGACATGATTCCGAAACCGGGGCAGAAGGCTGTGAAGTTCAATTATTAAACCCATGCAGCTACAGCTTCCCAGCCTAAACCCCGTCTAGTAATCATGGGTTCATCTCCCGTTAAGTCCACAATTGTAGATACTTCATATGTTGGGTCTTGACCTGTATCTACAATTAAATCTACTAATTTATCCAAACAATCAAATAGCTCCACGCGTGACAATCTCAGTTCTGAATTGAGTTTGAATTTGCCGTCATCTACTTCATCTGGAGGTAAATGAGCCGAAGTTGAAATAATAGGATTTCCTAGGGCTTCTAGTAATGCTAAACATACAGCATGATTTGGTACACGAATCCCAGTGGTTTTGCGTTTAGGGCTTTGTACCAGTTTCGGTACTAACTTAGTAGCAGGTAGCAAAAATGTATAAGTTCCTGGGATTAATCGCTTCATAATCCGGTAAGCTGTATCACTAACAAAGGCATAAGTAGTTACATTTGACAGTGAAGGACATAAAAACGTCAGTGGCTTATCATTTGCTAGCTGCTTAATTTGTCGTACTTTTTCGACTGCAGATTTGACATTTAAATCACAACCGATCGCATAAACTGTATCTGTTGGATATAGCATAACTGCGCCACTGGCAAGTGCCGACCTTATTTCCTCTATTCTGCGACTTTGGGGATTCTCCGGATGGACTGCGATAATTTTTGCCATAAATTGTTCGGTTACGCGTAGGTATGGGGCATTGGACATTGGGGAGGCAGTGCGGTCTTGAGGTCTCCCCAAGACCGCACTGCCGTCATTGGGTGTCGATTATAAAATTAATGCCTTATGAGTAATGTCCCTTATAGGAAGGGATATACTCTTACAGTGACGTTATGTAAATTCCAGGTTTGCACATATTTACATACACAGGCAAATGTTAGGGACTGGGAATAGAAAGGCAGGCGGAGACAAATACAATACCCAAAGCCCAAAGCCCATTGACTATTAACTATTGACTATTAACTATTGACTTATGACTAAAATTGCTTATTTTCAATGTCCGGCAGGGATTTCTGGGGATATGTGCTTGGGAGCTTTGGTGAGTCTGGGCGTTCCCCTAGAATATTTAACAGAAAAACTCAATAATTTGGGTATTTCTCAGGAATATAAGTTAAGGGCGGAACTAGTCCAAAAAAATGGTCAGCAGGCTACTAAAGTTCATGTGGATTTAATTGAACATCACCATGATCACCATCACCACGAACACCATCACGGCCGCCATCTGCCAGAAATTGAGCAAATGATTCTGAAGGCAGGGTTGCCAGCACGGGCTGAGGCTTGGAGTTTGGCTGTATTTCGACAATTAGCTGTAGCTGAAGGGGCGGTACATGGGATTGCTCCTGAGAAGGTGCATTTTCATGAAGTGGGTGCAGTGGATGCAATTGTAGATATTGTTGGTACTTGTTTGGGATTGGATTGGTTAGATATTGCTAATGATGCGGCAGGATTCCCCTTACTCTATTGTTCCGCATTTCCTACGGGTGGGGGTACTGTACGGGCTGCACATGGGCAGATGGCAGTACCAGTACCAGCCGTTTTGAAGTTATGGGAAATGCGGAGTTGTCCTGTTTATAGCAATGGGATTGATAGAGAATTAGTCACACCAACCGGAGCTGCGATCGCAACTACTTTAGTCCGAGAATTTGGCGCACCTCCATCAATGACCATCAAACAGATAGGATTAGGATCTGGTACAATCAACATCCCTATTCCCAATATACTACGGCTCTGGCTGGGTGAAAGTGCTAGTTCACAGCCCCATTTCATGGATTCTCAGGAAACTGGCACAAATTTAGAAACTATCTCAGTACTAGAAACTCAAATTGATGATTTAAATCCACAGGCTATTGGTTACGTATTTGAAGCGTTGTTTGCAGCTGGTGCTGTGGATGTCTTTACCCAACCCATAGGCATGAAAAAATCCCGTCCTGGGATTTTACTGACTGTGATTTGCCATCCAGAAAATTTACTGGCTTGTGAAACGATTTTATTCCGCGAAACCACGACTTTAGGTATCCGTCGTACTACCCAACAACGCGCTATCTTAGAACGGGAAATCCAACAAGTAGAAACGAAATACGGCACGGTAAGAATTAAGGTTGCATGGCACGGAAAAGCCGAAAATAGAAGTGTTGCTAACATTCAACCGGAATACGAAGACTGCGCAGCATTAGCCCGTCAATATAATATTCCTTGGCGGGAAATTCATCAAATGGCATTACAAAGTTGGCAATCTGTTTCAAGTTAGCAGTAACTATTAAAAATGGGTGTAGGGGTGTAAGAGTGTAGGTAAAAACGCAAGCATCTGAAAACATAAACTAGGTTAGAACCTTTTTTCCTCCTACCTCCTGTCTTCTTTCCTTTGCCTGTATTTAATATCTGATACTAGGTAGAACCGAAAGATCCACAAGTTCACCTACTAATAAACCAGTAGCAGCTAAGAAAGTTAAAATCCAAAATGAATCTATCTTATTGAAGCCTGCAAACCGCATTTCTAAATCTGCTAACAGTGTGCTAGCGACAGGAATGAGAAACAGACTAAATAATAGTGACCAAGTAGCGACTAAAGCTATTGACATACTCAATCCTAAAATCACTACCAAGACGCGAGAACCCAAGGATACCAAACGCTCTAACCAGGAGAGGCTTTTGCGGACTACAGCTATAGCGAGCGTGGCGATGAAGCCTCCTACTAACCAAATGATGTGATGAGCCGCCAGATACCATCCTAAAATGGCGTAAGCTAGCCAAAGTAAGATTAGAGATAGAATCGGAATTTTGGGATGAGATTCTAGATTGAGCCGTTCCATAACTCTAGATTAAGTGTTAAGATTTACGCTGGCTATTCTCTGGAGAGAATATAGCTACTTGCACATTCATATCTAGCAAATTTTTTCCCAAAATACTCGACTGCTAGAAAAAACTTAATTATATTTATAGTCAGTTAAAATAATTTACCTGAAGGGGTGACAAAGAGGTTACAAAGCAGACTGTATAAAGTGCATAGCATGTAATCCTTTCTGGAAATAGAGTAGTTTACTGGGCTTTAAACGCATGAATTCATGAGCTAAATCAGCCCAAAACTCCATCGCACCTACCCATAATTGACCATACAAACCTATCCAAAATGCGCTATGTCGGCGTTGTAATCGCTTTAATTCTTTCAACCGACCAATATATTTTTGTAGTCCCAAAGAGCGAGAATTACGACCAGCCAAAATAGCACAAGTATAGGCAATAGCAATTAATAAAATCAGTGCTATCAAGCGTTGACCATGAGCATAAGTAGATTCAAGATGATAGCCACCTGTCTTACAATCACGAAACATAGCCTCGATGCCACTCCGCAACTTAAATGCTTTAATCGCATCGGTCAGACTCTCAAGATTAGTCAGTAAAAACCAGCCAGCAGGCTCAAGCTTACCACGGTATTTACGTTTGTAATATCCGGCTAGATTAAATTTAGCAAAGCCTTTCTGTTTAGTAGCTTGAATACCTGTCAAGAAGAAGGAGATACCAGGACTTAATCCCAAAGATTGTAAACGTTGATCTGGCTGATTTTCTTGGCAGATATAAGTGCCTTGCTTTTGCCTTAACACAAAGCTAATTCCTTTACTATGCAACCAATGCGCCAGTTTTATACTATGAAATTCTCTATCGCCTAACACTAAAATTTGATATCCTTTAAACAACCGCAACAATGGACAGATAAGCTTTTTCTGCTCTCCCAAACTGCTACATCCTCTTTTCGGTAACAATAGCCAGTAAACTGGAATCGCTCTTTTTTGTTCTATTAAACTGATGACGAACACATTTTCACAACGCCACTGTGTTCTATCAATGGCAAATATCAGTTGTTTCTCCTGAGATTTTCGGCTGTTTTTTACCCATCTTTTGACTAATGGAAACCACAGGTATTGAATTGATAACTGTGGCAGCAATAAAAATCTTTGTATACTCCGTCGCCTACTTTCAAATTTTATCGGTTGGGGAAATACTGTCGCTAGCTTCTCAATCGTCACAGTTTTATGAAATTGTAATAGCATGATCAAGATTTCCAACATCTTGTACTGCTGGGGTGTGAGTAGATTTTGAAAGCAACTTTGGTAGAATTTAGGTAGTATTATCATTTGATAGGTCTTGTTGAGAATACCTGACCTATCTTTTTTTACCTCAAAACGGTCGCACTATCCTATTTCCTTCGCTTCCGCCTCTCTGTCACCCCTTCAGTCACTAGATTTAAGATGGTTACGATGAGGATTCATGGGTGAGTTATTGCTTTTTCCAGACATAAACACATTTCCTCAAAGGATCGCGTCCATGATTTCCCATCTGTTGACTACTATTACCTTTGTCATTCGGTAAAACGAGAATACTTTCGACTACAAAACCTAATTTTTCAGCAAAGTCTGAGAGAATCATATCTACTGAAATGCTTGCACCTGCATAACGCACATTATCATTTACCATAAACAAAAATGCTCCAGGTTTAAGGACACGAAAGCATTCTTGAATCACGCAAGCCATTTCATAAAAGTATCCCCTCACCATTCTTGGTATACCTTTATTGTTTAATAAACCCCGTACTTTTTGGTCGTCTAAATATTTTAAGATAGCTTGCAATAGGGTTTGTGAATCAGCAACTTTTACAGCTAATTCCCAATCTTGATTAATTGCAAGTAAATCTTTGGGACGATTTTCAACTGTACAACTCAACATTTCCTGACGAAGATTAATTAATTCCTGTTCAGAAATGCCCAATAAGGCCAATTCTAAAGCATAGGTGCGAGTATAGTCATATCGATTACAGTAGGGCGGTGATGTAATAACTGCATCGTATACAGCATTTGGTAGAAATGGCATGATTTTCAGACAAGATCCTTTGCGGAGATGGATTTGACCTTGATTTTTTTTTAATGAGAAAAGCTCTAACTGTTGTGTAGAGGGTTCTAAATCATTGATAATTTCGTTAATTTTATTAGTAATGGCTTGATCAAATTCTAAAATCGAACCCTTGTTGAAAGGTTTCTTTCCTTGGCCTCGACCAGAACGGTAATCCCAACGCAGGTATTGTCCATCTTTGCGGGTATAACTCACGGATTCCAAAATACAGAGTAAAGCAAAATGCAAAACTGATTTAACCCTATGATTTTCATGATTACAGGCTTCAAGATATTGCTCAATTGCCGTTTTAGTTGTTTGAGAATAAGCCCCTTTTGTAATTCTTAACTCTGGTAGAGTTACTTCTGTCTCAAATTGTTTCCATACCTGCAAATCCAACCAAGTTTTCAGCCGTGTGAAATCATCTGGTGTAAATTCAGCATCTAAAATTTTTTTGGTATCAATGATTTGTTGACCAATTGGCAACAATTCAATACCATCAGCATCAATACCAATATCACTAGTAGCAAACAAAGCAGTTCCACTACCTGCAAAGGGATCTAAAACCTTGCCTTCGGTAATTCCAGATTTTTGGCATAAAAGCTCAACCAGAGAGGCGGAGAAAGCTTCTTTGTACTTGTACCACCGATAAATAGGTCTAGTTTTGTTAGCTTGAAAACTAACTAAAAGCCGGGTAAGTGAGGGCTGAATTACAAATTTGCCTTGAAAGTGAGATTGTAATTGCTTGTCAAGATGATCAATTTCCCTCAGTGCGTTGCTTTCCACTTCAGAGGTGATGTTTGAGATACTTGACAAACTGACCACGGCTACAAATTCCCGGAGAATTAACTGGCCTCAATAGTATATCAGTAGCTCTAATAATGAAAAAGCAGGGGGGAAGGGAGCAGGGAGCAGGGGAGAGGGTTTACAACTTTTATCAACAAATAAAATAATGCAACTTATAGGTGTAAAAGCTTATAAAACTCACACTGCTCCTTCACGTTCAAGAAAACTATGGAGAAACAATTTGGCAGTTAATCGAAAAGGTGCTGCATCTACTGAAAAAGTATGAAAAAAAGATTTAGATATAAGTAGATGCAGCCAGAACAGAATAATCTAAATATTGAAAAAGAACCTCGATGCCTAGCTAAACACTCATCTCTAACATCCGTTGAATTGGTCTTAATGCAGCAATGCGGATTTCCTCTGACATAGTAATTTCAGGAGTCCGATTTTTCATCGCCAAATAAAGTTTTTCTAAAGTATTCAACCGCATAAATGGACACTCATTACAAGCACAGTTATTCACTGGGGGAGCAGGGATAAAGTGCTTTTGAGGAGCTAATTTTTGCATTTGGTGAATGATACCTGGCTCTGTCGCCACGATAAATTCTTGGCTAGGGCTGGTTTGACAATATTTAAGTAAAGCGGCCGTAGAGCCAATAAAACTAGCATGGCGCAAGACGCTGCTTTCACATTCCGGGTGAGCGATCGCTTCTGCTTCTGGATGAGCTATCTTTAGCTGTACAATCTTCTTCTCAGAGAAAGTTTCATGTACTATACAGCTGCCTTGCCATAACACTAAATCCCGTCCGGTTTGTTCCATGACATACCGCCCTAAATTCTTGTCTGGAGCAAAAATAATCGGCTGTTCTTTAGGGATTTGCTGCACAATCTTCACAGCGTTGGAACTGGTGCAGATAATATCGCTCATCGCCTTGATTTCGGCAGAGCAGTTAATATAAGAAACTACCAAATGATTGGGATGGGCGGCTTTAAAAGCAGCAAATTCTGTTGGTGGACAGCTATCAGCTAAAGAACAACCAGCATTTAAATCCGGTAATAGCACTAACTTATCAGGATTGAGGATTTTGGCTGTCTCTGCCATAAAGTGAACCCCAGCAAAGACGATCACATCTGCGTTAGTCTTTTCTGCGGCTCTAGCTAGTTGTAGAGAGTCGCCAATAAAGTCTGCAATATCTTGAATATCAGGCTCTTGATAATAATGTGCCAGGATCACCGCGTTGAGTTCTTTTTTCAGTGCTTCAATAGCGGTAAATAAATCTAGTGGTAGCCCACCCGGTTGAGTTTGTTCGCGTTGAGCAGTGGTAAACACGATTAAGGATTACTTTTTGTGACAAATTTTAGTTGTGCATCAATTATAGTAGTTTTTACCAAAAATAGTTGGAGGGTTAATACCCCGAAATTGTGTCCAAATTCGGCTGAGTTTCCTATGCTAGAAATATACGGCAAGGAAGTGGCATGACCAGTCAAAAATCGCAATCAAAAACTCTCAAAATTGCTGTAGTGGGAGACGTTCACGACCAGTGGGAAACAGACGATGGTGTTGCACTCAAGCACCTGGGTGTTGACTTAGTGTTGTTTGTGGGGGATTTTGGCAACGAGTCGGTGGAAGTGGTAAAAGCGATCGCCTCTCTCGACATTCCCAAAGCAGCGGTCATGGGCAATCATGATGCTTGGTACACTGCTACAGAATGGGGACGGAAGAAATGCCCCTATGACCGCACCAAGGAAGACAGGGTACAAGAACAGTTAGATTTATTGGGTGCAGCCCACGTTGGTTTTAGTAAGCTAGATTTCCCCGAATGGAATTTAACTGTAGTGGGGGGTCGTCCTTTTAGTTGGGGTGGTCATGAGTGGAGATTTGCTGACATCTGCAAAGAGCGTTATGGGGTGGGGACATTAGAGGAGTCAACAGCAAGAATCTTTGCATCGGTGAAAAGTGCAGCCTGTGACACCATTATTTTTATCGGTCATAACGGGCCGAGTGGCTTAGGCGATCGCCCTGAAGATCCCTGCGGTAAAGATTGGCATCCTATAGGCGGCGACTTTGGCGACCCCGATTTAGCTGAGGCTGTTTCTTTAACTATCAATGCTGGTAAACAGATTGCCTTAGTGACATTTGGGCATATGCACCACACCTTACGGCACACCAAAAAACAACTACGAAAAGCTGTCTTTAGAAGCCCAGAGGGGATATTTTACCTGAATGCCGCCAGTGTACCCAGGATTGTCGAGCAAGATGGGGAGAAACTGCGGAATTTTTCTTTGGTTTCCCTAGAGGCTGGTGTAGTGACAAAAGCCTCTCTAGTGTGGGTTGGCAAAGATTTTCAGGTGGTAAGGGAGGAAATTTTTTATGAGCGATCGGCTTGGGTAGTACCATCTGCGTAAATGATACGATATAGTAATATCTGTCAGCTTTATTGCTCACCACAAAACCGAGGTGCAGCCAAGCTAGACAGTTTATTTGGAGAGGTGGCAGAGTGGTCGATTGCGTCCGACTTGAAATCGGATGAGGCTTAAAACCTCCGGGAGTTCGAATCTCCCCCTCTCCGTTGAATTGATATGAATTTAGCTATCTTAGCTATTTCTACCAAACATCTAGTTCTCATTTGGTAGGAGCAAAGTATTTTCAATTTCTTGTCTGACTTCTCGATTTATATAACAATCACTATTTAGACAGTCCATTAACAACTTATTGGCATAGTAATACTGACCCAATAGCATTTTTTGTGTTTCGTTAAACTGCCAGTTATGTCCAATATCACAGTGTTCAATCATCACTTTTCTAAGCTGTTCAGTCCAAACTTGACCATCAGTTTTATACCAGCACTTAAATGCTTTACTTTCATTTTGTGGAGGTGGGAATTGGCTTTTGAGGTTATCAAGCAAAATTTGTAACTGAGGGTTTGGATTATGTTCTAAATCAAAATCAAAATTTAAATTGAAGTAATTAGGATAACTCATATCCAGGCATAATCTGCTGGCACGAATTTTTTTCCTTTCAAAAAAGACAGTAACTTCAAAACTCAGGCCCGAAGTAATTATCCCAATAGCCCCAGGAGAGCAAGTTTGATAAAAATTGTTGTCTGAATTACCAGTAAGAGCCAGATCGAAGGCTAGAATACGAGGGAGGTATCTAAAGTCTGAACGCTTACCCAGAATATAGCTATTAATCAAACCCAAGTAGATACCTCTAACTTCTGCTGGCTGATACGGCACTTTCGCTAAAGAAGACTTTTGAGCTACCCACTGCATCACATTTTGTAATTGTTCATCCGTGCTGATTAGTTCATCAATTTTATACTTCATTAATTGTATAAAATTATCAGCTTTTCTCATCATTCCTGCTGTGAGTAAAAAAACTTCCCGCCACCGTCTTTCTGTGATATGCTCTAGCAAAGTTTCAAAGGCAGAGTTAGTAACTAACCTGAGTTCGGGTTAAGCCAGAAGCTCAAAAGCTTATTCTGTAAGGATTGAGCAAAAATCTAAGTGATAAAAGAAGCGATTAAAGTGGAATCATTTTGTCACTAAGTTTCACAAATGAGATTAATCTCAACAACATGCT
>DVDT01000092.1 GCA_015296085.1 Trichormus sp. M33_DOE_039 | reverse complement strand
GGCGAAATGACCCTGATAATAAACCGTAGGTATGTAATTGTTGTAACCACTGGCAATCTAATACATCTGTTTTCCGTCCAGGGACGGTTTTAACGTAATGAGCATTTACCAGCCTCACTTCTAATCCACAACTTTCTAAAACTTGGAATACGGGTATCCAATAAACACCTGTTGATTCCATTGCTACAGTTTCCACGCCACAAACTTTGAGCCAATCAGCCATTGCATATAGGTCAGCCGTGAAGCAACCAAAACTGCGTACACTTTCATTGTCTCGTCCTACAGGCACGCTCACCCAATGCCTATCAGCACCAATGTCAATGCCTGCGGCATTCACGACGTTAAATAATGCTAATTTTCGGGGACGGCCTCCCGGTTTTTCTTCTGGAAACAGGTCTGAAATTAATTCCCACTGTTCCCAGGTCAAATTGCTACGGTATGCTTTAGACATTCGCTCATAAGGTGCTGGTTTCTACAAATTTCAGCATACGCCTTGTGAGCTTTCTTACAATAGCTCCTACTTTTAAAACATCCTCTTACATCTACCGCCATTATGAGTGAAATCCATCTACGTCAAATCAAGTCTTACCTTCAAAAAACATTCAATGGTTTGATTGACTTAACAGATTACAAAAACAAGCCTGAAGCAGATAGAGATTTAATTTTCTTAACAAGAAGTCTAGCTGCATTCACTTTAATGGTTTTAGCCGATATCTCTCCTCAAGAAGCATCAAAATCTATAGTTGATGGTGGTCAGGATAATGGAATAGATTCCATTTATTTTGATAGAAGAGAAAAAGTAATGTACATATTGCAATCCAAATGGAAACAGGACAGTAAAGGAAGTATAAAAACAGATGAGGTAATGAAATTCACTAAAGGATTTAAAGATTTAGTGAATGCTAAATATGACAGATTTAACTCAAAATTTAATAACAAAATTAAAGATATTGAAGAAGCTTTAAATGATGCAGGAACGAGGTTTGAAATAATTCTTGTATATTCAGGTCAAACTCCTTTAGCAGATGAACCACTAAGAGAACTTGACGATTTATTATTAGAAATGAACGATCCTATAGATATTGTCAGTAAGAAAATTATTAATCAATCAACCATATATAACATCATATCTCAAGGAGCATCAGGCAACCCGATTAATTTAGATGTTTGTCTTTTCGATTGGGGACAAACAAAAGAACCTTATCAATCATATTATGGGCAAGTTTCTGCAAGGGAAGTAGTTGATTGGTGGAGTAAACATTCTCCTAAATTATTTGCTTCAAATATCAGACTTTTTGTAAGAGATAGTGAAGTAAATGAAGGTATTATCAATACAGTAAAAAAAGAGCCTGAGAAGTTTTGGTATTATAATAATGGCATAACAGCTTTGTGTTCTAGTATTGGGAAAAAACCACTTGGGGGGAGTGGAAGAGACACTGGCATATTTGAATGTAAAGATGTCAAAATAGTGAATGGTGCTCAGACTGTTGGTTCAATAGCAAGAGCTTATCAAATTTCGCCTGAACAAGTTGAAAAAGCAAGAGTTCTCATTCGTTTTATCTCTTTAGAAAACTGTCCTGAAGAATTCGCTACAGAAATAACCAGATTCAACAATACTCAAAATCGAATTGATCGGCGAGAATTTGTAGCTCTCGATCCTGAACAAGAAAGAATAAAAAATGAACTTCAATTAGAAGGAATTATTTACACTTATAAAACTGGTGAATCAATCCCAGATGGACAAAAAGGCTTTGACTTGAACGAAGCAACGATTAGTCGAACCTGCAAACAGAATGAGGTTTCTTTTGCCACAAAAGTTAAAGATAAAATTAGTGCTTTGTGGGAAAATATAGAAAAATCTCCATATAAAACTCTATTTAATAGCTCAGTAAATGGTTCTGAAATTTGGAAGTTAGTTCAAATATTAAGAGTAGTAGATAATAGATTATCGAAAGAACAAAAACAACGAGATGGCAGAGAAAGATTATTTGCTATCCATAGCAATCGTCTTGTTTTACACTTAGTTTACAGATCTTTACCAAATAGTATCTTTAGCATATCATCTGAGTTAACTTCAGTGCAAATTAATGAAATTCAAGCTCTAACTGCAAATTTTTTAGAAAGAATTATTAGTGAAACTAGTAACTTATACCCTAATTCTTATCCAGCTAATACTTTCAGAAATTTAACAAAATGCCAAGAGATTGTAGCAAATATTTTAAGTTGAAGTAAGTTTCAGAAATTCCAAAACCTGTACACAACTTTTACCTAATATTTATACCTGTGACATTACTACGGAATCGCACCATTTCCTCACTTGCATGAAAATGTACTGCAATTTCCGTTTGTGTCATTTGACGCTGAACAGCCCAGAGTAGACCCCGCCGAGGAATCTGAAGACAACCACCTAAATAAGTTGCTTCGTCTTCATCACTCTGTCGGCGCAGAGGAAGCCCAGTATTTGGATCAAAGCGGACAATTTTATGTCTTAATAGCAGGTGTCCAAACTCGTGCATTAGGTTCGACTCACGTCGTGCGGGGGTATGGCGTGCATTGTTTACAATCCAGAGAGGGCTTTGATTAATAATTCCTGCTGACCATTGGTCACTATTGAGTAATACTTCTATTACACAAAGATCTACGTTGGGAATCTGTTCAGGTGTCAAAATTTTTGCATTCAATTGATCTGCCAGTATATCTGCTGGTAATGGGTCAAATGCCCGTAATTTCAATAAACTACGTTGCTCCGTGGTAATCCCTTCACACTTTTGCCTAAACTCAGTTGGTAATGTCTCTGTTAGTGCCATATTCTTGTCATTTGGCTATTCATCGCTTTGTTGAGCATTATCCCGATACGCCGCTTTGACTAATTCTGCCAGTGCATTGGCTACTGCTGGATCGAGTTTTTTCGATGCTCGCAATTGAATTTCTATTGCTTCTAATGTATTTGAGTCGGATGGTACTTCGGATTCCTCTGTTTTCTTAAATAGTTCAGCAGGCGAAACTTGCAGCCAGTTGCAAAGTAATAAAAATGTTTCCATATCGGGCATTTTGCCATTTTCTACCCGCGAGAGTGTTGAGGAACTAATATTACCTATTTCTCTAGCTGTATCTCGCAGTCCTTTCTTACCTCGCTTTGTCTTTACCCTTGCGGCTAATAAATTCGTGTCTAGGTGGTATTCCATGTGTACTTATCGTTTCACTTATGAAACAGTGTTTCTTTTTTATCTATCATAAGCTATAGTTGTTATGTGCTTTTAAATTGACAGCGTTTCATTAAAGACACATAAGATCCAAAGCTTGCTTTATACAAAGGAGGTACTGCTTGGATAACAGCGAAATAATCATATTTGATTTTCTGATTGTTGGGTTAGCAGAGTTTTTCCGCCTAGATACTCAATATCAAATCCCTAAATACCCGTACCCTGATTTTTTACAGCGTGCCTGCAATACTTTGGCATTGAAGATGACAGGTATTCTTTATCCACGTACTTTAGAAGGTCTTTTAACTCTTTTAGAAAAACCCTTGCAAACATGGTATCCATTGGCAATACCGAAGGAGTTTGATTCAGAGTATGGCTTGATTTACGATAGAGCGTTAAGTGAAGAAGCCAGTCAGTATTTCTACGAACAGTTGATAAAACGAGGGCAACTGCCTGAGTTTGCTTCTGTTAAAGTACAGCAACTGGCGTTGGAAAACTTTCTATTTCAGAGGTTGCTGGAGAGACTGCAAGAAGCCCATGAAAAAGATTCTGAACGCGCTGTGCAAGAATATGTTTTGCTGCGGCGATTCTTAATTGAGAATCCTTATACTACTTTAGAGAGCCTACGCAAGACGTTTTCTAAAACACGTTACATATCTATTAATGATGTGGGCGAACTGTACGAAGACTGCAAGGAAAATGAATCTTATTGGTGTTGCGATCGCTGTGGCCCTTTAATTAGAAAACATGGACATTTACGTGGCATTAAGCCCAGCGTCTGCAACGATCATCGGAGAAACTTGTCTTATGTCCGGCGCATTTATTGGAAGCAAGGTCTGCGTCGTCTCAAGTTTGGCATTCATTGGCGTGTCTGTTTGCCTGGAATCCCAGAAATACGTCTGTTCGAGGCTTTAAAACAGCTGCATCAACAACAG
Organism: Trichormus sp. M33_DOE_039; assembly: GCA_015296085.1. GTDB lineage: Bacteria > Cyanobacteriota > Cyanobacteriia > Cyanobacteriales > Nostocaceae > Trichormus. The sequence goes on along the minus strand of DVDT01000092.1, from coordinate 1,451 downwards.
CCAGAATATCTTTGTGAACTTCAACTTTGGCCTGGTATTGACCGTTACGACTTGCAACTACGTTTTGGTGATGGTTCAGTGTGGGCTGTAGATGTCAAAGACTACCGAAATCCCTATGATTTGGCTTTGCAATTGAAGCCGATATTTGGTGAAGGGGATTTACACTACGACGAAAGTTTTTATGTGATTCCTAACCATCGTCTACATCAACGCCAAGATTACATTGATATCTTGCATGAAGAAGCAACAGGATTGCCAAAAAGCACCCATCTTTTCAGCGATAGTGCTTTTGAAGAACGAGTCAGCACCAAGATAATGCACCTGAGTAAAGAGAAATAGCATTATGAGTCAAATGACATTATTTGAGCCACCTGATATTTTTACAGCGCGTGTCAAAGAATTGAAAGATAACTCTGAGCTAAATCGAGAGCAAGCCCAATTATTACTTCAGGTAGAACTTGGCTTTGCCTTGATGGAGTGTTTAGGATTCGATGATGAAGCAGTAACAGCAGTTTGGGCAATACTCAGTGGTATGCCTTTGCGACATCCACGCTTACAAAACTTAGATGAAAGTCAGAAGCGTGCAGTTGCTAATGCTCGGCAAATTATCCCATTTTCTGCACGTTTTGTATGGTTGGGGGCATTACGTTTTTATATCCGCAATATTCCGCAAAACTGGCGTAATTATGATTTTAATATCCAAGACTTAGATTCTCAGATTATTCATGCAGCGAAAGGTCTGCGCCATCAAATCCACCAAAATTTATATGAAAGCTGTCTGAGTGCTAATTTGGAGTTTCGCCAACGCAGGGCTGAACTAGTGAAGGCTGGAGTTCCGTACCAATTCCAGGCTAAGACAGAAAAAGAAACTGTCACGATGCAAGTACAGTTCACAACAGAAAATTTAAGTACTGCACGACAACAACCTTGGTTTCCTACACCACGCGATCGCAATCCTTTTTCAGTGCGAATTTCAAATTTAGAGTCAGATGCAGAGTTCCTCGATGGACGTGAAAAGTTATTAGCACGCCGATATGGATGGCATGAAACACAAAAAGGACATTGGGTAAGCCGCTTTCGCAAAATCAACTTTCACAAAATTCAGGAAGACGGAACAAGGACTTTCAGGAACACTGGCAACGTGGACAACCACACTGGGGCGATCGCTTTTTAGGAACGGCTTGTGCTTTGCAAGGACTGCTACAAGCTAGCGACATCTTCGACCGTTTGCATGGTAAGCCACTCATACCTGGAACTGAGCCATGTCATGTTTTGAAAGAAGCACTAGAAAGAGAAAGCCAGCGTAAAAAAACCTGAGTTCGGGTTAAGCCAGAAGCTCAAAAGCTTATTCTGTAAGGATTGAGCAAAAATCTAAGTGATAAAAGAAGCGATTAAAGTGGAATCATTTTGTCACTAAGTTTCACAAATGAGATTAATCTCAACAACATGCT
>DVDT01000094.1 GCA_015296085.1 Trichormus sp. M33_DOE_039 | reverse complement strand
TGGAATCATTTTGTCACTAAGTTTCACAAATGAGATTAATCTCAACAACATGCTTTATTGAGAATAGATGAAAACATAGCTTCAGACCGAACAACGAGAACTCAAGGGTTTCGAGGATTTCTTATCCCGAACTCAGGTTAGATAGGTTATATTTTTTCATATATAACAGTGGATTTATAAGTTAGGATATCTGTTATTTTAATGCGATCATATGAAAAGAATAGAAGTTGAACGCAGAACTATTTTAATTGGTTTAGCTGGTAGCCACGGCTATGGGTTAAATCGTCCTGAGTCTGATTTTGATTTTCGGGGTGTGTTTATTGCACCTAAAAGATATTATTTAGGATTTGACCGCGTAGAACAAAAAGATGCTGGTTGGGATGAACCAGGTATTTTTCCTTTTATTGACGGGAATAAAGACACAGTTATCTATGAATTAAGGAAAGTTCTGCAATTATTAGCAGGTGCAAACCCCAACGTCTTAGAATTGTTATGGTTGCCTAATTATCCTGTTTTAACTTCAGTCGGGCAGCATCTCATTAAGCATAGACAATTATTCTTGAGTAAGAAAGTTAAGCATACTTATTCTGGCTATGCTTTTGCTCAAATCAAAAAAATGGAAACTCATCGTAAGTGGTTATTACATCCACCACAAAAGAAACCACTACCATCTGATTTTGGCATAGAAAATGAAGAGCCTTTAATTAAAGATGAATTGAATGCTTTTCTAGAGTATCTTTATATCTTGATTAAAGGTAGAATAGAGTTTTTAGAAGAATCTGAACAATTATATAAATTACTGACGGCTGATATTGATTTTAAGGGTGTGTTAAAGCAATATACTCTACCTGATGAAGTTTTGGAGTACACGCAAAAATTAACTAATAGTCGGAGTGATTTTATTCGCCTGTTACAAAAAAGCCAAAGTTATCAGGTAGCTTTAAGAGAATGGAAGGCTTATATATCTTGGCAGGAAAATAGAAATCCGGTTAGGGCAGAAATGGAAAGGAAGTCTGGTTTTGACTTGAAACATGGGATGCACTGCATTCGATTGCTACGCAGTGGGTTAGAAATATTGCAGACAGGTAAAGTAATTGTAGATAGGAGATTGGCGGGTGACGTTGATGATTTAAAAGCTATTCTCAAGGGTGAGTATTCTTATGAACAAGTGATGCAAATGGCAAATGATTTAGTTTCTCAAATGGATTCTGTTTATGAAAAATCTACTTTGCCTCATCACCCCAATTTAAATCAAATTAATGATTTGTGTATGGAACTGGTGCAAAAGGAAGGGTGGTAATTATCAATTTAAAATTCACAATTCAGATACTGTGAACTCTGAACTGTTGACTCACTCAAGAGTTTTGAGTAGGTCGGCGAAACCATAGAAGCTAATGAGAATTAATAATATTGCTGTGAGTTGCGTAACTCTGGTTTGAGGTGAGGGTGCGATCGCTTCTCGTACTAAGATAGAAATGGCCGCACCTACTACCAAACTTAACCCCAATACTAAATATGGTAGGTCTGGTACAATAATCGCAACAGCTAGCATGGCGATCGCTAGCATCAGCATCACTAATTCTACAAACCTGGGTGGGTTATATTGGCTAGCTAAAACGAAACTGTTAAACCAAAATTGCCAAAATCTCATAAACAGTTCTGGGTGCTGAGTGATGTTTCAGTGAACAGTAATTTCTACGGCAATTTTTTAATGACTCAGGTATAAAGTCAAAGTTTCACAGTCACATAAGTCTGTTTTACCTTTGAATTGCTGATTTAATTACTGTCCACTGAGAATGGTTATCTGACACCTGTTTTCATTTGGCCTGTACCGTTTCTTTGGGCAGTGTCATCTTCTGGTATTTCTACACCAAAGACACGAGCAAAAGTTTTTTCGACTTTGTAGCCAGAATCAATTGACTCTAAGGGGTCTTTCCGCAAACGGTGACGCAGACATAAAGTAATAACACGGCGGATATCATCAACTGTAACTTCGGTGCGACCTTCAAAAGCTGTTAAAGCTTTAGCGGCGCGATTGGTAACGATATCACCACGTAAGCCGTCTACATCTAGTTCTGAACACACTTCCGAGATTTTCACACGCAAATCATAATCCAGTTTTGTTTCTGGTAGTAGATTTTGCGCTTTGACAATTTTCTCTTGTAGTGCTTCTTGCTCAGTCTTGTATTTTTCTAGAAATCCTGGGGGATTTTGGTCAAATTCTGACCTTTGTTCCACGATTTGCACCCGCAAGGCTGGTTCTTTGACGGTGTGGATTTCAGCGTGCATTCCAAAACGGTCAAGCAACTGGGGACGCAATTCACCTTCTTCTGGGTTTCCTGAACCTACTAGTACAAATCTAGCTGGGTGACGAATAGAAATACCTTCCCGTTCTACGGTATTCCAACCACTAGCGGCAGAGTCGAGGAGTACGTCTACGAGGTGGTCGTCTAGCAGGTTGACCTCATCGACGTAGAGAATACCTCGGTTAGCTTTAGCCAGCAGTCCTGGTTCAAAGGCTTTGACACCTTCTGATAAAGCTTTCTCGATGTCGATAGTACCGCAAACCCGGTCTTCTGTAGCACCTAGGGGGAGGTCTACCATTTGAACTTTTTTCAGTTCTATGGGAACTTCTGACCCTTGGTCAACCTTCTGGCGGACTTCATCGCTCATCAGGTCAGGGTCGCGGGGGTCACTGTTGAAGGGGTCATTGGCCACCACAGAGATTTCTGGCAAGAGGTCAGCCAACGCCCGGATAGTTGTGGATTTACCTGTACCGCGATCGCCCATAATCATAACACCACCGATTTTTGGGTCAATCACGTTCAACAACAATGCCAGTTTCATTTCTTCCTGGCCTACAATTGCTGTAAATGGAAATACCACGCGACGCGCACTTGCCGTGGATTGAGCAGTTGGAGTCACTAAATTACCTTAATAATATCTTTCTTATTACAGTTCTTTATTGTGCCACAGTTGGGGCTGGGGAAAGATTAAAAATGAGGGGTGGGGATGTAGGGGTATAAAAAAGCAGAGAGAAAAATTCTACCCAATGCCCCATATTAAAACATCCGCCGACGTTGACGCTTCCTATCTGTTTGGGGTTTGTGTAGGGGAACGACTTCGGCTTCACTACTTTCTCTAGCGACCCGAATGAGCAAGGCTGCACCTATCAAGCTAGCAATCATGGAGTTACCACCATAGCTAAACATGGGCAAGGGTAAGCCTGTTGTGGGTAATGCACCTGTTGCTACAGCAATATGCAGCAATGATTGTCCTACCATAACGATGGTGATACCCATTGCTACTAATCGGTGTATGGGATTTTTCGCCTTCAGTGCCACCATTAATCCTAAGGTGGCAAATGCAGCTAACATTAGTAACAGTACAATACTGCCAACAAAGCCAAATTCTTCAGCAAAGACAGCAAAAATAAAATCTGTGTCTTGAATTGGTAAATAAAATAACTTTTGTTGTGACATTCCAAAACCAGCACCCCAAGTTTTGCCAGAACCTACGGCTAAAAGACTCTGTACCAACTGATACCCGTCTCCTGTCGCATCTGCCCAAGGATTGAGGAATGACATCACACGCTTGCGTTGATATTCTTTAATACTGATACTGAGTAATCCTAATAAAAATCCACCGATGGCTGTTCCAGCTAGATATTTGTATGGTATGCCACCAGCTAGGGCAATTAGCCAGATAGTCATACCGCAGAGTGCAGCTGTACTTAAGTTAGGCTGGGCAAGAATTCCTAAAATAACTAAGCCAAAAATAGCCAGCCAAGTCAAACGCACTCGCCAAGTTAGCTTTTCCCATTGTCCGAACAATCGCGCACTTTGCAGGACTAAGAAGGGTTTGATTAATTCTGATGGTTGAATAGGAATTGGCCCAATGGCTATCCAACGAGCTGCATCAAAGGCTTTCTTACCCAAACCAGGAATTAAAGTAACAAAAATTAATAGTAAAAATAGTCCTAAAAACCAGTGGGATGCGCCTAAAATTTTCTGCAAAGGTCGATTCACAATGATGTTGAATCCAATCAACGAGGCGAAAACCCAAAGAATTTGCCGCTTAAAGTAATATAATCCGTCACCTTGACGGACATCAGCCACCACATAGGATGCGGAAAACAGAATAATCAAGCCGACAAATAACCAAATAAATGTTAACCAACGCAACAACCGTGCTTCTAATGCCCAGCTGGAGACAGAATCATCAAAAATTGGAATCAGGCTGCGTAGATTCACGATGCAGTTATATGTAAAAGGTAAGTAGTTGTTAAAAGTTAGGAATTACACTCATAACTTATAACTCAAAATTCATGATGTGATACACTGCGGCGATCGCGCCGTTGGTGTAATTTGGTCTAAACGGACTGTCTGTGGCTGTATCTAGGATTTTCTTCACAGTCAAGAGTACGTCAGGGATGTTAAGCACCTGGTTAATTTTGCTAGCTCTTTTAAGTTGGCGATCGTACAGTCTTGGTAATGGTAATGCTACCAAAGGTACACCGATGGAGGTGCATTCGTAAACTGTGTTATAGCCCGCACCACCGACAACTACATCAGCAGCGGCTAAACATTCTATTCCCGGATGGTGAGATAACCATAACGTCTTGAGTTCGTCATCAGAGCAATGGGGAGATAAAAATCTGACAGCACATTCAGGAAAGGCCTGTTTTAGTTGTAGGGTAAGTTGGTTAAATAAAGGTAACTCCGAGGCTTGCCCTGCTGCACATACTAGGATAATTTTACGCGTATCACCAACTTTGAGAATATGCGATCGCGCAGTTTTCCTATCTGGTAATTCCCCAGCATGACGAATTAACCAAGGTTCTGTGTGTATTACCTCTGGTAAATCACCCAAAGGTAAATCTGTTCCTTCCCCTGGTACAATCACGGCATCGAAATTTTCAGTTACAAATGGCCGTAAATCCTTAATTTTTACATAACTAGGGTTGATATCTCGATGAATCAAAATTTTTGGTATATTGTGCAATTGCGGTAATATATCTGCTAATTCACCGCCCAAACCTCTAGGAAAGGTATCAACAATTAAACAATCATAGTGAGTGTTGCTAAGAATTTCTCGAACTTGCTGACAAGTTACACTGAAACTTTCACAAGCAGGAATCAAATATAATAAGCACCCCTCATTACTAATATGTTGTGCATAAGGACTATTAGTAATAATATTCACTCTTCTTTGATTAGCGGCAATTCTCGCCAAAGACAAAGCACGAGTGAGGTGTCCCCAACCACCACCAAGGGCGTAAATTAACCAAGTTTTAGTCAATGGTTTAATTTCTCTTGATTTTTCCTTTTGCCTGTTTAACTTGCTCCCATGTTGCTTTCAAAGTCGCTGTCTCTTTCAGTTTCTAAACTCATAGCATCGGCTTCTGTAAAGTCTACATTACCTGTCTCTGGGTCATAGTAATAGCGATCGCGGTTATAGTAATAGTCTCTACTCCACGAACTAGAGCGATAATCACCATAGTCAGAATAGTAGGCGTAATCTTCCTCATAAGACTGGTTACAGTACGGACAATCACTGGTGTTCGTGCGTCCACAACGACGTTTGAATAAAAAACCGACCATGCGATCGCACTCCCAACCAGTTTGATTTGTAGCTGTAAAATTAATCGTGATTTCACAGTTACCAATTTGGATGCGATCGCCATTATTGAGGCTAGCAATTGTTAACTGTAGACCATTGATTTGAATACCACTGCTAGTATTCTGATCTATGATCATTAACTCCTGATTTTGCCAGTTAATTAAAGCATGATAATCTGCAATTAAATCATCCTTAATCACAATTCTAGAAACTTTTTGCTCATCTATTTCTTCTGGCATTGATGCAAATTCTTTGCCAATTGCTACTGGTATTTGTAATAATGGTTCACGGCGATCGCCTGTATTCGGATCTAGCCAACATAATTTTATTTGCAAATTTAATCAACCTCCTTTTAAATTCACTGCGTAAGCTAAAGCTGCTTGTTGTTCGCGGGTCAGTGCATCTAATCCAAAACAAGCAAATGCGATAGGAGACATATTTGACTTTGTGGAAAAGACTGTACTCCCAGATGCGTTTCTTAAGGAAATTTTGTCCTCTTTAATTCTGATTTGATAAACTATCTTTTTATCTGGTGTAGAAATTTCTAATCCAGTTTTATTGACTGTAATTTGATAAATCAGTTTCTGGCTAGTATCTTCTAACTGATAGTTATTGTTTTTATTCCGCTTCAGTAAATATAAATCTTTTTTCTCAGAGTTCTTTACTATCCAAGAACCTTCGGAATTGATGACATATCCCAAAACTTGATCTTGAGCATTTTTAAATTTAATTACTCCAGACTCATCAGTTTTAATTCTGGCTAATTCTTGTTCTTTTGCATCAACTAATTTTGCACCATCTGGACGTTGTTTGACAGCAAATAAATCTGCACCACCTTCAGTTTTAAATTTAATTTTTTCTGTCTTATCTGCAACATTAGCTATAGGATTTACGATTGGCGTACTATTAGTATTAGATGGAAAATTATTTGCTTGATTATTGTTGCTACAACTGACTATAAATGCTAACCAAAAAGTGAAAATTAATATCTGAGTAATGGAATTTTTCATGTGTTTATTTAGTGATAATTTTTGCTAAATTTAGTACTTGATAAATGCTCAAAAACATAGCTGTAATTGTTTGATATACTTTATCTTGGATTTCCACAAATTGTGGTGCAACTCTAGCAGTAATATAAATTACTTCGTCTGTAATTCTTAATCTTCTGAGACTCGATGATACAGGTAGTTTAATAGCATGATTAACTTCATTCTGCAAAATCTTCACTGCACCATACCGATTTTGTGAATAAGTTAACTTCAAGCTAATGTCTAATCCACCTGATTTGCTTTTTGACTTATATTTGCTTTTGCCACTACTACCACGTTTCCAACCATATTGCTTTTTAAGAATTGAATTTAAGCTCAGTTCAAAATGTGTTGTATCTAAGAACTGTCCTTTAATTACTAACCATTCTTGTGCATAGTTATCGATTTTCCATCCCGATTTATAAGGATGGTCTATGGTTGCTGTCTTATTTTCTGCTCTTTCAAGAGGTTGAAAAGATAAACTTAAATCCAAGACAGCATCTTCCTTGATATCCCTATCAAGCATTTGTATGACTTTTTGGGTTAATTGATAGCGATAGTTGTTCAAATTTAATCTTTGGAATTTAAATCGCATGAATAATGTATAAATTCCAGCAATTAATAAGACAAAAGATATCAGAATTGATAGTAATGTAACTACTCCTAATAATTCCGCATTACTACTAAATATGGAGATAAAGAATATTAAAATAAATAAGCTTAATATCCCCAAAAAGCAAAATAGTGACTTTTTGCCATATTCTTTCTGTTTCTTTTCAGCTAAACTATCAAGCTCCGCGATATCTTGTAGCTCATCTAAAATATATTTGACTGAAGACTTGATTATATAGGTGCGCTGCTTACGAATTTTGTCTATTTTAATTGCCATTTTATTGCAATTCCATTCTTGATTATTTTTAAATTTTTATAAATTTAAACTAATTAAAATATCAATATTTAAGTTAGAAGATATTCCAACCAAAATATACAACTTCCGCCGCAAGTATATCAAAATAGAAAATTACGTGTCAACGCAATATATAAATATCTATGAACAAGTCGAGAATCGTTTATATTAGTTTTGATACTGTTCCTGCACCCAAGGGAGCAGCAATTCATATTCAAGCTTTTACTCTTGCTTTAGGCGTAAATTTCGGTGATATCCAGTTAGTAACAGTTTCGCCAACCACGGAATTGACAGAATCTACACAAATTTATCCACAAGTCAAACAAACAACACTACCTGCTTTGGGTGATAATTTAATTCAGCGAGTGATTTACTTTCGTAGGTTATTGAAAGTCTGGCTGCAAGGCAAACGATTTGATGCTATTCATATTCGCTCAATTTATGAAGGCTTTGTGATTGCAATTAACAAAAATCAATACTGTGACAAGTTAATCTTTGAAGTGAATGGCTTGCCTTCCATAGAATTAAAATATCGTTATCCTGCGATTGTTGATGATCGCGAACTTTTACATAAATTATATTCTCAAGAACAAATTTGCTTGTCAGCAGCAGATTTAATTGTCACCCCTAGTACCATCACTGCTAAATATTTACAACAACAAAGAAATATCTCAGCATCTAAAATCAGAGTAATTCCGAATGGTGTAGATTTAAACGTATTTACCTATCGTCTACCTCAGCATAGTAGTGATATCCCCATGAAAATGCTATATTTTGGCACACTGTCGGCTTGGCAAGGTGTAAATCTAGCTATTGAGGCCTTGGGACTGATAAATCGAGATATTTCTGCAAATTTAAATATCATTGCACAGGCGAGAGAATCTCAAACCCAAGCTATCAAACAACTAGCATCAAAATTCGGTGTAGCAGAAAAATTAACTATTTTAGAACCGATGTCACAAAAAGATTTGGTGACAAAAATTCATGCTTCAGATGTGATTTTATCTCCCCTCACACCCAGCGATCGCAATTTAGTTCAAGGTTGCTGTCCTCTGAAAATATTAGAAGGTATGGCAACGGGAGTACCCGTAATTGCTAGTGATTTACCAGTAGTGCGGGAACTAGGGGAAGATGGAGTTGATTTTTTATTAATCAAGCCAGGTTCAGCCAAGGCTATTAAAGACGCAGCGTTAAGACTGCATCATGAGCAGGAATTAACCACCCAACTTGCAACTAATGCCCGTCAGCGCATCACCTCCAACTATACTTGGCAACAAGCTGGTGAAACTTTAATCAATGCCTATCAAGAATTAGGCATTAAGCGATCCATGACCGTTTGAAGTTGCTGTTTTTCTTGGGTGATAGAATGGGCAGATAAGATGCGATCGCGTGCTGCTTGCTGAATTCTCTGTTTTTTTGCCAATGGCATTGCTAAACATTCCAAAACAGCTTCACCTAATCGGTGTAACTGAGAACGAGGAAGCAAAAACCCGTTTTCACCATGTGAAACTATCTCTGGAATACCACCTGCATCACTAGCAATACAGCAGCAACCGCAAGCCATTGCTTCTAAAAGTGCATTAGGCATTCCTTCCCACAGTGAAGGCTGAAGATAAACATCACACAATCCCAGATAAGTAGCCACTGTTTCAGGGTTAGGTAAATGTCCAGTAATAATCACTCTTCGGGCATTTTCCGGGTGATGATGTGCATACAATTGCATAGCCGATTCCTGAGTTGCCCTAACTTCGCCGATGATTAATAGACAAGCAGGACGTTGCTGACGAACTGTTGTGAAAGCATTCAATAAAAACTGCTGTCCTTTCTTCTCCCGTAGTTCGCCACAAAATCCCAATACCACTTCCTCCGCAGAAATTCCTAACGTATTCCGCAGATTGTCGTTGATTCTTTTCAACTCCTCCTCGCTGGTACGGAGATACTGAGAAGCTTCATTGATAGGTGAGAATGTTTTTGTATCCACTGTATTCTTTAACACCAAAACATCATCGCGCTGACTCAGTAGCCGAATCTTCCGCGCCATATCAGCACTAACAGCAGTGATTACATCAGCATTTTGTAACGTCCACTGCAACCGGGCAAAATCTCCGGGTGGAAACATTTCTTTATCAACATCATTACCGCGAACGCTAACGGTGCTGACAATTTCTTGAAATTTGGCAAACCATGTGGCAAGAAACCCGCTAGGAAAAAGATAATGACCCCATATTGCATCGTAATTACGATTCTGATGCAGCCATTCTAGAAAATTTAAAGTGTGAGGCATAGTCATATCCCAATGCCGATATAGTCCTATGCGATAGACCTGGGGTTTAATTTCTAGGGATTGCGGTGGCAAAACTTCACCAGGTTGTAAATAGCGGCTCCAAGCTACAACATCAACCTCTATCCCCAGTTGGCATAATATAGTAACTAGCCGCGTAGCACTACTAGCCAAACCACCTAAATCTGGTGTAAATCTTTCTGTTATCATCAAAAGTCTATTCATATTAGGAACAAGTGATTTTTTCAACAATAGTCTCAAATATGAGTGTAGGATAATTGTTTCCTGCCACTTTTGACAAATTGATTTTTAACTTCCCTAATTAAAACTTTTGATGTAAATTACTTATCCTACAAAACTCAATGACTTATCGGCATTAACTAAATAATTATTCATCGATAAAGGGATTTCAATGCAGAATTCTGTTCCCTTGCCGACTTCTGATAAACATCTGAGTTTTCCTCGATGCTTTTCCACAATAATCTGATAGCTGATTGATAACCCTAAACCCGTACCTTTACCTACAGGCTTCGTTGTGAAGAAAGGATCAAAAAGTTTTTCCTTAACTGCCTCTGTCATCCCTAAACCATTATCAGCAATTCTGATAGCCACAAAATTTGTTGGTAAAACTTCTGTGGTAATTTTAATTTGATTACAAGTATTACTTCTTGATGTAATTAAGAATTCACTGCTGCACATATCTAAAGCATCAATAGCATTACTTAAAATATTCATGAATACTTGATTGAGTTGCCCAGGATAACATTCTACCAATGGTAAGTTGCCATAATTTTTAACAATTTCTATCTTGGGATGATCAATTTTTTCTTTGAGTCTACTTTGCAAAATTAATAATGTGCTATCAATCCCTTGGTGAATATCAACCTTTTTAATTTCTGCTTCATCAAGACGAGAGAAATTTCTCAGAGATAATACAATTTCTGTGATGCGCTCAGTTCCTATCTGTAAGGAATTCAAAATTTTCGGAAAATCATCAAGTAGAAAATCTAAATCAATTAATCGAATATATTCTTGAATTTCTCTATCAGGATTACTATGACATTTCTGATAAAGATTTACCAGATCCATTAAGTCATGAGAATATTCCTTAATATATTTTAGGTTGCCATAAATAAAGTTAACTGGATTATTAATTTCGTGGGCTATACCCGCCACTAGCTGACCCAAGCTAGACATTTTTGCTGCTTGAATTAATTGGGATTGAGTGTGCTGTAAATCTTGTAGAGATTTTTTTAATTCCTGGGATTGTCTTTGAGCAATTTGAGTTAAATTATCTTTAATTTGTAGCGCACTCCGTAATTGTGCGCGTTGTTGAGTGAGTTCTGATGTTAACTTTTTAGTGTCAGCTAAAGCAGTATCTTTAGCTTGTAATAAAAATAGGAAATCAGTAATAGGATCGTGAATTGCGAAATCTTTGAGTTTAATCCCAAAATGAGCAAGACTAGCTGTATCAGTAATCCAAGGTGAACCCAAGAAAAATATAATTTCCCTCTCTGGTTCATACATCATTTGACCCTTCATTAACATTCCATTATGGATAAACTCCAAAATGAAAAGAGAACGGGTTTTTTTGTGTATATTATCAAAATCAACTTGAATGTTGGGACGATTGATCCGAAAGTTTTGCTCAATAAGACTACCAACTAATGGCTGTGGACTGATACGTTCTAGAATATCACCAGCCTGTAAAATTTCTCGTTCTTGGTTAAAGACAAAGTGGAACGGAAAGGTTTGAGTAAAAAGTTCTGGCGGGAGGCTGAAGTGAGGAGTTACCATTCATGTATTGCTCAATGTGGTTTATACTTCACTAAAAATTCATCATGTTCAGCACCATCATCCCGACTTTGGGTTTGGGTAACATTTACTTCTGTATCAAACCTCTTTCCTAATCCTTCAATTAGGCCAAGAACCATCGGGGCTAATCCTTCTCTGTCGGAGCGATAGTGTAGCTTGAGAGCATCTTCTTCCATCTCACTGCATTCAAATGAAGGAGGTTGCAATTTGGGAAAACTGACTCCTACACGAGCATGAAGATTGTCCAGATTTTCTAAAAACTCAGGTAATGTGTCTCCACTCATATCCATCATTTCGCCGTAGCCTTCTTCTGATGTATATTTCACCCAGAATTCCCCAAAAGCTTGCATAATCTGTGATGGAGACAAATTGAGTACCACACTAGCAGCTTTCACCAACCTGTGGGTCAGGTCATCGGGGTAGCCTTCCATACTAATAAAAACATCTACATCTACTTCAGCTTTCTGTTTAATTTTTTTCCATGTATCTTCACCAAAGTGACTGCACACCATATCTTGAATTGCTTTGTTTACCAATCCATACATAGTAGCTCCCTCTAAAATATGCAAACAACTAATACTTAACGTTGTTATTCCCTAAAGAAGTTATTGATAACACCTAGCTTTCCTGATTCAAATCCCCATTTAGCTGAATGTTTACTCTTTACTACTAACCTTAGTGAATCTTTTTCATTCTTGATGGTGAACAAAATTCATCGGGAATAACTGAATTCTATTGCTACAAGTTGGTAGACCTGCATCCGTATTTCTACTCTTTATGCTCATTAACAATTATGCGTTAAGCAGAAATAAGGAATCAGGAAAAAAACTATACTGAGAATATTCAGAGATTTGACGTTGGATTCCATTAAAGAATTGAACACGAGCATCCATTGCTTCTACAATAGCCAGTTTAATTTTGATATCTTCATCATTCATGATGAGACGGGGTTCAATAACTGCGGCTAGTTTTGCTGCATGACTGTCATCTACATCGATATGGAGTTCAAAAAAGATGAGTGATTCTTTTGGTAAAGGAGCAGCTCCTACAATTCCCGTATATAGTTGCGTATATAGAGAACTCACAATCCCTTCGGATGCGTAACAGACTGCACCCAATGCAGCTAAATAGCCATATTGATGTGGAATTCTCAAGTAAGTGTCTATTAAAGCAAGAGTTTCTGGTGCGGTTGGTAGTGCAGCTAGATTATTATCGTCAATGCCAAGTGCGCGGGTAAATTGACGAAATAATTCTGGGTGGGACTGATGAATATTGCCTTGTCCCATTTCATCAAATAAGTTTTCTAAGATAACTAACTGGGCAACTTCATCTTGACAACAAGACAAAATACTAGCCAGAATCCGATTAAATTCCTTGGAGAATTTATACATCTGAACAGCTAATATCTGTACGTCTTGGAGACTTAAGTTACCAGTACGACAGCGAGTGAGAAATTCATGATTCCATAGAGAATGATTAGCCGTCAGTTCACTGTAGGAATGTTTTACTAAGGATGACATAGTTTTTTATTTTGATACTTGTATAGCCAGATGAAGAGGTAGATCCTGTAGAGGCGTAAAGAAAGACTCATCTAATGCAATATGCTCTGGAGTAACCCGTAGTTCTTTTAAAACTGGCATTTTAGTAAAGCCTGCTATATTCAGACAATTAAAGTAGTCTTCAAAAGTTTTATGAATTAATTGCACATTTAACCAAGAACCATCTCGTTTCCAAATACGTCCAGGAAACTGCTGATCTCGTTTACTGAAGTATCCTAAACCATCAACTTGAAAATAGAACGGATATGCTGCTTCTCGCATATAGGGAAAGGATGGATGAGGAACGCTAAATATAAATCGGCCACCAGGACTGAGAACGCGAGCAACTTCTGCCATACATTCTTGAGTCTGAGCAATTGTCAAATAATTAAATAAGAAAACAGCAACAACTAAGTCTAATTCACCGTCACCAAATTGATGGAGGTTGGTAGCACAACCTACTTCGTATGTAATACCCAGAGGATTTTCTGCTTCTTGCAAACCTGCTGCTTCAATCATCCCTTGAGATATGTCTATTCCATAGACTTGTGCAGCTTTGCGTCGGCGTAACTCCCTACTGCAATAACCTTCTCCACAACCAAGATCTAATACCCGCATTTGAATGATTGGTTCACACAGTTCTAGAACAAAAGGGCGGGCTGTAAAGTCGGAAAGGGAAATAGGTTGTTCTCTAACCCAATTCGTAGCTGTGTTGTTATACAAATCTATGGTAGAAGTTTTATTATTTATTATTGTCATAGTTGATTATATTTTATACGTTTGAGTGATTTATATAAATAAATTGCTAATTAAATGTATTTATGTTTTATCACGCTCCGATTCTATTTTTAATGTTGATATTACTGATTTTTGATTCACATCAAGATGAGAGTATTTAACCAATTTTTATACCAAACCAGCCAAGCTTATCTTGTAGCTTATTATTCTCTTTAAAATCCCTATATATTTTGAACTTGTCTTTATGAAATTTTATCGTTTGATTAAGTATTTAATTGGAAAAATAGATTGTATTTACTAAAACAAAAATTCTGCGTTAAACCTTTATATAGATTTAAAATTTAGGTACAATATTCTATTTTTTTATCAAGATTATTGCTGTGTAAAAACAGTATATTTGACGAAGTATTAAAACAAATATATTTGATAGTTTGTAATAGCAGGGTTCATGAATAACTAGTTTGGCAAAGAGAATGATGCAAGGACTATTAACTGAATCACCACTAAAATCTGAGTCAGCATATGAACAGGCGATCGCATTTTCTGAGTTAGGCGATCGCTTCTTTGATGAGTTGGCTGATAAAATGGCGACAAAGCGAGATTATCGACTGCTATTTGAACATACATTGCAGCCCGAATTATTCCAACAAATCAGATTTGCCGCCGCAGCTTATATTTCAGCTTGTTTAAATAGTCCCATCATTCTTTCTGAAGCTGAAATATTGCAACGGCTATTAGAGTCTAGAAATAATTTGCCCAATTATATGGGTACTGGGTTATTAATGCCAAAGAGAGAACATATTCTGGCATTTAACTTATTCCAAAAGAGTGTAGCTGAGGCTTTTTACAACCTGGGAGCTAATGACCTAATCGATGCAGTAGATTTACCTGTCAATCTCCGCATGGTTTATGGACAAACTGATGCGGAAAAACTGCGTCTACCTTTTACTAGCTCTAAATGCCATAGTGATGTGTGGGCAGGTGTCCCAGCCGATGCCACTGTGGTTGTTTTACCACTTTTTGGTGATATTGAACATATCACTATTGAAGCAGGTGAAATGCCCCGTGAAATGGAACTACAGGCTATGCGGGTGATGTCAGACTTTGATGAAGGCCGAGATATCCCAATGGTTGTCTCTTACACACAAGCAAAGTTACAGCACGGTACTATGTATTTTAATGATGCGCGTGGATTGCATCAGACAGTTAGAAGAAAAGCTGAAGGTTTGAGAATTTCTGTTGATTTTCGCTTCCGCAGAAAATTTAATGAAGCTTACAGGGCAATGGTTGCGCCTAATATCGGTGGTGTTGAAGAAGATATGAGTGTGCCTTATGAAAACTGGCTCAAGGTTGGCAAAGAAACTCTCATCGTCTTCGATGAAACTGTTGAGCAGGCTAGAGAAAAACGTAGTATTAGTTCTCCAGTTCCTCTTTATACTAGAGGATATCGCTTAGTAAATATGTTCGACATTTAATTGCAATTTCCACAACAGAATGTGACAGATTCATGGGTTAGGGGTGCGAGGGTTTGCGCCCTTAAGAATTATTGATGTGTTGCAAATATTTTTGGAAATATATAACTGTCAAAAATTTACCAGTCAGAAAAAATAAAGAGGCCAAATTTGACCTCTTTGACAACTTTTTATAATAATTTTCCAACTATAAAAATTAGAGCAAACCAGCATTCGCGCCTTGTTTACCAGTTGCTAGTTCCACTTTAACGATTTTACCACCCATTTTTTGAATCCGTTGCTGTTCACGGAACCAGTTGTCGTAAGGAACAAGTTTAGTAAAGTAGGTGTTTTGCAGTTCGCGCTGGGTACGAATTCTGGTTTGGCTAGGAACGCAAGCTGTAATTTTAAATAACCGCGCCATTTGTTGAATCTCCTATGGTTCAGTGTGAAAACTTTTTTATTTCAAAAAACGGGAATGTTTTTACCCAGATGTTTAATTAATTTTGCCAAGGCTGGAAATCAAACATCAATACTAGACGGCTAACACTCATCACTAAATTTTAGTAAAATAAGCGACTAAACTTTCTAGCACTCACGGTTGATTTCCAGACCTGAATAAACTTACACCTAATTACTTAAGTGTAATCTAACTCTTAGCTTAAGCCAGAGGAGATGTAGTCGAAGTAAACACCCATTTCTTTACCAGCATCGGGGCCGACTAAGCTAGCGGTTACTTCTTTCATTGCTTGGATAGCTTGAACAGTAGAACCGATGGGTACGCCCAAGGAGTTGTAGGTTTCTTTCAAACCGTTGAGTACGCGCTCGTCTAGGATGGAAGGATCGCCAGCTAGCATAGCGTAGGTAGCGTAACGGAGGTAGTAATCCAAGTCACGGATACAAGCAGCGTAGCGACGGGTGGTGTACATGTTACCACCGGGACGGGTGATATCAGAGTACAACAAAGATTTAGCTACAGCTTCTTTAACGATCGCAGCTGCGTTAGCACTGATGGTGGTAGCAGCACGAACGCGCAGTTCGCCAGTAGCGAAGTAACCTTTGAGTTTTTCTAAAGCTGCGGAGTCAAGGTACTTACCTTGAACGTCTGAGGAGTTAATTACAGAGGTAATTGCGTCTTGCATGTTGTTATTTCCTTATTTCCAACCTTATTGCAATAGATTTCAGTTTCGTGCTTTGGAAACAGTTTCCAACTACTGCATTGCACCAACAACGTAGTCGAAGTATGCACCAGCTTCAGCAGAGTCTTCAGCAGACAACAAGCCAGCAGCAACGCTCTTCATAGCAGCAACACCACCAGCAACTGCATCGATGGGAGTACCTAGGGACTTGTACATTTCACGTACACCTACGATACCGATTTCTTCGATGGGGGTAACGTCACCAGCAACAATTCCGTAGGTGATGAGGCGGAGGTAGTAGTCTAAGTCACGCAGACAGGTAGCTGTCATTTCTTGACCGTAAGCGTTACCACCAGGGGAAACAACATCAGGACGCTTTTGGAACAGTTGGTCGCCAGCTTGCTTAACGATACGCTCGCGGTTATCGGTCAAAACTTGAGCGATGCGGAGGCGTTGTGCGCCACCAGAAACAAAGCTCTTGATTCTATCTAATTCGCCGGGGCTGAGGTAGCGGGCTTCTGCATCAGCATTCACGATGGACTTCGTGACGATACTCATTAATGGATTCCTCCAATACGAAATAAAACCAGAATTTGATTAAACTGGTGCGACTTTGAAATTGGCTTGGTTGAGATTTGTGGTCTCTTCCTACAGACTTAGCAGTTAAATGAGTAACTGCTGCTGTCACCAGATTACGAGGTTGGTGGAGTTAACACAACTACACAAGCTGTTAAACTCACTTACCTTACGCAAAATATTCTCCGGCATTCTGTTGAGCATTTATTGCTACTCTTAACAGTTTGTAACATTCTTTTTCAGAATTACTATGCAGGAGAAAGTACGAGATTGGTTACTGGGTATTGGGTATTGAGAAAAATCTTCCCAGTCCCTAGTTCCCAGTCCCCAATCCCTTAGAATGAGCGATCGCTTGACTTTGTTAGCGAGAGTAGGGAACTACATCTTCGCCAAAGTAGCTGCTATATTCCGCACTATTGACAATTGCTTCCACAGCAACCCGTAAGCCGCTGTCAGCCAAAATTTTGTTGTATTGGCTGATTTCTTCGTAGTTAGCGGGTAAACGTCCCAACAGGTGGCGGAACAGGAGTTCAACTACTTTAGCTGAGGGATAAGGGGTATAGAAGCGTTGGCAATAGCTATCAGAACTAGCTAGTTCGCGGACAAAATCGCGTACAGAAATTTCACCGTTGCTGAGTTTACCTTCCAGTTCAACCAGACGTAAATTTTCTGGAACTTGTCCGTTACATACATCCATAACCTGACAGTAAATAGCGTTGATTACTTCCTGTCTTTGTTCTTGGTTTGTACCTGCGCTGAGGCGGTGAATGCGAATGGGTTGGCGACTTACGTCTACAGCCTGTTCACCTCCAACATTGCTCGAACGACCCAATTCTTTCATTTGATCGAGGTGTCTAGCTTCAGCCGCTAAATCTGCGATCGCTTTTGCTAAAATTGGCGTTTTATCAGATTCAATGCGTGGTTTAACTGTCTTAAAGCTGGGTACAACCAAGTCATCGTTTTGCTTGGTGAGCTGATTGTACAGTCTTTGAGTATTGGGGAAGTTCGCAGCTGGGAGGGTGGGGAAGCGACGATAAGGTACAGTATCTTCACCAAATACCTCGCCATACTCCTGGCTGTTCATCAACGCCGCAATAAAGGCGCGAATCCCTTGAGTAGCCAAAATTTGGTTATACTTGCGGATTTCTGCCTGATCAAGAGGCGCACGCCCCAGGAAGTGCTTAGTTCCCAACTCAATTACCTTGGTATTGGGGTAGGGTGTGTAGAATTCTTTCAGATACAGGTTAGAGTAACCCAAACCTTCAATAAACTCTTTGACGGTGATTTCGCCGTTACCCAATTTGCTTTCTAAAACCGTAAATTCGTTTTTCACGATGTACGGTGCAATATCACGCTCGAAAATCTGACGGTAAGCTGCACTAATTACAATTTGAACTGCTACCTTATCGACAGTATTTGCTACTAGCTTGAAGACCTTAGTTTGTTCCCGTTGCTTGGTGACACCTTGCTTGATGCGGAAATCTACATCAGGTTCAGCACGTTTGTCAGTTACTGTACCTAGTTCTACAAAGCTTGGGGTTACTTGTTTAGCAACTTTTGCACCGACATCTTCACGGATACTACCGACACGCAATTGTCGCAGTGCTACACCCGCAGGAGTCAGATAGCGTTCGTAAGGAACAGTATCTTCCCCAAAGGCTTCGCTGTACTCTACGCTATCAATAATGGCATCAACCACAGCGTAGAAGCCTTTTTTCGAGGCGATATCAAAGTATTTGTTAATTTCTTGACGACCGTAGGTAGGACGACCCAATAAGCGTCTGTGAATGTACTCGATCGCTTTACAAACATACAGCGATGTCCAGTACATCTTGCGGAATACATCCGACTTTGCCAAGGCGCGGATAAACTCCCGCATAGAAATTTCGCCGTTTTCCAGCTTAATTTCTTGCACTTTCAGCCGTTGACCTTCGTAAACGTCTCGGCCAAATACTTGTAAGTAAGCTGCTCTAATTACTGCTTGAGTAGAGCTTTCAGAGAACTTAATGCTTGCTCCCTTAGCAGCTTTTTTCCCAATTGTGCCAGGTAGTTGATCCAGTTTGAACACCTTAGCACCTAGAGAACCAGGAGCTACACCTCTAGCACCAGGGTTACTCAGTTGGTTATTAATTCCAGGCCCTTGGTGAATCAAAATGCGTCTGGTATCTTTCCCGAAAGGTGCAGGACTGGTATTGGGATTGCGAGTTTCTTTCGGGAAAATCGCCCCAAACTGAATTTCCAATGGGTCGTTACCAGAACCGTAGGGGTGTTGATCTGGTAGTGGCTGTTCGTAAGCTGCGAATGTCGTAATAAATTGAGGTACTTTGCGGAAAGGTGCGCTGTAGTTAAACAGGTCTTGCTGTGGCCCCCAGTTCCGACATTCTTGGGCTTCTTGTCCCAAACCGCGCAGGTAAGGTACTGTCTCTTCCCCAAAGTAGTCGCTGTATTCTTGAGAGTCTACTAAAGCATCTACTAAAGCTGGTAGACCACCGTTAGAAATGATTGAGAAGTAGGTTTGTACTTCTTCACGGCTACTTGGCCCCCGTCCCAAAATGTGACGGAAGGCTAGTTCGATAACACGGCTGTTGATAAAAGGTTGGTAAAACTGTTTTTGGTAAAGGGGAGATTTGGTCAAACGACGCACAAATTCCTTCATGGAGATGTCGCCGTTTTTCACTTTGGATTCTAAGTCAGAGACAGACAAGCTGTAAGCACGGGTAATATCGCGCTCAAAGATTTGTCTATAGGCTGCTTTGACTACCTCATTTTTCTCACTAGCTGATAACCCAGGTTTCATGACAAACTTGGGTCTTCTTTCGGCGGCGTTGAAATAAATTTGGGGTAGTTGTAACCCTTGTTGGTCGCTGGAGGGGCGTTGACGCACTTTAGCAGAAGGTGTTGCTGCTTTAAATTCAGTCAGCAACACATCCATATACTGAGTCACAATCTCTGTAGCTTCAGCGTCTCTACGGAAGTAAGACAGCGATGCAGCTTTGATTTCCTGCAAAGCGACTAAAGTTGCTTCCCCAGAGCAAGCATTTTCAATGATTTCCCGCAAACCACGGGTATTCACAGCAATGATATTGGGGTCGCCTGCCACGATTGCATAAGTAGCATAGCGCAAGAACCAGGATAAATCCCGCAAGCTCTTGGCCATGTTGCTAGGGCCATAACGAGACACGTTAATTGGTCTAAATCCTGGTGGGGTTGGGCCACTAGGAGATGTATTGAAGATGGAGCGCAAATTTTCTAAGAAGCCACCACGCGTTTCCACGTAAGTGACAGTCCCTAGTTTCATGCCTTCTCTAACATCTCCACCTGCGCCAACCGTAGCCATTGCTAGTTCTGGTTCTGGTGCTGGCTTTTCTAAGAAAGCCATTGGCGAACCACCAACAAAAATCCGGTTAGCAGCACGAGAGACGATGATTTCAGAATTTTCTGTGAGAGTCTGGGCAATTTCTAAACGCTTTGCACCAGATGCAAAATAGCTTGCTAGTTCTTTTAGTTCACCCGTTCCCAAAAAGCGGTCTTGCTGCTCTGCTTGGGAAATGGTTGCTACAGCTAAGGTTTGATATAGTTGCGGGCGCGCAACAGAGCTTCCACCACTTGCCTTAACACTCATTGGATTTGTAAAACTCCCATCATAATCATTTATGTGTTAAGTCTGGGTTGCTTTGAGGCTTGACACATCGGTGTACTTATGCTTTATAAATAACGCCTTCAAAACTGCCAGTAAAATTAACCCAGTCAGCTTTTAGATTAGAACGTTTTGCGTTTGCACTGTTGAATTATTAAGAAGTATATACATTTTTTAGTCTCAATCCCCGTATTTCAAGAAGTGCGTACTCTTTCTAGGTTGAGATAAAATCTCATTTTCGTCACTTTTCTTCACAAAATCATCAGAACATTTAGTGTTGTTGCGCTGGAGGTGAATGTTTTTATTTTTTGGTACTCCATCAACAAATTTCAATGTAAAAATTTCATACTAGTATTTTTATTTGATAAAACCTGAGAATTACGGAAGAATAACTTTTTTCAATTGGATAAGCTGGTATTTCAGGATTTGTGTCCTCAAAATTGCCATGATCAAAAGTAATAAATCTAACTTTTTAAATATAGTTATTCTTTCCGTGATAGGTGTAAATTTTGCTCTTACCCCTGCAAAGGCCTTACCAGGGCAAAATATTCAAACTGTCTTGCAATGGGTGAAAACTAGCCCGTTACTACCAGCAAAGTTGGAATATGGTCATGAAACTCTCACCTATTACGGTACGAAAAAAAACTTGACCTTACACGTCACCGTTGATCAACAGATAGTCAGCAGCGAGGGTATATCCGTCGATGGTGAATCAAAGATTAAATTCACGAGAAAAAATTCTCCAGCCGTGAAACTGCTGCATGACATCTACGGTTCTCAAATTGCCAATGATTTCAAAAATGCCCGTCAAGTCATCACAATTGCTGATCATCAGTTTTACCGTGGACGAAGGTTTGCTTATATAACTTTTGATTTAGCGGGTACGGCTGATGCACCTACGTCCAATTCCAGTTTGAAGATTATCCCTTTGAATCTTTTACAGACAGAGATAAATAGTGCTAAGTACTGCCAAACTCATCAATGTGATATCTAGTTTCGTATGTAGTTGGTAATTTATTGCCAGCTAATTGATACTTTTGATGTTGATGCAAGTATAGCCAGTGGCTTTTACTGTGAATGGGCTGATCGCAGTACCAAGTTTTGATACTCATTTTTTTGACACTTGACGATTTCCGCCTTTTGAGAAGCGATCGCCCACCACACCTTTAGCCTAAATCTCATGTAAAGTAGAAGTGTACCCAGCAGTCGCCCTCAAAGTCAGAAATTTCTGAGTATCAGCAGTCATTGAATCGAGTTAGCAGCACATCGCTTCTCTACAAGAAACTCTATCAAACTGACTGACTACTCAAATCTGACTAAATATCACCACAGCAATAGCTGGAAATTCTACACAAATTCATTCACCGCTACATCCCAAACAACATGAAAAATCATCTTTTCCTTTGCCTGTAACCCTTCTCCATCCCACCCAAAAAAGAAGTTAATTGTTTTTTTCTAAAGTATTGTTACCGGATCGTGATATGATTCAGCTGACTGAATGTGCAGTCATCATAAGTTAGCTGTACTGGTTTCAAGTCCCGTGAGCTTGTCAGAAGAATCAATTGCACCGAATCCGACAACACCACAAGATGCTGAATCTGGTTTTGAGGACACAGAACCAGTCAACACTTCTATGCACGAGTTTCATCAACTCTACCAGAAGTTGTTGGTAATCACACTTGTCTTGACAGGGATAATATTCATCTGTGTATGGATTTTTTATTCCCTCAACACTGCTCTGAATTATTTAATAGGGTCGTGTACAGGTGTGGTTTACTTAAAGATGCTAGCTAAAGACGTTGAGGCACTTGGTGGTGAGAAGAAGCGTCTGAGCAAAAATCGTTTTGCTCTGTTCATTGGGTTGATTATACTAGCAACTCAATGGCGCGATCTACATATTATGCCCATTTTTCTGGGATTTCTCACTTACAAAGGCACACTCCTCGTCTACATGGTGCAAACTGCGTTCAATCCTGATTCCTAAAGCAATCAGGCTCACTAAAGACAATACACCCATCCTCGCTCCTTGGGGAAAATGCTTGAAGAATGCAAATGCTTAGTGTCTTAAACGCCTTTAATTCTTTTCCCCTAGCCGAATTAGAAGTGGGTCATCATTTCTACTGGCAATTGGGCAATCTCAAAATTCATGGGCAAGTGTTCCTCACCTCATGGTTTGTAATTAGCTTGCTAGTAATAGCTTCACTAGCCGCCAGTCGCAACCCCCAAAAAATTCCTAGTGGTATCCAAAATTTAATGGAATATGCCCTAGAATTTATTCGGGACTTGGCTAAAAACCAACTGGGTGAGAAAGAATACCGCCCTTGGGTACCATTTATTGGTACATTGTTCTTGTTTATCTTCGTATCGAACTGGTCAGGCGCACTGATTCCTTGGAAGCTAATTAAGCTGCCATCAGGTGAATTAGCAGCTCCTACCAATGACATCAATACGACAGTAGCATTGGCACTGCTGACTTCCCTAGCGTATTTTTATGCGGGTTTTAGCAAGCGGGGTTTGGGCTACTTCAAGAAGTACATAGAGCCAACACCCGTATTGTTGCCGATCGCCATTCTGGAAGATTTCACTAAGCCCCTCTCCCTAAGCTTCCGTCTTTTCGGAAACATTTTGGCGGATGAATTGGTTGTAGCGGTATTAGTGCTGCTAGTTCCTTTATTTGTACCTCTGCCTGTAATGGCCTTGGGTTTATTTACCAGTGCAATCCAAGCACTAGTATTTGCTACCCTAGCAGGGGCATACATTCATGAGGCAATGGAAGGACACGGCGAAGGAGAGCATGAGGAGCATTAACGCCCTCAGTTGTTAGCACAGTTCAAAAAGAGCATTTTCGCTCAAAATTTCGCCTGGCGCGATTTGTAAGAACTCGGTGCAGCGTGAAAAAAACACGTCTTAACTAGTTAACTTTTGTTATTTCTGTACTTAAAGCAAGGAAAATCAACATGGATCCATTAGTTTCTGCTGCTTCAGTTCTGGCTGCTGCTCTAGCAATTGGTTTGGCTGCAATCGGCCCTGGTATCGGTCAAGGTAACGCTGCTGGTCAAGCAGTAGAAGGTATTGCTCGTCAACCCGAAGCAGAAGGAAAAATTCGCGGTACTCTGCTATTAACCTTGGCGTTCATGGAATCCCTGACTATTTACGGTCTGGTTATTGCCCTCGTATTGCTATTCGCTAACCCCTTTTCCTAATCCCTGAAAGTTTGACCAATGTAGAGGCGTGAAATTTCACGGCTCTACAAACGTGAGATTGTGGGTATTAAGCTTTGATGTCAGTTGACCCTTATTGGCTATGGGTCTCTAAAATATCAAAGGTTGGATGTAATTGTTAGCCATGAAAACTGCTACTCCAACCTCAAGAGGAGAGAAATGTTTGATTTCGATGCTACCTTGCCATTGATGGCATTGCAGTTCTTGGTGTTGGCAGCATTGTTGAATGCTATATTCTATAAGCCAATTACCAAGGTACTGGACGATCGCGATAACTACATCCGCACCAATACCCTGGATGCAAAAGAACGCTTGGCTAAAGCTGAACGTTTAGCTCAAGAATATGAGCAGCAACTAGCAGATGCACGCAAGCAAGCATTAGCAGTTGCAGAAGCAGCTCAGACTGACGCTAAAACCATTACTGCCCAAAAGATTGCCGAAGCACAACAGGAAGCTCAAGCTCAAAGAGAAAAAGCTGCCATTGAAATCGAGCAACAAAAGCAAGAAGCTATGCGTTCCTTAGAGCAGCAAGTGGATAGCCTCAGCCAGCAAATTCTCGGAAAATTATTAGGGACAGCAGCTTAATTAGCTTATATGCTCCCAATCTGTCAAAAAATAAGCGCAACTGGGTTATATTCCCAGCGCGCTTAATCAGGTGTAAAAAAGACACCTCGCCCTGCGGGAAATGAAGACGCTTGATTTCTCATCATGAAGTGAAGAGGTTAAAATTTCCTTCGGGAAAATACAATGTACTAGCAAGCGAGCAGCGCACTTGTAAATGGGTATCATGGGCAATTTCTTATTACTTGCCGCAGAAGCGCACGCTGTTCACTCTGAGTTGGCAGAAAGCGCAGCAGAAGGTGGTTTCGGTCTAAACCTAGACATCTTAGAAACCAATGTCATTAACCTGGCGATTCTGATAGGCATACTATTCTACTTTGGACGTAAAGTTTTAAGCAATATCCTGAGCGAACGCAAGTCCAACATTGCCACAGCAATTCAGGATGCTGAAAAACGCTTAAAAGACGCACAAGCTGCTCTTTCCCAAGCGCAAGAACAGTTGACCCAGGCTCAGGCTGAGGCGCAGCGCATCCGCGCATCTGCCGCAGAAAATGCCCAGGCAACTAAAGAAGCCCTATTGGCCAAGGCAGCGCAAGACGTAGAACGCTTGAAACAAACAGCAGCAGCTGACTTAAACACCGAAAGAGAGCGGGCGTTGACCGAACTGCGGCAGCGAGTAGCCGCCCTAGCATTACAAAAAGTCGAGTCACAACTACGGTCTGGAATTGCTGACGATGTACAGCAAGCCATCATTGACCGTAGCATCGCTCAGGTGGGAGGACGGTAATGAAAAGTACTGTAGAAACAGCTGAAATAGCCCAGCCTTATGCACAGGCTTTGATGTCACTAGCAAAATCCAAAAATCTCACAGAAGAGTTTGGTAATGATGCTCGTACCTTAATCGACCTCGTGCAAAATTCTCAACAGCTGAAAAATTTCATTGATAACCCCTTTATTAAGCCAGAAACTAAAAAAGGGGTGATTACGCAAGTTTTAGGTGCTGAAGCTAATCCGTACTTACGCAACTTTTTGTTACTGTTAGTAGACAAACGACGCATTTTCTTCTTAGAGGAAATTCTACAACAGTATTTAGCACTGTTGCGGCAGTTGAATCAAACTGTGTTAGCGGAAGTCACTTCTGCTGTTCCCCTATCACCAGAACAGCAACAAGCAATTGAGCAGAAAGTTATCGCTCTCACTAAAGCTCGTCAAGTAGAACTGGTGACTAAAGTAGACAGCGATTTAATTGGTGGTGTGATCATTAAAGTCGGTTCACAGGTAATTGATTCCAGCTTACGTGGTCAACTCCGTCGTCTGTCTTTACGCTTAACTAGTGGCTAGGAAGAAGCAGAGGGGCAGAGGAGCAGGGGAGAAAACTAATAACTCTGGACTCAGCACTCAGCACTCACCATTCTACTGATTACTATCAAATTCTTCCGTCTTGCAAGAAAAAAAGATACACCATGAGCATATCAATTAGACCCGACGAAATTAGTAGCATTATTCAACAGCAAATTGAGCAATACGACCAAGAAGTCAAAGTTGCTAACGTAGGTACTGTTCTGCAAGTTGGAGACGGTATTGCCCGGATTTATGGTCTAGAAAAGGCTATGGCGGGTGAATTGTTGGAATTTGAAGACGGTACTGTCGGTATCGCCCAAAACTTGGAAGAAGATAACGTGGGTGCGGTATTGATGGGTGAAGGCCGCGAAATCCAAGAAGGTAGTTCTGTAACCGCTACTGGTAGAATTGCTCAAATTGGTGTGGGCGAAGCCTTGATTGGTCGTGTTGTCGATGCTCTGGGTCGTCCTATCGATGGTAAAGGCGACATCAAATCCAGCGAAAGCCGTTTGATTGAATCTCCAGCACCTGGTATTATTGCGCGTCGTTCCGTACACGAACCGATGCAAACAGGTATCACCGCTATTGACTCCATGATTCCCATCGGTCGTGGTCAACGGGAATTGATCATTGGCGACCGTCAAACAGGTAAAACTGCGATCGCAATTGACACCATCATTAACCAAAAAGGTGAAGATGTAGTTTGTGTTTACGTTGCCGTTGGTCAAAAAGCTTCTACCGTTGCTAACGTAGTCCAAACCCTGCAAGAAAAAGGCGCGATGGACTACACCGTAGTTGTTGCTGCTAACGCCAGTGACCCTGCTACCCTGCAATTCCTCGCACCCTACACCGGTGCGACCATTGCTGAGTACTTCATGTACAAAGGCAAAGCTACCCTGGTAGTTTACGACGATTTGTCCAAGCAGGCGCAAGCTTATCGCCAAATGTCCTTGCTGCTCCGTCGTCCACCAGGACGGGAAGCTTACCCCGGAGACGTATTCTACATTCACTCCCGCTTGTTGGAACGCGCTGCTAAACTCAGCGACGAATTGGGTAAAGGTAGCATGACCGCACTACCCATCATTGAAACCCAAGCTGGTGACGTTTCCGCTTACATTCCTACCAACGTAATTTCGATTACTGACGGTCAGATTTTCTTATCTTCTGACTTGTTCAACGCTGGTGTCCGCCCGGCTGTAAACCCCGGTATCTCTGTATCCCGTGTAGGTTCGGCGGCGCAAACCAAAGCGATGAAGAAAGTTGCTGGTAAGATTAAGCTCGAACTAGCTCAGTTCGACGACCTGCAAGCCTTCGCACAATTCGCTTCTGACTTGGATAAAGCTACCCAAGACCAATTAGCTAGAGGTCAACGCTTACGGGAACTGCTCAAACAGCCCCAAAACGAGCCTCTGTCTGTAGCTGAACAAGTGGCAATTCTCTACGCTGGTATCAACGGTTACTTAGATGATATCCCAGTTGATAAAGTTACCACCTTCACCAAGGGTCTAAGAGATTACTTGAAATCTGGTGCTAACCCTTACTATCAATCAGTACAAAGCAAGAAAGTATTGGCTGATGATGAAGAAGGTGCGTTGAAAGCAGCTTTAGAAGACTACAAAAAGACCTTCAAAGCGACAGCGTAGTTGGTCATTAGTCATTGGTCATTAGTCATTAGTTAACAAATTAATGGCTATTGACTATAAATTTTCGACTAGAGACTATTGACTGGGAACTTAAAAGAATATGCCTAACCTAAAATCAATACGCGATCGCATTCAGTCGGTCAAGAACACCAAAAAAATTACAGAAGCGATGCGCTTAGTAGCGGCGGCGCGGGTGCGGAGAGCGCAAGAACAAGTGCTAGCAACTCGCCCCTTTGCTGACAGACTAGCGCAAGTGCTTTACGGTCTGCAAACCCGTTTGCGCTTTGAAGAAGCCAACCTCCCACTTCTGAGAAAACGGGAAGTGAAATCAGTAGGATTGTTGGTAATTTCAGGCGATCGCGGTTTGTGTGGCGGTTACAATAGTAACGTCATCCGTCGTGCTGAAAACCGTGCTAAAGAACTGAAAGCAGAAGGTATTGACTACACCTTCGTCATCGTCGGACGCAAAGCTGCTCAATACTTCCAACGCCGTGACCAACCCATTGATGCTACCTACAGTGGTTTAGAACAAATCCCCACTGCTGAGGAAGCAACTAAGATTGCTGACGAATTGCTGTCTTTGTTCCTTTCTGAGAAAGTAGACCGCATCGAGTTAATTTATACTCGCTTCGTATCCTTGGTAAGTTCTCGTCCCGTAGTGCAAACTTTGCTACCTCTTGACCCCCAAGGTTTAGAAGCAGCCGATGACGAAATCTTCCGCTTAACAACCCGTGGCGGTCAGTTTGAAGTAGAACGGCAAAAAGTGACTAGCGAAGCACGTCCCTTACCCCGCGACATGATTTTCGAGCAAGACCCAGTACAAATTCTGGATTCCTTGCTACCTCTATATTTGGGCAACCAATTGTTACGCGCATTGCAAGAATCTGCCGCTAGTGAACTAGCAGCACGGATGACAGCGATGAGCAATGCTAGTGATAACGCTGGTGAATTGATTAAAAGCCTTTCCTTGTCTTACAATAAAGCCCGCCAAGCTGCAATTACTCAAGAGCTGCTTGAGGTTGTTGGTGGTGCAGAAGCACTCGGTTAGGAATAAGTCAATTGCTAACTATAATTAATAGCTAATTGCTGGTGAGTTTAAAACTAGCGATTAGCTATTTTTAGTTGTGGTGATGTTCAAAAGTCGGAAAATAAATTTTTAACTTTATCAGTGTTTAGCAGCTTCTTGCTCATAACATCTGAGAATAAGTGGTGCAAGTTTATCTAAGTCTTCAATAGAAGTAATAGTAACTTTTGACCATGCTTCCCCCGTAGTTGCTGGAACTTCTTGTATTACAAAATCTGGAGCTAACATTTTGGCTTCTTCTATGCCGATTCTGGCAGTAAAACTTTTCTTTGTTGAAGCTAAATATAGCCGTAAAAACCACCAAGTCACTTTTCTAAGATTAATGCCGAAATAAGATACTGTATCCTTATATTGAATTTCAAATTTATAGTTTTTAGATTTCTGAACAATTAATTTTATTTTTTCAAAAGCTGCTATTTCTTCTTCTGTAGTATTGATTTTACTTTTATCATCTTCCAGCCCATCTATTTCTTCATTTTCCACATGTTTATCATCAGATGGTTGAGTATTATTAGCCTCAACAGCCAGAGCCATTTCTTGATTAATAGAGCGAGTCATTAACTCTACTAAACTACCTTGAATAGATTTTTTAATAATGGGTTTAAATTTTTCAATAACTTTACCAGTTATCCGACTTTGGACTTCATAACCGGGAGCTACTGTACCAAGTTCGCTAACTAAAAAGCGAACAAAACCTTCAGACGGGGAACGTAAAATATTACCAATAAGTTGAGTTATAGCTTTTACATATACCATTTCTTCCGCTTGATTGGTAATAGCTGTAACATCAAAATTATCCCGGTGAAAGAATTTTAAATTTTCAATTTCTTTAGTTCCATATTCAAGAATATTGAAAGTAAAAAACGGCTCTTTGTCCATGACATTTTTATCACGTAAATCCGTGAAGAACCGATAATCAGTACCATTAGTAACGATAGCCACTTTTGTTGTTAAAAGCCCATTAAAATAACGGCTTAATTGCCCATCATGTGCCTCTGCCTTTTGACCACGAGCTTTAGCTTCTACAAGCATGACTATAGAGCCGTTAATGGATAAAGCGTAATCTACTTTCTCAAACTGCCCTGCTTTTTTTATGGCAAAATCTGCTACGTATTCTGGGATGACTTCACTAGGATCGTGAACATCGTAACCAAGAACGCTCAAAAAGGGAACAATCAATGCCATTTTAGTTGCTTCTTCCCCAGAGACATTATCAATTCGCTTACGAACTTGTTCAGACAGTTTAGCTATATCTTCAGCAAACCCCATATATGCAGACCTTAGTGTAGTTAAAACAATCTCGATACAATGTAAATCATTATACAAATCTTATGTGTATTAAAAAAGTATTACTATCAAAGGCAAGGCAGTAAATAACCATTCATGATAAATCAACCTTCTCCGCATTGCCCGTCTGAAAGCTTCAGATGTAAAGCATTTTCAGAAATGTGGCGAATCTACACCCCTCAACATGAATGAGGTTATAAGCAGAGGTAACACTTTTAAGCAACATAGGTAAAAAATATGAACATCCAACTAAAAGCGGAATATGAACAATTTATCCAAACTCGGATTGCTATAGGTAGATATGAAAATGTTGAAGATGTGATTATCAAAGCATTGAAACTGCTGGAGGCATGGGAGAAAAGTTATCAAGAATGGGAAAAAGAAACTGAGAAAAAACTAGCTGCTGGGCTGGCTGCTATCGAACGTGGAGAAATTGAGGATTCTGGAGTAGTGATGGCGCGACTAGAAGAGAAATTACGCCAAGCCCGTGAAACTCAAAGATAATGCAATACTGTTTATGCTACTCATTCCTAATCTAGCTTCAGCATTACCCACAAGCGAATCAGTGATTGAAAACGCTGAGGTTAATGAGACTGAACGAAAAGCGATCACTATACTCGAAAACAATTTTAATTCCTTGTTCTTGTTGTCAGGACAATGTGTGTATGCTAACTTAGGTGTTGAGAGTAAAATCTATCGACACTAAAGTTATGAGTCACTCACCGGAGTCTAGAACTGAACGGATAGACATTCGTACAAGTTCTACTGTCAAAAAACTATTGCAGCAAGCTGCGGCTGCAAGTCATAAAAATGTGAGTGAGTTCTTGTTAGAACACGGTTTAATTGCTGCTCAAAATGCTTTAACAAATCGTAAAGTCTTTGCGCTAGATGATGAACAATGGCAAGCTTTTCAAAATGCCCTTGACGCTCCCACAACAGAAAAACCCCGTTTGCGTCGTCTATTAACTGAGCCTAGCGTATTTGAGTAATTTACCTTGAATAATCTATATATTGAGAAATTATCAGCTACCCAAAATATTCAAGACTTTGATTGTGGGAAACCAGCTTTAAATAATTTTTTAATTAACTATGCTTTACAAAATCAACAATCTGACAGTTCAAAAACTTATGTAGCCTGTATAGATAATAATGTCATTGGTTACTACACTCTCACTGTAGCTTCTGTTACCCATCAAGATGCACCACCTCGGATAATTAAAGGATTGCCAAAATATCCTGTACCCGTAGCTCTTTTAGCACGTCTAGCAGTGAGTAAAGATTTTCAAGGTCAGAGAATAGGAAGTGGTTTATTAAAAGACTGTCTCAAACGTGTCAACGCAGCCGCAGACATTTTAGGGATTCGTGCTTTGCTAGTTCATGCTAAAGACGAGCAAGCACGAGCATGGTATGAAAATTTTGATTTTGAACCTAGTCCGACTGATCCTTTACATCTATTTTTAATGTTGAAAGATATTCGGAAAATGTTAGAGTAATCTTCCTGATGTCAGTTTGGATTGATGGCGATCACACTAAAATATGACTTCACTGAACAAAATTTACTGTCAATTATTTGAGACCATTTCTATCAGAAGCTACACTCTATAAATCCTTTAGAGAAGCTGTGTACAAAGTCTCTACAATTCAGCCTTAATCAGAATAGTGGTATCGACAAGCAATAATTGTTAAATACTCATCATCCACTGTATAAACTAACCGATTCGTGTCATCAATTCGCCGCGACCAAAAGCCAACTAAATTCTCTCGTAGTG
This sequence comes from Trichormus sp. M33_DOE_039, assembly GCA_015296085.1. Classification (GTDB taxonomy): domain Bacteria; phylum Cyanobacteriota; class Cyanobacteriia; order Cyanobacteriales; family Nostocaceae; genus Trichormus. The sequence continues at coordinate 109,859 of DVDT01000094.1, read as the reverse complement.
CTTCTGGCTTACCAATTCCCTCAAACGGTAGTCGGATTGTTGCCTCAATCAGCTTGTTAATTCGTTTTAACGTTTTCTTGTCTTGCTCTTGCCAATATAAATAATCTTTCCAAGCCTCATCTGTCCATACTAGCTTTCTAGTCATCTAACAAATTTCGCTCCACTACTTTCCCCTGCTTGAATTGAGCAATAGAACGCTCCAAATGGGCTGCATTAGCAGGAGACTTGAGTAAATGAACAGTTTCCAGCAAACTATTAAATAACTCTAGCGACATCACCACGGCATCTTCTGAATCCCGCCTGGTGATAATAGTATAGTCGGCATCTTCCACCACCCGGTCTAAAACAGCCTTGAGGTTATTTCTGGCTTCGCTAAAAGACACGACTTTCATTTGCTTGATTATTGTACTGTTTATTGTACAAGTATAGCTATTTAAAAACATATACAGCAATCTCAAGCGACTGCGACAACAAAGCAATAATTGTTACACTGATGGGCAAAGATCCGCCTTTTCTACGGAACGCTCCGCAAACGGCGATCGCAATTCCTCAACTGATAGCCAAAATCTTACCTTGTTTACCCACAACTGTAAAATTGCGTATTATAATTAGAGTATAGAGACATGGGTCCGTAACGGTTTCGACAGGTTGGCGAACGCTGCTCTATGATTCAGGTCGAGAGTGAGTCATCTCTCGCAAATCAAGGCTCAAAACAAAAGTAAATGCGAATAACATCGTAAAATTTGCTCGTAAGCCTGCTACTGTAGCAGTTGCCTAATAATCTCTCACAGATTCGAGCGTCTTTAGTCTGACTCCGTTAAGGGCTAAAGACCAACCCCCAACGGACGCTCTAGCAAGTGTTCTCTGGTTGGCTTGCTAGCTAAGACTTAATCAGAGCATCCTACGTTCGGGATAATGAACGATTCCCGCCTTGAGGGTCAGAAAGGCTAAACCTGTGAACGAGTGGGGGGTCAATACCCAATTTGGACAGCAGTTCGACTCTGCTCGGATCCACTAAAATAACTGAGAATCCACCTAGTTTTAGGTGGATTTTGTTTTTAAAAACTTGTATTTTTACTGTAATCCTTGACAAATAAAAGCAGCCCAATAACGGGGATGTGCAAACGGAAATTGCTGAGTAGACTGTCCAATTTCTTGAATTTGTCTGTTCAATTTAGAATACATATTATATTCAAGCTGCCATTGTTTATATTCAATCGAATCCAAAGGATATTTTTTTCGATTTCTTGCTAGTTCACGTTCTCTGGTTTCAACTTCCTGGAATATTTCTTTAAGATTTGCCTTTGTAAATTCGCGTAGTTTGATTTGTGCTTGCTGTAATGCTTCGGGACGGTTTTTACCTTCTTGCCTTTGCTGATAGTAAAAAATGGAAAATAATGCTGTGGCTAAATCATTAACTGACCAGAGGGTACTAACTACACTTCTAGCACCAGCACACAAAAAAGCTGTAGAAAGTGTCAGAATATCATCAGTTAATGAAGGAATCCCTAAATGTGTTTCACAGCAAGATAGAAATACTTCTACAAGTTGAGGTAAACGCCAACTGGGTGTCATTAATTCCCCCAAGGTAATACTGCTGTCATGGGCTAATATTAACCGTGATTCTGAAGGATTATCTAATCGAGATTCAGCATGGTGACAGCAATGAAGGATATTAACCTGTTGTGCTAATTTTCGATAGTTTTGAGGAGTAGCTTGATTACTACCAACTAATCTATTTTCTCTTGGTATGTTGTAAATTTGGGCAAGTTTTTGTCCCTCAACTCTGGCACAGGGAAGGTTATCTTCTGCATCTTCCACAGTGCCATATTGTAGAGACAAGCCATCTACTATGTCTCGTTGCTGACAAAATTCTAAAATTTGGCAGCTTGGACTGTAACGAATCAGAAATTTATCTCCTAAATATTCCTGATATTCTCCTGTAGGCAAAGCAGCAAAGGGGATTTGATGTAATAAAAGGTAAGGGATTAAAATTAATTCTTCTATCTCTTGAAGATGTTGAGATATGAGTTGAGATATTTGTAAGCGTTCAGCTAATTCGAGGAGAAAACTGTAAATTTGAGTTTCCTATTTTTTTGGTTCATCTCTATAATGGAATAACCAATTCTGCTGAATCCAGCCCTGTAATATATTTAATCCTTGCCTTGTACAAGTGTGAAGAGTAATTTGGTTTTGCTGTACAACAAAAATATGGGTATCTGTGTCAGTAGTATAGAAACTTAAAATAGCAGTGTTAGGTTTGTCAATCAGCTTTTGAATTGCAGAAAATTCAGGCACGCTAACTTGAATCTCACCAGCTAGCACAGGATCTAAACGTCTAATATCTTCCCAGATTCGTTGTTTTTGGTTTTCTAAATTGGCGATCGCCTCATTATAAGCTTGCCAAGCAGCGCGTGTCTCACCGTGCTTATTTTTAGATTGATGGCGATCACGCTCTAGATCAATTTGTCGTTGCAATTCTTCATACTGCTGCAATAACTCCTGAACTGCTAGAGGAATTTCGTCACATTGGTAGAGGTCGTTACTTGCCATTAAGTCTACCAGGCTTTTGGCGCGCGATCGTTCTGCGTATTCAAAGGCTTTTTCTATTTGTCCAGCATTAATGCAGGCTTGTACCATCTTTTGGTAAACATCAATAGCTTCTTTTAAAATCTCCTGGCGGCGCGATTCAGAAGGTATCCAAGTACGGATTTTTTCAATAGCACTAATTGCTTTTTCATAGCCATAAATAGCTTCAGACCAAATTTGAGCATTAAATGCTGCATAACCAAGATTGCGAGCATTTATCCAGCAGTTGTTCGGAAGAATATCTGGCGAGTTGACTTGCAAAGCAGCTTTAAAAGCACCTATACCTAAGAGTAAGTTTTGTGTTTTATTGCCTTTTACACGCTTAAGGAAGGCAATTCCTAAGCTATTTTGAGTGTTTGCCCATTGTTGTGGACAGCTTTCAATACTACGAATCTTTAAAGCAGCTTGATATGCACTTATAGCTAATTCCAAATTATCTTCTTTATTTCCTTTAACACGAGCATTATAGGCGTTTCCTAGATTGTGTTGAATCTTAGCCCACTCTTCAGGAAATGACTGTTGGGTATGTATCTGTAAAGCTTGTTGATGATAAGCAATTGCTCGTTCTATATTCTCACTAAATTCTTCATCAATTCGCTTTTGGTAGGCAACAGCAAGATTTTCCTGAATCATAGCCCAACTTTCTGGATCAGTTCCACGCTTGTATACCTGAAGGGAATTTTCTAGACAGATAATAGATTGCTTTTGATTCTCAGATACGTTGCCTCTAAGACGCTTACAGTAAACATTGCCTAAATTATTTTGCGTCTCTGCCCACATTTTTGGGTAAACTTCATAGGTAAAAACTTGCAAGGCTCTTTCAAAACATACGATAGATTGTTCTAAGTTATTCTCGTAATCTCCATGTATACGATGAAAGTAAGCTTTTCCTAAACAATTTTGTATGGCTGCCCAAAGATTGCAAGATACTTCACGAGGATAAATTTTTAAAGCATTTTGGCAAAAAATAAGCACTTGTTCTAGATTCTCAGCCTTGTCTCCTCTAATTCTACTTAGGTATATTTCCCCCATTAATATTTGAACTAAGCCCCATTCATTAGGAAAATATTTTTGAGTATACAGTTGTAAACTTTGCTCTAAAAAGAAAATAGCTTTTTCTATATTCTCTGAGCGATTTCCAAGTTCTCGCTCATAATAAGCAGATCCTAATGATTTTTGTGTAGCTGCCCAATCTTCTAAGAATTCCTCCTGAGTGTAAACTTGTAATGCTTTTTCAAAATGGCTAATAGCCGACTCTATATTCTCAGAACGATTACCAAATATTCTTTTCTGGTAAGCTTCTCCCAAAGATTTTTGTAGGCCAGCCCAATCCTCTAAGAATTTTTCCTGAGTGTAAATTTGTAGTGCTTTTTTAAAACAACTAATAGCAGAATCTATATTTTGTGCTTTTTTAAAATCTACTTGTTTTAGATAAGCAGAACCTAGATTATTTTGAAGTGCTGCCCATATTTCTGGAAAGTGATTTCTTCCACAAACTTGTAAAGCTTCTTGACAGATTGAAATTGCTTTTTCCAGATTATTTTCTTCTTCACCTTGAATACGACTTACATAAACACCTGCCATATCATTCTGAATTTTTAACCATCTATCTGGGTAAGCCAGTTTAGTGCTTATCAATAAAGCGTTTTCAAAATAAGTAATTGCATTTTCACAATTTTCTGACTTATCACCGTATATTCTTGGACAATAAGTAGTACCTAAATTATGATTAACTCTAGCCCATTGTTCGGGAAAAACTTCATAAGTAAAAACTCGTAAACTTTTATTAAAATATTTAATTGCTTGTTCCAGATTTTCTGCTATTACTCCACGGCATCGTTCTCTGAAAAAGAGACCTAAATTATAATGAATATTACCCCACTCTTCTGGATAATAACTTTTATTATATACTTGTAAAGCAGACTGATAGCCAGCAATGGCTATTTCTAAATTAATTTCTTTATTTCCCTTCCTAAACTCACGAAGCCAGTAACTAAATATATATACTGCTTTTGCCTTCTTTTCTGCATTGCTTATAGTTAAATTAGGCAAACTAGATGCAGCCCAATCTTGCAATACTTCTACAAATAGATCATCTAACTTTTCTAGGTTATTTTCCAAAAGTGAATAAACTGATTGCCCTTTCTGAAATCCCTGTTCAGTTACTTGTAAAACTGTATCTAAAAAATTCCTGTATATTTTACGTTTTTTAATGCTTATTGTTTTTGTCTTATATCCAAATCCTTTACCCATATTGATTTATTTAATATCTAGTGATAGAGACTAAAAATTCTTGCAAACTTTTCTAGTAATTCTTCAGCTAAATCTAACAACTCGATTTCATCAATTTCATTACTAGTTCCGCGATTAGTTTCTGCAACTGCCAGATTACTAGCCAACACATTTTTCACAGCAAAAATCCTGTCTTCTTCATCCTCCAAACGCAGACATTTTTCTAATTCTGTAGCGATTTCTGGAATTGCCTTTGTACTCAAACGCTCTCTGACTTTCACTGCTACTAAATCATCACTTTCCAGCAGTTTTACCAAAGCTGTTCTCATGGCATTATCTTCACTGGAAAATTTTGCGATCGCCGCACGAACATATTCCCGTACAGTCATGTTTGCTGCTGATGCTTTTTGTGCAACTACATCTGGTACATCTACTAGCAATAGACCTTCATTATCACTGGCTTGATATAGGTCATCTCCTTGTTTAACTGCTACTAATAAATCAGCACCTAAAGTATGTAAATAATGCAGAACTGACTCTAATTCATGTTCTTTTAATGGCGACTCCAACTTAGAGACTGCTGCTTGTTGCACTCCCAGTTTTTCTGCTAGTTGTGCCTGAGTGAATCCGGCTTTATTACGTATTTCCCGCATAGCATCAGTGATATAGAGACGTAGGTACTCCAGCTTCCCTGCCAAAATCACTTCTGAGTCGTCACTAATCTGTTGCTGCAACCAAGCTTGAAAATTAGGCTTTTTCATCGTTCCTCTGCTGTAATTCACGCAATCTGACTCTTGCAGGTTCTTTGTCTTTATCTTTGATAGCGTCGTCGTATTTTTTCATAAAGGCGTGTAGCACCACAAACCTCTGAGGGGTAGCAGTCGTTAAGATAAACCTGGGATTATGCTCACTCTTCGTCATACGTAACTCATACAGGTCATCTTCCAATTTCTCAAAAATCCCACTGGTAAGTGATGCCAATCCTTTGTTGCAAAGGTAGCCAAGATTAACTTGCAAACGCCTAGTTTCGGAAGCACTCAGTAACGGCTTTGGTGGATTTTCTGGTTGTTCTTCTTCAGGGATCATCCGAATGAAAAAAGCAAGTAAATCTTTGGGTATTTCCCCATTGACATCTTGATAAAGTTCCCACGTCCAAGTCACTTCCTACCTCACAATATAGTATTCCTCAGAAGGAATGTCAAGATTATTATTCCTTACAAGGAATAACATATAGAATGAGGACGTGCAACTAAGATAATCAAAGCATGACTATAAAAATGGTGTGTTCAAGCAAAGTCTTGACACACCAGGTTATTGATATCAATTGTCGTGACTAATTAAGTCGCTGATTCTGGTGATGCTTCTGATTTTTCTGGTTTGAGTAAGGGGAAGGCGATTACGTCCCGAATACTGGCAGAATCAGTTAATAACATGACTAATCGGTCAATCCCAATACCTAAACCGCCTGTGGGTGGCATTCCATATTCCAAAGCGATGAGGAAGTCTTCATCTAAGCCTTGGGCTTCTAAGTCGCCGGCGGCTTTCTTGGCGGCTTGGGCTTCTAGGCGTTCTCTTTGGTCGATGGGATCTGTTAACTCGGAGAAACTGTTAGCAGTCTCCCGCCCAACTATGAATAATTCAAACCTTTCTACTAGCCCTGCTTGAGAACGGTGGGGTTTAGCTAGGGGGGAAATTTCTACAGGATAATCAATCACAAAGGTAGGCTGAATTAAGGTGGTTTCTACCTTTTCTTCAAAGGCTAAATTCAGTAGTTTACCAATGGATGGGGCTTCATCTACGCCAGGAATACCAGCACTTTTACTTGCTGTTTTGGCTTCTTCCAATGTTTGAAAAGAATTGAAATCTAAGCCTGTATATTCTTTGACTAAATCGTGCATTGTTACCCGTCGCCAAGGTGGTGTTAAATCTACACTTTCGCCTTGGTAGGTAAGTTGTAATGTACCCAGAACTTCTTGGGCGACGGTGGTAATAATACCTTCCGTTAACGCCATCATATCGTTGTAGTCGGCGTAGGCTTGGTAAATTTCAATGGAGGTAAATTCGGGATTATGGCGAGTAGAAATGCCCTCATTGCGGAAAATCCGTCCTAATTCAAAGACTTTTTCAAAACCACCAACAATTAACCGCTTGAGATGGAGTTCTGTCGCTATTCGCAGATACAATTCCATTTCCAGGGTGTTGTGATAAGTAATGAAGGGACGCGCATCTGCACCGCCAGCTTCACTCTGCAAAACTGGGGTTTCAATTTCTAGAAAATCACGTTCTTCCAAATAGCGGCGAATCCCGGCGGTGATTTGGGCGCGTCGGCGGAAGGTTTGCCGGACTTCGGGGTTAACAATCAAGTCAACGTAGCGTTGACGGTAGCGTTTAGCAACATCTGTCAATCCGTGCCACTTGTCGGGTAGGGGCAGGAGGGATTTGGTGAGGATGGTGTATTGTTTGACGTAGACCGATAATTCGCCCTTTTCAGTCCGTTTGATTGTACCTTTAACTCCCAGGATGTCACCTGCATCTGTGAGTTGTTTGAGGTGATTAAAAGCATCAGCATCAATTTCTGCCATGCTTTCTTGGATACGATTTTTCTCTAGATAAATTTGAATTGTGCCGGTTTCATCTTGCAAGGTGAAGAAAGCTAGCTTACCGAAAACACGACGCGCCATAATGCGTCCGGCAATGGCAACTTCTACATCAACTTCTTCACCACTGGGTAAATCAGCAAATTTTTCTTGTAACTGTGCGGCGTGGTGGGTAGATTCCCAACGGTAGGCGTAGGGATTACTTCCTAGCTGCTTGAGTTGTTCTACTTTCTCCAGCCTGGCGGCACGGATATCTTCTTCCGACATGGTAACGAACTTTCAAGGGGCAAGATTAATTATAGATAGGGATTGGGGATTGGGGACTAGGGATTAGGGATTAGGGAGGAATTTTTATGATTTGTTGAAGTTGGGATTTGTAATTGATGCGATCGCTACAATCAAAACACCATGACACAAAATGAAGCGATCGCTCCCATCATATCCCTATAAGCGATCGCTATTTTTTTGAACTAGATATGAGGCGAAACCTCAATTAATTAGGGAATATCGAGCTAAAGCTGCCTTGATTTTTAAGCTGGTCAATTGTTCTATAGCTTTAATTAAGTGTTCCTGTTCTGGTTGCAAATCTAATGCTAGCAAGGCTTGATGTAAATTATGACCAGAATGCAGTTGATGTTGGAGTGCATCACGTTGGGAGAGATTTAAAACTGCCACTATTTCTTGATTGCGGCGTTGCAGCATCCCTTGGAGTTGTTGACGCTCCATAGGTGTTAAATCCAGTTCAGACCAGTTAGGGTAGTCAACAAAGACGTTGCTAATAGGAGTAGCAATCACCTTAGCAGAAGGATGAAACCCAAAAGGGGCTGCCAAGGCAATACCCGGTATCAAGTTAAAAAAGGCAAGAAGAGTAGCTAATAAGGGTATCGATAGCCACTTGGGACAGTTAATTGCCATGATTAGCAGTTCCTAGGCGGAATTGGATGTTATTTGTCTGTAATTTGTGCTGTCAGGAGTCACATCTGAGATTTTCCCACTCTTGTAGAGATTCAGAACTTAGGCAACGAAACTTTTCGCTATGAGAGGGTATAAGGTAGGGCTGATTCTTTGTAGCTAGAGAAAATTTAGGAATCCAATACTTTTGTTCCTTGATTATTTTGTTTCGCTAAGTAGGCTACGCAGAAATTAGGAGTCTGATTTTTCTCTGTAGAACATGAATTAGCCCTAGGGTATAAGGGGGTAAGGGTGTAGTGGTGCGGAGGTAGTAGATACATACACCTTTAGCCAAACCTTTGATTTTCCGTTTTCATCAGTCTGAAAATAATCATCTCTAATGCTGAGGCTACACCTGATACGAAAAAAACGGAGTCTCTTAGACAACCGTTTTTTAGGAATGAGGCATGGGGAAGAAAAACCTAATGCCCAATACCCAACTATTCAGATTTTTTCCTTTTATCAATTTCCCGTTGTAGTTCTTCAATTTGACGACGTAACTCTTCGGCTTCTGGGTTAGGAGTTTGGGCGTTGACATTGACTGCACCAGAGGCAGGAGATCGCTGATAATTACCTCGGTGGATTTCTTGATATTCTGATGATGTTGCCCACTGACGTAAATATTGCACTCTTTCTAATGGGAAAGGATGAGTCAGCATCATCCCTTGTGCGCCGTTATACATTAAAAATTTATACACTTGATTAAGTCCATCTTCATCTAGTGCTTGATAATCTTCGGACTGTCTAATAAATTCTTTTAAACTACATTCATGGATATATTTGCTACTACCACCAGACAGTTTCATCATCGAAGACATGACAGTATCTAAGTCATCAATCACTAACAATGCTGCCCGGTCTGCGGATAACTCAGCTTTTCGCCGCCATTCAAAAAAAGCGTAAATTAAGGCTTGAGTGACAAAATTGCCGATGCCAAAGGTTAATTCCCCAATAACGGAAGCGGCACTCATTGCCCACATCGCCATTTGATTTAAAATAGTATGACCACATTTAATATGCCCCAACTCATGGGCTAACACCGCCCTAATTTCGGCTTCATTAAGTAAGTCCAGTATCCCTGTATTGATCACGATACAAGGATGATCTTGACCCATAGCATAACTATTTGCTTGAGGATTTTGGGTCACAAATAGCGTTGGTTCTGGATAGATATCCAAATCACGCACACATTCACGAAACATATGGTAAATAGTGGAATATTGGCGCGGCCCGACTTGGATGGTGTTGCCCATTAAATAAACTAATTGAGGGCGTTCGTAAACAAATTCCACAAATTTACGAGCAATTAGATCAAATCCCGGTAAATTGCGTAAAGCTTGCTCGGCTTGGCTGTCTAGCGGATGTCTGAAGGCTTCGCTGGAAATTCCTGTGTAGGTTGGCATAATTCAGGGTGATAGGTAATTAGTCATTGGTCAGTAGAGACGGGATTACACTCTTACGAAAAGCCGCTCTTACGAGCATTTATGCGTCTGTACAGGAGTCATTAGTTCTCATTTTGATAGTTTTTGACCTTTGTCTGTTGAGTGTTGCCCTCATGGGTTCGCCAGTCGCACCCCTCCGAGAAAGCAAGCTACATGGGGGAAATCCCCTTCGCTGCGGGACGCGCCACGAACGAGGAGCGTCTCGCAACGAAGACCACGCTGGCTTACTGTTGACTCTTGAGTTCTGACAACATAATAGAAGTGGGGCTATTGGCTCAAAAAGTCACTTTTTTATGGGATTAAAAGCGTGTGATTGAGGCAGAAGTTCATTTATCATTACATAACTTCCTGCGATCGCAGGCGGGTTTCCCTTCCTGGCCCCATCATTTAACGATGGCTCGGTTGGTAGCACGCGCCTTGCGCGTAGGACGCAGCGCATTAATTCAAGTAGGAGCGGTTTGTGGCTATCAAGGCCGGTATCGCACTAGTTTTATTGCCTCTGCTTTAATGTGGCAGGGTTCTGTAATTATTGTTGCCACAGAAGCCGTACAGCAACGTCTACTGCGAGTGGAAATTCCCCGCTTACAGCAATGGTTGCAAGTTAATAAACCAATCAGGACAGGTGACGTTTGGCCTGGTTCTGAGTTCCAAGGATTACTCCTTACCTCTCCAGAAGCTTGGTTAAAAGGTCAGCTATCATCTAGTAATAATTTTCCTCCAGGAATTCCTACAATTATCGATGGTGTCGATGATTTGGAAGATTGGGTGCGTCAGCAGCTTACCGACACCATTCAACCCCAAGATTGGGATCAACTGCTTCTCGCTTGTCCTGAACAAGCTGAGGTCATTCGTTCTCTCAGAGCGCAACTCACCCATGAACTATTCCAACATCCGGCTAATCCTTACGAATGTTATTTGATTGCTCAATCAGAAGCAGATATTTTAAATAGTTTGTGTACTGTTTTAGCATCAGTCGATGGCATTCCAGGTGTTTGGCAACAATTCTGTCAGCAGTTCCGAAAACTGAACGATAATTCTGTTCCTAACCTTTTCTGGTCAACTATTACCCGTCGTCAAGGTTTATTTTCTTTACACTACGCACCAATAGAATTGGACAGTATTCTTGCACCGATTTGGCAAAGACAACCTGTGGTCTTAATTGGTAGTGCTTTAGAGCCAGAAACCGAAGCTCCTTTGTTTCGGCAACGTTTGGGGTTAAATGATGTCACTTGCTTAAAGTTCGCCTCTGATAGTCAATCAGAAGCCATTCAGCTGCATATTCCTTATCAACTACCTTTACCCAATACACCAGAATTTCAAGGAGCATTTATTCATAAAGTGCGGACACTCCTGTGTTTGAGTTCCACCGCACCAGGATTGACGGTTGTGTTAGTGGGGGATGTGCCGCTCAAAGCCCAAGCAGGCGCAATTCTCGCCGCTGAGTTTGGTTCACGGGTACAAGTAGAAAAAACTTGTTTAGATGACAATGGCATTTTGATCAGTGGTTGGGAATTTTGGCGAGAACATCAAGCCGTTTTGCCTGCACCTCAATTGTTAATTATTGCAACTTTACCTCTACCATCTTTAGAAAACCCCCTCATCGCTGGTAGGGTCGCTTACTACAAGCGATCGCATCAAGATTGGTTTCGTTTATTTCTTTTACCCACAGCTTTGAATGAATTACAACGAGCAGTTGCACCTGTACGCGAAAGTCAAGGCATTGTGGCTTTATTAGATAGTCGTGTAGTCAACCGTAGCTATGGCTCGCAAATTCTCTCCGCTCTAAGTCCATTGGCGCGTCTTAACTATCTAGATCCGAGCTTATTTGCTCAGGGTAATGAGGAAAATTCTCTTTAGATGTTTATGTTGAGCAATATAAAGTTTATCTGTTCTGTAGTAACGGTAAAATACCTGTTGATATTAACTGAGAACCTGCATCGAATTGTGGATTTCTGATTATGGGTGAAGCAAAGCGTCGTAAAGAATCATTGAAAGAACAATACGGTCAAGAAGCTCGGATTTTACCTTGGATTCCTATCACTAAAAGCCAAGCAGAACTATTCATGAAGTGGACTACTCGTGGCACTTGGGTCTGTATTGGCATTTTAGTATTTGTCTGGGTGACTATTCGTTTTATCGGCCCGGCATTTGGCTGGTGGCAAGTAGTTTAATCAAATTCCTAGCAGACCTAGCAGATCAAAATTCTTGCCATGTTATAGAATGTTAGGCTAGAACAGCCTAACTTAGTTATCTTGCAGAAAATCAGCCCAATAAATTCTGACTTGCGCTAAAAGCCATTACAATCAAGGCTTTTACTCTGTTTATCGTGCTTATGCTATTCAAAATAAAAGTTATTTCTACCCATCGTTAGAGTGACTAACTTGTGCCGTTCCATATGATTGGCTAACAGAGTTGGTAGAAAATTAGCCTGATGCAATTTTGGAAGTATCAAATATTAATTAGACAATAGTAAGTCGAGGATGTAGTGAAAAGTAATTATTCTTCTAATGTAGAAAACTATAACTGCAATTTAAGAGATATTTTGACCAGATTTATGAGCAATAAATAGTGAAATCATGAAGATACTTATGCTTCTTCATCTCGTCTCAACACTCCGGTCTGATATCCATAAGGGATTTGTAAAGTTTACAGCCCAATAAAGGTCATATTTAGTCGCTTACCCTTATGATTACTGGAACTGTATGTAAAAAGGTAATGAAGAGCAATCAGTGGTTCTTCTGTGGTTGACAAAGCATAAAACTAGGTTAATCTTAGAGCGATAACTGCTACTAAAGAAAGAACCTGACAGAGTTATGTAAAGAAAATATCAAGTTTACTAATTCTGCCCGATAACTTAGATCTACAAACTGAATAGTTTGATACGGCAGCTAATGCAGTTTTTTCTTAATCTAAGCCAAGGTAGCTAATTAACTACCCGATAAATATCTGGTAATTGTAATGAATAGTTTACAATACCTATGGATGGGAAAATCTAAAGAAAATATAAAAGAAACTCAAATGACTGTGGTGTCTGGAGGACAAAAGTGTTTCTAAGACTAGCGCATCAACATCGGCAGTTCGTTCAAGACTTGGTAATGAACCTACAAGCCTTGGCAATTGTACTAGAACGACGAGGATATCCTGCATCTTGCTACACCTGCGGCGACCAAATGAACAGTGCTTCATTTATGGTCAGCTTGGGAAATAATCACTTGATTCGGTTTTTAGTCTCCGACTACGGGATTACCTGGACAGAGATGCGAGACGATCGCGAGTTGATGAAATTAGAAGGTGCAGAAGCTATCAACCAATTGCAAGAACTAGCGAATCTCGTCAAGCAACCTACACCAGTAATTGCAGGTAGTAAGGTTTTGGCTAAAAGAGGTTAAAAATACCAATTACTGTGGTTTTAATGACCACAAGCCTTCTAGAATCGAGGTTCTTGTCGAAAATCGATTCACTTTCGGCTACAAATGATTAGTTCTGGCTGAGTTAACGATTTTTCATGGTTTTTCAGTAATTAGCTAGCTAAATGCTGTGCTGTGTCTGTTTTATAGTTCAAAATTCATTAAGTCACATTTAGTCTGAATTCTGACTTCGACCCCTGTAGTGGGGTGTTGATTGATGTGTAAAAAAACAAGAAAAAAGCTATATTTAGCTGCTTTGCAGCAAATTTAGATAACAGCTTGAGATTTGCTGCATTATACTAATTCAGAATTAGTTTTTTGAATTAAGTTAGCGTATTTGGGCGTAGCGAATTACGTCTGCGTTAGCTTAATCTCCAAAATACATAAGTAATTCTTTTATAAGCCATTACCAATTAAAATGAAAGATGCCCAATAGTAGGGGTGATGGAAGTTGCCAGTATTGGGTACAGCAATAGACTGGTTGTTAGTGGGAAAATCGCCATTGATCAAGTTTAGTTGGGCTTGTTGTAAGGCACTGGCTTTCGTAATATTGCCTGTAGCTAGTTTGGCGTAAAAAGCATTCATGAGAACTTGAGTACCACCATCATCTACAGTCCAAAGTGAAGCGATCGCTGATTTAGCTCCGGTTTTTTGGATTTGGTAGCCAAAGCCTAAAATTTCTTGACCGTTGCCTAACTTACCACCTAAACCAGTTTCACAGGCACTCAACACGACTAAATCTACATTGGGTAATGACCAACTGGCAATTTTTGATAGATCAACGCGATCGCCATTGCCAAATAAGATAAAGGAATCTTGCGGCTTACCCACCACAAAAGCCGCATGAGTTGCTAAATGGACAATTGTATAGTCATCCATTTGTGGAACTGTGATTTCAGGACTAAAAGCCTGATCTAAAAGTGTTTTGGTTTGGGGAAAAGTAGAAGCTAAAGTTTTGACTTCGATCGCGGCAAAGGGTAAGCCAGAAAAAGCTACACGGCGATTACCCAATGCTACTTGATAACTACCTTGAGTAAAAGCACCTGCTAAAATCCGCAAATCCTTTTTTGGGTTAGTGTTCAAGTCAGTTAAGCTAGCGGCTGTGATATGATTAACACTGAATTTCTGCACTAACCATTGTTTCCCATCATACAAGGCAGACAAGGGAATATAGCGTAACTTACCATCTGGTGCATACAGTAGAGTTTGCGTTCCTGCTTGCTGGAGTTCAGATTCTAAGGGTCTGATCAGCCAATCATGCAATTGACGCGCAGGTGTTTTTACATCCCGACTAGGATTAATTAAAGCTTGACGGAAAGCAGTAATTGTTTGATGAAGTTCTTCCTCGCTAACAGCTACTGTACGATGAATTGGCGGTGATTCTGGTGTTACCAAAACCAATTCCAAGCGATCTGGAAGAACCAGAGGATAGATAATTGCCGATTTTTGAGGTAGTCTAGCTAAATCGTCTCTGAGAGCGTTAATACTCTCTAAATCTAAATTTTGTTGCCTAGCTGTTTGGCTAATTTGTTGTAGTTGGGTGGTGATAGCTGGACTGGAGAGAAATTGGTTAAAGGCTGCTAATTGTTGCTGTTGTTGCGTTACCAACTCTTGGAGGCGTTGCGTTTGTTGTGGCGATCGCGCTTGGGGTGGTATGTTTCTGATGCTACTTAATTCTTTGCCGAGTACCACCGCATTAGTTAAAGTTTGTTCCAGTTTTTGTTTAACAGCTTTTTCACCGGAAACAATATCAATCCCCTTCGCCGTGCGTTGATTACCGGCGACATTCTGAATATATCCTTGCAGTTCTTCAACTTTCAGTAAATCAATTGTCCTTTGTGCTTCTGTGACACGACCTTGTTTAAGTAATTTTTCTCCTAGAAGTCGGTATGTCTGAGCTACAGTGATGTTGTAAGCATCTGGTTGAGATGCAGAGAAAACCGATGGTTGCAAGCGTGCTAATTCACGGTTAATTACACAATGCTTGTAGAAGAAAATGGCTAACTCTGGTTGTTGTTGAATCCTAAATAACTCACCCAGATTACTGTAAGTTTTGCCCAACTGTACGCGATCGTCTATTTGCCGATAGACAACTCCCGCTGTCATATAAGCCTGCAAGGTTTGGGAATATTGACCTTGAGCCTGGTAGACTCTACCGATATTATTTAAAGTCACACCTTCCCAAAAGGGCGTTCCTGTTGTTCTGCTGATGTCTAAAGCTTTTTGTAGCATGATCATTGCAGCTGAAAACTGACCTTGCTGAGATTGGGCGATCGCTTGTATATTCAACTGTTCAACAGTCTGGGAATTGTGAGAAGAGGTTTCTTCCACACTTGATTCCATCTGTTGAGTCGGCGGTTCTAATGTTCGACAACTCACCAGCAAGACCAATGATAAAGCCATGATTGGCAAATACTGAAGATTAGTGTGCATAAAAAAACACTCCTTTAATTGAGGAGCGTAAATACTAATCAATGGAACTCATTTTATAATTCAATGCCTTTTTGTGTTATTCCATAATTTGGAAAAACCTAGTAATTGATCAGAAGATGTTGGAAGAACAATCTAGTCAAGCGCAACTACCACCCACCAGTGCGATAGAAATCCCCTCAGTCAGCGAATTTGATACATGGTTTGCATATCCTATCAAAGTCCATCCCCACCATACTGATTACGCAGGTGTTGTTTGGCACGGTACTTATGTTACTTGGATGGAAGAAGCACGGTTAGAATGTTTGCGTTCTATAGGGATTGATTATGTTGATTTAGTCGCTGTGGGGTGTGATTTACCAGTTGTAGAACTTTCGATCCGCTATCACCGCGCCATTCAATTCGGCATGGAAGTGCTAGTAAAAACTCGCATGGCAGAAGTTACTGGTGTCCGCATTAATTGGGATTATGCTATTGTTTCCACTGATGGACAGCAACTATATGCTACAGCCAAAGTCACCTTAGTAGGTTTAGATCGAGAAAGAGGTAAGATTATGCGGCAGTTACCTACTAGTGTTCAAGATGCTTTTGTCAAACTTGCCGCACCAAAGAATAATTGATTAATCAGAAAATATTATGCTGTAGAGGTGAGAGAATTTATCATCTCTACTTGCCAAGATTTATCTGTGACGCAATTTGAGCAAACTTCATAATTTGTTGCCAAATATCTTGCGGTGTAATGCCAAACCCGACATGTAATAAAACAAGAATTGCCGCAATAGTCAAGGCGTTACTAATAGTTGATTTTAATATCTTCCAAACAATGATAAAGGCAATCCAAGCAATAATTAAGGTAGGGATCATATAAAATTGAAGCTTTTAATTTACGGTAATAGGATGTTTTTTGTGAATAGTAAGCACTGAAATACCGAGTAAATTAAGGACTAAAACCCTGACTACAAACTTGAGTAATTAGTATTCATGTCAGGCTTTATGATCGTTGTGTTATTTTTGACTATGGTAGTAATAATTTAATAATTAGAGTTTTGGGCAACTGATCGTCTGATAGTTATACCACAACAAAATATATTAATTCCGGAAAGAAAAGCAGCCTTTTAGACATAATTATGCAGACGATTTTGATTTTACCGTAGTTAAATCCAGGGAATAGGGTATTCAATTTTGGATTTTGGATTGGGATAGAATCTAAAATTTTCCGTCCCCAATCCCAGATCCTAGTAGCTTTTTCAGCGTACAGAAATTATCCGCGGTTCGTTAGCTAGATTTTGAATAGCTGTTAAAACTTCTTGTCTAGCCCATTGATCTGCTGCCAAAATGTCATCTAAAGAAGGATTTGCACAGTTATCATGTTGATGGCGATCGCACACCCATTCAATAGAGCGAGGAATGTCTAAAAATTTGATTTTCTCATCCAGGAATAAAGCTACAGCCTGTTCATTAGCAGCATTCAACACAGCAGGCATCGAACCGCCAGCCTTACCAGCCGCATAGGCCAACTGCATACAAGGATATTTTTGGTGATCTGGTTCGCGGAAAGTCAAATTACCAGCTTTGACTAAATCTAGTCGCTCCCAATCAGTATAAATGCGTTCCGGCCAGGACATGGCATATAGCAGGGGTAAACGCATATCTGGCCAGCCTAATTGTGCTATTACCGAAGTATCTTGTAATTCAATCAGTGAGTGAATAATGCTTTGGGGATGGATGACGATTTCGATATCTTCGTAATCTAAACCAAATAAAAAATGAGCCTCGATGACTTCTAAACCTTTATTCATCAAGGTTGCAGAATCAACAGTGATTTTTCTTCCCATTGACCAGTTAGGATGTTTGAGAGCATCAGCAACCTTCACCTCTGCCAACCTTTCTACATCCCAATCCCGGAACGCGCCTCCAGAGGCCGTGAGTAAAATTCGCCGCAAGCCCCCTTTCGGTACACCTTGGAGACACTGAAAGATTGCCGAATGCTCAGAATCAGCGGGGAGTAATTTGACACCATGTTTTTCTACCAAGGGTAAAACTACTGGGCCACCGGCAATCAGAGTTTCTTTATTTGCTAAGGCGATATCCTTACCAGCTTCAATGGCAGCGATAGTTGGCAGTAACCCTGCACAACCAACAATACCAGTCACAACGGTTTCAGCATCACCATAGCGGGCAACTTCAATAACTCCAGCTTCACCACCCAGTAAAATGGGTTGGGGATCAAGGTCTTGTAAAGCGGCTTGTAGTGCTGGTAATTTTTCTGCGGCTGAAATTGCGGCTATTTGTGGTCGGAATTGTCGAATTTGGGCTGCGAGCATTTCGACATTGCTCCCAGCGGCTAATCCCACAATCCGAAACTGATCTGGGTACTGAGTGACAATATCTAAAGTTTGCGTACCGATTGAGCCGGTAGAACCAACAAGAGTTATAGCTTTCACAATTGCTTAAGGATTTACAGCTAACTCTCACTATAAATTGCTAGGGACTCATTCAGAACAGCGATCGCAACAATCAATACCGACTTTTTTGTGGTAAATTTACTACAATAAATACGCAAACTTGGTATATCAAAATACTAAATATATAACTGTTAATGCCTAAAATGATAAAAATGTTTAAGCAGTCATAAAAGTATCTCTTTTGAATTTGGTGTAAATCATCATAAAACTACACATTTAAATTAGGTTTCACAAAAAATAAATCCAAACAAGACTCATGGCTACAGTTCAGATATTGATTAGAAAAGTTTTATGGAAAAATCATCTTTTCTTCCCCATCACAATGTGGTTTCTGAGTCGAGTAATTATCTGGACTACTATGTTGTTGATTACACCAAATTTTTTTGCGTCTATCAATCAACACTGGGGAATTTTTGATGCGTGGGACGGTTTACATTATCGAGCGATCGCCACTACTGGTTATGAATTTATCAATGACGGCAAACAACATAATTTAGCTTTCTTTCCCCTATTTCCTTTCAGTATCCGAGTATTAATGCAATTGGGCTTATCTTTTGAAGTCGCAGGATTGTTGATCAATAACTTGGCATTTTTAGCAGCCCTTTACTGTTTATATTTATGGCTTAAAGAGTTCTACGGCAAAAAAATTGCTCAGTGGGGTACTGCTGTGCTGTGTTTTTATCCCGCTTCGATGTTTACAGGAGTGATTTACACTGAGGGATTATATTTATTTTTAAGCACAGCGACTTTACGAGCTTTTGATCAGAAGCAGTATAGCTTGATGGCAATTTGGGGGGCAATGGCCACAGCCACACGGCCTACAGGGTTAGCTTTAATACCAGCTTTGATTATGGCATCAGTCAAAGAACGTAGAAGTGTGATCGCTTATTTAGCTAGCTTGGCCACTACCGCAGGAGTACTACTATTCAGTCTCTACTGTGCTGTACGATTTCATGACCCTCTAGCTTTTATTGCTGCTCAACGTGGCTGGCGACCCTCTTTGGGATTTGACTGGCAAGGGTGGTTAAATATGCTCATGCAAATTGTTGTAGGAGAAAGAAATTGGCAGTTTGGTTGGGTCAAGACTTCATCAGGATTCATTAATGACCCTTGGCATCCTCTCATCTTCACCGTGATTAGTTTTGGTGGTTATTGTTTATACTACTTCCGTAAATCATTGATTGCCGCCAAGCTAGTCTATGGCTTTTACACCTCAGTTTTATTATTGCTAATCTGGGCCGACGTACATTTCATGAATCAACTACTCAATGCTTTTATGGTTTTGGGTGGTATTTACTGCCTGTGGTATTGTCGTCAACAACTCACCTCAGTCACAATCATGTACGGCTTTTGTGGTGTCGGCTTGCTGTTAGCTTCCGGCGGTACTATCTCCTTAAGCCGTCTTGCCTATGGCATAGTACCCTTGAGTGTCGCAATGGGTATGTTAGTTTCTCGCCATCCGCGTTTGGGGTCGTTCACCTTGGGTTTGTTTGTCGTTTTGCTAGCTAAACTCGCTGTCGGATTTGCTCAAGAACAATGGGTAGGTTAATAAGTAACTTTTTCAGGTAGTATTTTCAGGTAGTATATTTGATTGCAGATTAGTCATGTATCAGATAGTTCATTATCCTTCAATCCACATTACTCAGGATGCTTGCTCAGAAATATTTAGCAATTAAAAATTGCTTACTATTGGTGGTATGAAAATTAAATTCAATCAGCTTGCTGCTGTTGCTTGGATGACGGGCATCAATGCTTTAATTCTGTTTGCCTGCAGCAGTGTACGCCATGCTTTATTTCAATCAGCCTCTGCTGATTTAGGAATTTTTGATCAAGTAGTTTATTTAATTAGTCAGGGACAACCACCTATTTCTTCTTTACTGGGCTTTCATATCCTTGGTGATCATGCTGCTTGGATGTGGTATCCCTTAGCTTTGCTGTACAAACTCTATCCCAATGTACATTGGTTGTTTGCAGTGCAATCTATTGCTTTGTCATCAGGTGCTTTACCCATTTGGCTTTTAGCACGCCAAGTTGGTTTGACAATACAAATATCCACAGCAATAGTCATTGCGTACTCATTATACCCATTACTTTTTAATATTAATTTATATGATTTTCACTTAGATACTATGATACCAAGTCTCCTTTTGTGGGCAACTTGGTCAGCTAGGACAAAAAGAATTTGGTGCTTTTGTTTAAGCCTGATCATAATACTGGGATGTAAGGTTGTATTTGCACTAACGGTTGCAGCAATGGGAGTCTGGTTACTTACTTTTGAAAAGCGGCGTTGGTATGGTGTAATAGCACTACTGGGAGGCCTGGCCTGGTTTGTGATCGCTACTCAATTTATCATTCCATTTTTTGGCGGTTCTGCTGCTTCTATAGACCGCCACATTCATCGTTATAGTTATCTTGGCAACTCTTTTATTGAGATGGCTAAAAATCTTTTATTCAATCCAGGACTCGTCTTGGGTAACTTATTTTCATTAGAGAATTTATTTTATTTATTCTTGCTACTAGTGCCTGTAATTTGGGGAATTTCACTGCGGAATCTCACACCCTTAATAGGAGCTATTCCTTGTTTAGTACTTAACTTATTAGCTGATTCTCTACAACAAAAAGACTTATTCTTTCAGTATTCTTTGCCAATAGTGCCATTCTTGTTTTTAGCAGTAATTCAAACTATAGCAACTGGTAAAGGGTGGTTACGAAACAAAAGGTTAATTATTTTGTGGTCTTTAGTGACATTTTTAGCTATGGCCAAGTACGGCTATTTTTGGTCAATATATTTGAAATCTCTAGATACTTGGCAAGCTATGAGAGAAGCTACTACTTTAGTAAAAACTCAAGGTAGTGTATACACTACTGCTGAAATAACACCCCATTTAACTCACCGCAAATTAATTCAATTTACTAATAGAGAAGCACCAAAAAAATTAGATGAATTTGATTATATATTGCTAAATATACGTCATCCAGGCTGGTTAAGTAATCAAGATTTTGCTCAAAGTTTAAGGGGTAGCCTACAAAATAATCCTAAATATAAAGAGATATATCGCAAGGATGACGTTTATTTATTTATGAAGTAAATATTTGCAAGATTTTAATTGATTGATGGTACCATTAAACTAAAATTATCGGCAGTTCCTATAATTTTTTTAACTGGTAAATTTATCTTGGCTAAGGATGATTGGTCTAATAATAAATAAGAATGATTTGACCACATCTTTAATAAAATTGGATCAGATGCTGCAATAACTTGGCAATCACAATAAAAATCTAAACTGGGACGGTTGTAAGCAAAAGAAGTATAAATTTTTGTACCTGGCGAGACATTTGCACGAATTAATGCAGCGACTGGTTTAACTGGAAAGGCTTCGTTTAATTCCCAGATCCAAGATTGTGAAGTCATCAATAATATTAAAACTAAATACATTCCAGTAAATAAAACTGGAATAAAATTGCGATCGCCCTTTTTAATTAGCCATGCTACGCTACCCATGCTAATAGTTATCACTATACTCATAACTATTAATACAGGCTGAGGATCATTCTTAGCAAAGTAAAGACAACCCCCTAGACCTGCAATAGATAACACAAGAAATATTATTATCCAAATCCTACCTTGCGGATGCTTATTTTCCCAAATATCGTGGATTTCTGCACCGATTACTAAAGCTAAAAATGGATATATAGGCATCACATACCAAGGCAACTTTGTTGGCATGAGAGAAATAGTTCCTAAATAAACTATTACGCCTACTAAAACTAAACAACCCCAAGTAGTATGACGCTGTTTCCACGCTAAATAAAACCCTCCTGGTAAAAATAACAGCCAGGGAAAACCATATTTCAAAATCTCCACTAAATAATACCAAGGAGAACCTGTATTCCCCTCAACAGGTTGTATGAGTCTGTTAAAGGTTTGGCTTTGCAAGTTTATTTGTAAAAAACTATTCCCATAATGCTGCCACTGTGCAATGTACCAAGCGATCGCAGGCGCACTCCCTAAGAATATTCCGATCCACAAATAAGGATTTTTCCACCAATGAAATTGTCTATCTATTAAAAGAAATAAAACAACAATTCCTCCCAACAGCAAAACTATCATTCCTTTAGTTAGAGTAATTAACCCTAAACCCAATCCCACACCCAAAGCGTAGCGGAGATTTTTCCGTGACTGAAAAAGACAAAAAAGCACTAGTAAGAAAAAAGTCACCAGTGCGCCATCTAACATTGCCAATCTACCGTGACGCACTACAGGCAACATTGTCATGTAAACTAAGGCAGCAAATAAAGCTGGTAGATTACATTCAAAAATCAATCTTCCCAATGAAAATAGTAGAGGTACTCCTAAAGCAGTCAATGCTGCACTAGGTAAACGCGTTGTCCATTCATTTACACCTCCGATAGAATAAGCCCAAGCAATCAGTATGTGTATCAAGGGTGGCTTATTATGATAAGGCTCTCCTGCCAGAGTTGGATAAAGCCAACGCATAGAACCAATAGGCGATCGCCAAATTTCATGGGCAACTTGTGCTATTGTTCCCTCATCCCAATCTCGCAAAGGTGAGTTACCCAAGCAGATGAGCCAGAGCAACAGAGATAACATAGACAAGCTTAGTAGCCATTCTTTTTTTCGGAATGGACGCATATTCAAAAGTTTAGATAGTACTTTGACAAATTCTCCGTAATTAACAGTGACTAAAAATACAATTTAGCCCTCTCAAATTTTATTAGTCTATATGCTATGTAATTCAGTATTTAACATTTAAACTTTATCTGAGAAAATTTCAGTAATTCTACTGTAACAACATATATTAAATTTTAATATTAATAATGTAAGCAAAGAAATGAATTAAAGATTCCAACTAAAAATTGTATCGTTACTGACTACTCCATGTATCTATCATTCAAGGAAAAATTGAATTTTTAATAACATCTGTTCACAAAAAGGATGAAAAGAGTATATGGATTAACTAATAAAAAACTCTTTTCCATGAGAAACTATCCTCATGAGATTACAGTCTATCTGCTTGACAGGAAATCAGTCTTGAAATTCAGACCACTAAAAAATTTAACTTTTTCTTTAAAAGGTAGCAATGGTATTAAGTATTAGAATATGTATTATCCTTTGTAGTCAAATCGAATTCCCAAGAGATCAAACACTTGCTCTTCAATAGATATTTTGAACAGGTAATCTCTAATCAAGATATACGTAGTAGCTAACTCTGAATTTCATAACATAAGCTTTACTAAAAACCAAATTGTATATTGCAGCACAAATACGACTGTAATTATAACTAAGTTACAAGGTGAAAATTATGAAATTCTTCATTCTTCTTGGGTGAATATAAGTAGCATTCAATAGTATCAAATATTTTAAATAAACTATAGGGAGTCAGTATTCAAAGTTAGATGCTATTGCTTAAAGCCAGAGCGAAGAAAGCTAGGGTGTAATTTTTTAATTTCTGTAAATCTGTATTCAAAATTTCAGGATTATCCGATACTGTCTGCGTATCTAAATATTGGGGCTTAAATGTGTTAAAAATTACCATCAATATAGGGATTGATGGTTATTACCGTGGAGGAGCTAGGAAGTGGAAAATAATAAGTCGTTGCTGTGGCCACAAGGAATATTGGTTGGGCTGTTTGCTTTAAGTGCTAGTTTGAGCGTCGGTTTGATGATGTTGGTTAAACCAAATACTTCTGATGCTGAGAGCAGACAAAGTATCAATATCACCAATGTGTCTATGTCTGCTGCCAGACCGGGAACTCAGAAGCGAATTGAAAGCTTAAAAAGCATGATGTTGACAAGTTGGCAGCAACAGGCACAAGCCAAAGGTCTGTCTTATGCTTTGCCTCCCCGTTTCCAAGGTGCAATTATCAAGTCAGCAACACTCAGCAAAGGTCAAAAAATAATTGCCTTGACTTTTGATGATGGCCCTTGGCCTCAATCCACAGAGCAAGTGCTAGATATCCTCAAAGAAAATAACGTCAAAGGCACATTTTTCGTTGTGGGCAGAAATATTAAGAATTATCCAGATATACTTAAGCGTGTAGTCGCTGAAGGTCATGCCATTGGTAATCATACTTGGCATCACTGGTATCATGCTATGAACCCTCAATTAGCTGCTTATGAGGTGGCTCAAACGACGAACTTAATCTATCAGGTTACTGGTGTAAAAACAAATCTATTTCGACCACCCGGAGGAATAATGAACAATGGGGTAGCGGCTTATGCCAAAAATAGTCAGTACGCTATTGTCATGTGGTCATCAGATTCCATTGATTACTCGCAGCCTAGTGTACCCAAGTTAATTAATAATATTTTCAGACTAGCAAAACCTGGTGGAATTGTGCTGATGCACGACGGTGGCGGTAATCGCTCCCACACCATAAAGGCTTTACCAGAAATCATTGCTAAATTTCGCAGTCAAGGTTATAGCTTTGTGACTGTTCCTGAACTTTTAGAAATGCAAGAAAAAGATCAAAAGTTATTGGCTAATAAAAAATAATTAGTTATTAATCGTTAGTCTCAAAGCCTGAATGTTTGACAATGACTTGTGGATTTTGATTTGTTTTAACTCCTGAATAGGATTAAAAAATAAGACTTTGATTTTAAGCAAAAGTTGCTGTTCTAAACTGTATTTATCCGAATTTGAAATAAATCTTATATTTACTGGTCATAAAAAAAGACGCAATATCTATTGCGTCTTTAGGCAAAAACTTTTTAGCATTTTTACCTGAATTATTAGTCATCAGTCACATTCAGTGACTAATGACTAATAACCGATAACTAAACTGAACTTAGATGTTTTTCAACCACAACTTGGGGATTAGCCTCTGGACTATCAGCTTCGGAAGGAGGTACTAATTGCCAGAATCTGGGTAAGAATTCTGACCAATTCTGCAAAATGAATTTAGCTTTGGCTGAAGCTGTCCGTTCTGCATGAGCGGTGATTAAATCTTTTAGCTGCTTCTCACCAGCTACTGTCATCACTCTTTGAATTTTGACAATTTCTTTGTTGACTAACTCAGGGAATGCGCCGTCTTCATCTAAGAAGTACGCTAATCCGCCAGTCATCCCGGCAGCTACGTTCCGTCCGACTTTGCCCAGAACCACAATTACGCCACCAGTCATATATTCACAGCAGTGATCTCCTGCACCTTCGATGACTGCTACGCCTTTGGAATTGCGAACCGCAAAGCGTTCTCCGCCTAAACCATTGGCAAATAACACTCCACCTGTAGCACCGTAAAGACAAGTGTTACCGACAATTACATTTTTTGATGGGTCATAGTTTGCCTCAGATGGCGGTTTAATGATGATTTCGCCACCGTGCATTCCTTTGCCTACGTAGTCGTTAGCTTCTCCTTTCAGAGTCAAAGTTACGCCAGGAAGGTTAAACGCACCAAAGCTTTGTCCGACGCTACCAGTGAATTCTAGGTTAATTTGACCTTCAAAGCCGCTATCACCGTATTGAGAAGCGATCGCACCCGCTAGTCTTGCTCCCACAGTTCTGTCAGTATTGACAATTGGTAAGGTTTTAGTAACTGTTGATTGGTTGCGAATTGCGGCTTGAATGGCTGGATCAGCTAGTAGTTGATCATCCAGCACTGGGCCATTGCTGTGAACTTCTTCATGCACTAACCAGCTACGGTTGGTTTTGGTGTCTGGTAGTTGTAGCAAGCAATTGAGGTTTAATGATTGGGTTTTGGTAAGTGTCACACCTTGGCGGGTTGTCAATAAATCGCCACGTCCGGTGATTTCGGACAAGGAACGATAACCAAGACGAGCTAACAAACTTCTGACCTCTTCTGCAATGAAGTAGAAGAAATTAACAACATGTTCTGGGATACCTGTAAATCGCTTCCGTAGTTCTTCTTTTTGGGAAGCTACACCCACAGGACAGTTATTGGTGTGGCAAATTCTCGCCATGATACAACCTTCTGCAATCATGGCAATTGAGCCGAAGCCGAATTCTTCTGCACCCATCAACGCACCCATTACCACGTCCCAACCCGTCTTAATACCACCGTCTACGCGTAAAATTACGCGATCGCGCAGGCTATTTTCCATCAAAACGCGATGTACTTCTGTTAATCCCAGTTCCCAGGGCGAACCAGCGTGTTTAATGGATGAGAGGGGTGATGCACCTGTACCACCGTCATGTCCAGAAATTTGGATGATATCCGCGTTAGCTTTCGCTACACCAGCGGCGATCGTCCCAATCCCGATTTCTGCGACTAACTTCACCGATACCTGTGCTGTGGGGTTAATTTGGTGCAAGTCGAAAATTAACTGTGCTAGGTCTTCGATGGAGTAAATATCATGGTGTGGTGGTGGTGAAATCAAGGTCACACCGGGTTTGGAGCGTCTTAACATCGCAATGTAAGGACTTACCTTTGGCCCTGGTAGTTGTCCGCCTTCCCCTGGTTTTGCACCTTGGGCAATTTTGATTTCGATTTGTTTAGCACTAGCTAAATATCCTGGTGTCACACCAAAGCGTCCTGATGCGACTTGCTTGATGGCACTAGAAGCGGTGTCACCATTGCGTAACCCATTTAGGTGGGGAAGAGTCGGTGAATGACCAGACGCATCGACATCGTTGAGAACTTTATAACGTACGGGATCTTCGCCACCTTCACCAGAGTTAGATTTCCCACCTAAACGATTCATCGCGATCGCTAATACTTCATGGGCTTCCCGTGACAATGCACCCAAGGACATTCCCCCAGTACAGAAGCGTTTAACGATATCACTAACTGACTCTACCTCTTCTACAGGAATGGGAGAGCGATCGCTTTGGAAGTCCAGCAAGTCCCGTAAGGCTGTGACTGGTCTACCTTGGAGATGCTGCTTGTAGACTTCGTAGTGGTCGTAATGCTTGCCATCTACGGCTTTATGCAGTGCTTTAGCCAGTTCTGGGCTGTTCATGTGGTACTCACCACCAGGACGGTAGTTGTAAAACCCTAGGTTTTCTAACTTCTTAATGGTGAGTTCTGGGAAAGCTTTGCTGTGGAATGAGAGGATTTCTTGAGCTAAATCACTGACACTCAAGCCGCCAATGCGGGAGGTTGTACCCTGGAATCCCAGTTGTAATAAATCTCCACCAATCCCAATGGCTTCAAAAATTTGTGCAGCTTGATAGCTAGAGAGTAGAGAAATTCCCATTTTTGAGAGAATTTTCAACAAGCCAGACTCGACAGATTGGCGATAGTTAGCGATCGCTTGTTCTAAGCTAATGGCTTTCAGCTTACCCCGCTCCATGAAGCTTTGGGTTTTGGGGTCGTACCACCAATCACGCACAGTATTTAAAGCCATATAAGGGCAGACAGCACCAGCACCATAGCCAATTAAACAAGCAAAGTGATGGGTACTCCAGCACTGGGCAGTATCGACTACTAGGGAGGTTTTCATTCGCAAACCTTCCCGAATCAGGTGGTGGTGTACAGCACCCACTGCTAATAAGGGTGGAATGTAGCTGTATGCCGATGTGATACCACCATTGGCGCGATCGCTTAAGATTAAAATCTTCGCCCCGGCTCGCACTGATTCCGCAGCTTGCTGTTGTAAAGCCTGAACGGCATCTTTTAAACCTGTTGGGCCGTTAGCGATCGCAAATAGCGTCGATAATTCAGCTGTGCCGAACCCCGACAGTTTAATTGCTTCTAATTCTGTTTCTGTTAAAACTGGTGATTCTAGCTTTAATCTTTTGGCAAATTCTGGCTTGGGTGCTAATAAGTTACCCCTTTCACCCAGTTCCACCTTCAAAGACATGACTAGTTTTTCTCTCAAGGGGTCAATTGCGGGGTTGGTGACTTGTGCGAAACGCTGTTTGAAATAGTCATACAACAGGTGAGGTTTATCCGACAGCACCGCCAGAGGAATATCATCACCCATACAGAACGTTGGTTCTGCACCATTGCTAGCCATTGGGTGAATCACCATTTCGACATCTTCTGTGGTGTAACCAAAGGCGATTTGCTGACGTAGGAGGGTTTGTTTGTCAATGGTGTTAGTGGTTAGATGTCCATTTTCAGAGACTTTGTGTCCATTACCGTTACCATTACCATTGCTGGCTGAAGATTGTCCAACAATTTGTTTAAGGTTTTGGCGATACTGGCGCAACCATTCACCGTAGGGATGTTTCTTGGCTGCACGCTGTTTAATTTGCCAATTTTTCAGGACTTCGTGGTTGACTAAATCCACAGCAATCATTTGCCCAGGGCCTAGTCTGCCTTTTTCCACGATGTTGGCTTCAGGGAAGTCTACGACACCGGCTTCCGAAGCCACCACAATATAGTCATCTTTGGTGATTACATAACGAGCTGGTCTTAAACCGTTACGATCTAAGGTTGCTCCCACTTTTTGTCCATCGCCGAATACTAACAGTGCCGGCCCATCCCAGGCTTCTTGCAAACCACTGTAATATTCATAAAAATCGACTATTTCAGGATAATCAGCTAAAGATGGTTGATTGTTATAAGCCTCTGGCACCATAATCATTAAGGCTTCTTCTGGTGAACGACCAGAACGCACTAGTAGCTCTACAACATTATCTAAGGTGGCAGAATCACTACTATTAATATTGGCTACCGGTTTCAAGTCTTCGATGCGATCGCCCCAAATGGGATGATCTAAGGTAGCTTCCCGCGCCACCATCCAGTTGATGTTACCTAATAAGGTATTGATTTCACCGTTATGACCCAACAACCGCATCGGTTGCGCTAGAGGCCACTTTGGCATGGTGTTAGTACTAAAGCGGCGATGATATACAGCAAACGCACTCTGATAAGCGGGATTTTGTAAATCCTCGTAGAATTCTCCCAAGACCGCAGAACGCACCATGCCTTTATAGACTATTGTGCGGCTAGATAAGGAACAAATGTAGAGTTCTTCTGTAATACTTTTAACGGCTTTAAATATGCGTTTCCGTGCAATATATAGCTGCTTTTCTAGCTCTTCACCGCTTTGTTGCGATCGCAGAAAAACTTGTTCAATCTGAGGTTGATTTGCTCTCGCTTGCACACCCAATAAATCAGGTTTTACTGGTACTACTCGCCAGCCCAATACGGTTAATTTTTCTTCATTCGCTATTTTTTCAAAAGTAGCTTTAGCTGTTTTGGCGACTTCTGCATCTTGGGGTAAAAAGATCATCCCCACCGCCATACTGCTATGAGATGAAAAGTCTATCTGTCCAGGGGAATATTCTGCTTGCAATAGTTCCCAAGGAATAGCCGTTAAAATTCCCGCCCCATCACCAGAATCGTAATCTGCGCTGCAACCTCCCCGATGCTCTAAACAGGTTAAAGCTACTAAAGCCTTAGCCACAATTTCGTGGCTGGCTTGATTTTGACGATGAGCAATAAAACCTACACCACAGGCATCTCGTTCTTCTACTAACCACCTTTGCCCTTGGTAGGTATCCCTTGAGTTCATATTTGCTGTGATTTCTTGGTTTAGATTCATCGGTTGATCATTCATAGCCTATTCCTGAGATGTCCTGAGATGTTGAGTCACGAACTTCGCCACTGCTGGTGAGAAGAATTTCTAAATTTCGTCCCGTATAAATACCCAAAAGTTGCCGAAATTTTAGAGAAAAAAAATTTTAACTGCGGTTGCTTAAATTGCCCACGTTAAAATGTTGACCTTATTTTTTATGTGTTTATCCTATGTAAGATGAAATACCTTTATTTTGACATTATATTTCTGTTGTGAAGCTCGGTATTTTCTCAGTTTTTTGTTCCTGTAGGGAATATACTCTTCAATCAGAAAATATGTTTGCAACTAAGAACAAAACTCTAACTAAATGCTTCACTGCTTGACAGACAGAAATTATCCTGATTTAGTAGCAAAATCAGCGTATTACACTATAGGCTCCTTTGACAATTCCTCAGTATTGTTGTTTTTGATTTGAGTTTTACTAATATTTTTTTGCCACCAAAATATGGCTACTGTTCTGCACTCACTAAAGTAGCAACAGTAGCAAATATCCTTGTGAGGATCTAATATTCTAATCTAAATTTGATTACCAAGACTATTTACTATAGTTCGGTCATCATCAATGCTAGTTAAGTATTTGGTGACAGCGATTTTAGCGACAAACTGCTCAATCTAATTGATAAGAGATAACTAGCCAATATATAGGCTATCACGTTTTGACGAAAGATGAATCATTATTTTTTAAGATTTCCAGACAATTAGTTAATCTGTAAGTTGAATGATCAGTGAATGGATAGTTGGGCAAAATTAAATTCATCGGTGGAGATGGGGAACAGGAAACAGGGAACAGAAAGACAATGTATGTAATTAATTTTGTCTGGACACTCATCAATTATGGTAAAGATGCCAAATTATTGCCGAAAATACAATGATTATGTGATTGTTAAAAACCTGACTGACCGATTGTTTCAGGTGACTAGAGTGCCAATTATAGCGATCGCACTGTGTTTGTTGGCTACCAATGTCCAAAAGTCACTAGCTAATACCCAAACCACTTCACCAGTAATCTCACAGTCTCCCACCGCTCCTGTAAATCGAACAATATCTTCTGGTAGTCAAATTTCCTTAAACGGTCGGACTGTATCCGGTGCTTGGTTACAAGGTGTTGACAAAACAAATCCAGCCAAAATATACATCAGTGATGCGGCTTTGAGGCAACTACTTGGCATAGACTTATTAAGTAGTAATAACACTACCAGACAACCCATAGAGTGGTTTTCTGCCAGTAACAGGCCACTAGTTTTAGCAACCAATCTATCTAGAGGATATCGCTATCTAGATGTCACGAATTTAGCACAAACTTCAGGGTGGCAGATGCAAGTGCAAGGCAACACACTCGTAATTGCCACACCCCCAACACGAGTCAAAAATATTAGTGAAAATCTCAATCCTGGGCAAACATCTCTGATTATTTTGGACTTGGATCATCCTACTCCCTGGCAAATCAAACAAGGATTACCAATCAAAACCCTTCTGGATGATCCTAATGCACCCACTCCCAATAATTCTGCACCAGTTAACAGAGAGTGGACAATCACCTTAGATGCGATCGCTGATCCAAGTTTAATTCAACGTTACACACCCATACCAGCTACAGCACCCGATCTATTCAAACAATTACCAACAACACAAAAGTCTGAGTCATTGATTCAAAAAGTTGAGGTTGTCAATAATCAAACAGTGATTACTCTCAGCGTTCCCTTGGCTCTTGCTTTGCAAGTTACTACCATCAATAACCCCAATCGCCTAGTCATTAATCTGCGTCCTGATGCTCTGAAACCAAAGAACATCAACTGGGCTAGAGGATTGCAATGGCGACAGGATTTTGTCAATTTGGGAAAAGACCGCTTTGGGATAGTTTGGTTAGAAGTCAATCCCCGGACTGCGGGTTTAGCAATTAAACCGATTTGGGCAGCTACTAATACCCTAGTTGGCACAGCCCCTTTAATTCAAACAGCCGAAAAAGATTTAGCTGTAGCTGCAATTAATGCTGGTTATTTCAACCGCAATAATAGATTACCGTTAGGTGCAATTCGTCGAGATGGTCGGTGGTTATCTAGTCCCATTCTCAACCGAGGTGCGATCGCTTGGAATGATGCTGGACAATTTTATTTTGGTCGCCTCACTCTCCAAGAAACTTTAATTACATCAGGTAATTTGCGTTCACCAATTTTATTTTTCAACAGTGGCTACGTACAGAGTGGTATTGCCCGTTACACTCCAGTTTGGGGACAGAGTTACACTTCCTTGACGGACAATGAAAGGGTGTTTATTGTCCAAAATAACAAAATCACTAATCAGTTTACAGGTGATAAAGCTGGTCAAACCAGTTTTCCCATTCCCCTAGATAGTTATTTGTTAGTATTACGCGGCAATGCAACCGCCCTGGCATCACAGTTACCCATTGGTACTGATGTACAGATTACAACCACTACTAATCCAGCCGAATTTAACCGCTACCCTAACATCATCGGAGCAGGGCCACTGTTGTTACAGAATGGGCAAGTCGTCCTGGATGCCAAAAGTGAACAATTCAGTAATGCTTTTATTACTCAAAAGGCTAGTCGTAGTGCTATTTGTACAACTGCCAACAATACTGTACTCATTGCTGCCGTACATAACCGTGTAGGTGGTTCTGGCCCGACTTTGGCAGAACACGCCCAATTAATGAAGCTTTTAGGTTGTGTCAATGCCCTCAACCTAGATGGTGGAAGTTCCACAAGTCTTTACCTAGGAGGACAGTTACTCGACCGCTATCCTAACACTGCGGCCCGTGTACACAACGGGATTGGTATTTTTCTTCAGCCATAGTAATTGGCCATTGAACATCGCGTATTGAAGTAAAAGTCTCCTTGATCTTCCTTGCCTCCCATCCCCCATTCTCTGTTTCCTCTTTAAAGTTGAGAATAAGCTGCCATAACACTTAATGAAGAATTGGTGTAGACCACATAATTTGAGCAAAGATGAACGATCTACTAAAGTTTCACTTTGCTATCTTTAGCAAGGTGAAACCAAATTGCTGATTTTCACGGTTGTAAGATTGCCCTAAATTTTCCATCAATTGTTAAGAGTAATGACGGTTTGTATATGTCTTCAAATGAGGTAACTATGGCTCAACATCAAGAAAACACTAAAACTAGCACTTTATCATTGCCAACTGCGATTGCTAGCCGGAGTCTTGCTGCTACTGAATTACGTCCTTGGGGTTCTTTCACAGTTTTAGAAGAAGGGCGCGGCTACAAAATTAAACGGATTGAGGTCAAACCAGGACATCGCCTCAGCCTGCAGATGCACCATCACCGCAGTGAACACTGGATTGTAGTTTCTGGCACAGCTAGGGTAGTTTGTGGCGAGCAAGAAATCTTACTAAGTAATAATCAGTCAACATATGTACCTCAATGTACAGCTCACCGTCTAGAGAATCCTGGGGTGATCCCCTTGGTCTTGATTGAAGTCCAAAATGGGGAATATTTAGGTGAAGATGATATTATCCGCTACCAAGATGATTATGCCCGTACTGCGAATTAATTTGCTGATAGAACTGTTATGGTTTTGAGTTGACAGGATCATTCCGCAAACCGTCTCAATTTTACATGGCAATCTCTAGTCCCTGCCTTATAACTGGTGGGGGCTTCAATATAACTAAAATCTAAATAAATTTAGCCTAACTTTCCGAAACAGCAAAAAGTTTTTATTTTTAAACTACTGATTGTTGCAGCTCAGTCATCTGCAATACTTAGATATAATGTACTGAATTGCCTTAATCAAGTTTCATGATTCATTTAAGCCCAGCCGCCGCCAGTGAAATCAGTCGCTTACAGGCAAAACAACAGCCCAACAAACTTTTTCGGTTAGCGGTTAAATCCGGTGGCTGTTCCGGTTGGTTTTATGATTTGTCTTTTGATGATCAAACCAGAAAAGGCGATCGCCTTTTTCAAATTGGCACCCTTGAAGTAGTCATAGACGCTGAAAGCTGTGACCACGTTAACGGTTTAGCTATAGATTATTCTGAGGATCTCATGGGTGGCGGTTTCCGCTTTCATAATCCTCAATCTGTTGTTACCTGTGGCTGTGGTAACTCCTTTTCCACGACTACACCATCGGCGGTTTAACAAAAAAATTAAAAATAATATGAAAGTTTGACATTAATCCACAAAAAAAGCTATAATCAGGATTTGTTAAAACTTAGACTAGCAAGCAGCTTCACGCGCTGTAACTCATGCCAACCATACAGCAATTAATACGTAGTGAACGCGAAAAAGCGCGTCAGAAAACCAAGTCTCCTGCTCTCAAGCAATGCCCACAACGTCGGGGTGTTTGTACAAGAGTCTATACGACTACACCCAAAAAGCCTAACTCCGCTCTGCGGAAAGTCGCAAGGGTAAGACTGACCTCTGGGTTTGAAGTTACAGCTTACATTCCCGGAATCGGTCACAACTTACAAGAACACTCAGTTGTAATGATTCGCGGTGGTCGGGTTAAAGATCTACCTGGTGTGAGATACCACATCATTCGCGGTACCTTGGATACAGCCGGAGTTAAAGACCGTAAACAAGGCCGCTCCAAATATGGAACTAAGCGGCCAAAAGAAGCGAAAAAATAAAGCAAGTGATTAATCGTAAACTATTGCGATTAGTCCCTTGTATTAAAAGCGTCCAGATTGCATAACAAACTGATTCGTCGCTTGTTCTGAAAACTTGTTTCCAGAAATTATTCTAGCTTCTCCCCCAAAACTACACTCAGCGAGCAAGTGTAGTTAAAATTTCAAACGTTGTAAGCGACAGCAACGTTTACATCAAACAAATCAGACTCAAAAGGCGTTGTCGCTTTGTTGTCCCATTTTTGGAGGAGACAAGTCTGTATTAGGGTGATTGCAGCCGTAAAGCAACCCTTTGTGAAGACAAGTCTGTAGCGACTAAAGCGCAGAGAAACCTCTGTCTGATAGCATATAATTTCGTTGCCAAAATCCGAATTAAGGGTAAAGTATGTCTCGTCGTGGTGTTATTCAAAGGCGTCCAGTTCCGCCTGACTCTGTATACAACAGTCGGCTTGTGAGTATGATCATCCGACGGGTGATGCGTCATGGCAAAAAATCACTGGCTGCGCGCATCGTTTATGATGCAATGAAAACTATAGAGGAACGCACAGGCACTAATGCACTGGAAGTATTTGAAAGAGCAGTGCGTAATGCTACACCTTTAGTAGAAGTAAAAGCTCGCCGGGTCGGTGGAGCAACCTACCAAGTACCAATGGAAGTGCGTACAGAACGCGGTACAACCCTCGCATTGCGTTGGTTGGTACAATTTTCCCGGTCTAGACCAGGACGCACAATGGCTAGCAGATTGGCAAATGAATTACTTGATGCTGCCAATGAAAGCGGGAACGCTATTCGCAAACGGGAAGAAACACACCGGATGGCGGAAGCAAACAAAGCATTTGCACACTATCGTTACTAAGTACAAAAGCGGTATATCGTGCATCTAAAAGCGGTATATCGCAGAATTACCAAACAAAAGACGGTTTTCTTTAAAAGTATAGAATCTTAACAAAGAGTAATATACAAGATATCATGAGGCAAAAACCATAGGAGGCTACTGTGGCACGTACCAACCCGCTAGAGAAAGTACGCAACATCGGTATTGCGGCGCACATAGATGCGGGAAAAACAACTACAACAGAGAGAATATTATTTTACTCTGGGATAATTCATAAAATTGGCGAAGTACACGAAGGAACTGCCGTAACTGACTGGATGGATCAGGAGCGGGAACGGGGTATTACCATTACTGCGGCGGCAATCAGTACCAGTTGGAAAGATCATCAAATTAACATTATCGATACTCCTGGCCACGTAGACTTCACAATTGAAGTTGAACGCTCTATGCGGGTGTTGGATGGTGTGATTGCAGTATTTTGTTCTGTGGGCGGTGTACAACCCCAATCAGAGACAGTTTGGCGGCAAGCAGACCGTTACAAAGTGCCTCGGATTGCCTTCATTAACAAAATGGATCGCACAGGCGCGAACTTTTACAGAGTTCATGAACAAATGCGCGATCGCCTACGTGCTAATGCCATTGCTATTCAACTACCAATTGGTAGCGAAAGCGAATTTCAAGGCATTGTAGATTTGGTGCGTAAGTGTGCATATATTTACACAAACGACCAAGGCACAGATATCCAAGAAACCGATATCCCAGCAGAGTTGCAAGAGCAAGCTGAAGAGTACTACACCAAGTTGGTAGAAGCAGTCGCAGAAATCGACGACAACTTGATGAATAAGTACTTCGAGGGCGAAGCACTCACAGAAGAAGAAATCAAGAATGCTCTGCGGAAAGGTACAATTGCTGGCACAATCGTACCCGTACTTTGTGGTTCAGCCTTTAAAAACAAAGGTGTGCAGTTGATGTTGGATGCGGTAGTAGATTATCTACCAGCACCAATTGATGTACCAGCAATTCAAGGTACAGTCGGTAGTGGCGAAACAGTTGAGCGTCGTGCTGATGACAACGAACCCCTAGCGGCTCTAGCCTTCAAAATTATGGCTGATCCCTACGGTCGCCTCACCTTTGTTCGTGTATACTCTGGTGTACTGAAAAAGGGTAGCTACGTCCTCAACGCCACCAAGAACAAAAAAGAACGGATTTCCCGACTCGTAGTTCTGAAAGCAGACGAAAGACTTGACGTTGAAGAACTACGCGCAGGTGACTTAGGTGCAGCACTGGGCTTAAAAGACACCTTGACTGGTGACACCCTTTGTGATGAAGGCGCACCCGTCATTCTAGAATCCCTGTTCATTCCTGAGCCTGTCATTTCAGTAGCGGTTGAACCCAAAACTAAAAATGACATGGACAAATTGTCCAAAGCTCTGCAATCTCTCTCAGAAGAAGACCCCACCTTCCGCGTTAGTGTTGATCCAGAAACTAACCAAACCGTAATTGCGGGGATGGGAGAGTTACACCTAGAGATTCTCGTAGACCGGATGTTACGTGAATTTAAAGTGGAAGCTAACGTGGGTGCGCCACAGGTAGCTTACCGCGAAACAATTCGCAAAGCCGTTAACAGAATTGAAGGTAAATTCATCCGTCAAAGTGGTGGTAAAGGTCAGTATGGTCACGTTGTGATTGACCTAGAACCCGGAGAACCTGGTACTGGCTTTGAATTTGTTTCCAAAATTGTGGGTGGTGTTGTACCCAAAGAGTACATTAACCCCGCAGAACAGGGAATGAAAGAATGCTGTGAATCTGGTGTATTAGCGGGATACCCACTCATTGACGTAAAAGCTACTTTAGTTGATGGGTCTTACCACGATGTAGACTCTTCGGAAATGGCTTTTAAAATCGCTGGTTCGATGGCCATGAAAGAGGCGGTAACAAAAGCTTCACCGGTACTCTTAGAGCCTATGATGAAAGTTGAGGTAGAAGTTCCCGAAAACTTCCTAGGCGACGTAATGGGCGACCTCAATTCCCGTCGTGGGCAAATTGAAGGGATGGGATCTGAACAAGGTCTTGCCAAAGTGACTGCTAAAGTCCCCTTGGCGGAAATGTTTGGCTATGCTACCGATATCCGGTCGAAAACCCAAGGTCGGGGCATCTTCTCTATGGAGTTTAGCCACTACGAAGAAGTGCCTCGCAACGTGGCTGAGGCAATCATAGCAAAAAGCAAAGGGAACGCTTAATTAAAAAAGGAAACGAGCATTCATGGCACGCGCAAAGTTTGAACGGAATAAACCCCACGTTAACATCGGTACTGTTGGCCACGTTGACCACGGTAAAACAACTTTAACAGCAGCTATCACCATGACCTTGGCTGCTTTGGGTAAAGCTGAAGCTAAAGCTTACGACCAAATCGACAACGCACCCGAAGAAAAAGCACGGGGTATTACCATCAACACCGCTCACGTTGAATATGAGACCGATAGACGGCACTATGCTCACGTTGATTGTCCCGGACACGCTGACTATGTAAAAAACATGATCACTGGTGCAGCGCAAATGGACGGAGCGATCCTCGTGGTAGCGGCTACCGATGGCCCTATGCCCCAAACTCGTGAACACATTCTGTTAGCACGTCAGGTAGGTGTACCTAACCTAGTAGTCTTCTTGAACAAGGAAGACATGGTGGACGACGAAGAATTGCTAGAGTTGGTGGAACTAGAAGTTAGGGAACTGCTTTCTAGCTATGACTTCGATGGTGACAATATTCCCGTTGTTAAAGGTTCTGGTCTGCAAGCTCTAGAAGCTATGGTCAAGAACCCCAAAACCCAACGCGGTGAGAATCCTTGGGTAGATAAAATCTATGAACTGATGGATGCAGTAGATTCTTACATCCCAGACCCAGAGCGTGATATTGACAAGCCTTTCTTGATGGCTGTTGAAGACGTATTCTCCATCACAGGTCGTGGTACTGTGGCAACCGGGCGGATTGAACGCGGTAAGGTCAAAGTTGGTGATGTTGTGGAACTAGTAGGTATTAGAGATACCCGCAACACAACCGTCACCGGGATCGAAATGTTTAAGAAGAGCCTTGATGAAGGTATGGCTGGTGATAACGCTGGTGTACTACTGCGTGGTATCCAAAAGACTGATATTGAACGGGGTATGGTAATTGCTAAACCCGGTTCTATTACTCCTCACACCCTATTTGAAGGTGAAGTATACGTACTCACCGAAAAAGAAGGTGGTCGGAAAACACCTTTCTTCTCTGGCTACCGTCCCCAGTTCTACGTGCGGACAACTGATGTAACCGGCACAATCACCGCGTTCACCTCTGATGATGGTGGTGAAGCTGAAATGGTGATGCCTGGCGATCGCATCAAAATGACAGTAGAATTGATCAACCCCATCGCCATCGAACAAGGTATGCGCTTCGCTATTCGTGAAGGTGGACGCACTATCGGTGCTGGAGTCGTCTCCAAAATCCTCAAATAGTAACTTTTTACCCTAATAACAAAGAGCAGAGATGGTGAAATCCTCTCTGCTCTTTTATCTGAACCTTGATAAAGGAATTAGATATTGCATATTGGGGATTAAACATTGGTAATTAATATTTTTGATTATCTACTACCCAGTCCCCAATCCCCAGTCCCTCACTTAATCAGAACCTGGAAAATTAAAGATGGCAACTCTACAACAGCAAAAGATTAGAATTCGCTTAAAGGCTTTTGATCGCCGATTATTAGATACATCTTGCGAGAAGATTGTAGACACAGCTAATCGGACTAACGCTACAGCTATAGGCCCTATCCCCTTACCCACAAAACGCAAAATTTACTGCGTACTGCGATCGCCTCACGTGGACAAGGATTCGCGGGAACACTTTGAAACACGTACCCATCGCCGGATTATCGACATTTACCAACCCTCTTCCAAAACAATCGACGCTCTGATGAAACTAGATTTGCCATCAGGTGTAGACATTGAAGTAAAACTATAATTAATTCAGTGTCAATAGTCCACAGTTCACTGTGGGCAACTCCTTGGCTATTAATTATTGATTAGTGTACGAATATTTACTCAGCCCTGAAGAAATTTATCTCAGGGCTTTTTATTAGCTATAAAACAGATGATAGAATGTAGACACATTACACAAATTGGAACAATTAGCCTTGTTTCCAAGCTCTGAAATAGCCCATACATTAAAACGTTTCATCTAAAAACTAAAATTAGGATCACGGGGAAAGCAGAGAATAATAAATTTTTAGAATTAAATTTATACTCAGGTAACAATGACATCTTCTTCTAGAATTGCAGTTCGTGAACTACCTCTGTTCCCGTTACCCGAAGTAGTTCTGTTTCCCACTCGACCATTACCCCTGCATATTTTTGAGTTTCGCTACAGAATCATGATGAACACGATTTTGTCAAGCGATCGCAGGTTTGGAGTACTAATGGTTGACCCGGCCACAGGTCAAATCGCTAACGTTGGTTGCTGTGCAGAAATTATTCACTACCAGCGTCTACCAGATGATCGTATGAAAATGCTCACCCTGGGACAGCAAAGATTTCGTGTTTTAGAGTATGTGCGAGAAAAGCCTTACCGTGTTGGCTTGGTGGAATGGATCGAAGATCAGCCACCCAGTAAAGATTTACGACCTTTAGCCGCAGAAGTGGAACAACTACTCCGTGATGTAGTACGGCTATCAGCTAAATTAACAGAACAAAACATCGAACTTCCAGAAGAGTTACCTGATTTACCCACAGAGTTATCTTATTGGGTAGCAAGTAATCTTTATGGTGTTGCTACAGAGCAACAGTCCTTACTAGAAATGCAAGATACTGCGGCTCGTTTAGAACGAGAAGCAGAAATATTGACGACGACTCGTAATCATTTAGCAGCTCGTTCTGTCCTGAAAGATACCTTTAACCAAAAGTCATAAGCCATCATCTCATAGTCAAGACTCTTGTATAGTGATTGGCATAACATTGTAACTACCAAAGATTTTCAGAACTTCTGTATAAGTAGTTAGTTCAGCTAAAGCAGATTGCATTTGTGGCGTGCTGACAGCAGCTTCCAAATCAATAAAAAATAAATACTCTCCCAACGATCGCTTTGTCGGACGAGATTCGATGCGACTGAGGTTAATTCCTAGTTCAGCAAATACCAGTAGGGTTTTTACCAATGCTCCCGGTATATTAGCAGGAACACTAAAAGCGACTGAAGTGTGAGTGGGAGTATGTAAACGTAGCTGCTGCGTAATTTCTGTTTCCCCCTGGCTGATTACCCAAAAACGTGTACAGTTTTCTGGATAATCATTAATCTGATGAGCTAATATTGGCAGATTGTAAATTTGTGCGGCTCTAGTGGAAGCGATCGCAGCGGCGGTGACATTTTCCTCTAAGGCCTGTAAGGCTTCAGTAGTAGAATTAGCAGCAATCAAACTCACATTGGGGAGAAACTCTCCCAACCAATTTTGACATTGTGCTAATGCTTGGGGATGAGAATAAACAGTTTGAATGTTATTTAAACTAGAAGCGCAGGAAATTAACGCATGGGCAATAGGCATGACTAAGGCGGATTGAATCCGCAAAGTGTCTAACTGCCATAACGTATCCATTGTCATTGTAACACTGCCTTCAATCGAATTTTCTACAGGTACAACTGCTAACTGTGTTTGTCCTTGGGCAACGGCTTTTAGTGATTGAGCAATACTAGAATAGGGACATAAGATAGCTTCAATACCTATATTTTGTGTCAGCCATTTAACATAAAAAATAGTCGCTTGTTCTGCGTACGTTCCAGGTGGCCCTAAATGAGCAATTGAGATAGTCACCTTGTTGCTTCCTCGGTTATTTTTAGTTTATAGACTGTATCATAGGCAAAATCAGTCTATTTTTAACTAGAAGTTGGTGGGGTCACACAGCGATAGAGTTTGTAACTATATTCACCAGCAAAGTTGCCATATTGTCTATCTAGCGTGCAGTTTTGGGATACCAAATCAACTGGGGCGCGATATTCAACTAACCATAAATCTAGAGGTCGAGGAAGTTGAGTTAATTGTTTTGCCAAGGTTTGCTGGCCTTGAGTATAAGTGGGAGTATTTGGATCTTGAGCAACTAAGAAAAACTGTAAATTTTTCACAGTCTGAGTTTGCAATTCCCAAGCTAACCCCATCATTCTGCCTGTTTGACCATGATGGATATGCGTTGTGGCAATTAGGACATTATTTCTAGAGGCTTTGTGAATAATCGAAGAGAGAACATCAGGACGTTGATTTTGCAAGTAACCCAAATTCTCAGCAACTATCATACCTCCCAATGTTGCCATCAATAACATGATGCTGACTGCAACTTTACCATGTCTGAAAAACTGTGATTTCGGGACTTGATGCCAGCAGCCTGCGAAGGCAACACCTAAAAGCAAAATTATCGTTGGTGCGTAATAAAACTGAAAACGGGCAGCCAGGGTTAGATCCTTTCCTAAAGTGTAGGTCAATAATAAAGTTAAAGCGATCGCTGCTAGGACATACCCAATTAAAATATGCAGAGTCAGATTGGTATCAGCATCTTGTTGGTAACTTTTTAATCCACCAATTACCTGTGGCAGACTCCATATCAAAAACACCAGAGTCAGCACACCGGAAATAATCACCATTTTTAAGGGTAAAGTTGTCAGTGCAGAAGGTAACAGCAACAGCATACTCATCAGCCAAAGTAGCAATCGCGCCAACGGTTCTAACCATCTAGTATGCGGGCTACTAGCCGCTACCCAACTTGTTAAATCACTCCCAGGAATATTTTGTAGATTAGGTATCCAAACGAGACATCCGATGAAAGTGCCTATAACAACTATTCCCATCCGCCACCAACTTATGTGCTGCTTTTTAAGCAGCCAAATTTGCCCTACTAATACCAAACCTTCCGCACAAAGGGTCAACATGAAAAAATAATGAGTTGCTACCCCTAGACAATTAATGACTATCCACGTAAATACTAGCCATATAGGTAAAGATTGCTGACGATGAAGTTTTTGAATTGCTGTTACTAGACAACATAAAGAAACAATCACCAACAAAATCACCAAACTATAATGACGGGCTTCTCTAGCCAAAAAGATCGTATAAGGTGAAACTGCCATCATCGCTGCAGCTAGCTGACCCACTAATTTAGAGCGAAAAGTAAAGTAGCCAAAGCAGAACATCACAGGAATTGATACTACTCCCAATAAAGCACTAAGCGATCGCACTACGAATACAGAGGCTAATTCCCCAACAGGTGAAAAAAATTTCATCCACAAATGGGTAAGTATAAAATATAGAGGAGGATGGGTACTTTCTGTTAATAAATTTTCAATGACTTTGCTGATACTAGTTACAGATGTTGCTTGCAGTGGTTGTAACAAAATATCTGCACTAATGAGTTGATTAAGTGGTACTGTGCGAAAACTATTGCCCAAGCTAAACACCATCGTGGCGCATTCATCAGTCCAGGGTGGTAAAGAATCTAGATGAACAAAACGTAGACTA
Organism: Trichormus sp. M33_DOE_039; assembly: GCA_015296085.1. GTDB lineage: Bacteria > Cyanobacteriota > Cyanobacteriia > Cyanobacteriales > Nostocaceae > Trichormus. The sequence continues at coordinate 67,276 of DVDT01000094.1, read as the reverse complement.
GTCCCGACAACTAGCCATAGCAGTAGCAGTAACAGGTGAAAGCGAGTCTTCATCTAGGATTTCCAAATTGAAAAAGTGGGGTGAGCAATATCTGTAGTTTTGATAATAATGAGTGATAAATATTACTGTTATTCTTAAGTTGCTAAAAAAGTCGCTGCTTTCTGCACACAAAGGTCTAGTATTTAAGCTATAATTTTATTTTTAAGAATTTAAATATAAACTACCAAAGCATTGAAATATCTAAGGTTAACTATAAGCAAATATCTCTTGTGTGAGCAATCCAATTTTTTAAATAATCTTTGACTGAATTAAAAACAATAAATCCCTAAATTAATTAATAATAAAATTATCAAACAATTACTGTCTTTAACTCATGGCTACCAGGTTTACTGCCTCCCAATCGGTAGAAATTGCTGTGGAACAGCAAACTATTCCTATTCAGCACTACTTGCGTCAGCCGCAACGTCTAGTTAATGCTTTAGTGGATCAAAGGCGCATTCAGCAGCTTTCTGAGGAAGTATTTCGTTTAAAAATGCGTCCCTTGACCTTTATGTCCCTGAGTATTCAACCCACTGTAGACATGAGAGTTTGGGCAGAATCCAATGGCACAATTTATTTGCGATCGCTAGATTGTGAAATTTTGGGTTTCGAGTATATTAATCAGCGTTTCTCTCTCAATTTAAGAGGTTATTTGTCTCCATACCAACTCAGTGGTGATACTCGTCTGAGAGGTCAAGCTGATTTAGAAGTGCAAGTAGACTTACCACCGCCATTTTCCTTCACACCCAAACCGATTTTAGAAACAACAGGTAATGGTTTACTCAAGAGTGTTTTGTTAACAGTAAAGCAGCGATTAACGCATCAACTGTTAGTAGACTATCGCCAATGGGTAGTTTCTCAAACTCACAACCAGAGTTTAGACAATGATGGTGCTAATTTACCATTCCTAAATTTAGAGTAATTTTTTGTGTAAGGGCATAGGAGTTGTTAACCCCTATGCCCTTACACCCTTACACCCCTACACCCCTACACCCTTATTTTGGCAAGGACGAAAAGACTTGCGATGTAGCGCACAAGAACCATACTTTTGCAGTGCTAGTAAATGTTTTTTACTACCATAACCTTTGTTATTTTCTAAGTCATACATGGGATATTTGGCAGCCAAACGCATGATTAAATCGTCACGCCAAACTTTAGCCACAATACTAGCAGCCGCAATAGAGAGCGATCGCTCATCTCCCTTAATGATAGTTTGTTGTAGTATGGGTAAGTCTTTTACCAACTGATTGCCATCTATCAAGCAAAGTTGAGGCTGTACTTTTAGCTTTTGTACAGCCCGCTTCATCGCCAAAAGTGTCGCCTGCAAAATATTTATCTGGTCAATCTCAGCCGTTGACGCATAACCAATTTTCCAGTCTGTGGCTAGCGTATAAATTTGCTGCGCTAGCTGACATCTGCGAACACTCGATAGTTTTTTACTATCTTTGATCTCGGATGCTATCAATTCAGGCAAAGCATAAGCTGGTAGTATCACGGCGGCTGCGACTACAGGGCCAAACAAACAGCCCCGTCCAACTTCATCAACTCCGGCGATGACACCCGGAGTATTTGCCAAAGTGGAAGAAAACTCTAGCCAATGAGTTTCGTTGAGAGGTGTCGGCAGTGGTTTTCCGTCCACCGTAAGCGATGGAATAAGCCCCGCCTTAGGTGATCTCAAAACCTTAGCAGTTTGCTCCGTCTCTACCATATAGGTACGTTAACTTTCGTCACTGTCTGACTCGACCGCAGAAGAACGTCGGCGACGGCGACGGTTGGGAGTATTGGCCGTTGCTTCACTATCTTCAGAGCTGATTTCTGTTACTGGTGGCTCTGGTGTAGTGATAGGAGATGATTTAGGTTCTAATTTCAGTTTGGGTGGAGTAAATTCTGTAGTTGTTGTTTCAGAAACTGTTGCTCTGGAAATTTCTTCTGGTGGTGATGTGGCTATTTGTCCCGGCTGAACAATGTTAATGATTACAGATTTGGGATTTTTTACCTCCTGTTCTAATTTAATTAGAGGTGACACTCCCATCAAGGCAAAGATATCCTGTTCTGGTTGTGTCATTTCCACAGTCCGAATTTCCGGTGGTTCTACCACAGGTTTAATTGGCTCTGCTTTGCTGACTTTAGTGCGTTCTGCTCTTTCCACCCAACCGGATTTACCCAAATTCGGTGACGGTAGCTCTGGTGTTGTGCCTATTTCTACATCGTTATCAAGGTCTAAATCCGACTCATTGATATAGCCCAGAGGATTGTGAGTAATGCGATTTTCATCTTTGCCATTCGCACCATTAATACCAATTCGACTTCGACGAGTGCGAGTACGACGTTTATTATGGTCGTTGAGTTCTTGATAGCTAGGATGATTCATCAAATTGAGAGATCCCAAATCAGCATCACTCTCGAACACTTCACCAAATCCATCGTAGGTGTCCCGTACATCTGTCAGGCGAGTAACGGGTAAACGAGGTTCTCTTGGTGTTTCTCTTTGGGTTTCTCTTTGAGGCAAGGATACAAATCTATCTGGTATTTCTACTGGGGTAGGTAAGCGGCTTTCGGTTTCCCCTGGTAGACGGACTGTATGGCCTAAACCACCACAAGAGGAGCAAGTTTCACCAAACAATTCGTAAATGTTTTGACCTTGGCGTTTGCGAGTTAGTTCAACCAAACCTAACTCGGTGAGTTGAGCAATTTGAGGACGAGCCTTATCTGCTCTTAGGGCTTTGTTAAAGTGTTCTAAAACTTGTAATTGGTCACGTCGTGATTCCATATCAATGAAATCAACCACGATAACCCCTGCAATATTTCTTAAACGTAGTTGACGGGCAATTTCTGTGGCGGCTTCGCAGTTTGTCCACAACACCGTTTCCCTGGCTGTTGCCGATCGCGTAAATGAACCAGAGTTAACATCTATAACAGTTAATGCTTCGGTTGGCTCAATAATGATATAACCACCAGAAGGTAAGTCTACTCTTGGTTTGAGGGCTTCGCGGATAGCGGCATTAATACGGAAATATTCTAAAATTGGGGAGCGATCGCGATGGTGGTCAATTAATAATCCTTGCGGTGTTTGACCTCCACTCCAGTTTTGCAAATACTGTTTGACTCGCTTTAGTCCAGTACTGGAATCCACTACAATCCTGTTGACATCTGCACCGTACATATCCCGCAACACACGCTGGATAAAATCATCATCTCTATTTAGTAATGCTGGCGCACGGGTAGATTGGGCTTCTTGTTGAATCGCTTCCCACTGCTTTTGCAGCACTTCCAAATCTTCGATAATTGCTTCTTCGGGTTTACCTTCTGCTTCTGTCCGCACCAGTAGACCCATACCTGCGGGTTTGATTAAAATTGCTAATGCTCGTAAACGGTTACGTTCATTTTCACTTTTAATTCGCCGTGATAAATTGACACCTCTGCCATAGGGCATCAATACTACATAGCGGCCGGGCAGAGTGATATTACCGGTGAGCCTTGGGCCTTTTGTGCCTGTCGGCTCTTTCATTACCTGCACCAACACTTTTTGTTGTGGTGCTAATAATTCTGTAATTGCTGCTGCTGTGCGCTTTAGCCTCAGTGGGCCTAAATCCGTTACATGAATAAAACCATTACGTTCTGGATCGCCGATATTGACAAAAGCCGCGTCAATGCCAGGTAAAACGTTTTCTACTACACCTAAGTAGATATCACCGATTTGATGATGCCCTGTGGCTACAACTAACTCTTGTATTTGATCTTCGGAAAACACGGCAGCAATTTGATGCTGCTCCGCGATGATAATTTGTTTTGGCATTCAATTTCCTCAAAAATCGGCAGCGTCAACGGACTTGGAGGTTTGTTATGCCTCTCGCCCCTGCCAGCCTCCAAAGACGCTGTTAGTAATAAAAATTGTGAAGTCGAGCTTCAAAATTAAAGAGCTATTGGCTAAGGAATTGCGTTCACACGCCTGATTATTCCAGAACGGCTGCATACTGTTTAATCAAATAAATCAACCGTCCGTGGTTGATTTCTGATGCGATACCTTCACCCTCTAGGGATTAGGCATTCAGCAGTTGTTTTAAAAAGCATAGATAGAGAAGTTGACGGGAGTCTGCTGTTAATTACCAGTTCACAAAGTAGCTATAGAGAGAGTGTTCTTTAATCTGCCTTAGTTTGTCTGGGATAAAATCCAAGAAGCTTCACTCTGATATCTTGCTCGTTGCTCCCTGATTAACAGGGTAGTTGTGAACCAGTTCGTTCAATGCAGCGTCAGAAAATTTCTCTTCATATTATTCTAACGCAACCTTGCTAAAAATCAATTCCTATGATGTGCTATTCAGGGCAACTGCTAACCAGATGCCCTCTAGAGATTAGATTGATAAAATTAGCTGGTTGCGATGGATGTGCAGAAGATGAAATTTTGTAAAGTCTGTTTTGGAGGTAGCTGAGTTTCCATCAGCAACTATTTCCAGCATAGACAGAATTTGTTCAGGACGCAACAAGAAGCCATCTTGGCGACAGCTACCGACATAACGGACGATGGCGATCGCTTCGGTTTCGTTGTTGCTAGTGGAGATTAGTTCTATCTCAAATAACCGTGAGCGCAGATTTATCATCTGAGTTTTACCAGATTTGGTAGTTTGCTCACACAAAATTTCTTCTTGATTCTGAATTGCTGCTATCCACTCTTGCCATTGTGCAGGCGTGACTTCGCTGGGGGCGGAGATAGTAATTAAATACTCTGCTTTTTCTAGTAACTTATTAGCGGCTGGAGCTTTTAAGTCTACTTCTGTCACACGATATACAGGGATATCGGGGGGCAGTTCTTGAGCTAATTTTTGATGAAATACATCCACTTCTATAAGCTCAGTCAACTCAAAATCGACAATCTCGCCGCTACTAGTAGCTCCCAAAGCTAAAGCACTAGCTACAGCAATTCTGGGACTGGGATGAAAGCCGTTAGTATAAGCTACTGGTAAACTTGCCCGGCGCACCACTCGATCCAACAAGCGCATCAAATCTAAGTGACTCAGTAACGCCATGTTACCTTGTTTTCCAAACCAAACACGTAGGCGTTGGCTTTTAGTGATGTTAGGGACAAACTCACCAGCAAATTCTGGAATAGCAGGCGGCTCGATAACGATATTGTGGCCAAAATCTGTGCCACATACGCCGCAGTGAGAACAGCCTTCAAAAGAACAGTCAGGGACAACAGCTGCTTCTAGAGCGCGTTGTAAGTCCTCAATCAGCCATTTTTTGTCAATACCAGTATCTATATGATCCCACGGCAGAGGAGCTTCGAGGGATTGGGGATTGGCGACTGGGGACGGAGAGTCACTCCTGCACCCCTGCTCCTCTGCTTCCCCTGCTCCTCTGCTTTCTTCCTGTGCTGCAAATAGATTCCATTCTCCGTTTTCGACTTGGCGGTATTTCCAATCTAGACCAGCTTCGCTAATCGCTTCTCCCCAGGCGGCAAAAGCTTTATCTAGGCTGTCATACCAAGAATCCATCCCTGCGCCCAATTCCCAGGCACGTTTTACTACTTTACCCAAAGAGCGATCGCCTCGACCAATAAAGTCTTCCATCGCCGAAATTCGGACATCGGTGAAATTGACTTTCACACCCCGGATGCGCCGGAATGCTTGTCGCAATAAGTCTTGTTTGCGTCGGAATTCCGCCGTGGAAACTGAGTGCCATTGAAATGGCGTATGGGGTTTAGGAGTGAAGTTGGAAATGGTCAGGTTAAAGTTGAGCGGTCTTCTACCTTTCCCCCGACATTCTCTTTGTAACCAGCTGACTGTTTCTGCAATGCCTAGGACATCAGCATCCGTCTCTCCTGGTAAGCCGATCATAAAATACAATTTAATTTTATCCCAGCCTTGTTCCCAGGCAGTTTTGACACCTCGTAATAGTTCTTCGTTGGTCAAACCCTTATTGACGATATCTCGCATCCTTTGTGTGCCAGCTTCGGGGGCGAAAGTTAACCCACCTTGGCGTGTACCACCCAGGATATTAGCGATGTTTTCATCAAATCTATCTACACGTTGGCTGGGGAGGGACAGGGAAATATTTTCATTTCTTAATCGATTTTTAATTTCCATCCCCACAGATGGTAGGGATAGATAATCTGAACAACTCAAGGATAAGAGCGAAAACTCATTATAACCAGTCGCTCTCATGCCCTGTTCAATAGCTTCCACTACTTGCTCTGGTTCTACATCCCTGGCTGGTCGAGTCAGCATTCCCGGTTGACAAAACCGACAACCGCGGGTGCAACCACGACGAATTTCTATCGTCAAGCGATCATGTACCGTTTGTACGTAGGGGACTATTCCAATAGAATAGGCAGGAATAGGGGTAGCTACTCGCCGCAAAATGCCTTGGGGTACATCTGGGCGTAGTGGTTGTACTAAGCCATCTTTTGCTGGGGCGTAAAACTGCGGTACGTACACCCCAGGGACTTGTGCCAAGTCTAAGAGGAGATTTTCCCGACTTAATCCAGCTTGTTTACCTTCTTCCAAGACTAAGCCGATTTCCGGTAAGAGTTCTTCTCCGTCTCCCAAAGCAAAAAAGTCGAAAAAGTCAGCATAGGGTTCAGGATTGGATGTTGCTGTTTGTCCACCGGCGAAGATGAGGGGATAATTTCCCTGTAATCTTTCTTGCCATGTCAGAGGAATTCTCGCCAAGTCCAACATCTCTAGAATGTTGGTCGCTCCTAGTTCATAACTGAGACTAAAACCTAAAATATCGAATTCTTTTAAATCTCGCTTCGACTCAACGGCAAACAGGGAAGTGTTTGTGTCCCTGAGTTTGCCTGCTAAGTCTGTACCTGGTAGATAAGCGCGATCGCATAACTGTCGAGGTTGGGCATTCAAAATATTATACAGAATGATATGCCCTAAATTAGATGAACCGACTTCGTATACTTCTGGGTAGGTCAATACCCAGCGGATGGCTGCTTTGTCCCAAGGTTTATGTACTGCCAGTTGTTCGTTACCTAAGTAACGGGCTGGCTTTAAGATATCCGGTGTGATTAATTGTTCAAATGCAATAGCCACTGTGCCAACTTTGAGCTACTTGAATTACAGCTACTTCTTTCCTCCAACATTAGCATTGATTAGCTCTTTGATTGGCTTTTCTGGTGGCAATTTATAACTCTTTGTCGACTCAGTTAGCCATAAATAAGGCGTGTGTTGTTGTGTTGGCAACCCATACGCCATGAATTATCCCTCAGATATCTCAAAAATTTCATCTAGTTGGGTCAACTCTAAAATTATTCTAATAGCTGGGGACACGGAATCAAGCCGAAAACCCTTGCCTAAACTCTGAGCTAATTTGAGTGCAGATACTAGAGACATGAGTCCAGAGCTATCAAAAGACTCGACTGCTGCTAGGTCTACTAACAAACTGGCAACATCGTCTTGAGCCAGAGTTGTTGATAATTCACGCTCAAATTCCAAAGAATTGGTCGCATTCAGGCAACCCTGAGGACGAATAACTGCAATTTTCGGACTGTTTAGTAGTGCTTGCATATAGCCATCCTAATTAGAGTTATTTAACCACTAAGCTTGAATTTATTTGAACATAAACCGTTTGGTCGAGCATCGACCAGATGTCTTAAATCTCTTTGCTGAATCTTTATTTTTTTTCCATGTCTGTTTAAAGATTGTCATAATTTCGGAGTGAAATGTATTCATCTATACTTTTTTTCTGGGAAGTTCAAAAAAGAATCAACATAGGCAATCACAGAGCAGAAGACGACAAAACAGTCATCCACAATTGTGCTGAAAACGGATGCCAATCTATAGAGATAAATCAAATTTAACCGCTTTATAGCAATGGCTAAGGTGCATTTGCTGCTCATGGTATTTACGGTAATTGTTAAGTTTAATCAGGAAGTATCTACTTAATTTAAGCGTGATCTAAATCACTAGTACAGTAGTACAGTGATCACATTTTATACTGAACTTCATCTTGGATAATTTAGTATCACCGTATAGCGGGTTCATTACTTATGAGAACTAAATATGTAATTCGTCAGTTAGTGGAAAAAGCTCTCGATATTAAAAAACTAACTCCAGAGATAGAGAACGAAATCAACTCAGAATTAACTCAACAGGGCTATATATCTGATACAGATTACGAAGCTTTAGAATTATTGATGGCAGAGATGGATGCTGGACGTATTCAGCTAGTTTCTAGTCTGGGATATTAAATTCAGTGATTGCTGGAGGATTTTCCTCTCAAGAATTTAATTTATGAAAATCTAGCAAAACTGCTGCTGCTCCTACAAGATATTTACTATTTAATTACCTAGTGTGGCGTAAACTGTGCTAATGAGCCTCCACTTGTGCATTAGTAAAAAGTCGCCATGCAGCCTGCTAAACGTTTAGAAAAAATTCCTCCTTATCTGTTTGCTGAGATTAACCGTAAACGGGATGAACTTGTCGCTCAAGGAGTTGACATCATTAATATGGCAGTGGGTGATCCTGATAAGCCGACTCCTGCTCATATTCTCCATGCGATGCACATAGCAATTGATGAAGTGAGTAATCATAACTATCCACCCTATTATGGTATGCCAGCGTTTCGTGAGGCAGCAGTTGAGTGGATGGAACGACGATTTGGGGTTGAGGAATTAAACCCGAATACAGAGGTTATATCTTCTATTGGTTCAAAGGAAGCCATACATAATACTTTTTTAGCCTTTGTGGAAACGGGAGACTATGTATTGATACCCGATCCTGGTTATCCCGTGTATCGAACAGCCACAATTTTTGCTGGGGGTGAGCCGTTTACTATGCCTTTGAAGGCAGAAAATAAATTTTTACCTGATCTCAGTCTCATTCCTGAAGCTATAGCCCAGAAAGCAAAACTATTGTGGATTAATTACCCGAATAATCCGACTGGGGCTTTAGCAACAATAGAATTTTTTGAGGAATTAGTGGCGTTTTGCCGGCAGTATGATATTCTACTGTGTCACGATCATGCTTATTCCGAAATGGCTTACGATGGCTACAAGCCACCGAGTGTATTGCAAGTTCCAGGGGCTAAAGATGTAGCAATTGAGTTCCACAGTTTGTCTAAGTCTTACAATATGACAGGGTGGCGGATCGGATTTGTAGTTGGTAATGCCGATGGGGTTAAAGCCTTGAGTCAAGTCAAAACCAACGTAGATTCTGGGGTTTTTAAAGCTATTCAACAAGCTGCGATCGCAGCTTACAATACTGATGAAGCTGAACTAAAAAGCTTGATGTCAGTGTACCAAAACCGCCGTGACATAGTTGTGAAAGGCCTACAATCTTTAGGCTGGCCAATTGAGCCACCAAAAGCTACACTTTACGTCTGGGTACAAGTCCCTTCAGGATATTCTTCCACCGAATTTGCTAACCTCCTACTAGATAAATGCGCTATCTTAGTTCCTCCCGGTAATGGCTATGGTGCATCGGGAGAAGGTTACATCAGAATTGCCCTCACAATTCCTGAGCAACGTTTACAAGAAGCAATAGAACGGATGCAGGATGTTGGAATTCGCTATGCTTAGATCATCGAGAATTGGAAATTGGGCTTTGGGAATTTATTTTTTAACCTCTAGCTCCTAAGCTTTCCTGATAAGCTTGCCAGAGTTGGTAGATAAATTGATGGAGTTGTTGTTTAGCCACTGTGTCAAGTTCAGATTTTGGTTCTTTTGCCAAAAGTTGACTTAAAAAAGTAATGACTTCTGTATCTAGAGCAGGTCGAAACAACTCAATAGGCCAAAGCAAATCAGAGCCATCCCGGAGGTCAATCATGATAGGTAGTTCTGGGGTATGAGTGACTAGCAAGAAGGGACGTACCCAACAGAGATGGCGGGAAACCACAACTTGAATGACTTCTGCATACAGATTCTTATCACCATGCTCCAAAGACACAATTTGTCCTGGTTGAAAGTCGAGACTCATGTCCATAATTACTTAATGTAGGGCAGTAGCACGGGTCAGTTTGTGGTTTTTTCTATCTCTATTTTAAGAGTGGGAGGGAATATTACTGTCAAGCTATCTTGTGAGTGTTACAACTTAAAAGCAGGAAAATTTTTATCCGCTATGAAGTTTTGATAAAAATGCTCTAATATAGGTGAATAACTTTTAAGCGATCGCTAGTACAGAACACTGTTGTAGTTAATCAACAATAAGAGAGCAAAAGTTGTGTCAGTCGAAACCATTGAGAAGCGTTCTACATCCCGCAAGCTTGCGCCTCGGTATCGCGTTTTGCTCCATAATGACGACTACAACTCTATGGAGTACGTAGTACAAGTGTTAATCACTACAGTACCAAGCCTAACTCAGCCTCAAGCCGTTAGCATCATGATGGAAGCTCACACCAATGGGCTAGCCCTAGTAATTACCTGCGCTCAAGAACATGCAGAGTTTTATTGTGAAACTCTCAAGAGTCATGGACTCAGCAGCACTATAGAACCTGAAGAATAGTTTTTAGTCATTGTTTATGGGAAAAATCAAGAAAGGTGAGGATTGTCAAGAGTCTACAAAAACATTTTAAGGACGCAAAATTGCACTTTCACTACACTAATGCGTCTCGAATTTCTTGGAAATGCTAATGTATGATGCGGTATAAATTACTGATTTTGAATTAGTAATTACAAATTATTTGTTCTCAATTGCCCACAGGCAGCATCAGCTTCTAAACCACGGGAGTAGCGAACGCTAACAGCGATTTTTTGCTGTTGCAGAACTGTGACAAAAGCTTGAATGCGATCGCGATTTGGCCGTTTATAATCAACTTCCTCAATAGGATTATAGGGAATTAAATTGACATGACATTGAAATCCGCGCAGACGCTTGGCTAGTTCTAGGGCGTGTTCTGGTAAATCGTTCACACCAGCTAACAGAATGTATTCAAAACTTACACGTCTGCCAGTAATTTCCACATACTCCCGACATTCAAGCAGTAAATCCTCAATGGGATAAGGGCGCGCACTGGGGATAATTTGCTCCCGTAGGGCTTGGTTGGGTGCGTGGAGACTCACCGCTAAGGTAACTTGTAGATGGTGTTCGGCTAACTCACGGATGCGATCGCGGATTCCCACAGTAGATAAAGTCAGCGATCGCTGCCCAATCCCCACATCTTGATTTAAAGATTTAATTGCACCTAAAACATTCTCAGTATTTAACAACGGTTCGCCCATACCCATAAACACGACATGACTCACACGTTGCTGAAAATCTTCCTGTACCGTTAATACTTGATCAACAATTTCATGTCTGCCTAGATTCCGTTTGTAACCACCTTTACCAGTAGCGCAGAAATCACACGCCATCGGACAACCTACTTGCGTAGAGACACAAACGGTTAATCGCTTGTCTGTAGGGATGCCCACAGTTTCTACAATCTGCCCATCAGATAGTTGCAACAGATACTTCACAGTGCCATCTGGTGCAACAGAACGGTAGTGAATTTGAGAACGCCCGATGGGGATATCTGCAAGATCTGCACGCCATTGCTTGGGGAATACAGAAATGTCGGCTAGCGATCGCACGCCCTTATGATATATCCAATCGTGGAGTTGCTTACCTCTGTAAGCGGGTTGTCCCTGCTGCTGTACCCAAGCAGTTAACTCCGCCACTGAAGCACCGAGTAATGGAGGTAAAGTTGTTGTTTCTGAGATGGTTGAGTTAACTGGGGAAACAAGAGGCGTAGCAGACATAAAAAATCACAAATTGATGCTGAACCTCTATCGTACAACTTTTCCATTTGGGAATGGGGAATAAGGCATTGGGAATTGATTTGAAAATTTCTCCCTTGTCTCTCCAAGTTGTTCGTAGCCTTTTCGGCTAACCAAAAGTTGAGCCATTCCAGCCCCACATTGCACCCTTAGCATCAGCAAACTCAATGTAAATCCTGTTTTGCGGAACACCGAGAGTTTGATTAATTTGCTGGCAAAAATCTTGACTCATTGCCTCAGTTTGATTGGGCTTCATTGTGCCGATGCTTTTAATTTCTATGTAACAAACTGGTTCTGTATTCCCAGAAAAAGTCATAGGAATTCCTGATTCAAACGCAGTCATCACATAAGATTCTGGTTTGCCTAAATGCTTGGCTAACTTAGCTGATAGGCTTTTTAACATTGCCTCAATTTCAGCTTTTTCCGGTGCAGATGCAGAAGTTTGGACTTTAATTAGAGGCATAGTATCAATTCAAAATTTAAAATTCAAAATTTAATATTAACCTAATTTGTTGGTGTAAGAAGCCATAAGTCCCAATACCTAATGCCCCATGCCTTATTGACGAAATAATCGACTGTACTCAGGATTATATAAACGCGATCGCCCTTTTGCCTCCGTTAATGCTGGACTAATTACATACAGCGTTGTCCGCATCAGATGTTCTTGCTGCGTACAGTCTGCCATTTGCTTAAGAGGTACAACCCTAATTTTTTCATCCGGCCAGCCGATGCGAAAGCAAATTGCCACGGGGGTATCTGCTGGATAGTGTTCTAATAATTTAGCTTGGGCTTTTTCTACGTGACGCGCACTTAAATATAAGCACAAACTAGCTTGATGGGCTGCTAAAGAGGCTAACTCTTCTGTTGCGGGTACTTCTGTACGTCCACTGATGCGCGTTAAAATGATGGTTTGCACTACCCCAGGGACAGTCAACTCAACATTGAGTTTCGCGGCTGCGGCTTGAAAAGCACTAATGCCTGGGATGACTTCAAAGGGAATGTTGGCTTCAGCGAGAAGTTGCATTTGCTCGTGCATCGCACTGTAGAGACTGGGATCACCTGACTGTAGACGAACTACAGATTTTTGCTGCGATCGCACCCGTTCAATCATTAAAGGTAGAATCTCTTCCAAGGTTTTATCAGCTGTGCGAATAATTTCTGCATCTTCCCGACAAAACTGCAAAAGCTGTTCAGGAATTAAAGAGTCGGCGAATAAAATCACATCTGCCACAGCAAGCAGTTTCTGAGCCTTAAGCGTTAGTAAATCTGGATCTCCTGGACCTGCCCCCACAATATAAACTTTCGTTTCTAGGGTATTTTGATAAGCTTTCATACAAAAATTTCAATAAAGCCTCAGTAATTACCGAGTAAAAATTCCAGCCCCAAAAAATTTTTTGGAAATTTGCTCAGTATCTTTCCGGATTACCTCTATAGGAGTAGTAGAGAGAAATGGTAGATGCACCCTGGTTAAGCCCTAGAGAATACTCTGGGGCATTTTTTATTTTTAGCTATTAGCCATCAGTCATTAGTTCTTGGCAATGGGGCATTGGGCATTGCATTTTCTCCCTTGTCTACTTTGTCTCTCCTATCCTCTGTCACCTGTCCCCTGTCCCCTCTCAATCCCTTGCTCTTCTTTCAGAGAAACAACATCAGGTAAAGGGCGTTTACGGAGATAAAGCCAGGCTAAACCAGCTAATCCCACAACCATTGCACTGAGGCTGACTACTTGTGCAATTCGCAGCGGCCCCAACATCAAGCTATCAGTGCGAAGTCCTTCAATCCAAAAACGTCCCATGCTGTAGGCTACCAAGTAAACCATAAATAATGTTCCTACTCGCAGACGTGGCTTACCCGATAAACCACGAAAGAATAGAGTTAGAAGTAGACCAAACACCATTAAATCCCACAAAGATTCATAGAGGAAGGTGGGATGAAAATATTCATAACTGGCTAAATTTAGAGGACGGCGTTCTGGCGGAATGTATAATTTCCAAGGTAAGTTAGTAGGACGACCAAAAGCTTCTGAGTTGAAGAAGTTACCCCAACGCCCGATCGCCTGTCCTAAAATCAGCGAAGGTGAAACTAAATCTGCTAACTGCCAAAACGAAACCCGCTTGAGCTTTGCAAAGAGTAATGCTGCCAAAGTCCCACCAATAATCGCTCCATGAATGGCAATACCGCCTTGCCAAATTGCAATAATCCGGGCTGGATTTTGGGCATATTCTGACCATTCAAATAAAACATAATAAATTCTGGCAGCAGGAATTGCTGTGATCACCAGCCAAATTGACAAGTCACTCAACAAATCTGGATTAATATGACGACGTTTTGCTAAGTATTGGGAAAGGCTGACACCAATTAAGACAGCAGAAGCAATTAATAAGCCATACCAGCGGATAGTAATTGGCCCTATTTCTACCACAACAGGGCCGGGAGAAGTGAATAAAAACGCCAGAGGCAGAACGGAAAGATCCAGTGCCATGTAAATTTCCCTAAATCGTCAATGGTTAATATTCAACGGTCATTAGTCATTATTAATTAGTTAACATGATGTGCAACTTATTATTTAAACCCCCCCATAGCTTGCTTTTTGAAGGTTACTCCTCCCCTGCAAGGAGAAGCCACCGTTGGGGAGACACTGCGTTGGGCGGCATTGCCGACTTGTAGCAAGTGTCGTCGGGTTTCCCTCGTTCTAGCAAGCGGCGTGGCTTTGATTCTTTCTCCCCTTCTTTTGTCTACAGTGTACACACAAGTCTGATCAGCTTATCCTGCATCGTTATTGATCCCCCTAAATCCACGCCACTTGCTTTAAGCCGGGAAACCCGTCCAACGCAGTGGCTCCCCTTAAAAAGGGGGACTTTGATTCTAGTTTCCCCCTTTTTTTAAGGGGGGTTAGGGGGGATCAAGCCACATTTTGCACTTAGCAACAAAGATGTGTGTACACGGTAGCCTTCTTTTGTAGGGAAGGGGTTGGGGTTTAGGTTTAAGAGAATGTAGTTGCACACGGCGTTAGTTAGTTTTTCTCTTCTGCTCTCTTGTCTCTCATTCTTCGTTCCCAATGCCCAATCCCCTTATTCCGATATAATCTCCTCAATAACTTTGATAAATTCAATTAAAGTGATTTATTGTGATTGCTATTTATCCTGGTAGCTTTGATCCCATTACTCTGGGACACCTCGATATTATTCAGCGTGGTAGTCGTTTGTTTGACGGGGTAGTTGTGGCTGTATTGCGTAACCCCAATAAAGTACCACTATTTAGCGTACAGCAACGTATAGAACAAATTCGCTGGGCAACAAAACACATCTCTAATGTAGAAGTAGATAGCTTTGATGGTCTAACTGTCAATTATGCTCAGCAACGAAAAGCACAAGTTTTGTTACGGGGTCTACGAGCTATTTCTGATTTTGAAGTAGAACTACAGATGGCACATACTAATAAAACACTTTCTACCCAAATCGAGACAGTTTTTTTAGCAACATCAAATGAGTATAGTTTTTTAAGTAGTAGTGTGGTAAAAGAGATTGCAAGATTTGGTGGTTCAGTTGATCACCTTGTCCCCCCTCAAATTGCCCTAGATATATACAAATGCTACAACCACAAGTATCCAATGGCGAACCCAATCGCAACGGAAGCTATCCCCCAGAATACGCCAACGGAATCTCTCCTGGAGAAATTCCCCCAACAGGAAGCGTAGATATCCAGCAGGAACTTGATCGCTTGGAGGAACTTGTCCTGTCTAGTTTCCGCATTCCCCTCACAGGACGCACAATAATAGATGAGGAAAAACTATTAGAACAGCTAGATTATATTAGGGTTTCTTTACCTTCTGTGTTTCAGGACGCAGCCGCAATTCTGGAACAAAAAGATGAAATTCTCTTAGAAGCTGAAGAATATGGACAGCAGCTTGTTGATGCAGCACAAGCCAAAAGAGCGCAGATTTTGGCAGAAAGCGATATCATCAGACAGGCCCAACAAGAAGCTGAACAATTACGGCGACAGGTGCAGCAAGAGTGTGAAGCAATGATGAAAGAAACACTCAATGAAATTGACCTGAAGCGGCGTGCTTGTCAACAAGAATTAGAGGAAATGCGACAAATTGCGATCGCCCAAGCTCAAGAAATTGAAGGCGGTGCTGATGAATACGCCGATCATGTCTTAGAAGGGATTGAACAAGACCTCAAAGATATGTTGCGAATTATCACCAATGGCCGACAACAACTGAGAGTTGATAGCCAATCACAGCGAAACTCACATTCTAATAGAAAGAAGTAACTTAGTAATTATACATAACTAGAAAATTAAACATATACATTTTCTTATCCCCCTGCCTCCTGCCTTCTTCCTTGCGCCTCTGCGTAAATTACTCAAATGAGCTAGCATCAATTTACCCAAGACAATAGCCCAGCAGAGATGGCAAGAAACTGGTTGCGAATTACTCATCACAGTCAAACCATACAACTATCCTGGCAACGGGGACACGAAACCCCACGCCTTGCCCCAGAAGTCCCCTTTGATCACTGTTTTGATGAAGAAAAGCTAACTAATTTACGCTGGTATTTAGAAGAATATCTCACGTTCCCCTATGGGATATTCCCAGATAACGCCGCCAAAATTGAACAACAGTTGCAGCAATGGGGACAAGAGTTATTTGAGCTAGTATTTCGCAGCACCGAGAAGGGAAGAGAGTTTTTTCAGGAAGCGACAAGGGAAGGGTTAGATAAGTGTGAATTGGGCATAATTTCTGATAACGCCAAGGTATTGAATTTACCTTGGGAATTGCTGTATTCCCTCGACTATCAATTTCTCGCCCCATCATTAGCAGGAATGTATCGCAGCCTCAGCAGTCAGGGAGTTAGGGCAACATTACCACCCATGCCCGATGACCAACTGAATATTTTATTAGTAATTGCCCGTCCTTATGGGGAACGAGACGTAAATTTTAAAACCATAGCCCGTCCCCTGTTGACAGCGTTGCAACCCATACGCCAACGAGTCAACCTGAAAGTATTGCGTCCCCCTAGCCTGAGAGAGTTTGAAGCAGAATTACAGGCACATAAGGGTTTTTACCATATCGTCCATTTTGATGGACATGGGGATTTTGACAAAGAAACCCAAGGCGTTTTAGTGTTTGAAGACGACGAAGGCAACCCCCAAACGGTCAACGCCAAAGAAATTGCCCAATATTTAACAGATTGTCGCGTGCCAATTTTCGTCTTAAACGCTTGCAAATCAGGACAAGTAGGCGAAGAAGCCTTTTCCTCAGTGGCGGGACAGTTGGTGAAATTGGGCGCGAAGGGTGTAGTAGCAATGGCGTATAAAGTCAAAGCCAAAGGTGCAGAACACTTTATTGGGCGGTTGTATAGCGAATTAGTCAGGGGAGAATGTATTGCCACCGCCGTTGCAGTTGGGCGTAAATCTATGTCTGTTGATAAACTGCGTCCCAGTCCGAAAGGTAATTTACCGTTACAAGATTGGTTAGTGCCAGTTTTATATCAACAAGAACCATACACGCCGTTTGTTCCGAAACAGCAAGCACCGAGTTTTTTAGAATTAATCAACAATGTAGAGACGTTGTATGAAACGTCTCTACACCCAACGTCTCTACATGATTTACCTGTTGAAAGTGCCTATGGTTTTATTGGGCGAGATTATGAAATTTTGTCATTAGAAAGAGCATTTCGCCAAAATCATGTCGTATTACTTCAGGGAATGGGCGGCGTTGGTAAGACAGAGTTAGCCGCAGGTTTTGCCCGGTGGTTGGATGATACCCAAGGACGTACAGGCGGTATTTTCTTCACCTCCTTTGAACAGGGTGCGGGGTTAATTCAGGTAATTAACCAAATTGGCAGGGCGTTGGGTGGAGATAAATTTTCCCAGTTGATGATAGAACAACAAGAGGCGGTAGTGCGGCAATATCTGCAAACCCATCCTTGTTTATTGATTTGGGATAACTTTGAACCCGTGAACGGTTTCCCCACAGGAAATGAACCATTGCTGAGTGAGGAAGAAAGAAACAACCTCAAACGGTTTCTCAAAGAATTGCGGGGTGGGAAATCTTGGGTATTAATTACCAGTCGCCGCGAAGAACTTTGGCTTGATTGTGGGTATAAGTTAATTAACGTGCATGGTTTATCGTCAGCCGATGCGGAAGAATTGGCGGCGAAGATTTTACAAACGGTGGGTGTGGAGAGAAAGAACCTACCAAAAGAGTATTTAGAGTTGTTGAAATTGCTGGGTGGACATCCCTTATCGTTGCGGGTAGTGTTACGGCATTTGCAAACCCAGACACCAACGCAGTTAATTGAGGCGTTGCGGCGTGGTTTAGATACTTTTCAGGGTGTAGAGGAGGAAGGTAGGGATAAGTCGTTAACGGTGTCTTTGGATTATTCTTTTGCGAAGTTGTCGGAGAAGACGCGGCGACATTTACCGTTTTTAGGCTTGTTCTCGGAACGGGTAAATGCAAATTTGCTGCATTCGTTCTCAAAAAGCCCTGATAATGAATTTGGGCAAGCTTATCGGGCGGTGTTTGGAGAGAATTTGCAAAAAGCTGATTGGTTGCAGATTCTCAACGAAGCCGCAGCCGCAGGTGTTTTGGAATATTTGCTTGGTGAAACTATTTACAAAATTCACCCTGCGTTACCTTGGTATTTGCGGCAGCAGTTGAACCAACAAGTTATGGAGGCACAAGGCAAACTTGACGAACTCGAAAAAAAGTTGCTGATTCTCTACGCTTATCTGGCGGCTAGCTACCGTAAGAAACTCATCAGCAACGCTGAACTAGCAACATTTGTGCTGCGAGTAGAAGAACCAAATCTATTGCAAAACCTGCGTCTAGCAGAGCAGCAACAAGAATGGGCGCAAGCACAAGCAATTCTGCAAGCCTTGGGAGAAGTGTATGAGCGCATTGGGCGCAAACCTGAATTTAAATCACTGCAACAACGGGCGTTGAAGCAAGTTGGCATTCACTTAGCAGATGTAAAGGCAAAAGGTAAAGATGCTTTTGATTTCTGGATGTATATACGGGGTAATGAAGCTAATGAAGCAGCTCGAAGTGCTGATTTAGAAGGAGCGAGAAAATTTTATCAAGAAATTTTAGATGAGTTGATAGCTTTAAATGATGCCTCAGTGCATGACAAAATCGCTGTCGCTTATCACAATCTAGGCTATATTGCCCAAAAGCAGAGGCAGTTTGATGTGGCTGTGGATTATTACCGCAAAACTCTGAAGATTAGAGAAGATGCGGGGGATTTGTACTCTGTTGCTAGTGACTATCACCAACTGGGCATAGTAGCCCAAGAGCAGAGGCAGTTTGATGTGGCTGTGGATTATTACCGCAAGGCTCTCAAGATATTTGAAGATGCGGGGGATTTGTACTCTGCTGCTAGTGACTATCATAATCTGGGCGTAGTAGCCGAAAAGCAGAGGCAGTTTGATGTGGCTGTGGATTATTACCGCAAGGCTCTCAAGATTAAAGAAGATGCGGGGGATTTGTACTCTGCTGCTCGTGAATATCACCACCTGGGCATGGTAGCCCAAGAGCAGAGGCAGTTTGATGTGGCTGTGGATTATTACCGCAAGGCTCTCAAGATATTTGAAGATGCGGGGGATTTGTACTCTGCTGCTAGTGACTATCATAATCTGGGCATGGTAGCCCAAGAGCAGAGGCAGTTTGATGTGGCAATTAACTATTATCAAAAAGCTGGGGAAATTTATCAGCAATTCAAGGATTGGTATTGGGCTTCATTAACATTGGGTAAATGGGGAAGGGTTTTAGAAGCTCAAGAAAATTATGCTGAGGCTTTGCCAATTTATATTCGTGGTTTAACAATTGACATGGAACATCATCAAGATTTTATTCGTGACTATATCAATGCTTTAGCCCGTATGCTCCAGCAGTTAGGCGAAAGTCAGTTTCAAGCCATTTGGTGCGAGGCGACGGGGGAAGAGTGCGCGGGTGAGGTGCGTGAGGCAATTTGGCAGGCGCGAGATAGCGATTAAGTAGGGTGTGTTACGGCTGTGTAAAGATTTGAGCGTGTGAGCAAATAACATATAGCCGTAACGCACCACTATCGTACGGTGCGTTACGCGTCGCTTTAACACACCCTACAAATTTCAGGTTTACTATTTATAGGTTATAGGTTTTGTTGAAGTGTTAGTGGTAAACATATAAGCATTTGCCTTAAAGTCGTAATGTTTTGCCTTAAAGTCGTGATGTTTTGAGTCAACCTTTGAATGTTTTGCCTTAAAGTCGTAATGTTTTGAGTCAACCTTGGAATCTTTTGCCTTAAAGTTGTAATGTTTTGAACCAACATCATGATTTTGATAACGACAAGCAATGTGGAAGCAATGCGGTTTTTTGTAGACAATGGAAATCTCAGCCATTAGGGGATTTGAGCAGCGAAAGTACGGCACTTCCCAAGGTTTTCGGTGCGTTACGGCTTACGCCTAACTATATATACTAGAAATAAAAAACTGACTTTTCACGTTATGTGGAAAATTTAACGCAAAACCTAACCCCCTAACCCCCTTCCCTACGAGGGAAGGGGGAAAATTAAAGCCTCTTTCCTTTTAGGGGCTACGGTGTACGCACAAGTCTAATAACCTAGCCCTACAACGTTTTGATCCCCCCTAACCCCCCTTAAAAAAGGGGGGAATAGATTCAAAGTCCCCCTTTTTAAGGGGGATTTAGGGGGATCAAACCACATTTTGTACCTAGCACCAAAGATGTGTATACACGGTAGCCTTAAAAAAGGGGGGAATAGATTCAAAGTCCCCCTTTTTAAGGGGGATTTAGGGGGATCAAACCACATTTTGCGCCTAGCACAAAGATGTGTGTACACCGTAGCCTTTTAGGGGAGAGGTACCCTGCGGGAAGCAAGCTATGGAGAGAGGTTTTCCAAATCTTGTGAAAAGTCAGAAATAAAAAGGAGTAGGAGTATGCAAGCCTACAAGGTAAACGCCACAATTGATGAATCAGGTAATTTGATTATTGACGAACCTTTAAATATTGCTCCTGGTGAAGTGGAAGTTATTATTTGCAAACTTTATCTGAGATAACTTCCACAAAAGTTTCTACCGAACCACAACCAGACAAGCCAAAAAGACAAACAAAAATCAAAGCTTTGCAAGGCTGGTTTGAAAAGACACAACCAGCACCTCCTGACTTTGATGCTGATGCAGCCAGATGGGAAGCATTAAAGGAGAAGCATAATCTGTGAAAGTCTTGTTAAACAGCAATATTATTTTGGATATTGCCCTTGAGCGACAGCCATTTTTTACCAATAGTGAAACAGTTGTATCCTTTGTTGAACAAGGACAAATTGAAGGTTACATCTGTTGATTTTCATTTAGTGACATTTATTATATTCTCCGTAAAGAAAAAAGCCGAAGTTTAGCCCTTGAGTTTTGACGTGAGATAGTCAACTTCTGCCGTATTGCTACTGTAGACAGCAACACAGTCAATATGGCGTTAAACGTTAATTTTAAAGATTTTGAAGACGCTATTCAATACAGCACTGCGGTAATTAATCACTTAGATGCTATTATTACTCGTAATCCTGGAGATTTTCCTATATCCACTCCTCGGATTCTTACACCTGAACAATTAATTCAAGAATTAACAAATACACCTTAAAATATTCCCATTCAGAATATATGACAATTCAAGTATCTCCTGATGAAATTCAAAGACTTAACCAAATTATTCAAGACGAGGAAGCACAAAAAGCACTCAAAACTCTAGAACACCATAATGGCGATTTAGAAGCTAGTTTTGATGAATTATGGCAAGAAAAATTTGGCAGAAAAGATTACGGTAAAAATAAATCTCTCCTACAACTAACTCTGAATGAAATCCGCGCGGAAATCTGCGGTGATGATGGTTTACAAGGCAAAATAAAAGAGTACACTAAAAACCCTGGTAGTGCATCTTTACTCAATGGCATTATTGGTTCACTAGTAGCTATGGCTGCGGTGAACGGTATCCCTATTGATGCAGCGATCGCTACAATAGTTGTGTTGTATATATTAAAAATTGGCGTAAACGTCTTTTGCAAATATACTGAGGATGATTCTTAATAAGAAATCAACCGTAATTAAGCTGTTACAAGGTATAAGTAAAATCATTGACTAACATTCCTGGAACTAAACTTCCGCCTAGTTGACGACTGTCGTATGTACCGACTTCGGGAATAAATTCTTGAAAGTTGGTGAAGTCTATTAAATTTTCACCCCAGAAGCGATAAAGGCTTTCATCAAAGCGTAAGTTTTCTATAGGTGCGACAATTTCACCATTTTCTACCCAAAAACAGGCGTAACGGGTCATACCTGTAATTCTACCTGTGGGGCGATCGCTCCAATTCAAGTAATGCAAATTTGATACATATAACCCTGTATCTAAACTAGGCAAAATTTGGTCATATGCTAAATTACCTGGACTGATTTCTGGCGCGCGTAAAGTTTCTGAGCTATTAGCAGCATTAGCAATTTTTCGATATTCCTTCGCCGTTCGAGAATTAATCAAAGTATTGACTAATGTACCTTTGGCAATAATTGGTATTTCTGGTGCTGCAATTTCTCCCCATTCATTAAATCGCGGTACTAATCCCCTTTGAAAATTTTCTTGCAAACTAAATGCAGGGGATAATTGTTTTTCTTGGCGTGACAAAATGGCTAAAGCACTGTTACCTTGTTGAATATCCGCTTCACTTACAGCACCCCAAGATAACATAGTTAATAAATCAGACACAGCCGCAGGAGCAAAGTAGGTTTTGTATTGTCCCTTTGGTATTTCTCTTGGTGTGCTGGATAATAATTTAAGTTGTTTTTTACCTTCGCTAATTTTGTTTATATATGCTGCTGTATCCCAATTACTACCAGCAAATATGCCTTTAACGGCTTGTCCAGACTCAATAAACAAAGAATAGTCTAGAGTAAAAGAATCGGTTGCAAACCAATGTTTCTGCCCATGAGAATCACCATAGGCTCTAATGACAATTCCCCCAGCGTAGATACCAGTAAAATCTAACTCTTTAACTTGTTTTAAAATACTTGGTACTAACAGATCTGCTGATAATAAGTTTCCTATATTTACTTCTCGACTGGTATTATTTCCTGATGGTAAAACTATGTATGGGTCAACTGGTAATACAGGTAATTCATCCCGTAGTTCTTGTAAGGCATGATATGCTGCTTGCCAGTCAATTTCACCATTGCCAGTGAACGGAAATTGGCGGAAACTACTACGCTGATCAGTCATTAGAGTTAACTCTACCCAACCATCAGCCACATAACCTGTTTGACGAACTTTAGCATGATTCAATCGGGTAAATTGACTACGTTCACAGTTCAATTTGACAGTGAATTCTTCATTTTCTGCTTTTTTAGCTAGCAGGGTTTCTAATATTTGATTAAAACTAGTTTCTAAGATTGATATTTCTGTTTTCATATGTAAGTATGATGCACTTAATAATGGCAGCGGAGCGCAATAAAAATATGTTTAGTAATGTTGGGTTTACTTGCATCAACCCAACCTGCGTTATATGTTCAATCTTGAAATTTATAGCTTGCTGATCGTAGGGTATCTTGACTTTTTTAACTTCCTCCCCCAAAAACTTCGACGTTAGCGAATACACAGACAGGTGAACCATGTCCTACCCAGATGGCTTGGTTGGGTTCGCCTTTACCACAGTAAGGTGTACCATACATTTCCCAGTTGGAATCATTACCCACTTGGATTAAGCTGTGCCAAAATTCTGGAGTAGTGGCTCTATAGTTAGGATTACGAAGAGTTTTGGTAAGTTTACCATTTTCAATCAATTTGGCATACTCACAGCCAAACTGAAATTTATAACGGCGATCGTCAATTGACCAAGAACGGTTAGATTCCATATAAACGCCGTGTTCAATGTTGCTAATCATCTCGTCAAAACTGACGTTTCCTGGCTCTAAATTTAAGTTCGCCATGCGGTCAATTGGGGCGCGATTCCAAGAGGATGCACGAGCGCAAGCGACTCCAGGAACTCCGGCCCTGGCTTGACTTTCTAAACTGCCTAAACCTCTTTGCAGTACACCTTCTTTGATCACATATTCTCGTGTGGCGACTGCTCCTGTATCATCAAAGCCGTAGCTAGCATATTCACCATCAACAGTAGGGTCAAAGGTAATATTCATCAAGGGCGAACCATAGACTAATTTACCAAAATCACTGGTGTTGACAAAGCTACCCCCTGCGTAGTTGCGCTCATCTCCCAAAATGCGGTCGATTTCTAGGGGATGTCCGACACTTTCATGAATTTGTAACATCATTTGGTCGGGAGCTAACACTAAATTAGTGCGAGTGGTAGGACATTCTTCGGCGGTTAACAGTTCTATAGCTTGTTCGCCAATTTGCTGCACCTGTTGCCATAGATTCTCTCTGTGTAACAGTTCCATCCCGCCTTGATAACAGTGGGCTTGCCAACCATTATTGCTGCGTTGTTGGACTATTGCTCCGTCTTGAGCGATCGCGCCATAATGAGTTCCTAAAGATAAAAACTTTTGATATACCTCAGAACCATTACTGCTGACAAACCAACTCTCTTTTTGATTGGTGCTGACGTTGGCTGAGGTTTGGACAATTTTGTCATCAACTTTGAGGGTGTGACAAATCCGCACCAACAAATCATTGATTTCCCCTGGACATAAAGCATCCAATGGTTCTAAAAACGGTGAGTTATATTCACCCACCACTTTAGGACGTTCAGTTTCTCGAAAGGGATAAATCCACCATTCACTAGCTGCTAGTGCTTGTTTATAAGCCATTTCCGCCGCTGCTTGCAGAGATGGCAGTTCTAGAGAATTAGTTGCTGCATAACCAAGACAGCCGTTAACTAAAACTTCTAACATTGCTCCCGTCGTTGTGGATTTGCCATTAGCTTGAGGCAAACCATCACGAACATAATGGTTAGCAGCCGTTTCTTTCACGACTCGAATACCGATCCAATCAGCAGCTATTTTAAAACTAGCGATCGCTTTTGTTAATTCTGACCACATAAAAAAATTAGGGAATAGGGATTGGGGATTGGGTACTGGGTATTGAGGATTGGGTAAATTTTCTACTTCCCAGTCCCCAGTCACTTTTAGCCTCTATGCCAACGTGTGCCTTGAGGGCTATCAATTAAAGTTATACCTTGAGCTTGTAGTTCGTTGCGGATGCGATCGCTTTCGGCAAAGTTTTTGGTTTTTCTCGCTTCCTGTCTTTGCTGAATCAAATCCTCAATTTCTGCATCGCTTAAACCGACTTGTGTGAGGTTTTCATCATCTGGAGTTGCTTCTAAACCCAAGACTTTGGCCAAGGTAATCAAGGTGTACCATTGGCGGTAGAGTTCATCGGACGGGGTCTTGGTTTTTCCTTCATGCACCAAAATATTTCCTTCCCGACGGAGTTCTTTGGCTAATTCAAATAACACCGCTAAACCACCAGAGAAGTTAAAATCATCATCACCTAATTCTTGAAAGCGGGTAGCAAGTTCGGGAATGATTGATGTTTCTTGACCCCATCTCAGTTTTTCGCCGTATTGATAGCCAAAAATTAACCCTTCTTTCAGGGTTTTCCAGCTATTTTCCGCAGTGGCGATCGCTTCTTCGGTAAAATCTAAAGGTTTACGGTAATGTGCCTGCAAGACAAACAATCTCACCGCCATTGGGTTGACTGGCTCACCATGCCAATTTCCTGAGCCATCTAATAATTCTCTAATGGTGATGAAATTACCCAGAGACTTAGACATCTTCTGACCATTCACCATCACCATCCCGTTATGTGTCCAATAACGCGCCAATGGTTTATTTATAGCTGCTTCTGACTGCGCAATTTCATTTTCATGGTGAGGAAAAATCAAATCTCCTCCACCGCCATGAATATCAATTGTTTCGCCTAGTTTAGAGCGAATCATGGCCGAGCATTCAATGTGCCATCCTGGACGACCTTGACCCCAAGGAGAATTCCATGAGGGTTCTCCTGGTCTTGCTCCCTTCCACAAGGCAAAATCAAAGGGGTGTTGCTTTTTAGCTTCCGATTCCTCTGCATCTAGCCTGCCGCTAGCACCAGCTTGCATTTGCTCCAGTTCTCTACCTGAAAGTTTGCCATAATCAGGAAATCTTTCAACATGGTAATAAACATCACCACCCACAGCGTAGGCTAGACCTTTTTGCTCTAAAATTTGGATCAGTTGATGGATTTCGGGAATATGCTCAGTTACGCGGGGATATTCATCCGCATCCTTAACATTTAAACGGCGGATATCTTCAAAATAAGCATCAATAAAGCGGTTAGAAACCGCTTCCATTGTTGAACCTTGTTCTTTTGCGCGGTTAAGAATTTTATCATCGATATCCGTAAAATTTTGGATGTAGGTAACTTCAAAACCTCGCCAAATCAAATAGCGACGGATCGTATCCCACACAATATAAGAACGTGCATGACCCAAATGGCAGTAGTCATAAACTGTTACACCGCAGCAATACATCTTAACCTTACCTGGTTCTACGGTTTCAAACGGTTCTTGACGACGTGTAAGGGTATTGTAAATAGATAGGGTCATAACACAGTAACTTTGAAATAGAGATACGCGATAATAGGGTCAAGCAGCAGGAATAATTATCCAGCATCCTTATGCTAGTACATCACGGCAAAAATACGACTACCATTTAAAACAGTTCAAAAGCCCAAAATTCAACTCTTGAGACTTTTGACCCTGCCAATTTTAGATTTTGGATTGTTGGGAAAGTCTGAGCGAGGTTTCATCTGCTCAGAAATTGCCAAGAGGGATTTTAGATTTTCGGTTCAATCCTCGTTTTTAAAGTGGGTGCAACAAATCTAAAATCATCAATCTAAAAGACGCTCCTGTGTGGCTAACGCTACGCTATTGCAAATCTAAAATCCAAAATTGATTGACTTTCTCAGTATATTTTTAACGTCTCTCCAAGTTTCTAATTTTTTGATTACAGTCTTATGCAATCAGCAGTTACTCCTAATTCTCAACCAATGGATGCTCCCAAGAAAGGAATGCCAGTCACAATTATTACTGGATTTCTGGGTAGTGGTAAAACCACCTTACTAAACCATATCCTCAGCAATCAACAAGGCTTAAAAACCGCCGTTTTGGTCAATGAATTTGGGGAAATCGGCATTGATAACGAGTTAATCGTTGCCACTGATGAGAATATGGTGGAACTCAGCAATGGTTGTATCTGCTGCACTATTAATAATGATTTAGTCGATGCTGTATATAAAGTTTTAGAACGGGAAGAAAAGCTAGATTACTTAGTTGTAGAAACCACAGGACTAGCAGATCCCCTACCAGTAGCCCTAACGTTTTTGGGTACAGAATTGCGGGATTTAACCCGGTTGGATTCAATTATTACAGTGGTAGATGCAGCCAATTACAGCTTAGATTTATTTAACTCCCAAGCTGCTTATAGTCAAATTGCCTATGGTGATGTGATTATCTTGAACAAGTCAGATTTGGTGGATGAAGCTAAGTTAGATGAATTGGAAACAAAAATTAATGAGGTGAAGGAAGGCGCAAGGATTTTACGGACAACGCGATCGCAAGTACCTTTACCTTTGATTCTGAGTGTTGGATTGTTTGAATCTGACAAATATTTTGACACAGTTGATGAGCATGATCACGAACATCATGATCACCATGATCATGACCATGATCATTCAAACTGCGGTCATGATGATCACGACCATTCAAACTGCGGTCATGACCACCACGATCATGACCACCATCACCACCATCATCACTCTGATCACTTGGAAAACGATGGTTTCACTTCCATCTCTTTCCAGAGTGAGAAACCTTTCTCTATTCGGAAGTTTCAATATTTTCTCGATAATCAATTACCGACAACCATCTTCCGCGCTAAAGGTATCATGTGGTTTGATGAAAGTCCCAAACGCCATATTTTCCACCTGTGTGGTAAGCGTTTCACCTTAGATGATGACGAGTGGAAAGGCGAACCCAAAAATCAGATAGTACTGATTGGTCAAAATTTAGATCGCGAAACCTTACTAACTCAATTAGAAAACTGTCTCTGTCTTTCTTCCGCCAACCGAGGTAAAGGTTTTGGGAAATAGTCATTAGTCATTAGTTATTAGCCATTAGTGATTAATAAAATTACTAATGGCTCATGTTAAAAGCAAGATGACTATTATGCGTGTAATTGTCCAGCGAGTGAAATCATCTCAAGTTACTGTTAATGGTGAAATTGTTGGCAAAATTGGGCGAGGATTAAATCTACTCGTCGGTATTGCTGACACAGACACAGATGCAGAACTCGATTGGATGGTGCGGAAATGTCTAGAGTTACGCCTATTTCCTGACGCAGCAGGTGGGGACAGGTGGCAAAAATCGGTGCAAGAAATTGGGGGTGAGTTGTTGGTAGTGAGCCAATTCACCCTTTATGGTGACTGTCGCAAAGGTCGTCGTCCCTCCTTTGATCGTTCAGCGAATCCTTCGCACGCAGAGGAACTGTATAACAGTTTTGTCAATAAGTTAAAAAATAGCGGTTTGCTAGTAGAAACAGGTAAATTTGGCGCAATGATGCAAGTTAATATCGAAAATGATGGCCCAGTAACTTTGATACTCGAAAGAGAGTTCTAAATAGTTGAGTATTGGAGTATGACTCATTAGTTATTCTCATATACTTCTCCTGTGTTCAGTCCCCGATCCCTAATCCCCTCCAAATGATGAGACAATATTAAACTAATGATTACAAAACTTTAAATTCATTGATCATGGCGAAAATCCAGTTTTCCAGGGGACTTGACGAAGAAGTAATTCCAGAAGTACGTTTAACGCGATCGCGTAGTGGTGACACTGGTACAGCAACCTTTATTTTTACCAATCCTAAGATTTTAGGGCAAGGTAGCACCGAAGATATTACCGGGATGTACTTAATTGATGAAGAAGGTGAACTGATCACCCGCGAGGTGAAGGCTAAATTCATCAACGGTAGACCAGAAGCTTTAGAAGCCGTTTATTTAATGAAATCAAGTGAAGAATGGGATCGCTTTATGCGTTTTATGGAGCGATATGCCCAAGAAAATGATTTGGGATTTAGTAAAGCATAAGTATTCATCAGCGCATGACTATTAGTCCATGACTGAAATATTTCAGAATAGTAGTACTTTCAATTCAAGCGTTAGCATTACCCAAAATCAATAATTCATCTCACCGCTACACTCACAAGGTTTAGCGGTGAGAGTGTCAAGAAAGAAAAGTGTGTATGCGAGTAAATGCTATATTCATCACTCTGCTGTTTTCACTGACAGCAGTACAGAGTGGTTACGCACAGGATATCGACATCACAAGCGTGCCGTTCATGCGGGCTGCGCTGGCGGTGATGACGTTCGACTACTTCGCCAGTAAATGTAAGCAGCGTGGTGGCTTCGCCCCTGACAATGCTGCTCAAGTCGAGACATGGCAAAGCGTGAACGGTGTCGTCCAGATCCGCACGCGCCTGCAAGACTTTGAGCGACACCCTACTCAAAAGCGGCAACTAGAACAGGCTTTGGCCGAAATCACTAGCAAAGTCGAGACACAGCATGTCAATATCAATCCGTGCAGTGTGGCATTATCATTATCAAAACTGCCAGACGCACAGTTTGCAACGGTGTCGCCACAAATTCTCACACCGATAGACACCTCAACTAAAAATCCCCAAGAGGTGGTTAGGCCAACCTCTGGTAAAACTGCGATCGCTCCCTCCGCAGTTAACCCTGAAACCGTGGCTCAAATCCATAGCTTCGGCTTTAATTCCCGCCCCAAGGTAGGTATCGGTGGCTTCGTGACCGTCGATATCTATCCTGTTGTTCTCTTTCGCAATGGTGATGCGCTCACCAATGTTAAAGGGCTGTCTTTCAGTGGTGGTCTTGCAGCTCACAAACGTGCAAACCCTGGTGAATGGACTCGTTGGCGTAATCAAGGTGGTAAAGTGCAACTTGCGCACAAAGACGGATGGAAAGCCCTACCTTTTCAGACGACCTATGCTAAATTACCCAACAACTTCAAACTCAACGGGTTGTTTCGCTCACTCTCTGGTACGGGGACAATTGCAGTTGGAGGTAGCCAATCGGTCACAGTTTGGCAGGACTATCGCTTCTCACCAGATGGCCGAGTCGTGCGCGGTAACGGTGCAGGGGGACAAGCAGAATCCGGCGACTCATCGGTAGTTACCAGCAACATAGCACCAAATCAACGCGGTCGCTATCGCATCCAAGGGGTGGTGCTACATATTACTTACGACGATGGTTCAGAAGAACGTCGCATTTTGATTACCGATCCCAAAGATCCAAAAAGTGCCATTTGGCTTGATGGAATAGGCTACGCACGCCGCAAGCAGTAATTGTGCTTTGTGCATTTTCTCCTTGTCGATCAGAATCCATCATTCTGAATGCTTACTTTCTATGGATTTTTCATACAGTAGATAGTCATGAATTTTGAATTCGGAGCGCAGTGAGGTGAAATTACAACCCCATCCAGATACGCCAGAAATTACAGTAACTTGTGCGGTTGTTACTGTCAGCGATACACGCACTCCAGAGACAGACAAAAGTGGTCAAATTATCCGGCAATTACTCGTAGATGCTCATCATACTGTAGGAGCATACACAATTATTCAAGATGAAGCAGAGCAAATTCAACAGCAGATAGAATTACTCAGTCAAAAAGTCAATTTAGATGCTGTGATTTTTAATGGTGGTACAGGGATCGCCCCTAGAGATACGACCTATGATGCCATTGAAAAATTGTTGGAAAAAACTCTACCAGGATTCGGGGAGTTGTTTAGATTTTTGAGTTACCAAGAAATCGGTTCGCGTGCGATCGCCTCTCGCGCTGTGGCTGGTGTTTATCGAAATCAACTCATTTTTTCCCTACCTGGTTCTAGCAATGCTGTGCGATTGGGGATGGAAAGGCTCATATTGCCAGAACTCGCTCATTTAGTTAGTCAAATGCGGAAATAGGGAGTCGTGAGTAGAGACTGAACACTATTTATTTGGTCTAGCGCAACCTTCTAAGACAGTATTGCCGCTAATAAATCTAGCTGAATAGGGGTATTTGATATCAGACATCCCATCACTACAGGATGCTACTTTTTGAATTACTAAGGTGTTAGTTGTCTTGTTATTGCCTCTCAACCTATAAACTCTTACTACGTCCACAGGGCGACCAGATGCTTTGAGCGGCGCAACATAAGGGAAGCTTTGGCGAGATTCTGGGGTGGAATAAATAATGCCTTTTTTGCTAACTGTCACACTCCAAAATGGCTCTGTTCCACTGGCGATAAATTCTTCTGTAACTCGATTCCTATTGTTAGCTTGGGCTAATAATAAATTACTATTATTAGCATTACTAGGAGTGTTTGCTAATAAATTGGCACTAATTCCTATTAATAATACTGGTGCAATTAATCTTTGCATATTTTTATGAGATAACTCTATAAATATATCCAACTTGCTCACAGACAATTTCTGAATAATTTAGTCATTACTTATGAGTTATTGGTTATTCTCTTCTGACCTCTGCCCTTTCATAGAATAACCCCACCTTCTTCTAGAAAGCGGGGTTAAATTTTTAGAGTTATTTAAAAAGCTTTAAAAGGGAGCGATCGCTAAACAAATAGTCGCTAAAATTGCGGCGATGATGTAGAACACGCCAACTACTTGCAATTCTGACCAACCAGATAATTCTAAATGATGATGTAAAGGGGCCATTTTAAACAGACGCTTGCCTTTGCCATCGGGGCCTTTAGTGGCTTTGTAATAAGTTACCTGTGCCATCACAGATAGAGTTTCTACAAAGAAGATGCCACTAAGAATAAACAAGGCTACTAAACTGTTAGTTAACAATGCTATGGCTGCTAAAGCACCACCCAAAGCCAGAGAACCAGTATCTCCCATAAATACACGGGCGGGGTTGCGGTTGTGGGCTAAGAAACCTAAACAGCTACCACTCAATGCTGCACAGAAAATCATTAATTCTGGGGAATTAGGAGCGACTACAGCACCTAATGCCAGTAAGGCGATCGCAACTGTACCACCGGCTAAACCGTCAATACCATCAGTTAAATTAGTGGCATTACTCTCTGCCACGAGAACGAAACCAGCCAAAGGCCAGAATAAGAATCCCAAAGGTATAGCAAAACTCACCCAAGGTAACGCGATACTTGTAATATTGGCAGGTTGATTAAACATCAGCCATATACAAAAGGCGACGGCGAAACCGATTTGTAATAACAGCTTCATCCGGGGAGAGATGCCTTTATTAGACTTCCGGCGGAGAATTTGCCAGTCGTCAATCCAGCCAATTAAACCATAGCTGAGAGTCAAAGCGGAGACGGCAAGAACTTCTGAAGCAAAATTAGACCAAACACAAGCGACTATCACCGCTACAGGGATGAAAAATATTCCACCCATAGTTGGTGTACCCGCTTTCTTTAAGTGGGCTTGAGGGCCGTCTTCGCGGATGATTTGTCCAGCTTTCAGCCTTTGTAGCATAGGAACTACAAAGTAACCTACCACTGCGGAGATGACGGCAGACACTAACAAAGGCAGAGTTAAAGATGTACCCTGCCAGGGGGTTCTGTTTGCCAGCCAATCTAAAGTTACGGCTGCTATACCTAGTCCAGTGGCTAAACCAGAAGCTAGACCGATGCCAGAAAAATTCAATCCTTGGTTTGGAGATAATTTAGCGTCCACAAAACCTTCCCTTCACTCCACACTTAATAAAACTGCTTAACTGCATAATTTTTCGGAAACTCAGTCCTCAAAGTTTAATCTTCGTCTAGACTGATATCGTCGTCATCATCATCAAGGTAATCAATGCCGTCATCTCCACCCAGAAATTCTGAAATTTCTTCTTCTTCATCTTGAAAATCAGGCTCAAGAACATCCCGTGCGATAATGCGTCCGTTAGCTTGTAACCAATCTAATAAAGAAGATTCTTGCTTTAGGGGGATGACGGCAGCACGCTGATTTCGAGGTTCTTCACGTAGAGGAGAATTCAACATATCGATTTAATAGGCAAAAAAGCTTATGTAACTAGACATTAAGAAGTCTATCACTTGATACGCGATAATTTAGTTATTTCTTCAACTCTGGGATGAATAAATCCGTAAGCTAACAAAAATATTTTATTTAATAGTGATAAAGCTATTAAAAACTGATTGTGAGTAATTTTTTCCGCTTCATACATAGGACATTAATATCAATTTAATGTGGCTTTAATTCTGATAATTTTTGAGGACATGGGTGATGATCAAAAAAGCGGCTCTATTAAATGCGATCGCAGGTACAAATCGGGGTTTACTAGCTAGCGAACCGCAAAAGCAGTCTATCTTAGCAGCGATCGCCACTTTAGAAGACCAGAATCCGACACCGCGTCCATTAGAGGCTACCAATTTGCTAGAAGGCAATTGGCGTTTACTTTACACCACTAGTAAAGCTCTCTTGAACATAGATCGCCTACCGATATATAAACTTGGGCAAATTTACCAGTGTATTCGGATAGAAACTACCAGTGTTTACAACATTGCTGAGATTTATGGCTTACCTTATCTCGAAGGATTAGTAAGTGTAGCTGCCAAATTTGAGCCAGTTTCAGAACGGCGTGTCCAAGTAAAATTTCAGCGTTCTATCGTTGGGTTGCAACGATTAATAGGATACACTTCTCCAGAGAATTTTATTCAACAAATTGTTGCAGGTAAAAAATTTACTGCTTTGGATGTACCTATCAATAGTGAAACGCAACAGGGCTGGTTGGATATCACCTACATAGATGAGAATCTCAGAATTGGCAGGGGTAACGAGGGTAGTGTGTTTGTTTTAAGCAAAACATAAGATTTTCCTTAAAAATGTGTTTGCGAACGAAGTTATGTCATTGTTGCCACTTTGTCAAGGATGGTTTAACCCCCATACTAGGTTTGTAATTTTGGACATAAAAGCAACTAAAGGTAGAGATTGGTAGATGGAGGCAGTGAGCAATGCGGTCTTGGGCTTTGTCCCGAAGTTCAGAGTGGAGGAAACCTCCGCTCTGACTTCTCCCCAAGTGGAGCAATTGCGGAGGGGCAGGGGAGAAAAACTAATGATAAATCAGATAAATAACTTAACAAACCCTCTAGTAACGACCTTCAAGTTGTAGAGTGAAATCAATTAGCCCTACATAATGGCGATTGATAACTAAAAGGGAAAATAATCATGGTACAACGTGGTTCTAAAGTACGTATTCTTCGCCCCGAATCCTACTGGTTTCAAGATGTTGGAACTGTAGCTTCCGTAGACCAAAGCGGCATCAAATACCCTGTAATTGTCCGCTTTGACAAGGTAAATTACTCCGGCATCAACACCAACAACTTCGCTCTCGATGAACTCGTAGAGGTTGAAGCACCCAAGGCTAAAGCCAAAAAATAATCAGCCAAGCCTGAAGGGATTTATTTAATGGGATGATGAAGTGATGGGTGAAGTATAGATACTAAAGTATGAAAATTATAAGTAATTATAATTATTTCATTCTTCACCCCAGACTAGCCTACTAAATCAGCACCAACCTGCGGGTATTTGCGGATTATTTTGTGGGGTTTGGGAAAACATTGTATCTATATTATTAATCCAATTTCTGATCCCTATAAATAAATCCAATCACTTGCTTAATCAGCTTAAATGCCTGAACTGCCTGAAGTTGAAACAGTCCGTCGGGGTCTAAATCAATTAACCCTGAATTGTAAAATCACGGGTGGAGATGTGTTGCTCAATCGCACCATCGCCCACCCTTTTTCTGTAGATGAGTTTTTGAGTGCGATCGCAGGCAAAGCCATAATTAATTGGCAGCGTCGTGGTAAGTACCTACTAGCTGAACTCTCTGAATTTTCCCCATCTCCCTCCGGTGGCTGGCTGGGGGTACATTTGCGGATGACTGGTCAATTGCTATGGCTAAAGCAAGATGAACCATTGCACAAACACACACGGGTGAGAATCTTCTTTGAGAATCAACAAGAGTTGCGGTTTGTTGACCAGCGTACGTTCGGACAGATGTGGTGGGTTCAGCCTGGGGTGGCTGTAGAAAGTGTAATTACTGGTTTAGGTAAACTAGCAGCCGATCCCTTTTCAGCAGAGTTCACTGTTGAGTATTTAGCCGATAAGCTACGTAATCGCCGCCGTCCGATTAAGACGGCACTCTTAGATCAGTCGGTGGTGGCTGGTTTAGGTAATATCTATGCTGATGAAGCTTTATTCAAGAGTGGGATATTACCGGAAACTCTGTGTGCAGATTTAAAGTTAAAGCAAATTGAGCCATTACGAACCGCGATTATTCAAGTCCTGGAAACGAGTATTGCGGCTGGCGGCACGACTTTTAGTAATTTCCTCAATGTTAAGGGGATCAATGGTAACTACGGCGGTGTTGCCTGGGTTTACAATCGTACAGGCGAACCCTGTAGAGTTTGTGGTGAAGTTATTCAGCGCATTAAGTTAGCCGGAAGATCCAGCCATTTTTGTTCCCAGTGTCAGCATTAAGGGTGTAAAGGTGTAAGGGTATAGGGGTGTAGGGGTGTAGGGGAAATTAAGGTAGGATTTATCCCCAATCCCCAGTCTTTAGTCCCCAATCCCCTATAATTCTCATAATTCTTTATCAAATAACGTAATCAATTGAAAGGGGAACTTATGCCGATTAAAAAGGGAAATATGGTGCGTGCTGTGCGCGAGAAGCTAGAAAATAGTTTGGAAGCGAAAGCTAGTGATACTCGCTTTCCTGCATATTTGTTTGATACTCAAGGTGAAGTTGTAGACATTAAAGGTGATTATGCCCTAGTGAAGTTTGGACAAGTACCAACACCTAATATTTGGTTACGTTTAGACCAACTTGAAGAATTTCAATAAGTTTGTAGTAAGCACTTTAGTGCTTAAAAATTTGAGGATTAAAGTCCTTACTACAAACGGAGATATCGTCCATCCTATATAGGCGATGTTCTGACTCAAGTCATAGGCGATCGCAAAACTAGCTGCTAACCTGAGTGGTGTAAAGGTTGCGTTTCTACTTGAGTTTATGTTGTCTCCACTTGACTCCTCAATTGTGTGCCGTCTACCGCGCGTTGCTATTATCGGTGCTGGTAGGGTTGGTAGTACGTTAGCCCAACGCATTGCTGAGAAAAATCTAGCAGATGTTGTGTTATTGGATATTGTTGAGGGAATGCCTCAAGGTTTAGCACTGGATTTGTTGGAAGCTAGGGGTATTGAGTTACATAATCGTGAGATTATCGGGACAAATGATTATGCGGATACGGCTGGTTCGCAAATTGTGGTGATTACCGCCGGAATTCCCCGTAAGCCAGGGATGAGTCGGGATGATTTGCTAAAAACCAACGCCAAAATTGTGGTCGAAGCAGCCAAGAGTGCGATCGCCTATTCTCCTAATGCTATTTTTATCGTAGTCACCAATCCTTTGGATGTGATGACTTATCTAGCTTGGGAAGCAACGGGTTTACCACGAAATAGAATCATGGGAATGGCTGGGGTGTTAGACTCAGCACGGTTTGAAACTTTTATCGCCTTGGAGTTGGGGGTATTACCTGCTGATGTCAAAGCGATGGTTTTAGGTAGCCACGGGGATTTGATGGTTCCTTTA
This sequence comes from Trichormus sp. M33_DOE_039, assembly GCA_015296085.1. Lineage (GTDB taxonomy): Bacteria > Cyanobacteriota > Cyanobacteriia > Cyanobacteriales > Nostocaceae > Trichormus. The sequence goes on along the minus strand of DVDT01000094.1, from coordinate 30,868 downwards.
TCTCGTTACGCAACCGTTAACGGTATCCCCATCACAGAATTATTGGATGCAGATACAATCGAACGCTTGGTGGATAGAACCCGCAATGGTGGTGCAGAAATTGTCGAATTGATGCAGACTGGTGGGGCATTTTTTGCACCAGCTTCGGCTACGAGTTTGATGGTGGAATCGATTTTATTAAATCAGTCACGTTTGTTACCTGTGGCTGCATATCTGCAAGGTGAATATGGTTTAAAAGATGTGGTGATTGGTGTTCCTTGTTGTTTGGGTTTTGGTGGAATTGAGAGTATTTTGGAATTAAATCTTAGTAACAGTGAACGAGAAGCTTTACACATTTCGGCTCAATCTGTACGAAAAAATATTGAGAGATCGCAAGAAATTTTAGCTGCAACAAGTTCGATATAGTAAAAACAAAAAGGCAGTAGCTTTAAATGCTACTGCCTAATGTTAAATCACGCAATTCATCACCTTTTCAAAATAGATTTTTCAATGATTATTCGTCCTCATCCTCATCATCGTAGCGATCTCTGCGAGAACGGTGACGACCATAATCTTCTTCGTCTTCATCGTCGCGGTCTTCATGGGAGCGTCGGCGACCATAATTTTCCTCGTCTTCATCGTCATATCGGTCTTCTCTGTCTCGTCTACCTCTGCGTCCTTGATATTCCTGATAATCTCCTTCTTCCTCTCTTTCTTCGCGCCTTGAACCACCCATAAAATCCTGCGCTTTCCGTAAAAAATCACCCACCATAATTGATTTCCTCGCTGAAATATTGCAGTAGGATAAACACCTATTTTGCAAAAATTTGTAGTTACCTTTATTATGATGAGCCGATTTTTTCAGTCTTCCGTCTTACTTTTGAAAGACATTGCGATCGTTCTTTAGAGGGAGAGTTAGAAGTTAAGTACCCACTCATTTCAGAAGCCGAGGGTATGGACACCGCAAATTTTTGTAATTTATTGATGATTGCTATGTATATTGAGCAATTTTTCGGCTATTATTCTATTTCTAAATAAATTAAAAATGTAACAACTACATATTATATTGAAAAAATTCTCAATTAGATATTCCGTCACAACTGATTCTGAAAAAGCATCAGTTTAATGAAATTAACTTCATTCATAGTTATCAGAGGAAATTATGAAAGAGTTCGGTTTAACTCTTGAACAAACAAGAATCATGTTTAGCTATCAATATCATCTGGTATGTGAGTATATTCCAGGCAATCACTAGAAATACAACAGCAGAAAAAATCATCCGTAATCGTGATCTCATTAAGAGTTTTTGGGATGAATATAAAGCTACATAAAATCGAAGTAGTTTATATTCTCCCACTTTGAGCAACATAGTGTAGCATTTATACACATTAACAGGATACTTGGGACGAGTTAAAGGTAGTTATTGGAGGAGCGAAAGCGATCGCTTTTACTATTTACGTGACTTACCAGTTAACTAAGGATTCGTTTCAAGAGTATCAGTGTAGACTCAATTTTAGATGAAGAAAAGTAACAAGAGCAAAAGAGCGATCGCAATTCCTCAGATGTTAAGCAAAGTAACGGGAAAACAGCGATCGCCTTTTCATTTGCAGGAAAGTACCATACGTAAATATAATTACGAGTTTTGAATATTACGTTAACTTTATACTTAAATTCTGAGTTGTGTACTTTACAAAAACTTTTAAATTAATACTGTCGAATAATCAAGCTTATACTTATTACACTAATAATTAAGAAAAACTTGTAAATTTTAAATCTGAGAGTAAATGAACTATGTATTATCAACTTTGGAGTTTCTTTCTCCAAGATCATGAATATCTTACTTGGAAAGAAAAAATAAAAATTAACAATATTTCTAATAAATTTACATGGCAGAAAATTAAGGATTTTTTTGCATCTGTCGAAGATAACTTCTTGTTGAAATCTCAATTAGGCGAATCACAAAATCCAGAGCAGTTTATTCACATGGCAACCGAGAATGGTTGCAACTTAACAATAGAAGAAATAGCTTGGTTTCTTGTCACTAGAAAGCAGATATGGGAGTTTCTTGATTTAGCTCAAAAAACCTCAGCTATCAAAGACAAATTGCTAGCATCTAAAACTCCCCAACAATTTGTGCATATTGCGGCTGATTATGGTTATTACTTTACTGTAGATGAATTAGCTTGGCTGTTAACTGAAATCAAAGCATTGCCAAAATTAGTACCGATTGATAATAGTGTTGGAGAAGTTGACACTGTATCAAACTACGGCAGGATAGAAATAGGATACTGGATTTGGTTAGCAGAAGAATGGGGACTGATAGCACCGTTTTGCCATAGAGAACCACCCCTAAATTTTCTTTCGCAATACACTGACAATCCTTTTTTACCAGATCGCTGTTTTTTACCTAAAAGCTACTTTAATCAACACCTAATCACCCAAAGCTGATATTATTTGACAGCAAAAGCTACTCATGTGTTAGGTAGTTCTTAAATTTAACCACAGATAACCAGACTTAAACGTGAGAGAAAATCAGAGTTAGTGGAGAAGAATTCATTGTTGATACTCAGGATAATTAGAATTAAAATTCTGACTACAAACATTAATTTATTGATTTCTAGCTGTTTGGATGAGAATCAAGAACCCCGATTTTTGAAAGAAACCGGGGTTTTAAGTTAAGAGAAATATTTGGCTTGTGACTCTTGTGTCGCCGGACAAAAGTTATTAACCAAGAGAAACTTTTAAGCTGTTGGGTTGTGCAAAATTTCCCTGAAAGATTACACCGCGTTGATTAGCCTGTAAGTGACGGAGAATTTTGTAGATGGCTTCAACTTCATCAGTAACACCCAACTTATCAGCAATTTCTGCCAATGAGAGGGCTGTTTTTTCTTTTTGCAGCAATCCTACTACTTTGGCTTGCAAATCCAAAATAGCCGCAGCCGCTTTTTTACCAGCTTCTACCCCTGGTTGATGGTAAGCGTTAATGTTGACCAAGCTAGCATAAAAACCCACAGCCCGTTCATACAAAGCAATTAGTGCGCCTACTGTCCTAGCGTTAACTTGGGGAATAGTCACAGTAATTGAGTCACGCTGATTCTCATACAGGGCTTGGCGAGTTCCTTGCAGAAATCCAGAGAGATAATCACCAGAAGTCACGCCAGGATCAATTTCTGGGGACGTGCCGTTGCGGTCTTCTAAAACTTCGATTAAGGTCGCAAAGAAATTAGGTACACCTTCACGTAACTGCTGTACATAAGCATGTTGATCGGTTGAACCTTTGTTACCATAAACAGCAATACCTTGATAAACAGTATTGCCATCTAAGTCTTTTTCTTTACCCAAGGATTCCATGACTAGCTGTTGCAAGTAGCGGCTGAACAACAGCAAACTGTCCTTGTAAGGTAGGACAACCATGTCCTTTTCGCCCTTACCGTTACCCGCAAAATACCAAGACAACGCCAGCAAGGCTGCTGGGTTCTTTTTCACATCAGAGACGCGGGTAGCATCATCCATTTCTTTTGCACCCTCTAGCATGGTGCGAATATCAATACCTTGCAAGACGGCGGGAACTAAGCCGACAGTAGACATTTCAGAGGTACGCCCACCTACCCAATCATACATGGGGAATCTAGCCAGCCAACCTTCAGCTTTCGCTAATTTATCCAGGTTACTATCAGCACTAGTAATAGCTACTGCATAGTGAGCAAACTCTAAATTTTGTCCAGCATAGGCTTTTTTGACTTCAATCATGCCATTACGAGGTTCTGGTGTACCTCCAGATTTGGAGATGACGAGTACCAAAGTACTGGAAAGATGATTTCTCAGTTGAGTCAAAACCCGATCAATACCGGCGGGATCAGTATTGTCGATAAAATGAATTTTTAGGGGTGGAAATTCAGGGGCGAGGGCTTCAGCAACAAATTGAGGCCCAAGGGCAGAACCACCTATACCAATAGAAATAATATCTGTAAAGCGGTTTGCTTTGGGGGGATGAATAGCACCTGTATGAACTTTTTCTGCAAAGGCTTCAACTTGTTCTAAGGTTTGCACAATTTCTTGTGTCAGTTCTGGCGTGGGGGCTAAATCTGGATTTCTCAGCCAGTAGTGTCCCACCATGCGGTTTTCGTCGGGATTGGCGATCGCGCCTTGCTCTAATTGAGCCATATCCGCAAACGCTTTGTCAAACTTCGGCTGCAACGACTTCACGAAGGCATCATCAAAACGCATCCGACTCACATCTAGATACAGTCCTAATCCCTCGTGGAAATATAACCAATCTTGGTATCGTTGCCAAAGTGCCTTCGCATCCATAGGGAAATCTCTAGTAAAAGTGTCCTTAAAATCAAGTGTAATGTAACGGTAGACCCATCCCTGCTTTGCCTTATACAGTTTTTAGTGTTGAGAAACTCTTGACCCTAAACATCTGGCATAGGTATGACGCGAAGAAATTTGACAATCTCTCCCCTAATTTCTATACCTACTAAGTAATTATCGATGGTAAACCTGTGAAAAATGCCCTCATCATCCAGCTGTCGCAGTTCTGGGAGAGAATGCAAATTCCACTTTTCAGCAAACTCGAAAAACACGAAATCGAATACTCGCTGATAGGCAGCTGATTCTAAACTTTTCAGGTCTACTAAGAAAGACCTAGCGTAGCGCATTTCCAGATTCACTGCGTTCACCTTAGTAGGGGTGTAGGGGTGTAAGGGTGTAGGGGTGTAAGGGTGTAGGGGTGTAAGGGTAAGATTTTTATACCAATACCCAGTCTCCAATCCCCAATCTCCAATCCCTAATCCTAAACAAACATCATCATTCTGACGGCTTCATCATGGGTTAAGATATCCCACGGTTGCTGCGATCGCTTGACTTGTTGTATTGCTTTTAGCATATAAAAATCACAGTGCAGCGCATGGATATCGCTCCAAACGCTTTCGAGTTCTTCGTCCCCTAACTGCTCAATTAAATGATGGATTCTAATTCTCAGCAAGTTCATCTATTCTTTACATTAACCGGAACACAACCATATTGTTCCCAAATATCTCCCACTGTTAACGGGGACTGGGGAGTGGGGATTGGGGTGTAGAAGTATAGAGGTAACAAATGAGATTTTACCCCAATTCCCAATGACAGCAGTTGCTACAAGTCGGGAAACCCGACGACACTTGCTACAAGTCGGGAAACCCGACGACACTTGCTGCAAGTCGGGCATTGCCCGCCCAACGCAGTGTCTCCCCAACGTAGTGTCTCCCCAATACCCAATGCCCAATGACTATTAACCAATGATTGAATATCTTATTTTTCTCGCCATTTCTACAGCAACCTTTGCCCTGTTTAGTCTAGGACTGAATTTACAGTGGGGTTTTACAGGATTAATTAATTTTGGTCATATCGCCTTTATGACCTTGGGTGCTTACACTACGGTGTTATTAAGTGTTAAAGGTGTACCTTTATTTTTATCAACCCTGATTGGAGCAGCGGTAGCAGCCTTATTAGGTTTCGTTATAGGTTTGGCAACTCTGCGCCTGCGTGAAGATTATTTAGCAATTGTCACAATTGGCACAGGTGAACTAATTCGCTTGGTGGTAAATAACCAAGAGTTACCTGTGGGTGATACTTGGGTATCTGGTGCGTTTGGTGTGCAGAGTTATCCTATACCTCTATCGACACAGCCAAATTTGTTGTTTCGTTTAGGGATGATTGGTGTCTTAACGCTGCTGTTAGTGATTACTATCTTTTCATTGTGGCGGTGGATTCGCATTGCTCAAAAGTCACGGACTGCTGATTCAGTTTACGGCATTGGTAACAAGCAAGAATTTACCTCGCGGTTGGTGGTGGGCAGTATCTTAGGCTTATTAGCAATAGCCATTTATATTTCAGGGGTGATCACACTCTATAACTACCTCCCGAAAGCGGGTTTAATGTTGTTATCGCTGTTGGTGTTAGCACTGGTATTTTGGCGGTTGGAATATTTAGTGCGATCGCCTTGGGGTAGAATTCTCAAAGCTATCCGCGAAGATGAAGAAATACCCAAAGCAATGGGTAAAAATGTGTTTTGGTACAAGTTACAATCCTTGATGTTAGGTGGTGCGATCGCAGGTGTTGCTGGTGCTTTCTTCGCTTGGCAAATCAGTGCTATTTACCCTGATAACTTCCAGCCACAGCTAACTTTTGACTCGTGGATTATGGTGATTTTGGGCGGTTCTGGGAATAATATCGGCACAATTTTAGGCGCAGTGATTTACTTTGCCTACGATGCTGTTACCCGCGAAGTTTTACCGAAAATTATTCCTTTAGATGAAGCACGTTTAGGTGCATTTCGGATCATGTTCATTGGTCTAATTTTAATGGTACTAATGATTTGGCGGCCTCAAGGTATCTTAGGGAAAAAGGAGGAACTCACCCTTGGTAAATAACCAATCATCCCCCCTTCCCTTACTCGCAGCTACTGGACTTTGTAAAAGTTTCGGTGGAATTAAAGCTGTGAGTGAAGCCCACATTGAAGTTGCTCAAGGCAGTATCACTGGCTTGATTGGCCCCAATGGCGCAGGTAAAACTACTTTATTTAACTTACTTTCCAACTTCATTCGTCCAGATAAGGGACGTGTGATTTTTGACGGCGAACCTATCCAAAACTTACAACCCCACCAAATTGCCCAACAGGGGTTAGTACGGACTTTCCAAGTAGCCCGTACACTCTCTCGGCTGTCAGTTTTAGAAAATATGCTACTAGCGGCGCAAAAACAAACAGGCGAAAATTTCTGGCAAGTGCAGTTACAGCCCCACGTAGTTGCTCAGGAAGAAAAGGAATTAAAAGCAAGAGCAATGACGGTGTTAGAGTCTGTGGGGTTAGCCCATAAAGCCTATGACTATGCTGGTGGATTGTCTGGTGGACAACGCAAGCTACTGGAAATGGGGAGAGCCTTAATGACTAATCCCAAGTTGATTTTATTGGATGAGCCAGCAGCTGGAGTCAATCCTAGATTAATTGATGATATATGCGATCGCATTATCAATTGGAATCGTCAAGACGGTATGACCTTTCTGATTATTGAACACAACATGGATGTGATTATGTCTTTATGCGATCGTGTTTGGGTATTAGCAGAAGGTAGGAACTTAGCTGATGGCACACCTGCACAAATTCAAAACAATCCCCAAGTTTTGGAAGCATACTTGGGGCAATAGGAGACTGGGTACTGGGAAAGCAGGGGGAGAACAACTAATGACTAATAACTAATGCTATTAACTATTGACTAATCTCCAATAAACCCCGTTTTCTCGCTGCATTAATTGGTAGCCAATTAACTCCCGTCTTAAGGTAGCGTAGTCAGGATGATAGGTTTTGAGTAAGTCGTTCACCTCACGTTCTGAATAGTGAACTCCTAATTCAAATTTATTGGCTAACCATTTGAGGATCACTAAACGCTTTTTGCGACTAGCAGGAATCTCTTTCAGACTTTGTACTATTCCTGTACTACTATGCTCTATCTCCAAGTAATTTTTTAAGACTTTGCTCTCCCAAGCTTCAGTATCCACATCCTCTATTAAAGAGGCTAATTGCTCGGTGGTGAAGATTTCCTTACTGATGCTTTGTAAGACTTCACTGTCTAACTGATATATGCGGCTGTTACCTTCTGGCCGCATTGTGACCAAATTTAACTCTCTTAGCTTTGCCAAATGATGGGAAACTGTCGGCTCTTTGAGTTGCATTAGTGCTGCCAATTCTTCAACACTGCACTCTTGATTAGCTAAGATTCCTAAAATCTTTAATCGGCTTTCATCAGCCAACGCTTTGAAAAACTGTAGCAGGGTTTGAAATTGTTCTTTGTTCATAATTTGTTATACTTAATTCGACCCCAATCTAATTAGAGGTAGATCGAATCACTGATGCTGTAATCTTCGTGTTGCAGCACAATCTCTGCTTTGGTGAATTTTGAATTAATGTTAATTTTGCGATTCGTTGTGAAAAAAGTTGAGTTTTCTTAAGTAGTTCTTCACATTTCGCTATGTTCAGATCCTCATCCCGTCGAAAGAAGCAGAAAGCAGGTATGCTCAAACCAGGTACTTCGCTGGTACAGGCAGCTAGACTTTTAGGCGTAGACCAAAGTACCCTTTACATGGCTCTACAAAAAGGACAGATTCCCACTCACAAAAGAAATGGACGCACTGTAGTTAGTCAAGGTGCGCTGTTAGATTATCAAGCAAGAACTAGACATCTCTCATAGTTCTTTGTAGGTAAATCAAACAAAAATCTTGATGAGAGCGCGCAGCTAGTTTGTGCGCTCTCACAGATTTAACAAATACGTAGTAAATCTCACAGTATAGAACTGTATTTTATAATTGGGTGAATTAAGTATTTCTTATGACTTAAACCACAGAGAGTATATGAAATTCTCCTTTTTGAGAGCAGTTATCACAACAGGTGCGATCGCTATTGGTGCAGTTAGCATCTTACAGCAGCCAGGTTGGACACAACATACTAGAGGTTTTTACTGTGACACGTCCACAGGCAACCCGATCACAATGTATCGTAATTCTAGCGGTGGTCGAGAACCTTGGATTCGCTGGACTTCTAATTTTTTTCAAAACAGTGGTTACGACATATGGACTAGATGCAGAGAAGTCAGTAGTCGCTTGGAAATTTACCGTCAACAAAAGAGGCTAAGATTTATTACTGTAGGTATCATGAACCGTCAGCGTGTAGTTTGTACCGCTAGTAAAATCAACGGTCGCTGTGAAAGACTCATTTTTACACTGAAGCCAGGACAAGATGCGATCGCCACACTGGACAATCTCCTAGCTTGGCGCGAAGGTCAAACGGAAACACCTTCACTGTATGAAAGTGCTTCAAGTCCTTATATTGATGTCAGTAGCCACTTAGAGAGTGATACGACACCAGTGGTATCTCCTAGTAATTCCCAACCTGAACCACAAACACCTGCTTCCAATACAACTAGGGAATTGTAAATTTAGAGCAAATTTAAACTATTCAGAAATTCTGTATGTTCTGGAGAGTTTAATCCTGCTTGTAACACTGCTAAAACCTTCACCATATCCCCTGTTAGCAATGCTGCAACCGCTAACCATAGTCCCGGCATAACTTGAGAGCGAATAATTCCATCTGCATCAGATCTTAGAGGTACATATTCACCTTCATGTAGCGAGAACCAGTGCAATTGGTTTTCTAAAACCTGCCACACAATGTATTCTTTCACACCATTGCGTCGGTAAGCCTTTTTTTTGTCATGCAAATCATAGGCGGCACTACTAGCGGCAACTTCAGCAATTAATTCTGGTGCGCCTGCAATATAGTCATCGGTGGTGAATCGGCATTGTCCCCCCCGATCAGGTTCAATAAATAATACACCATCTGGTTGTGGTTCATTGTCTTGATCTAAGAGTATCGTGGGTTCAATTCCCACCATGATGCCGGGAGTAGCAATTTGATAATTTCCCAACCAAATCACCAATTTACTATGTGGTTCTGCATGACCTTGAAAACGTAAAGGGGATGCCACGTAAACTACTCCTTCAATTAATTCGGCTTTGTTGACATCGGGACTGGCTGCATAACGCCTCTCAAATTCGTGACGTGATAAGCGATCGCCGTTTTCTAAAGGAGGTATCTGATTACTACGTGGCTGTTGTGTCACCATCGTTGGGGGTGTGGGGGTGTGGGGGTGTAGGGGTGTAGGGGTGTAAGGGTGTAAGGGAGTTTAATCAGCCAACTGTCAACTGTCAACTGTCAACTGTCAACCGCTATAAATCTTCCCCCTATACCCTCGTACCCCTACACCCCTAATTTAACTAAACTGCTCACCTACATCTAAATTGAATAGCATTTGTAGGGTTTGCATACAGCGTCTTCTGGCTTCCACATCTTGCTGCGCTCGCAATTGCACCATCGGATCATGTAAAATTTTATTAACAATTCCTCTTGTTAAAGCTTCTATGACTTCTTGATGCTTGTCGCCAAATTCCGAACCTAGTCTTGATAAAGCTTTTTCTAATTCTTGTTCACGGATAGTTTCAATTTTGTTCCGTAGAGAACTGATTGTTGAGACAGTTTCAAGACTGCGCCACCAAATATCAAAAGCATCAACTTCTTCTTCTAATAGCCGTTCTGCTTCTTGAGCCATTTTTCTACGGCTTTCATAATTTTGGGCTACAACAGCCTTGAGATCATCCACGTTAAATGCGTGTACATGGGACAGATCATTTACATCTGTATGGACGTTACGTGGTACGGAAATATCAAATAACATTAGAGGTTGGTTAGGAGCTAAAACCATCTCTAATTTAGCTTTATCAAGAATTGGATCAGTTGCAGATGTGCTAGTAAATACTATGTCACTCTCGGCAATTACTTGCATCATTTCTGCGAGCAAGTGTGTGCGAATGGGCTGGTCAGAAAACTGCTTTGCTAATTCTTGAGCGCGATCGCGGGAGCGATTCACAATACTGATCTGCGTAGCACCTTTAGAAATCAGGTGTTGGACTAATAGCCGTGACATTTTGCCAGCACCAAGAATTGCCACGCGACAGGCTGCTAAATTATCTACTTTGATTTGTGCTAGTTCTACAGCTGCCGAACTAATAGAAACTGCGCCTGTACCGATGCTAGTCTCTGTCCTGACACGCTTACCTGCGGTAATTGCTTGTTTAAATAATCGATTCAAAATTGTTTTTATACCGTTATATTGCTGTCCCAGTTTGTGAGTATTTTTCACCTGAGCCAGAATTTGTCCTTCGCCTAAGACTAAGCTGTCTAAGCCAGCTGCTACGCGCATAACGTGCATGACTGCGTCTTCATGGAGAAGCACGAATAAATGTTGTCGCAAAGAATTTACAGGTAATTTGCTGTGTTCAGAAAGAAACTGAGTAACTTCTCTGATCCCGTGATCTGTTTCCGCGGCCACAATGTAAATTTCTAAGCGGTTACAAGTACTGAGGATAGCAACTTCATCAATGTGGGGATAGCTGGAGAGATGAGCGATCGCACTTTCTGTTTGTGGTTCTGGAATACTCAGCTTTTCCCGAATTTCAACTGGGGCTGTTTTATGGCTTAACCCCACCACTGCAATATTCATTTCTTATCAGTAATTTAGTAATGAGTTATTAATTTCGGGGTAACGGGGATTGGGCAGAAAAAAGGCAAAAGTAAAAAGATTATTTGCTTTTGCCTTTTGCCTTGTAACTTTTACCTTTTTACTTTCCAGCCCCCAGTCCTCAGTCCCTAATTCTTAGTGCAGTTGTACAATTTTGGGCTGCTCAAACATATGAATAGTATCCACAAACCGAGCAGTTTTGGATTGACTGGAAATAACCAGACTTTGAGTTCTTGCGCCGCCGTGGAAGAAGCGTACACCTTGCATGAGGTTGCCAGAGGTAATACCGCAAGCTGCGAACAGTACGGTTTCTCCAGAGGCTAGTTCATGAGCATCATAGACCTTATCGGGGTCAGTGATTCCCATAGACTGCAAACGCTCAATATTGGCTTGTTTACTTTCACCAATTAAACCTGTCTTCACTACTTCTGGATCGTAGATCAGTTGACCTTGGAAGTGTCCACCCAAAGCACGCATAGCGGCTGCGGAAATCACACCTTCAGGTGCAGCACCAATACCCATCAACGCATGGATATTAGTACCAGCAAAACCACAAGATATCGCAGCACCCACGTCACCGTCGGAAATTAGCTGTACTCTTGCTCCGGCTGAACGGATTTCTTTGATCAAGTCGTTATGGCGATCGCGCTTCATGACTACTACTACCAGTTCGTCAATAGCACGGTCTAGACACTCGGCAAGAATTTTGAGGTTTTCTGTAGCTGAGTTATTGATGTCTACTTTACCTTTAGCTGCTGGAGGTGCTGCCAATTTCTTCATGTAAAAGTCAGGTGCTGCAAATAAGCCACCTTTCTCCGAAATCGCCAGTACTGCCATTGAGCCAGGTTGTCCATAGGCTACCAAGTTTGTACCTTCACAGGGGTCAACCGCAATATCAATTTCGACTAATTCATCAGGGTTACAGAATGTTTTGGCATCTTCACGAGTACAAATACCAACTTCTTCCCCGATATACAGCATGGGAGCGTCGTCGCGTTCCCCTTCGCCAATCACGATGCGACCGCGCATATAAATTTTGTTCATGCGCTCCCGCATTGCTTCCACTGCTACTTGGTCAGCAGTATTCTTTTCGCCCTTACCCATCCACTTCGCAGATGCGATCGCGGCTTGTTCGACTACCTCAATAATTTCTAATCCAAGTGTATTTTCCACAGAGTCGCCCTCTCAACTGCTTGACTATTGCGTCTTTTTATCTGGCCATTTCAGTTCTTAAGTCTACCAAAGGGCGGATACCTGTGGAAAATAGTATCCACTCGCATATGTGTTAAGTTTTGCTGCTAATGATGTATTTCAGGTATGAGGATAGCAAGTGCTAATTCCCACCAGATATAGGTTCACCCGTAGGATGACAGATGATTTGCACTTGTCAATTGCCTCGCACATTGCAGATTTTCTCGATAAAAATATTATTTTTACGAAAATGCGATCGCGTTCTGCCCAAGTAGACAACCAGCCTAAAAAAATTCTGAAAATTCACCTTGAGTAGTAAAACAAACATTAGTAGCTCATTTATAATTCTCGAACAACCTTTCAGATAAAAACTATGTTTGACTTTCTTAATCCCCTACTTGGTCGCCATCCAGAACGCATCAAAGCCAATGTCGAGATCTACACTTGGCAAACTTGCCCTTACTGCATTAGAGCCAAGCTATTACTGTGGTGGAAAGGTGTAAATTTCACTGAGTACAAAATCGATGGTGACGAAGCCGCAAGAGCAAAAATGGCAGAAAGAGCCAATGGTCGCCGCACAGTCCCGCAAATTTTCATCAATAACCAACACATCGGCGGCTGTGATGACCTTTATGAGTTAGATACCAAAGGCCAACTTGATCCACTGTTAGTAGAGTCAGTAGTTAGTAGTCAACAGTCAACCGTCAATAGTTAGCCTCCCCTACTTTCCTAATTCCCATTACTTGGCAATTTTCTAATTTTGAATTTTGAATTCCCGATTCACGTAGTGTCTCCAACAGAAGGGGTTAACTACCCCGAATATTTCATGTACCGCCACTGTATGAGCAAAGCCTTAGAGCTAGCACAGGTCGCAGGTGATGCGGGAGAAGTCCCGGTTGGGGCTGTAATTGCCGATGCTGAAGGTAATTTGATTGCTGAAGGTGAAAATAGAAAAGAGCGCGATCAAGACCCTACAGCCCATGCAGAAATTATTGCTTTGCGTTCAGCTACTAAAAATTTACAAACTTGGCGACTTCATGGTTGTACCTTGTATGTCACCTTAGAACCTTGTCCTATGTGTGCAGGCGCGATCTTGCAATCGCGCCTAGACAGGCTTGTCTATGGAGTGGACGATACCAAAACTGGAGCAATTCGCACTGTCTTGAACATTCCTGATAGTGCTGCATCTAATCATCACTTAATAGTTATCGGAGGTATTCTAGAATCAGCCTGTCGGCAGCAATTACAAAATTGGTTTGCGACAAAGCGACATCAAAAACAATGACAGACAGAGACAAAACTGTCCAGGTGTGATCACACAAATTCAGGAAGAAAATTTACGGTGTAACTACATTAAATTAATTTTTCACCGAATCTTACCAGTTAATTTGCAGCTACCCACATGATGGAATTTTACTCTGCGTCTGATAACTGCTCCATACAAACTAAGAAAAACACCGCAAATTCCCAATTAGCTGTTAGTGAGGGTAATATTTCGCCTTTATTAACTCCTATGGCTTATTTTCTAGGACATCATTTGCTCCTACCACTCTTTTTTGGACAAATTCAAATCACGGGACGAGAAAATATCCCCAAAACTGGCCCTGTAATTTTAGCTCCCACCCATCGCGCTCGTTGGGACTCATTACTACTAGCCTACGCCGCAGGTCGTTATGTTACAGGTAGAGACTTACAATTCATGGTGACAATTGATGAATGTCAAGGGCTACAAGGTTGGTTTGTGCGTCGTATGGGTGGATTCCCTGTAGATACTCAGCAACCCGCTATTTCTACTCTCCGTCATGCAGTGGAAGTGCTACAGCGAGGACAAATGTTAGTCATTTATCCCGAAGGTAATATATTTCGTGACGGTAAAGTCCACACTTTAAAGCCAGGGATTTCCCGTCTAGCTTTGAGTGCAGAATCGTATCATTCAGGATTAGGTGTAAAAATTATACCTATTGGGATTAACTACAGCGAACCTTACCCAAGTTGGGGTGCAGATGTCAGCATCAACATTGGCCCAGCAATTAATGTCAAAAATTATACTAATGGCAAAATTAAACAAAATGCCAAGCATCTCACAGAGGATTTAACCAGATCACTACAAAATTTAAGCAGTCAAGAATTAGCTGTGAGTCATCACGCTTTTGCAGAGATTCCTAATTCTTAATAAGCAAAAAAATGCTGACTGTTGACTAATGACTAATTAGCTCGGCGTAAATTATAGATAGTTAGTATAAGGCAAAAAGCATAAGGGAAAATAGTTTAAGCCTATTTCATGTTGATGGACATAGTTTGCTTTTTCCTCATTGTTTTACTTAAATCCCTAAACTTAATTCCCAACTAATGAGTTTACCGACATCTTGGGGTACGTAATCTATCAGCCATAACTGCCAACTACCTTTAGCAGACTGAGAGAGTAACTGTTTCAGCAAAGGATGCGATCGCAGGGTATAAGTTGTTTTTAATGCGGTTCGACATCCTAAAGTACGGTTTTGCAGTAGTACCTGCTGATTATTGGGAGCAATTAAGTAAATTTCTAAATCACCTAGAAAATCATGGGTGAGATTGACTGAAACTTGAATATCTTTAACTGTACTCGCTTCAGAAATTGCGATCGCACTCTTCACCCCTTGTGGATTCCCATCAGGAATCTCTACTGGGCTAGAATTACTCACCTGAATTTGCTTACTTGCAGTGGATGTATTACCAGGTCGCATTTGTAAAGCAGCTTGCACAGCCTTAGCCGCATTCACCTTACCATAACCAAACCACTGAGAATGACCATTGGCATCGTAAGTCCCTCCATATAACCCTAATTGTGGGTCAGAATCAGAGTCTACAATTTTATCTGCCGTTGTTTCTAAGATGCGTTTAACTTGCTGTGCCGTCAAATCAGGATTAACTGATAACACCAAAGCCGCTACTCCTGCAACTACAGGAGTAGCACTGGAAGTTCCACCAAAATTGGTAGTAAAGTTACCCACATCGTAACCGGCTGCGCCTATCTGGTCAGTTGTCAACATTCCTAAGCCAGTCAGGGAAGAGTTGATTGTAGGTTGAGTTAACAAAAAACCCTTCTCCGGAAATGACATTCCTGGCGGCGCATTGTTACTGGGAGCGCACACGGAAATATTAGTCCCCCAATTACTGTAGGCAGCTTTTTTACTCATACTGGTCGATGCTGAAACAGTAATCACATCAGGATGGACAGCAAAGCCTCCCAACCAATCTGTCAGACCTTGTAAAACATTGTTTGGCCAATTCTGCTCATAGACAGTACCACTTACTGGCCGATTAGCATTACCAGCTGCAAATAAAACTACACAACCTTTCCCATTACGTCCTTGTATTACAGCCCTAGTAATAGCTGCCTTTTGGCGCAAAGATAGTGGGAAGTAAACCGCCGAAGCTCCCCAACTACAAGAAATCACGCTAGCTCCCTTGTCAATTGCCCAGTTAAATATCTGTTCAATTGATTCATCATCTAAAAACCCAGTTGTACGGATAGGCATCAAAGCACAACCAGGAGCGACTCCCACAATTCCTGTACCATTTTCTTCAGCCACAGCTAATCCTGCACAGGCTGTACCGTGACTGCTGCCTTTCCCATCTGGTAAAGGTAAAAAGTCATTTTCCCTTAAATCTCTGGGCGCAACCACCTTCCCACTACCTTGAAAGTCTGGGTGATTTAAGTCAAAAGAATCATCAACTACGGCCACAACCACAGACCGCACCCCACGCGTCACATCCCAAGCTGGTTCGACAGCAATATGAGACCCCAGAGATAATTCATTACCGCCATTATGCTTGAGATACCATTGCTGACTATACATTGTGTCACGGGGTTGGTAATGCGGCTCGCTTTCGATTAACACATTGGCTTCAGCCGCTAACACCTCTGGCATTGTTTGTAATTGGTTGGCAATTTTGACAGGATTTTCTGTAGCTTGTTTGCTCACCAAAAACACAAACGCATTGGGTAATCCGAGTATGGGTTTGTCTTGGACTAACTGGAATTGCGAAGCGATGAGATTAATTTTGACGGTATCTACGCCATCAGCAAACTGAATGGTGATTTGATCAGCCAGATAAACAAAAGTTTCAGGATTGTTTTGGACTGTGTAGGCATGGCTAGCAAAAACTACATTTTCGTCACTACGTGCTTGAGCGATCGCTGCCTCTATTTGCTCTGCTGTAGTTTGAAATAGTTCTAATTTGGCTTGGGTAATACTGCGCTGCCAAATAGCCCAACTAACCTGAGATAATTGTTGCACAGGAAAGTCGGTGACAAAACGGACGGTGAAGCGGTCTAAAGCTTTCGCAAGGATTAATTCTTCACCTCCCCGTTGGAGAACTAATCCCATACTGCTTGTTGGTTCACCTGTGGTTGCAAAATCAGAGGATGGATGGCGTTGAATACCGGAATTATCGTTCATAGGGGCGATTGTGGTTGATGCAGGAGGAATGGGAACTCTGTGAAACCGATTTTCAGTCTAAATCAAAGAAACTCCGTACTTAGCTGCGTTTTGTTAAAAACGAAAACAGAGTTAAGATACCCGAAGTTTACCTACCTTGTTCGATTTCTTAATAGTTGTTGCACAAATTGACCCCATGAAAGTTGCTGCTCCTGCTTCTTTAATTCGTTTGACTACCCTAGCGGTGTTAGCAACCCTAGGTCTGCTTGCACCCGCTCATGCTCAGAATCAATTACAGCCTATTGATCCCAATAGCCCCAAAAACCTACGTCCTACAGCTCAAAATAATAGCCTCTTGAGCATTGAGGGTGGCGATCGCTTGATGAAAGAGGCAGAGCAAGCTGTAGCTGCCCAAAACTACGCCCAAGCCGCTAAAAAACTCCAAGAAGCCCGTCAAGTTTATAATCAGCTATCAAATTTTTATCAAGAGTTAAACTCTAGCTTTTCTGGCATAGACATTCGCGTCTCTGATTCCCAGCGTCAAAAAGCCCTACTAACAGCACAAAAGCGTGATGAAGCTACCTATCAACTAGCACTAGTACATCGCGCCCAAAATCAACCAGAACTTGCCGTACCTTTATTAGTGCAAATTATTAAAAGCCAAAATCCCACACGCGAACTAGGTAAAAAAGCCTATCAACAATTGTTTGAATTGGGTTTTGTTGATGCGCCCTATCCCCGACAAGGTGGCAATTCTTCTTCATCCCAAAAGTAAAAAGTAGTGAGAGTAGGGGAAGAAAAATAAAGTACCAAATGACGGCAGTTGCTCCTCTTGGGGAGAAGTCAGAGTGGAGGAAACCTCCGCTCTGAACTTCGAGGGAGACCCCTGCGTACCCGTCACTGCCTCCCCAATGACGACACTTGCTACAACGCAACGCAGTGTCTCCCCAACGCACTGCCCCCCAATTCCCAATTCCCTATCAACCCATAGACTCCCGCCAATGCAGGGGGAGAAAAAAACCAATACCGTAATTGAACTGCCACAACCGCAATTTGGCAGAGTGAATACCTCTATATCTGTTAATAATAGAAAAGTAGGTTTTTCAGGAATTGCGATGATTACTCCGCAGCAAGTTGAAGCAATGATCAAAGCGGAAATGCCAGATGCCCAAGTTCAGGTGCAAGACTTGACCGGTGGTGGCGACCACTATCAGGTGACAGTAGTTTCATCGCAGTTTGCGGGTAAAGGACTGGTGCAGCAGCATCAGTTAGTTTATGGTGCTTTGCGCCAAGCTATGTCAACTGAAGCTATTCACGCCTTGGCATTAAAAACATATACTCCGGAAGCTTGGCAAACAACTGCTTCCTAAAGTAATTAATCAATAGTCTACAGTCAATAGTCCATAGTCAATAGTAACAAGTCAATCATAGACGCTCTTACCGCTTGTTGTTAAATCTCAAGAGAATTTAAACTCTCTAATAAACACTAGATCAAACAGCAATAGCATAATAACTAAAAAGCTAATGACTCATGACTCATGACTAATGGTTAATAACTCTTAACAATCAACAAGAATTAGGGAACGAAAAGACCATGACACCAGAAATTAAAGAAAAAATTGACAACTTGGTAAACCAAAATAAAATTTTAGTTTTTATGAAGGGAACTAAGCTAATGCCCCAATGCGGTTTTTCTAACAACGTTGTGCAGATTCTCAATACCCTGGGTGTTCCCTTTGAAACCATTAACGTTTTAGATGATTACGAAATCCGTCAGGGTATTAAAGAATACTCTAACTGGCCTACAATTCCTCAAGTCTATGTTGATGGTCAGTTCGTTGGCGGCTCTGACATTTTGATCGAGCTATACCAAAAAGGGGAATTACAGCAAATGGTGGAAGTAGCATTAGCTTCTTAATCCCTTTGGCAAAAGAGCAGAAAACGGGTTCAGCCCGTTTCTAACCTAGTTGAAAGAAACACAATACCCAACAATAATCAAATTTGTTGGACATAATTGCCTAAACTTGACGTACACATACTTACGTCTTTAATTTATCTAAATTTGATTTAAGACCCCTCAGCTATTGAGGGGTTGATTTTCGTAATTACAGGATTCCCAAAGTTATCATGAATATAGGTGTTGATCTTTGCAGATAATATGCTATAATTACCTGCGTTGCTTTATAGCCACTATGAATAGCCTCTGAGTAGGTATTAGTAATAATCATGCTGTGGCTGGGGTTGTGTCATCACAAAGTTTGACGCATCATACAAGTAACGACTGGCTTCTTCCTCTAAACGGTGAATCAGAAACGGTTCAATAACGTTACCATTTCGCAGTGCGGCTAGATAGCCATCCAAATACATCCGCATATCATCCGAGCGATACCCGCGATTCCATAACTCGACGAAGGCGTCGGTAATTTTTTGGTAATGGCGGATGGTTTGTGTGTCTTGGAGCATAACTGCTGTATTGATCTCTTTGGAATGAGAATTTTAATTGATTCCGACTAAAAAGTGAAGGGGCATTTCTTCTGGCTCTGCTCTCAAAAGCTCTGATATCTAATGCTGGCAATGCCTCCAGCAACTACAACATAGTTACATCCTATTCCAGAAAAAATCAATTAGATTATCTCATCAGCTATTTTTATAGTTTTTGAAGATAGTAGTCTAGTTTTAAAAAGTGTACGAGACTCACAAAGATGTAGGGTAAAGAGGGATTTTCATTATATTGGTCGCGGGTTTTCCTGTGAGTAGTTGACTGGAATGGTTAATTACAAGCTTAAACAGGCATAAATTTATCTAGAAAAAATTTAGCGCAGACTAAATGATTGTTAGCTTGCTTTTTGCTCATTTGTGATTTTTTAGACTGCTGTTCTAACCTAAATAGCAAATAGGATACTAACCAGGAAAATTTTTAATAATCATAACAAAAATTTAAGAAGATTACTAATTTATCTCTGGAACAGCCAGAAAATAAACATCTGGCCAATTTTTGTATTGAGGAAATATAAAGGTAATTATTAATGAAGTAACAAAGACTACAAAACCTTGAGCATGGGCTTGTTACTTTGAAATTCATCAGACGCTAAGGGGTCTTGCCGCCGTGGGTTCGGTTTGTATTGAAATCGTTGAGGGGAATCCCCATCTGAGGTCGTTGCTTGGTTGGCACTTGCAACAATTGGAATATAGAGTTCATCAAGCCGCTAGCATTTATCAAGCTAGGGAAGCTTTTTTAAGCCATCAACCAACTTTGGTTATCCTAGATGCAGATTTGCCGGATGGAGACGGTATTGAGTTTTGTCGGTGGTTGCATCGTCAGCAACAGCCGCTCATCTTGATGCTATCTGCTCGTAGCAATGAAGCTGATGTGGTTGCAGGCTTAAAAGCTGGAGCTGATGATTACTTGAGTAAACCTTTTGGAATGCAAGAGTTTTTGGCTAGGGTAGAGGCGTTAATTCGTCGTAAGCGCACACCAACTGCACCTGCTTATTTGGATTATGGTACTTTGCAAATTGACTTAGTGCAGCGTCGTGTCCGATTCCAAGGGGAGTTTATTGACCTCACCCCCCAGGAATTTAGTTTGCTGTACGTTTTGGCACAAGCTGGAGGAGTACCTTTAAGTCGGTCTGAGTTGTTGCGTCGTGCTTGGCCTGATGCTATTGACAACCCGCGTACCATTGATACTCATGTGTTATCGTTACGCAAAAAAGTTGAACTTGATCCCCGTCAACCGAGTTTGATCCAAACTATTCGGAATGTGGGATACAGATTTAACATGGAAATTTTGAATGCTAATCTTCCCCAAACACAAACTAAGTTACCAAAGGAGAGATTTAGTAATCAACGCTCAACGCTGAGTGGGCAAATGTCATAGTTCTCAGAATCCCAAGACAATGAAAACTGCCAATTTCAGTGGTATTAACTCCATTCTTCACTGATTTGAGCTTCAGTGTGCAGTAACCTTTCT
Organism: Trichormus sp. M33_DOE_039; assembly: GCA_015296085.1. Lineage (GTDB taxonomy): Bacteria > Cyanobacteriota > Cyanobacteriia > Cyanobacteriales > Nostocaceae > Trichormus. Next base: position 10,199 of record DVDT01000094.1, on the reverse strand, counting down.
CTTAAATTAACCCAGTCGATATGAGAGGCTGTTTGATCAGATAACAAACTTCCTTGCTGTAGATTTAACAACCGGGTGCAAAATATCTGGGTTAAATCTAATTGATTGTTAACCATCAAAATTGTAGTTTGATGAGTTTGATTGAGTTTAATTAAAACTTGCATTAGATGGGTAGCTTTGCCAATATCCAAACTGGAGGTTGGTTCATCTAAGAGTAAAATTGGCGGTTGAATGACTAAAGCACGCGCAACTGCTACTAGCTGTCTTTGTCCAACCGAAAGTTGTAGTTCAGTGCGTCCTAACCAATCATTCGGAATTTCCAGTTGTTCTACCCAATGATTTACTCGTTCCTGAATTGTCTGTTTCGGTAATTTTTGTAAAACTAAAGGATAAGCCAAGGCTTGCTGGACTGTCATTCCTAATAGCCTTGGCTCTTGTAGCACCAGTGTCGCCATCTGGCGCAGTTTGATAATCGGAATTTGGCGATAATCTTGATTATTTAGATAAATCTTGCCGCTAGTAGGTTCACTCAAACGATTAATCAGACGTAATAGTGAAGTTTTTCCAGAACCAAAGGGGCCAACAATCGCTAAACGTTCTCCACTCGTCACAGCAAAGGAAATATCCTGCAATATTGGGTATCCCTGAAGCTGAGTTTTCAGCTTGGCAAAAAGATTCACTTGTTCTAGGTGTAGTTGGGGTTGCATTAGGGGTGTAGGGGTTTAGGGGTGTAAGGGTGTAGGGGGTAGGACAGGAATTTTCTTCCCAATCCCCACTCCCCAGTCCCCAATCCCATCTCTAAATAGCTAAGGCTGTGGTGATAGTCCAGCCATCAATCAACAATAACAGCACTGTACATCCTAATAAAATCAAATACATCCACGGTTGCGCTAAAGGGCGAACATCTGTGGTGTCTATACCCGTTTTAGCTTGCACTATATTGACTAAACGAGCAAATCCGGCCACCCGCATCGGTAGTAGATAAGCTTTGCCATCTTGAGTGAGAAAATAATAAACCAACCCACCTTGACCGGTAGAGCGTGGTTTAAGCTGTTTTATCTCTGACCAAGGTAAAGACCAACCTTTACGCCAGATGCGAGAAACCCAACCTGGGTAAGCTACTTGAATTGTTTGATCATCTATAATTACTCTTTCTGTTAATACTGCATATAAACCCAGAAAGCCAATACAAATTCCCACCCATAACAAAGCAGGAGGGGTAGGCGCGGCCGTCGCTTGGGCTAAAAACGGTAATGGTAAAGTAAGTGCGAGATAAAGACTTAAGAGTGTAATCCGAATTAGGGGAGATAAACGGAAAATAGATGCTGAAGTTTTAGTTGAGTTGACTGTCACGGCTCAATTATCAATACATGGGCGTTTAAATCCAGTCTAACTGCTATTGAGCATGGGGCTAAAATGAGCCATTACGGTGGACAGGTTTATCGGCATAAAGCAAATGACGTTAGCGACGCTCCTACAGTCACCTGTTGGCGTAGCCTCTCGTAGATAAGGGCAAAAGTAAAAAGGAAAAAGACAAAAGAAAATTACTAATTCAAGGTAAATATTTTTGCACCACGCTCCAACCAGTGAGCGATACCCAAGTAAAACCAAAAAATAAAATAATATTCACACTAATATGTAAAGTTCTAGCCCAAGATCTACGGCTACTAATTTGTGTTGCACTAAATGCTGATATTAAAACTAATCCTACTACTGCTAATCCAGCCCATAAGTGTGAAGAATGTCCTAATGAGCCGAAGTGGCCTAAAGTGCCAACTATACCAATAGCTAACAGTAACAGCACTAAACTAACCATGCTGATGCCCATTGTATAGTGGAGCGATCGCCACAACCGAAGTGTACCCCAACTGCTTAACACAAAATGAGGAACATCTTGATGATTTTTCACACGCCACATCCAAAAGCCTGTAACTGCTAATAGTAAATAAGCTAGTGTCGATAATCCCATCGACCAAGCAGCTATTTTCCACAACCAGAGAAAAGACGGTAGGTGCATAAGGTTTATTTTAGGGGTGACAGGTGATAGGTGAGTCGGTGCAGTCTTGGGGAGGCAGTCTTTTGGGCGACTTTGCCGACTTGAAGGAACTGCCGTGGTTGCCGCCATGTAGCTTGTGTCCCTGGCGGGGTGCAACCGACGTTAGCGACGCAGGAGCATTACCCGTTGGCACAGCCTCTCGTAGAGAAGGGTGACAGATGACAAGGTCGATTTTATCCCAATAGCCCAATGACCAATGACTGAAAATAAAAAGGCTGCTGAATTCAGCAACCTTTTAAGGTTTAAAATTATTTTTTTTATCAATTGATACTTAACCGGAAACTGTTAAAGGTTTTGTTGTATCACTAGATTTTGTATTATTTGACTGAACAATTGCTTTGGTACTAATAGGGTCTGCACCGACTGAGTTTGTATCTAATTCACTATTGCTATGTTCGATGATTGCTAGGCGATCGCACGGAATTGTATCTGATAAAATCGCACTTGCCATCATACCTGTATGAATCTCCATCTGAGCTTCTAAGGGAGCTTCAAACACGAGGCGTTGTCCAGGAAAAACCACCCTTTCAAAATACCAATTGGGAATATTGGAGATGCGGGCTACCTGAATTTTGCTCGTGGCATTAACGTAGCAGCAGAGAACTTTCCCCAATTGCTCAGGTGGTAGAGGATCTAATATTTGAGCCATAACTGCCGAGGAGCTTTACGCCACAATTTTACATTACACCAGCAAAATTAACATCGGCTGATCCCTATATGCTGTAACTCCGACTACCAACTGAAATTTTCTACGCTATTTCTATCTAAAGTTATGTTCAAGTTATGAATTTTTAATAAAAAAATATACAAACTATAAAATTATACATTATAAAATAATTTTTATTGATTTTTCATCTAATTAATTAAGTAATCACATCAAATAACTCAATGTTCAGCGCAGTAATTTGTATGTTGATTGTAAGTAATTTTTGGTTTCATCTTTCCTAGGGTATGGCAATAGGGATCATTGCTTATAGGATTGATACTCTCCGTAGTTCAAGATTGCGCATTAGATTTCATTTACATTGCTCAAATCATCAGGTATTCCAACAACTTTCTTATAAACTCTAATGTTATGGTAAAGATATATGAAAATTTTCTTCATAAAACCTGACTCATACTCTGCAATACTAAGCAAATCTAAATATCAATAATCTGCTTAAATGTCAAGTATGATTGTCAATCCTGTGCTAAACCAATCAGCACATAAAAAATTGATAGTTTCTTGGACTTTCCCCAAAAACCGGCAAAATGATGGAAAATCGAATTCTGTATGTTCGCCTTCCTTGTAACCCTATATTTCCCATAGGGGTTGTTTACTTAAGTGATCATGTCCACAAGGTTTTTGCCCACATCGAACAACGAATTTTTGATTTGGGAACAGTTCCACCTTTAGACTATGCTTCCGCCTTAGATCGTTGTATTGATGAATTTCAGCCCACACTACTAGTCTTTTCTTGGCGGGATATTCAAATTTATGCGCCAGTAGGTGGTCGTGGTGGCAATCCGCTACAAAATGCTTTTGAATTTTACTACGCGAAGAACCCCTTCATTAAACTGCGTGGGGCATTGGGCGGTTTGCGAATTTTCATTGCTTACTATGTAGAGTTGTGGCGCAACCTAGGACTAATTAAACGTGGCTTAAAACGTGCTAGGAAATATTATCCTGAAGCCCGTGCAGTTGTGGGTGGTGGTGCAGTCAGCGTATTTTACGAACAGCTAGGTAAAAGCCTATACCCAGGAACAATTATTTCTGTAGGTGAAGGGGAAACCTTGATAGAAAAATTGCTCAGTGGTCAAGAGTTTCGAGATGAACGTTGTTACGTAGTAGGGGAAGCTAAACCCCGACAAAGACTAATTCACGAACAACCTACTCCTCTAGAAAAAACTGCTTGTAATTATGATTATATAGAAACCATTTGGCCAGAGTTTAATTATTACCTGCAAGAACAAGATTTTTATATAGGTGTACAAACTAAACGGGGCTGTCCGCACAACTGCTGTTATTGCGTTTACACTGTTGTGGAGGGTAAACAGGTAAGAATTAACCCAGCCGATGAAGTGGTGGCAGAAATGCGCCAACTATATAATCGTGGTGTTCGTAATTTCTGGTTTACTGATGCCCAGTTTATTCCTGCACGGCGATTTATCGATGATGCTGTAGAACTCCTGCAAAAAATCGTTGATTCTGGCATGAGTGATATTCATTGGGCAGCATACATTAGAGCCGACAACCTCACACCAGAATTGTGTGAATTGATGGCTAAGACGGGGATGAATTACTTTGAAATCGGGATTACTAGTGGTTCTCAAGAACTCGTGCGGAAAATGCGAATGGGCTACAATCTGCGAACTGTTCTGCAAAACTGTCGTGATTTAAAAACGGCTGGTTTTAATGATTTAGTTTCTGTGAACTACTCCTTTAATGTGATTGATGAGCGTCCCGAAACCATTCGCCAAACTATTGCTTACCACCGCGAACTAGAAAAGATATTTGGTGCAGATAAAGTTGAACCAGCTATCTTCTTTATTGGTTTACAACCCCATACCCACCTAGAAGAATATGCTTTGAAAGAAGGAATTCTCAAACCAGGGTATAATCCCATGAGTTTGATGCCGTGGACAGCAAAAAAACTGCTGTGGAATCCTGAACCCCTGGGTTCATTCTTTGGTGAAGTTTGCTTGCAAGCTTGGCAACAAAATCCCAACGATTTTGGCAGAGAAGTCATGAACATCTTAGAAGAAAGGTTGGGTTGTGCCGATTTAGAAGAGGCACTGTCTGCACCCATTGAAACAAAAGAGAAACAGTTAGCCAGCATATCTTAAAAAATGGGCATTGGAAGTTGTAAGAAAATCCTTTCCTCTTCTAATCTTCTGCCTTCTGCCTAGCCTTACGGCAACACTACCGCGAACTGCCTCTTGCATCCAGCCTAATACCCTAAACTCTATGTTAGAAGGTTCAATTCTACAACTGCTAGAAACAGCCCATCGTCAAACAACCAGACCTATTCACTTCGGGGTGTATTACAAAAATACGCTGGTTGCTTTGTGCCATGCTCTGGAAGACCATATATTAAGTGATGACAGTACACCTTTGGTAATTACTGCTTTTCAACGAGGTAAGTGGTATTTACAAGAGGCAGAAAGATACGCAGACATTGCCAAACATAGCCACCAAATTGTGATTATGGCTACACCAGATGCAGGCTTTGCGGAAAACCCCACAAGTCAATTGTCGAATGTAGACTTGATAGCATTAGATGAGGCTGATCCAGTAGCTCAAGAATGGCACTTGATCATTTTATCAACTAAATACACAGCTATGGTACTGTGTCAAGAGCTATCAGATGCTGATTATGGTGTCAGAGGATTACCAAATTCCGATCTAGAGCGCAAATTCTACGGATTGTGGACATTTGAGCCGACGTTGGTTAGAGAAACAGCAGAATTAGCGATCGCTCACATTCAAAAATACAACCCAGAATTAGCACAAAAACTCCTGGCACATCAACAGGTAATTCCCCCTGCGTTTATCAACCCAGAAGACCTGAGTACAGTCGTATCCCGTGTTGTTGATTACTTGCAAACTGGTCAGGAACAATTATCGATTCCGACAGCAATGCGTCAACAAGCTTTAGATAGCAACTTGCTTTCTAATGAGGTGCAAGCATTTTTGCGGATGGCGCAGCTGGTGGATTTAGGGGATATTAATAATCCTATGGCAGCCACAGAAGTTGCTGCGATCGCCGAAACAATGGCGCAACTTTTGGATCTACCTGCATGGCAAATCAAGAGATTAAAGCTAGCAGCATTATTGCATCGCATAGATCCACTCCGTACAGCACAAAGCGTTCTGCCCAGCAGTAAAACCACAAATCAGCCAGAAACAGCCCCTAGTTGTCCGCTAGTCCCAGGCGCGCAAGTATTAAGAAAAATGTCAAGATTAAGGGCAGTAGCGCAAATTATCACTCACCAAACCGAGTATTGGGATGGAACAGGAGAACCTGCTGGATTAGTCGGTGATGCAATTCCCCTGGAGTCAAGAATTTTGGCATTAGTTGCTGACTTTCAGTGGCGAGTTAATCAACAGAAATCTTCCCAGCAGCCACGGGAAGAGATATTTGCTCAAGCCTTAGCAGAATGTAGGCAACAAAGCGATCGCTTTGACCCTAAGCTATTAGATGCACTAACGTTGTTAGTCATGGGCTTACAACAGGGAATAGACTTACCCTTAATGACACCCAAAGTCAGCACAGGTATGTGGCTACTTGATTCTCGATGGGATAGCCAGAACAAGACTAGTAAGGAAATTAAAAGTTACCCCCAATGAATATTGAAGCTATTAGACAAGGACAACTTAAACATTTTCCTGGGGTAAATTTAGAAGATGAGGAACTCTCTCAGCTGGATTTAAGCCGCATTAATTTAGCAGGTGCTACCCTTGTTGGTACTAATTTTGCAGACTCTAAACTAGAAGGTGGGCATTTAGAAGGCGCAAATTTGATGGGAGCTAACCTCCAAGCTACCGACTTACGGGCTAACCTGATGGGAGCTAACCTCATGCAAGCAGATTTAACTGGTGCAGATTTGCGAGGTAGCAACTTGCGGGGTGCTAGCTTGATGGGGGCAAGACTTAGTGATGTTTCTTTGGCTGGTGCTTTCTTAAGTGGTGCAAATTTGATGAATGTTAGCTTGCAAGGCGTTGACTTGCGTGGTGCTGATTTGCGCGGTGCTAATTTGACAGGTGCAAATCTTAAAGGTGCAGACTTAAGCCGTGCTGACTTGCAAGGGGCTTTATTAAGTGAAGCTAATTTGGAAGAAGCCGATTTACGTGGGGCAAATTTGGCAGGAGTGAATTTGATAGGGGCTAACTTGTTATGTGCTGAGTTAGCAGGGGCGAATTTAAATGGTGTGAATTTAGAGAAAGCTTGTTTGGTTGGTACAGTGCTGGAAACAGGGTTATAGGTAAAGTAGTTAGAAATTGGTGACTTGACAATAAGTTATTAACTTAGTCAAGCAACGTTTCATAAGTGACAAGGCACTTAAACTTAATTCATCTCACAAATGATTAATTATTTCTTAAAAAAACTACAAATTATCTCACCCGGACTATTCTGGGTAAATTGAATTACACTTCTATCTTTTTGTAGTTTAAACTTACCCCGACAATTGTAAACTTCCACTGGTGTTTTCACACCGTCAACACTTACAGCCGCCTGATATTCCCAATATTTTTTCGCACTACGTTTGATGCTGAGAATGCAAATTTGATGCCCTTCATAGTTGCGGCAAACCATAGCCCAAGAGGGAGATGCCAAGGAAAAAGAAGATATTAATACTAGTAAAATTACACCATATTTCATCATAATTAACCTTTAATACTCCGCCTCCACATCCATAACGCTAATATACTCATAAAAACCACCCCCATTAATCCTTGCAAGGGATTATTATTTACCCCAGTTACCCAGTCAGGAACTTGACTGGAATATTGAATTAATCCCCCTACATTAATAATGTAGTAACCCCAAACTAAACCAGCATGTAAACCTATTGGTAATCCCAAACTTCCACCCCGCCAACGCTTTCCCCATACCTGCGTTAACCCCAACAGGACTAAAGCTGGAAACTGCGGCAGTGTGTGAATAATTGCCGCCAATGGCTTGATAAAGTGTAAGGCAGCAAAAGTTAGTGCATCTATCCACAATGCTAGACGCTGACTGTAATCTCTTTGCAACTCATCTAGTAACCAACCACGAAATAACAATTCCTCTGCAAACCCGATACCTAAACCAACAATCAAACCCTCTAAAATTAGTTGGGGGAGAAAGATTTTAGATGGCTGCCACACTAGCCAACCTAAAAAATTTTGTAGCCCAAATAAGATAAAAATATTAATTGTTCCTAAGACTAAGCCACAAAGTAGTTCTGCCCCATTACGCTGTGTGAATTCCAAGCCATAAAGCTTCAGTATTCGTGGCTGTTGATAGACTTTGTGACCCCATAATCTCAACAGGAAAATAAACTCCACATACAGCACTACCATTGTCACTATACTTACTAAGTTAGGATCACTCACTAGTAAATAAATGGGCGCAGCTATTGGCAACCACAGCAACAATAATGCCAAAATAAAACAACCCAGCCGAATAGGGGCAGGGCGTTGAGCTAAATTGATCAAAATATAGGACTCCTATGTGATTTATGAACAAGACTGCGAGATAGTGCGGAAAAATGTAAAAGCATCAGGATCATATTTTTGTAACCAGTTAAAAATTTTATCTACTGCTTCTGTTAGTGATGACATTCTTAAGTAAATAGCTATTTAATCACTGTTAATATTATTTTTGATGGAATTACTATGTATCCATTAGTACCTATATATAATGCACAATTACCCGATAAATCTGCCCAGTCTAATGATAATGATAAAATTTTTCAATAATTTTAATAGCTTTTTCACTCTCATAGCTCGCTATACTACCGCTAGCAACAGTTTTGGGGCGATCGCAAATTAATACTACAAACTCAATTTTGACCTTGACTAATAAACTAGGTTAAGAGAGACTAACAAGTAATAGATGTGTAGACTTATAAGAATCATAAATTTTGTAAACTTTCTGAGATATTTATTTTGAGAGATGGAACATTAGTTAAAAAATGGCAACTTTGTCCTTAAAGTAACAATGTTCCTTGGGCTGTATATGTAGCCTGCTGGTAAAGCAGTAAAATTCAAGCGTATTGTTGTGGTTGGCCAAAAGCATGGAGACATTAGAGTTCATAATTTATCCAGACGGTCGGGTACAAGAAAAAGTCACTGGCATTGTGGGGGCTTCTTGCGCTGAAGTCACAGCAGCCATAGAGGCGCAGCTAGGACAAGTTCTGACTCAAGAGCCAACCTCAGAATATTTCGCCGCTAACGTGCAGGAATCTAATACGGCGAATACGCAGAATACTTACAGCGATTGGTAAGTTTTCCACATAGTTTAATGTCACTGATTTACAACCACCATGTCACACTTTAGCCAAATTAAAACTCAAATCCGTAACCTAGACTCTTTAAAAGATGCTCTCACCGATTTGGGCATAGATTGGAAACCCGGCCCTAGGGAAGTACGTGGATATCGCGGTCAAACCCATCCTGCGGAAATCACCATTGAGCAGGAAAATGGCTACGATATCGGCTTTAGATGGAATGGCAAAGAATACGAACTCGTTGCTGACTTACAATATTGGCAACAAAATCTATCCGTAGATGGTTTCTTGCGCCAAGTCACCCAGCGTTATGCTTATCAAACCGTAGTACAAGAAACAGCGCGCGTTGGCTTTCAGGTAACTGAACAGGAAAAAAATACTGATGGTTCAATTCGCTTAGTCGTACAACGCTGGAGTGCGTAATGGATGAATTTCTGCCGTCACCGGAACAACAAGAAAATCGTTCCGGTTTCGAGCCAGAACTAGGCGGTTTTTTACGGGATGCGCCAGAACGTTCTGGATTAGAGCCGGAATTGGGGGGTATGGTGCGCCAAAAAGGTGTTTATGTTGACGAAATCACCTGTATTGGCTGCAAGCACTGCGCTCACGTAGCGCGTAATACCTTTTACATTGAACCAGATTATGGGCGATCGCGTGCAATTCGCCAGGATGGGGACGCGGAAGAAATTATTCAAGAAGCAATTGACACTTGTCCGGTTGATTGCATTCACTGGGTTGATTACACAGAACTAAGAAAGTTAGAAGAAGATCGCAAATATCAGGTCATCCCCGTTGTTGGCTATCCGGTAGATCATGCAGTTGCTACATCTGAAAAGCGGCGGAAAAAACAAAAGCTAAAGTACAAGAAATCCCGTTATTAAAATAAAAATTTGAATACACAAAACAAAAGGACTAGTTTTACTAGTCCTTTTGTTTTGATTAAGATTTAACAACCTAGCCGAATACATTACAGTTGTTAGGTTGTCTCTTGGGAAAATTCAAAATCTAGATAATAGCCATTAATTATTTAACCTGAGTTCGGGTTAAAGATAAGAAGGTAAAAGCCAGTCCAGATGGAGGCTAGGCTTCTGAGGTAGATGACAATAAGCGATCAATCCGCACAAAACGTTAACACAAAAATTAACGGGGCTTCGATGTCTGGAATGCT